>JBAYTS010000005.1:0-96471 GCA_041675545.1 Methylotenera sp.
ACGGACTTTTTTCAGAATCAGTTGGTAGTGTTATTGGGGGCAGGTCAGTTTCAGTATTGATAGAAGACATATTGTTTTTAAGTTTCTTAAAGAGTTGTTTGTAGACAACTGAAATGTTAGACACATCCGCACTAGTTTCTACTTTTTTCTTACATGCTGCTGGAGTTTATTTCATTCATTTGATTAATACAATAAATAACAGACTTATATTCCTTATCAGAAGTTGAGTGTGTTAATTAGCACATATCAAGTTTTGTTGAATCTCGATTTGCGAGCTTTTGCATATTTCTGGATTGCTTGAATATGATGGATATTGGTGCTTGCTTCAAGCACTAGCATGTTTGTTAAAACTAGACCTATAATAGAGCTTCTGGCTACTAGGTGGCTACTAATCGAGAAAGTCGCAGAAAAGAAAACGCCCCAATCTTTCGAAAGGGGCGTCTTTAGTGGTGGGAAGATTATGAATCTTAACCTAATCTACGCGTAACTTACGCTAATAATAGGTGTAAAACGTAATAAAACACTGAAATTTATATGTTTTTTTGATTCTATTCATATTACAATCCTTACTATTGGCAACAATTAAAACCATTGTTTGCTGACGATATTTTAAATATGAGGGATTGGTTAAATATGAGTGCCGTCAAAATTTTGACCACAAGTCCATCTGATGATTTGGGTCAGATAATTAATTGGGCTATCGAAAATGATGTTGAAGATAGTCTCAAGCTATTAGTTGATTGCACTGTAATTCGCGAACGTATTAATTTATTACCAACAATCATTGATAGACTAAGTTCAAAAAACTGTCTGGAGACTCTATGTCGGTGGAGTAAATCCGACTCGTATTCATATCACTTATATAAACTTATTGTTTCTTTTCAATCTGATCCATATGTAACTTCAAATTCAAATATTCTTTCAGAGCACAAACCCGCAAAGAGTCAGTTTTATTCATATTTAAAATCACTATATGTAGCAAGCGCAATTACTGAACGAACCCCTGTTGGCAATTTTGATGAGGTTCAGTGGTTTGAACGCTTGAGGCTATGGCTAGTTATTAAAGCAATACGCGCAGCATCATCACACAATCTACAGGATACCTATCTAAGAGATTTGTTCGGATATTTGCGCATGGCAGCAGATCAAAAACTGGAAAAATTAGAATTAATCAATGAGCTGATGGTTGATGCAACTGGATATCATCCGTTCACCCGGGCAATTGAGCAAAAAGCTGAACAAATAAGCCGAAATCACGACAAAAAATCTAATAACTTCAAATTTCTAAATACTTTAATTAAGATTTGTAATAACAATTTTCATCCAGAAAAATTTGAGTTAATACATCCAATTTTTGATGTTCCGATTCGTTTTCATGGGCCTACAGATGCTGGAAACTTACCTGACATAAAATATGGTACAGAAGGGCTAATGGATGATGAAGATAATCTAGTTGAAGTCCATGAAGATGCTGATGAAGATACCGGTACTAAAGTCGCTGTCGATTCAAATCAATCACAGCAACTTAAAGAATTAAAAGGTAATTCAGTTTTACTCAACACGGTTGAAGAGCTGCAATTCCTGCCTTGGACGTGGAACAAGCCGAATGCAATTGAAAGCGAAAAGCTTGTAACAGCAAATGATCAACTATTGAACTCAGAAAAAAAGGATGAGCAATTGTTGGCTGCTTTGGTATGGATTGCAATTAATACAGGGAGATCCTTCAGGCGGGCATTAAACATTCAAATCACAGATTTAGGTGATGATTGGGCTTTAAATTTAAAAGAGAAAAAGCTCATTCGAAATCAACCAAGAAGAAAAAAATCATGGGTTCCTAAATCAGAAAATGAAAAGTTATGGATATATAAGTACATAGAAACACAGCAAATTGATCTTCCTGAGACTGTCCACAGGATAATCAATGAACATATATCAAAATCACCTCATGCAAAGCTTCTTGGGAATCTTTGGAATATAGAAGAATGGGGTATGCCTGAAAGTTTATTTCAAGCACAGTTCAGACAACTTGTTCCCAGGCTCACGCCTGGCATGCTAGGAAACATGTTGCCGCAAAAAGCATTCGCAGCAACTGAGAACGATAAATTTACACGCATCATTGCAAGTCATCCGAGCACTGGATTGCCACCAGCAAGTGCATATTCAGCCTGGATGCAAAATGAACATCCGCAGGTACAATTTTTATCAAATAACGAGCCGGAAGATAAAAATAAAATATCGGCAGGAAGCCAACTCTATCCTATTGAGTCATTATTAAAAAAAGCAATCTCTGAAGCTGGTCTGTCACTGGAATCAATTAGGCAGTCAGGTAATTTGATTGAGTATCATAATAATCTCACCGGCTATCTTTACACGATGATCCTCGCCAGCACAGGCTGTAGGCCAATCAATGATTTGGTAGAGTCAATAAGGCAAATTGATTTTGAGAGTGGTTATTTTTATGTAGATGACAAATTCAATGGCAGGGGAAACAAAGGACGGCTGTTAGCACTTCCAGATAAGCTCATCAACTTCTTAAGAAAAGAATATTTAACTCATCTAAGAATTATTAGCCAAGCAATCGATACCGAAAAGTCGCCATTAGCATACGAAATTTACCAACTAGCACAAGGGCAGCATTCAGATAAGATCCCACTTTTATTTTTTATAAATGACAAAGATGTATTAGATTGGGAATCAGTCAGTGCTTCTAAAGTCAGTAATTTAAATTTATTCAATTGGCCACTTCCTTCAAATTTATTTAGACATCGACTTGCAAAACTATTACCTGCTGAAGGCATTTGTCAGGAAATTGTCGATGGGTATCTTGGCCATCTGGAGTCAGGACTTGAAACTTATGGCGACTACTCTACTAGAACTTTTTTGTCTGATACGAGAACGCTGCGTCCTGTTCTCAATAAATTATTTGATAGGCTGGAGTTTGCTCTCCCAAAGCATCAGCCATATTTGAAGTTGGAAGAATCTCTAACGATTTCAAATGTAATGCAAGAACGTACTTTCGGTTCAGCCAGTCGTGCCATAAATCGCAAGGCAAGGATAGTGAATGCAATCAAGGCTGCCAAATGGGAGATAGAAAAGACTCTTGGGGATTCGACATTTGATGCACTCGAAGAAAGAGAGATTAAGACACTTTCAAAAGTTATGTTATTTCATCCGAATGGCCTACCTAGAAGCGATGGTTTTTTGCGTTATACATATCTAGTCAAGCAAATCAATAAGTATTCTCGTAAGACGAATCTTAAAGTAAAGCTTAAAACACAATATTTTTTTTCCGAAACAAAGTCTCCATTTTCACAATTAAGTATTCGCTCGCAGACAAAATATATCCAGTTACTAGACACCGTAACGAATGTAATTTCTTCAAAATCTGGCTCACGCTTTAGTTCCACTGATGCTGCATTACTGAGCGTAATAATATTTGGCCTTGAAAATCGAGTTGCAGACAAGGATCTGCTAATAAAAGTATTTATGGGAACTCATTTCCGGATAGTGCAACTGCAGGAGCAGTACTATGTGGAGTTTTCTTCCTCAGAGAAAATTGAAGCATTGCTGATACTTTCAAAACGATTTTCAATTAGTAATTTGTGTGCATATTGGATGCAGAATGCTAAAAAATTAGCGTTGAGCAAAACATATCTTAATAAGCCAGTTTCTCAAACCTTTCAGGTTATAGCCAACATAGTTTCTGATAATTATGACCAGGCAAATAAAATTTACAACACAGGATCGTTGATTAAAGACGTTGCTGAACTCATTAATCAGGTCAATGTGCTGGAGTTACCTGGAATTGTCGCAGGCTACCTTTCCGGACAAGTAAGTTCATACTCATGGAGCTGGCCAGAATTAATTAGGTTCCAGCTTGGTAAAAATTACCGTTTAGATTTTGATCGTTGCTCTTCTGATTTAAATGATTCGCAATTGATATTAGCGACCGATTTTCTGCCTGCTGCAGCAGAAGTCGTCCATTTATCCAATGATGAGACGCTGCAGAAAGGCGTTAAAGTACTTTTTAGGAAGGTGCGAGAAGCGCTAGCAAATGAGAAAAAAGATGGCGACTCCAAGACAAAAACACGCGAAGATTTAACTAAACGAATCAAAGCGCTGCTTAATCAGAATTCCTCATCGGTATCAAGATCATGTCAGCTGCTTGTTTTGTGGGTGAAATATCTCATCAGCACAAAGTACTCTGCTACAAAGTACTTCGCTATTTCATCCATTGAACGGTATTTTTCCGCGCTCTCTATAAAATTTGAAGTATTGGCGTATGCTACAAACTTGGTAGACATGGATGAGGAAGACATAACCGAGTTTTATAGCAACATACTGAGTCTCGCAAAAGAAAACGATAGAGCCTATGTTGGACGAAGACTGATAGGGTTCCATAAATGGGCGCGCGCTCAAGGTGTCGAGGAGCCTGATTGGTCGGAAATTGATATTCCAGAATTAGCGGAGTTGGTTTCCCCGGGTTTCATTTTTGAAGATGACTATCAAAATGCATTGTTGCTTTTAACGCAATCTACTTCTGAATTTGATATTCATGATCGTTTAAGTGGGTTGCTTTTATTGCTTACTTACCGCTTCGGGCTAAGGGGCGGGGACGCATTGGGATTGCTAGCGTCCGATTTGTTTGTTGAAGACGGGAAGATGGTGGTATTTGTGTCGGACAATCGGCTTAGGAAATTAAAAAGGCCGGCCAGCCGTCGGCAAGTGCCATTAGTTTTCAAATTGTCTGATTGTGAAAAATCCATTGTTGACTGGAGCTTAAACCAACTTAGCGCTATTCCTGGTAGCAATCAACATACACCGCTGTTTAATATTGGAGGAGATTCACTTTCTGAGCCAATCAACGCAAAGATTAAGCGGAATGTCATTAATCTTCTTAAGCAAGTTACAGGTAACAGAGATATTGTGATTCATCATGCCAGACATACTGCTGCAAATAAAATCGCTCATGCCTTATATCCAGTTGGAAATCTATATAAAGATAACGAGTTTAAATTAATTGACCCAGCTGCTGCGTATACGCTGCTTGGGACTGTTAACCATACACGACGCGAGGCATGGGCATCTGCACGCTACCTAGGACATGCGACACGTTCGACGCAGCTGAGAAACTATATACACTTTATTGGAGATTGGTCGGCGCAATATACAAATCCGATTAAGTTTGATAAGCGGTTCGAAGTGAAGAATGTTCTAGATATTGCTCAGTTCGTGGTGAATGCAGGTGCACTAAATTTCCAACTTTCTGAAAATAATCAAGCAAACAGAATTAAACGAAAAGTCACCATGGCTGACCTGATCCAATTGTTCAGGCTTTTGGCGAATGGTAAAAAAATTGAGTTGGCAGCAACGACCTTAGGAGTTTCATTAGAAGCGGCTAATTTTGCATACGATTTATTAAAAGCAGTATCTTCAAAGAGTGACCGTCTTGTGTCAAAAGAGAGTGATTTGGGAATTTTCCAGAAAACTAGCCCGGCAGTCTGGAAGAGGTTGTTTGATTATATTAAGTCGGTGAATGATGATGGGCTGCAGTTTGATTGTCATGAAATTGATTTTGATATTGAACGATTGTTGCCAATGTTTGGGACAAGGGGGCATATTTTGATGCGCACCGAATTTCAATTCAGGATTATGGAAATTTTTATGGCAGTATTTCAAGTGCCACAAAAGTCTTTTGATGTGTTGGCGCCAAGACATGCTGATCAGAAATTAATTGCGCGTGCAGAAAGCTGCAACTTTAGCCCCATTGTAATTGGCTCTGGTACAGAAAAAGGACTGGCCTTTAAAGGGTATCAACTTGATTCATACTTAGATAGTTTAGAAGGTGAGTGTTTCCTACAGCGTTGCGGCATTGTTTTCAAGCTCGAAAATTCAGGCTACGCAAGAAATAGCAACAACTGGATCCTTTTGATAATAATTTTTATGACATATTCAAGATTTTTTAGTATATAGTGAGTATTCCAGTCAAAAGAACCACATGGAATTACTTCAAAGGAGCCATTTATAATTATCTGAACTATGCCAATTAAGGTGATCTGCCAAATAATATCAATGTCGCATAAGTGGGTGACAAAGCGGTCATACAACGTTTAGAATCCCAAAATGACTGCATAGCGTTTTAAAAATAAGTAGCGATCTATCATAAATGGTCGCTAATTTAGCGTGGTTATGCTTTCAGTATGCTATTAGTCAGCGTATGGGCACCGCGATAGCGTTACCCAGTGACGTTATTTGGTGACTTTTTCAGTCTAAGCTTGTTGCGTTACAACTCAGCATTTATGGTGGAGAAATCTGAGTCATTACGCTTATATTGTGGCCTTGCACTCTGGAAGTGATCAGATAAAACAGATAAACCTCGCATGTTATTTACGTGAAACATTTTCCAGCCGACATACTCTCCAGACTCACTACCGCCTCTAACTTGATATGCTCGTAGGGCAAGATGTCCCTTTCTATCTAAGCCATAAGTATGAGGCTCAACCACACGAGAATAGCTATCGTAGGTGAATGATAAAAGTTGTTTATTTTGAATTGCAGCTTTGATTTGCATATTTCATCACCAATCTATATTTAGCGTTTAAAAAGTAATCAAAATTAAAAAGTTATCCAAACTACACCTGGCGCTCTCTCTACTTGAACACCAGTCGCTGTGGTTCTATAGGTTAGGTAGCATGAGTGGACAGGGTTTGATAACACGTTAGGCGTAAATATCGCATATACATCGCCACGACAAATTCTGGCAGATTTTGTGATTAAGCCTGGATGGCCTTCACGATGTAGCTTGCTTCCAATTGCATGTGTTGCTGTGTAGTCTGATGCATGAATGATTTCGGGATGTGTCTTAATTTGCGGACGCAAATCTATAAGAAGTGAGTCACATTGCACCATGTAGATTCTTCGCTCTATCTCGACACCTGGCTTATTGAAGCCTGCATCATCCAATAGGATTTTTTGCCAGTGGTACGCTGTTTCATACACAGTCGTTTCTATGGACTCAGCCCCATACCAAACGCCAAAAGAGCCGTCAGAGAATCTGCTTTGTGACGAGTTCTGGAATGGATAGCCAATCGCTGTATTCCACTCTGCTTCTTCAAATGGTCTGTCAATAATTGGCTGATGAGAATTGAATAACTTGGGTTTGGTTTCCATCTCCAGAAGCTGGGCAGCTTGCCAGGCTTCTGGGTCATCGGTCAGATCATCGAACAAATCTTCAGAGACTCTTAATGAGACGATGTTTCTCGCGACATTCTGATGAATATCGGTGAGAATCAGATTTGAAAATAACGAATCCATTAGTTGCCGCGTGCACGATCTAGGTAGCTACGTACATACAACAAACCAGGAAAGCCCATTTCTGCAATCGTCTCAATAGGTGTGTTGCCGTGCAACGCCCTGTTTTTAGTTTTCATCCAAGTGTAAGCTAACTCCGGATTTCTTGGGAAAAGTAAACGCAAGTCTTTGTGGATGGCAAGCAAGTTGCCGGCACGATCCAACATATCTCTGCTTGCAGATATGGCTTCACCTTTTTTATACCGTGTAAGTGCAGCTCGGTTGTCGGTAGACAAACCAAGGGCAGCAAGCTTCTCTTCGGTGGTTAAGTTCCAAAGCTCAAACATTTTGAGGAGCATGGGCGTGATTTTTGAACGGTCGATTTCCATTCCTTTGCCTGCTGATGCTGTTTGTGTGGCGGTCATCATACCCTCCGTTTGGATAAATGCAACATAATATGTTGTACATATTACACCTTAAATATGAAAAATCAAGTCCAACGACCCTGATACAATTACTGATAACTATATATCTGACTGAAAGTTAAACGAATGGCAGAAGATGCAGACAATCAAGGGGCAACTGGCGAAAGCAAGAAAAGCATATTGTCGATGATGCTTAAAGACCGAAAACCTGTAACAACAAGCCAAGGCACATTCTATGTTCGTCATCTGTCAGTTGGCGTCACGAAAACCTTTACTGCCTATTTTGATGAGGGAAAAGATAAGGCTAGCCAAGACTTGAGAGCACTGGGAGAGCTTGCACTCAAGACTTTAGTTTGCACTGACAATGATCCAGAAAAAACATCAGCACTGACCGATGAGATCTTTTCTCAACTAAGTAGTACTGACATCGAACTCCTCATAGATGGTGTTATTGAAGTTTGTTGTTTGACGCCATTGGCAGGAAATAAAACGCTAGAAAGTTTAGGCTCTATTGTGTTTGACGAAGTAACAAGTGATATAAAACGCACACTGGAAATGAATAAAAAACTAAAGAGTTCGATGGGGAGCGCCTTTGGCTCTCTTTCTCAAGGTGCTATGAAATCTCTAGTAGACAGCATGTCAAGTTTAAACGCAGTGAGAGATAGTCTTAAGCTGTCCCCAGCGGTTGAAGCATTTAGAAAACTCCAGGAAGATCAGGAGCGTTTATTTGGAGGCATGGCTCATAAGGAGATGCTAGCCCAAGCAAAGATTTCGGAAATGCCTCAGCCTCGTATGCCAGAGTTGTACATGCCTAAGATTGAGGAAACGCCAATGGGGCGTGCTGCAATTGCCAGTGAAGATTCAGCAACGCAACTGCGCGAGGTTGCAGGTTTGGTTGGGGATATGGCAGATAAGTTAGCTAATTTACATACCGTGTTTCTTACCGAAGTCATCCCACAGTGGGTCGATAGCCTAGAAGAAAACTCTGATGCAATGAAGACAACACTTTCACAAGCTGAAACAAGTTTATTTTGGGCTAAGTGGGCGCTGATTGCTTCTGTTGTAGTCACAATTGCAATGACTGCATGGCAGAATAGTATCGCAAGCGATTACAAGCTAGATAATGATAAACAACAAACTGATGCAGTGTTGATAATGAAAGAGCAATTGAAAGCTTCACAAGAGCTCAATAAGCAACTTAAAACAGACGCCGTGCAACTTAAAGAAGAGCTGGTTAAACTTCAGCAATCAGTTGAAACACTGAACGCAACTCAATCTGCTAAATTAAATGCTGTGCAGGAAGCTAAATAGAGTCATTGATTTCTGTTTGAGTATTCCAGTCAAAGGAGAGGAGGCATTTGACACCGCTTCAATTCAAACTGAAATTGACTCGCTCAACCATCAAAAGATCAGTTTTTTAGATCGTCTTTTTGGAGGTGGAAAAACAGAAAGTGACGAATTTAAGCGTCTTAAAGAAAGATTCCAGTTTGCGCAACATCGTCAGTCAGAGCCACGCTGCCTGAGATGTGGGGAGCCAACGTGGTTCCTTTGACCTTTGATGAGAATGGAACTTCTAGTGTTGTCCACACATGTGGCCGTCGACTCTTCGTGGTTCCAGAAGATCCTGACGCTCCCAGACTGATGTTCAGGCCAGAGGTGATCCGACTTGATTCAGATGGACGGAAAATTTAATCTCAAAAATGTCTCTACCCGAACATTCAGGCGGGACGCCTAACGGTGCCGCTGAGTTTCAACGTTGACAGTCTGCTTTGTGTTGCAGCCTAATTGAAAACTATTTTTTATTTGCCATAATATTGCATAATCCGAATATTTTAGATGGCTTTTTTTAATTAGAGTAAATGTTACCGGTGCTTCAGTAGTCGGTGGAGCCTTTAGATAAAAATACTCAAGTGAGTTGAAAATTTAAAGATTCGTCAGAACATTTTTCAAATGAATTTAGGTACCAATCTTTTTTCCCTCCCGCGTCGTGTTTTTGTTGCAATATGAATTGTTGCGGCTCATCTGACAGCATTAAATTGTGTAGAGGTAGAAAATCATTTTGATTAAAATAAGTTATCAGAATTTTTGAGGATGCGAGTTTTAAGTGAGCCATCCGACTATGTTTTATGAGCCCATTTACATTTGCAATATGAATTTCTGGAGGCTCGTCTAAATTTATAACGTTATTCTCAAGTTGGCCAAATCTTCCACTTAATTTCATGATTGAACCAAAAACATCAATTTCTAGATCCTGCTTTATTTGCTTGTTGCCATTTTGAAACAGAAAGCTTCGCACTTCTTTTTTAACAATTTCATTAAAAGAGCATGAGTGCTCGTCAAATAAGTCAGGATTTATCATGTCTCCTTTTTTAATTTGATTAAGAAAGGATTCGGTGAGAATTTTAATATCGCATTCGGTGATTGATGCGATTTCAATTGCAATTTTCTTACCGATCTGAACATTATCTTTTCCTTCCACGGAGAAGTATGATACTGCTTCTGCCTTGCCAACATGATTAAAGATATTTAAAAGTGACGAAACTATATTTTCCAAATCACCCCATATTACTTTGTTCAGGTCTCCCTCAACTCTGCCATCATTAAATTCAACGTGGATATTTTCTGAACGATATGCAAAGATGTGAATTTTAGAATCGTTCATATTACCGTCCTAAAAAATCTACAAACAAAATTGGTGGTAACTTGAAAGTTTTGGCAATTCCAATGAAAGTTGAATTACTTAGCTTTTCTTTAGATTTATATGTTTTCTTTAATTTTAAGATTTTACATTTCATAACTCTTCACTTTATTAATTAAATGGCGTGAGAGAAATCTTATATGAATTTTCCAGCTTTTTTATTCGAGCAAACGTATCAAAAAGGTCACTCAACACGTGATTAATTGAATTTTCATTAACGGGTTGGCTCAATTTTTCAAAATTTTTACTGTTTTAAATTCAAAAATGAGTAAAACTGATCTGCCTGTTTCATTTTCCACCTAAGAAGATTAATGTTACTGATTCAAACTGCATATACTCATACCAACTGACCATTAGTTAAAGCTATGCAGATATTTGAATGGTAGCTTTGTGGTAAGCTAATTCAGGGGTATGGGACAAGTTTCGACCCCAATCCGGAAGTTCACCAATTTTTAACAGGTGGCAGAAACACCGCTTAGCTGACCTTCGAGTGTTAAGACTATACTTCCGGAGTCGACCCTTTGCAGACAGTCAACACTTGTAGTGATATGCCCTCTATTTAAGGCAAGTCCCTCAACTTGATAAAGAAGAACTTCCTTAGCGACAAAACTGTCTTGCCAACTCTTCCAGCGACTTGATGGGGAGGTTATATTTCCGACCCGCATGTACCAATGCTTTGAGTGTCGCATGCATAAACAGTTTCTTCAACTCGGCCCGATCAGCCTCAATTAATTCGTGAGTATCCAACTCAATAGCCAAGGGAAGTTCGCCATCATGTTTATCAATATGCTGATAATGTGGTTGATTTTCATACTTGAGGCCATATCGGAGACTCAGACCAACCCATTTAAACGGTGCATTATCAAAGTACCCAGAAGCTATAAGAAGCCCTTCAAGTTCATCTCTAATTTTTCCAGCAACCTCAATACCATGTCTGTTGGGACGTGCCTTAGTCAAAGAGATGCCACTGAGTACAAGTTTTCTATTATGAGCCATGGATATTTACGTTAGGCGCCCCACTTGATGGATGAGCTATGCGTTCCAACCTTGGTACGATTAACAGCCAGATTCATAAAGCGCCTCCACGCACTGCTCGGTCTCGAAGTAAAGCAACCCAATCGTTGTTTGAATTGGACAAGCAATCGACCAACGGCCATCCGGGTGCGGATTCGATTAGATGAAGAATTGTCCATGCCAAGCCAAAACAGCTGTCTGGCCCAAAAAGGCGAACCAGTGCTCTCGCCTCTTCATTTGAAACGGGGCTTTGAATGGACAAAAGAAGAGCCTCTAGTTGACGAAGGTGCTCGACAGAAGCTTCAGCTTCAGGAGGCAGCTGACCAAGCAATATGAGGTGCGTTATTTCAGGGCGCATAACGTTTGACAAGGGATGCCGCTAGGCGTCCATCCCGCTTGAATGAGAGAGGGGTTAGGTTGTTATATTCTAGTTTAAACTCCAATGGAATGGCTGCTTTAAATTTAACGGGCTCGTTATTTATTGTAACTGGCTTGAAATACCAAGCTTTTACTACCTTAATACATTCTTCAGTAAGTATTTGATGCGGAGATTGTAAAACTTCTGTTGATTCTACAAATCCTTGCTCGTTGACTGAAAACGCAATTGTAACAAGACCTTCAATACCATGCTTTCTAGCCTCAGGTGGATAATCTGGTAATTCCCCATTAATTAAGCTTAAAGGGTTATCTATATGTAAATTATTAGCTGGTCTTGCATATTTGCTAATATATTCTTTTAGTTTTGCAAAAGCAATTTCAGTATTAGAGGTTGATACCTTGTAGTGTGCAGGGCCTTGAGTTTCAGTAGGACCTGCGCAACCTATTAATGAAAAAATAGTAAGGAATGTAATTGAGATATAAGCTTTCATAGAGAACCTAACTTTTGAGGTAAGGGGCTGGCCGCGAAGCCGCGTGACCGAGTGGTTAGGCGACTTTTTCATTGAGCGGGAATATGGCGACATGACTCAACCTCCAGTTCGACGATATTTGGACACTGCGCTACAAGTTCTATTGAAGTAAGGCTTGGGCAGGCATAGGCATTATTTTATGCACTTAGCATACCCTTTTTCTTCAGGTGCCATACGTACATAACCATAGCAAATGATATGGCAAGCCCTGTAAGAAGCAAAGGAGCGGTCGCTTTGTTAGTTCCAAGTTGGTTTTCGGCATATGAGAACCACCGCGATGTGATAATCTCCCTAGCGGTGAACATTATCCCAAGCACGAAGTTTAGGACGAAGAGATAAAATGCCGTGTTCTTCAGCAGAAATAGATACACAAGCGAAATGACGATGAGAATAAAACCTCCCCACTGAACGACGTTTTCGACGACTGAAAGATTCGCATAGTACTGTCTTCCTAATTCTGCGGCCGGACTATCTGATAGATACATATATGCTACGGACACCGCCTTTCCGAAATATAGTAGCCCGAAGAGCACAGTGATTATCCAGACACCTGCCGGACGCCTTACCCTAGTATTCATTTTCCTCTCCCTTCGAATGCTCAGGATCGTGCTGCCTAACGTTTGAATATTGGGCTGAGCGTATTGAACTCAAATTAAATGCTCATCTAAATTACTTAACAATAAGGGGGAGCACTTAGAAGTAATTTTTTGCTGGGAAGTGACCTCTAGAAAATACTGAATAATTGAAACTAACAGCCGACTTCGTTCCATAGGGCAGTTTATGACTGTCCGCAATGGGCCCACAGTACTCATTGACGTTGCAAAACTGTATGACTGCTTTGTCCCCCGTTGCGGAAGTTCATCACTAACTGGCGAATGTCTCAAATTGGCCAGAAGTGTCGATCAAGAACGTCTGCAATCAGGAAGTCTAATTTTATCCATTGTCATCAGTTTACTTCAATAGAAATAAGTGGTCAGTGTAAATGAGAATAACTGGTCAACTTAAATAATAATAGGCGGTCAACTAGATGAGAATACTCACAAACAATTTCAAAGAATAAATACTTTCAGAATCAGATTGTTTAAGTCAACTTTATTCATTTATTTGATGGGGTTTAATATGAACCTTTCACGGCGTCAGCTATATGATTTGGTATGGAGTAAACCTATTCTGAGTTTAGCGAAGGAATATGGTTTTTCCGATGTTGGATTTTCTAAAATTTGTCGGCGACATAATATCCCTTTGCCGCCAAGAGGATACTGGGCAAAGGTCAGTGCTGGATTTAAAGTCTCCCAACCCCCATTGCCTAATCCACACCGAGAAGGTCCTGTATACATCCCACCTAGAAAATCGATAACAGATGAGGACATGCTTCAGAAGAAAAAACTACTCGCTCAAGAAAAGTCTGAGGTGGAAACAATAGGTGTGATATCTGTTCCAGATCAAATTCTTTCTCCACATAAGATTACTCAAAGTACTCAGCAGTACTTTGACAAAATCATTAAAAAAATAGATCAGGCTAAAAAATCAAAGTCTTTGCCCAGTGACTATTACTCGATAATTCATTCAATTTATCGGGGTCGACTTCAGTGCCAGCAGGCAGGTTGTTTTCATGTGACAGTTTCAGAAGCGCTTCTAGTGCGAGCGTTGAATCTCTTGAATGCGTTGGTGATAGAGCTGGAAAAACATGGATTCAAAATTCAATCTATGAAAAATAAAGAAGTCAAAGGCCCTGTCGTTGCTATTAAGGATAACGAAGTTATTACCTTTATGGTTTCAGAGGGCTATAAGTATCAGGTTGCTGAATCCCCGCAAAAGATGACTGAACTAGAGCGGCTTATGTATCCTGACAAAAAGCCTGTAGCAACAGGAAAGCTTACATTTTCAGTATATGCAGCGGAAGCACGTTTGGGCAGAAATTGGACGGATGGGAAAAGACTTATTGAGCTTGAGTTGCCAAGCATCATTCATGAATTTATCAGTCTAGTGCCAAGACAAAAACAAGCCAGGATTGATGAGTTGGCTAGGCAAGAGATCCGTAAAGAAGAAACAAGAATATTTAGGGAACGAGAGTGCCGGCGTTATTTAGAACAATCAATCTATAAAGAAGCCTTGCAAGAATCTGAGCTATTTAAACTTCACAAGCAATTAGAAAGCTACTTGAACTATCTTGAAGTCCAATATCTGGAAAAATATGGAACTTTCAATGAGCGAGCACTAGCTTGGATATCAACGGCTAGAAAAATTGCAAATGCTAATAATCCAGTAAGTCGGCGATTAGAAATCTTCGGTAACGAATGATTAGAAGGGCTAAATAAATTTCTCTATTGTCCCTGTTATTCAAATTAGCCCGTTTAAGCAGGGACAAAACAGCCATGTGATATACATTCAATTAAGCTCCGTTCTCAAAATAATGCGCAATGCGCACCATAGTCAGCGTATCACGTTTGCAATATAACAAAAGTGCATCGGTTGATGTCATTGAAAATCAATCTGTATGGACAAGTTAATTGGATGGCAGAGTGCTTAACAAGCAATCAGAGTGCATATGCACCCTGTTATCCATCTTTCTTGCACAACGCCAGCAGCGTGTTTTGATACCAAGTCCCATACTGGCTTGCAGGGATGGCCTGCATCGAGTCTTTCAAGTGTCCGCCCGTACACGGGGTACTGATCATGAAAAAGGTCTATTCTGGCGGTGTGTTGATTGCTTAGTTGAGATTCAAGCACATCGAGTGACGGAAGTATCATTCCGATCAGTCCTGGAAGTTGACAGGCGATAGCAATTCCGGCTGGATCTGCATCCATGAATGCAAGAACCGGTAAATCAATGTGTGTACAAAACTTCAGCACGTTATCAAATCGACTTTCATTGGGATCCCCGCGATAAATCACCAGCGGGGATTGGTAGCGATCAGGGAGAACAAGGGCCAATTCATGC
Organism: Methylotenera sp.; assembly: GCA_041675545.1. Classification (GTDB taxonomy): domain Bacteria; phylum Pseudomonadota; class Gammaproteobacteria; order Burkholderiales; family Methylophilaceae; genus Methylotenera. The sequence continues at coordinate 15,277 of JBAYTS010000005.1, forward strand.
ACCCGATTAAAGTTCTCGTAGTTCTCCACCACCATTACGCATTGGTGGCCAATCTTGTCGGCAATCTTTGTCCAATCAACATCCAAATGGCTTTCAGTGGGTAGCTTTAAGTGACCCTCGCCTATCAGCAATGGTTCGCCTGCCAAGGCTTTGATTGACACCCGATTTCTCTTGATTGCTTCTCCACCGGCTTTTTCAAGAGGCGTAACTGTAAGGCGTTCACTACGGTTCATGCCAGACAAATTGACTTGCTCAACGGTAAACCCTTTGGCCTGAAGCCAGGTGCGCATCTCAGCCTTGTCCTTGGCGGTGAAATGAGCGGATTTTCCTCGCTTAGTCCCTAGCCCAGCGTCGATCAAATCCTGCATTGCCACAGTAAGCGTAAATCGCTCATCATGCTTGGAAAGAATTCGCTGCATGGCCTCGGCTAGCTTCTGGTTAAGCATTATGTAGGTTTCCTTGAGACAATCACATCGTTGATCAAGACATTCCCATCGAAGTCCGGATGCGACGTTGAAGCCAGCCGAAGAGCCCACTTGCCAGTCTTGCCTTTATTGTCATGTTCGGCTAGCACACGAAGCAACCAGATTTCCTCTTTCACTCCGCCCAAGATTACCGGGTTGGATGCCCACCAGTCGCGGGCAGATATTCCCTTGTCTGATTTTATTGCCACCTTAAAATAGAATCGAACAGCCTTACGGATGGGCGACTCAGGAGGGGTAATCTCTTCATTCCCGGACTCTTCCTCTATATGCCCTGCAGGCCGTGCTGTTTTGTTCTTTTCCCCCGCACTTGATGGAATGGTGCGAGCGATCTCAGCTAGTAGCTCTTCCAATTCGGGAGCTGCCACATCCGGATGCGATTGAATCTGGATCTGAGTAGCACATTGTAACCAGTCCTCAGGGGTGGTGACTTCATCCCACGCTTTGGGTTCCCAGTCAGGATTGCGGTTAAGGTGCAACGCAAAGGCCCGAACTTTTTTGGCTCGCTCCTCGATTTTCCGAAACTCGAACAGGTATTGATTCAGCAGGTCAAGAATCGACCAAAGCGATTCGCGGAAAGCAGGTATTCTTTCGGACAGAAGTGATTTGAACGACAAGGCCAATTCTTCATGGCCGGCGAGCTGATCCCCAATATCTGAGAAGTGGAAACTTTCTAGTAGATTCACTAGTTGCTGAGTTCGTTCTTGATAGTGAAGGTTCTGTCGTTTTTTCTCAGCAATCGTGGAAACTGCGGCAAATCTTGTAGCTACTTGCGCCTGGAGGATAATCAGCTCATCATCAATGGCATCAGCGATGTCACTAATTGCCTCTCTAGTTTCCACCTCGTAACGCTCACAATCAACGTCACGCCCTTCTTGGAAGGCAATCGAATGTTCGTCAACCAAGTTGGCAAGACGCTGAAAGTATCCTCCGATGTTTGCGCCCATGGAAAACAAACGCTCGGTATTTAGCGCCGCATTCAGGAAATGACGGAAGCTTGCCCGAAGTTGATAGGCATCACGAATATCCGGTGACAGCAGCCTCAGTTGACGTAGCCGCTCGATGTCGCGGGCATTCTCGTCCGTCTTATGTACGCGCCCTTGATAGTAGGCAGCGGCAATCGTGCTGCTGCTGGTGTTTAGCTTGGCAAGAAGCGTGGCAACCGGGTCAACGATACTCAAATCAGTCTCCTTTGCTCCGTTCCATCCTCTTGCTCTTGTGAAGAGGGATCAGTAATGCCTTCGTTTTCCATCAGAAATTCTATCACCTGATAGTAATAATCCAACTTCCCTGTGAAGCGATAAGATTCCTGTTCACGATTAATCAGGATTAGGTATCCCCACTGTTCCATTTGCTTAATCACCTTGTCCAGCATGCCCTTGGCCGAAGCATCTGTGACTGTGAACTCCTTGCCCATGGTTCCAAACTCACGTAGCACCTCGAACAGGTGTGCGTTCTCGGTTACGGCCTTGAGTAGCATTGCGTATTCGAGGCGATCACCTGAAACAGGACTGCTATCCTTCTTCTCCACTTCCATGCAAAGCGTGATGAAATGGATGAGCGGTCGGATGGTCTGTTTAATTCCGGCGAAGACTCTCTTTACCTCAGTTCGCTCGCTTGATCCGACACGTGTCCAGGTTGCGTAATACGCTTGATCATTCGGCGATTTGCTCAAGCGCCTGCCTATCTTGCCAAGGTAGGTAGAAATCTCCTGCTTAGCCTCATCGGATTTAAGCCAGCGGAAAGCCTCCGGTGTCGTTGATTCGCAAATAAACTTGCCTTCAAGGAGGTGTGTAGCAACTTGATCAAACATGAGAAGCCTCCATTTCAGTTTCATCTTCGTTTTCGTTGTCGAGGTTGATCAGGCCAACCTTGCGGCCTGGCAAAATCTTGTAGTTTCGCTCGAACAACTGCGCAAGATCAAGATCAACATCTGGGAAGGCGGAAATCATGGTGATATTGTTCCGGGTCAGCAGGTCCAGCAGCGTCTTGGCATTAGCGAAGCTTAAATCCTTCAGCTCATCGACCACGAAGGGTACAACGACCGGCTCTGAGCGCCGAATCCGGTTTACGAACCCGATCAGGATGACGCAAAGGATGATGTAGGAAAGGCCATTGCTGCTCATGTTGGCCAACTCATGCTCATTATTGGCTGTTTTCATTCCTTGGTTGTTCACGTTGGCACTAATCTTCAGGCTAATTAGGTCTACTGGATCCGCAATCAGCCCTTTATCGTCACCAACCACGTTGGCGACCTCCTTCGCTGCTGCAACGAAACTGGCCGGCGGGAGACTCGGATCGCCATGTGTGTGCCACGCTTCATACTCCTTATGGAGATTACCAACAGCTTCCCAGTAGTTCTGGGTATCGACGTGAGCCTTGATGTCGATCGTCACATCAGCAATGGTTTCAAATATACGGCCTTGTTCAAGGTTCGATTTCAGGTCGGTCGCAAAGGTAGTCACACTCCTTTTGAAATCATCCAGGCTCTTCCAAAAGGAGGAAATGTTCAGAGCCATCGTTTTGCCTAGTTGCAGCAGGGATGTACGATTGGTCACGTGTTCGGTGTTGAACCAGTTGCGGAAAACTTCAAGCCATTCATGTTCTTTGCCGGGGCGTAGATAGCCCATCTCGCGCAAAGCAGTGGCGTGGAATTTCTCCGGACCGGTGCCAACCACAGAACTCATTTGGCGACGAATTTCTTCAACGCCAAGCCTGATTTTCTCCCGATGTTCCTCGATAGATTCATTCAGGCGTTTGCGTTCCGCGATAAGGATATCAATATCAAGGTCGTGGCCCAGCCCGGCAGCCAAACTGTCGCTGTCCTGCGGCCAAACTGCCAGCTCGTTCAGCTGGTGCGAGGCTTTAGATTTGAGTTTGAATTTGGTATCAATCAGCTCGCCAGCGTTTTTAATGACGTTTTGCTTTTGCTTTATAACCTCAGCGCGGTCTTTCAGTAGATCCTCGTTCTCACGTTTGTATCCAACATAATCGCTTTCAGCAGATTGCCATTCTTGTTGCTTAGCTGTCCGTTGAGCCCAACTATTTTCAAGCCAGTCTCGATATTGGCCGACGTAAGATTTGAGCCCATTAGCTTCCTTGATGCGGCCTTCCAGATCCGTAATTCGCCCGCGAATTCCGTTCACGACATCTGGCGACACTCCCTTGCTGAGCAAGCTTGCATCTCGATCATTGCTAATCTGCGCAAGTTTTTTGCCCAAATCGGTTTCAATGTCCTTCTTTCTAGTCTCGATTTGATTCAGCTTGGAGGTTTCCTCACTTTTAATCTGCGCCAGATTATCACTGTATTGCTGTTCCGCTTTTGCCAGTTCTTCGCGATGTGCATTTTTGGTGAAGTCAACGGCCTGTTCAGCCAGGACGAGCTTTTTGCGACAATCCACCAAGCTTTCTCCGGCTTTGATTGCAGCGTTACGTTTACTTTCTCCCACCCTACGGTCAGCGGCAGTCACCATGTCATCAGCTGTTTTCTTCCTGTTTTTGGCTTTGACGATTTCAGCTTCGTGGGTTGTTAGAGCCTCCTTTGACTTGTCTAACTCTGCCTTTTTCTTTGCCAGCGCCTTTTTATCTTCTTCAACTTCAGCAGTCCGCTTTTCAAACCGATTTCGCACCAGCTTGATTTCTTGCTGGATGGATTCTTCCGAGGTATATCTACCAGCTTTAAGCTTTTCAACATCAATACTGACTCCGTATAGGTCATTACCCTCACCAAGTTGTGGAGCCAAATCATTTCTGAGCAGGGTTTCCGGTGCGACTAGCCGTCCAATGTTGGTTGCCCAGTTAGGTTTATTACGTCTCAAAAATCCAAGGAGCGTATCTTCGCTGGCATTGTCAGCTGCCAGCAGTTCCTCTAGAGCAGATTCCGCTTCCTCAATGGCCACTTCACCAGCATTTATTTGTAGTTCAAGCTCTTCAAATTCGCGCTTGACCTTGCTATACGCCTTCTGCAAAGGATCTGTTTTGTCGTGAAGGCTGGCTAGATCAGTATTGGCATCAATTTGTTTTTGACGCTCGCGCTCAAGTGCTGCCAAGACTTCTGGATCGGCCAGTGCATTACGAACCTCAACCATAAGCCCAGCCTCATTACCGCGAAGCTCACTCACTTTACTATTAACCGCTTCAAGTTCTGGTTCTTGGCGTTGGCGTATAGTGTTGAGATTCGTATTGTGGGCCTCGGCCAGAGTTTCCCTGTGCTTGGATGAGGCTTGATAGATATCTCCGCGAGCGGTATCCAGTTCAGATTTTTGCTCCCTGGCAAGGTTTTTTGCTTCTACCTCCATAGCAGAGAAAATTTCAGTGACTGACTTAACCTCACTCTCAAGATCACGGAGTTGCTGTTCAAGCGGACCCAGTTCGGCAAGTAAGCTGTTCAGGGAGTCAACCTTGGAAACTTTGCTGTCTATTCCGTCTTCTTCATACTGACACTTTCTGCGATCCAATTGTTCCACGAACTGCTTTGCCTGCTTAAATCTGGCCTCGGCATCGATTTTTTTGTCAGATACATCCTGAAGCTTATTGCGATAGGTTTCCTCGGTTGCTGAAAGGTCAGTTTTTGCATCCACTTCGGCCTTTTCCGCTAGTGCAACTTGTTCCTGTAGATGATCGTGCAGCAGCTTCACGCGAGCATGAAGTCTTGAAAACTCAGCTTCTGCCATACGACGATACTGGTCGGCCTGCTCAAGGTCGCTCATGATCGGTGCTTTTTCCATCAGGCCGCGGTGAGCCTCGTACTCGTTAATCCAATGCAGCAAGTCTTTCTTGCCTGTACGCAGGGAGAAGGCTTCATCACCACTGAGGACGGAGGAAACGACCATCCGCTTCAAGTCGTAGAAGGTTGTCGCGCGCTGAAGAATGCCGGTGACCACCCTTTCAAGGTGAGTCAGCTTCCCGGTGCCGCCAGTGAAGGAAAATCGGCTGGCAAGATTTCGATGTTCACGCCCAGCGGTGTTCTGGATGATTTGTCGATAGCTGTGCAATGTCAGCGGCTTGGAGTCATATACACCTTGCTTGTCGAGATGCCGATAAAGATCGCGGCTCTGGATAATCTGAGTGCCGTCCTTAAATAGCTCAGGCTTGTATTCGCTGTCGATAAAACGATAAACAACCCCGTCACTGTTTTGTCCGTCAGTATGAATGACGGCAAGCGCTTTTTGGTTTCGACGCTGGTATTCAAAAATTATGTATGAGGCCATTGTTGGGAAGTAGTAGCGACCGAACCGTTCAGTCACCGCATCACCTCGAATAATCCGTGATGGACTTTCGCCAAAGAATATAGGCAGCAGTCTCAGTAGAGTTGTCTTGCCCGCCCCATTCTCGCCGTTAATGGTGATGTGTCCGCTGATATCCAATTCGGCAATGCGGCTGGAGCAGTAGGAATCAATAAGAATGATACGAATAAGCCTAAAGTCCAATTTAATCTCTTTAATGTGTTATCGTTAATGATATGTTATCATACATGATAACATGCAGGTATCAAGAAACAATCTATGTCAAATAAGTTAGCACTCAGAGGTCACCGTCTCCAAATCATGATTGGTGTGCTTGCATGGGAAGGGGAGATAGGTAATGCCAGAATCCGCAAGCTATTTGGTTTGCAGCCTGTCCAGGCCAGTCGATTGCTTGCTGAGTTTCGCGCGATGATGGGTGAGCGCATCATCGAAGACAGTAGAGCCAAGGTGCTCAGACCAGCCTGCCCTGATGGAATTGAAACTGATATTTCATTGGATGATTACGTTCGGCAAATTCAGGCGGGAGAAGATTCTGATTCTTTTATTGTAGAGGGGCGAGTCGACCTTACTCAGGTTAAACCGGCAGTCTTTGCTCTATTACGGAAAGCAGCTTTAAATAAGACAGGGGTGGAGATAAGCTACGCCTCAATGACAAATCCAGCTTACGAGAATCGAACTATATTTCCGCACTCAATTGTCCATGTAGGGCGTCGTTGGCACACTCGGGCTTGGTGCTCTCGAAGGCTGGAGTTTCTCGACTTTACGTTAGGGCGAATTGGGTCCGCCTCGCCAGTTAATAAACAAGCAACACAATCCATAGATCACGATCATGCTTGGACCCAAATCTTGATGCTAGAGCTGGCAGCACATCGAAAGCTTTCTGTTCAACAACAACAAGTCGTGCGAAACGAGTATTTCAATGGGATGATGGAGCGACAACTGCCTGTTCGTGCCTGCCTGGCGCAGTATGTGATTCAGGACCTGAGGGCTGCACTTGATCCTGAGAGAGATCTGCCGCCCGAATTTCAGATTGAAGTCCTCAACTCAAACCGACTGAAAGACATGCTCTTTTAAGGAAACATGCGCAACCCAATTTTTCTACTGGTGTATTTTTAATAATCCTTGACGTAGCGCGCCCTTGGATTGGGTTGGGTGGGCTCTAATCCTATAGCCCCTTGGGATTGGCGAAAGGCTAAATAGCTTTAAAGGCAATAATCCAAGTGTGAATCTACGCTGCAATAACCGAAATCGGTTCAAGTACAAGAGTACTCAATATATTGTGTGGAAGGCGGTTAACTACTGCCGAAGAATCCTATTCTTAAAGTGTGTGCAAATCAACAAAATAGGATCAAATCCGATTTTGCTGATTAGTCAAAATTCATCATAATCTTAACCATAGTCAGCTATCAAAAAATATTTTGGCAGCATCTGGGTAGTCTCTCTTCCACTTTTCAAGCTCAGGTCCTTTAAGCCATAGAGAGTCCTTGCCCATGTCATAAAACTTTCTGCCTGGTCCATTACTGGCAGTACGTTTTCCGAAATTATTATTTAAAGCATCTTTTAACTCGGGAAATAGAAGACTAAGAAATCTGTCATATTTTGGCTCTCTTAAGTAAGTATTGTTACTTCCAGTTTTGATGCTATCAATAACCTTGTGTCTCCATGATGTAACTCTGGTCAAGTTTCTTTCTGGTATTACAGGGTTGTATTGTTTTATAGCTATTAGGTAAAGGGTATGCCAACTCTGATATTTATCTGTATCTAGGAGGATAGTGTTTATTACCTGCCATACTGTATCTACATCATAGCCAATTACGGCCCCAGTCTTAATAGACAAGATTCTTTGTATGATTCTCCGGGGTTCATAATCAAAAGTAACTTTTCTGGCCTCAGGGTAGCCTCTGTCGCTCAAAGCCTTTGTATAGTCTTCTAAACGTTCTAAAGCTCTTTTAAGCCCAACAGTGAAATTTTCGATTTTATCTGATTGTTTTACTAAGTCTGAGTGTTCTTGAAAGGCTGTTAAATAGTTTCTTACACACTCTTCTAGTGGCATTGTTAGAATTGCTAATTTTCTGCTTTTATTCACTTCGAATGAAATTAGCTCTTCGTTGAACTTAGCGTTTAATTTGATAGTTTCTTCGGCTATTTTGGGGTGGTGAAGCCATACCTTAGCTACAGTTTCTTCAATTATTAGCTTTGTCAGTTCCTCCCTAGAGACCAAGCCTCCCATGCGACCTATATCAATCTCAAGAGTGGGTAAGTTAACTTGACTTATACGTTCTATGCGTTCGCTGGTTATCGTATTTGTTACTGTAACTTCGATTAAAAGTTGGTATTTGTCTTCAGTACTTGAGCCAGTTATTACTTCGGCCATAACATCTGGTATTACCCTGCCAAGTCTTTTTTCCAGACGCACATTTACAAGGTTAACCATCTCAGCTTGTATGGTATGTTCTTGGATAAAAATCTCTTGGTTGGGAAGCTTTCTTTCAATTGATATTTTTAGTTCTGGCAGATGAATCTTTTTTTCCCTCTCCAGAATGGCTTTGACTTCTTTATGAAGCAAGGATTCTTTTTTCTGTTCTAAAGATAGTTCTTCAATATCGTTATCTTCTGAATAATCAATATCATCAAGCCAATCCAGTGATTCTATCGCTTTTTGTTTTGCTAAGATGTCCGCTTCTTCTGAAAGCCGTGAGTCTTCCCAATGATTATTCCAACAAGCTCCCTCCCATAGAAGTGTTAGGCACTTACGAAGCTCTTCGCGTGACATTCCTGCAATTGAGGGGTCTGAAACATTAAGTCTGATTGTTGGTATTAATTGATTATACTCATTAGGGTCTTCCTCAAGGCTGCCAGTAAGTTCAACTAACAATTTACGGCCATCTTCAAGCGTTAGTAAGGCGCTAGTTTTGTCTACAAGTTGGGAGTCAGCAATGCGCACACGTTCAGGTGGAAGTTCAACCCATGCTTCGTGATAAGTACCACTGAGACCAGCAACCTTAGAAGAGCGACTTCTTCTAGGTAACTCAATTAAATTTTGTTCTAATAACTGTTGTGATAGAGCGAATCTTGCAGTTAGGACTAGGCAAGAATTCTTTGCGGCTCCATTAGGGTGTCTGAAGTGAGGGCGTCTTTTATATTCTGTTTTTGCTGCATTTATAGCTATAAGCGGGAGGTGGCAACTTACGCATTCACAATTACATTTAGCACCTTGTTGATGTTTACCTAATTCTAAAATGTAAACTGGTTGTTTAGTTTCTCTATCATTTGCCCAAGCCATTACAAGCTCTTTAGAAGCCTCTTTTAGTTGCGAGTAACTCGGCTGTTCACTGGCGATTATCCAGTTTGTGTTTGAGTTAATAATAGTATCGTTAGCCACGAATGATTGCGTCTACGAAGTCACTGCGCTAAACGACTTAGTTAGCATTATGAATTTTTTTTGTGAGAATTTACCCAAGATTACTCCTAACTCTATCGACCATGTGTAATACAAATGACAAAATTTATTATATTTTTAGTCTCTATTAAAGGAAATGTTTTTATCCATAAAATTTAATGGCTTTGATATATCATTGTAAAGTGCATTTACACAAATTGTATATTTAACGACATTCACTTACGCCAAACTTGGAAAACAATAAAAACATATATCAGCTACGGTTCGAGCGTAATGTTACGTTAGGATTGTCAATGATGGATGCTGCAATTGCTGTAGCAGAAGACTATCTTGACAATAAGCCTGTGCGAAATCGGAAGCCTTCAATCAATACGGCTTACCGGAATGCAGAGTTTTGGTCATCCCTTTTTCTTTGGGAGCTGTCTATCGAGGGCTACGACTCACAACCACTAGTGTTGGCATTGGCACGTTACTTGTCGCAACAACAGATTGCTAATTTTGAGCTGATTCAACACATCGCGTCTGTCGCGCCTAAGGCAGTTCGTCGAGCGGTACGTTATTCTGGGATTGTGCTGCGCCAAGACTCTGATCGTTGGAAGGAGATTGAGCTTATTGCAGTTACAGATGCCGCCGAGTTTGGTGAAATCGTTCAAATATGTCACGCATTTCAACATGCGTATCGTATAAGGCTGGATGAAGTTGAGTTGCATAGTCGGTTGGTAGTAGATATCTCAACGCTGGAGCTACTAATATATGCCAGCCTGTATGGCTTTGAACACTTGATACCTAAAGTTTTCAATCCAACTAGCCAAGAAGATGGAAGCGAGAACGATACTCAGAATGTTTGGGATGCTATCAATAACATCTTGATATGGAAACTTCACAACTGTGATGATAGTGATTTTCAGCTAACTGAAGATGTCATTGGCAGATCGCTACGCGAGCACCTATCTCCATTTTTATTTCCTTCTCCTGAGCTTCCCAAAATTAGAGAGGATATTTATTCGGCCTTTAGTTATTTGGTCGACGCCCAGCTTGAGTTGAATAGTTTTCTTGAGCATTCAGTCGATGCATTTTGCTATGACGACAATATACGATTTGAATATGCAGAAAATGAACTCGTGATTACCGTGATAAATGAAGCTGGACGTCGCGCGTGGGAAAATAACGGTGAGAAGTTCGCGCGATTGCATAATTACTGGTTCTATCGCGCAATGGATGAGTTTGTAGCATCAGGAATGGCAATGGAAAGAATAGGCAGTCCGGAAAATCATAATGAGAATCAAATTGCTTTTATCAAGGCTATTCGTACAAAGCTGCAATTAACCGAGGTCTATGGCCTAAATGAAACAATATTAGCGGATACAGGGTTGCAAGTGGATGTATTTCAGGCGTTGTTATCACTAGAGTTGATGACTGCTTTCTATATCAAAGAATATGTTCGTCCGTACGAGAAACATCTAAGTGAAGCTGGGCATTGGAGACCAGCGTTGGCAACTCTTGCCATGGATGGAATGATGCAACCAATCCCACAAAATCGTTTTCCAATAACATTTTCGGATCGTGCCACCAAGATTAAGAGTATTCGTCCATGGACGGTGAGCGAGGATTTTCCTCAAGGACTGGCCAAAGCAGCCGAAGCAATTCTAGATTTTTGGACGAATGATTTATCAGGGTTGTCTAAGCAAATACGTAGTGGGCAATCTGTGCTTATTCCAGAGCTTCATGAGCGACCACTGCTGAGGGTGGGGCGATACTTTTTTCAATTACCATGGGTTGTGGCCATGCAGAATAACGCTAATACTGCGATTAACAATCTACGGAGAATCGGAGCGCGCAGGGCAGAAGCGCGAGAAGAAACGGATCGCATCGAACAACGGCTAGGGAAATCTCTTGAGGACAGAGGGTTTAATGTGCGATTAAATTATCATCCCGCAAAGTCTGAAGATGATAACCCTGGTGAAATTGACGTTATATGCGCTCGCGATGGTCATATATTGGTTCTTGAAATTAAATCAACCTATATGCGCCGGTCATTTAAGGAAGCATGGTTGCACAAAACAACGACGTTACGCAAAGCTGGATTGCAGTTATGTCGCAAGTTGAAAGCTGTTCAGTCAGCACTTATTTCAGATGAAGGTCTTGCAAACTCACTCGGATTTAAGTCTGCTGATGAAGTGCACTCAATGCAAGGCTGGATCGTAGATACCTGTATTGAACATGATCATGAGAGGTTCAGCGGCTTTCTAAAGGTTTCACTCGAAGAGGTGCTCATCGCACTGCGTGATGACAGCCATTTGCTGAACGATCCTCTTGGTATGTTTAGCAATCAAGGAATCAACCTCGGTAATATTAATTTAAAAGAAACACTTACTCATACAACATTATATCCAAATGGATTCTCTGGTAAAAATTTTATTGATGTCATTGAAAATCAGTCTGTATGGGTAACTTAATTTGACCAAACCTATTAAAGTCGCCTAAGCGACCTGTCTCAACATCCCAAATTTCAACGCTTATTTTTTTGTATAATTTCTATATGGGCTCAAAATTAAAGCAGATATTTTTGGAAGCCGCGGAAAGTGTTTCTGCAATCTCACGTCTAAGCTCAATAGGTTCCAATACCTCAATCTCGTCGCCAAAGCCAAGTATCCACCAACCCAGCTGGTAAGTACGCGTGCTCGACATGGGTGCCACAGGCGACCATGTCGATGCAAGCAAGTGTTAGCCGTTTCAGTTAGTCTATTTCTAGCTTCACGATCCACATGTGATCAATTGCCTGTTCAGCAAGGCGTTTCACGGTAGGATCGTTCGTCAGGAAACGAAAGTGCGAACGTTTCTCTGGATCGTTTTTGGCCGCAGCAACAAGCGTAGTGCAAACATTAGGTGACTTTGAATCGTGTAGGCAAAAAGGAACGTTGGTATTAGTTCGAAAAACCTGGCCGTTTTTCAACGCTACATCGAATTTGATATTCCCGACGGCCTTCTTGCTTAAAGTCTCACTTGATCTGGTGACAGACGCGACCTGATAGAGAGGAAAACGTCCACAGCTGGGTGAGTCGATGCTGTACTGGAAATATTCGTCAACACGACCAAATTGTACTATTTCTCTTGTTAGAGTTTCTCGATAGTATGTGTCATATGTAATTTTTCCCTTTAACTCAAAATACTTATCTTGCGATGGTAAATTTGCACGCATCGCTTGGCATGCAACGCGCCGTTGCTCTAACGCTTGCCGCCTCGCTTCTGTGTCTGATTTAGTCGGAGTTACAAGGCAACTGGATAGAAGTATTGGTGTGACGATGAGCGTTAGCATATTTCGAATCATGTGATTTTCCTTTTTGATTAATTGACTAATTGTTGGCAATGGTTATGAGGCGGACATGTGCGTCCGTATATTAATTTTGTAAAAGTTGGCTGTGTGTGAAGATGTTGATATCAAGTTGCTATTTATAGTAAATATCAAATAAATGATTCATATAAAAAATATTTGATTTATATGAATAGTAAACACGATATAACAATCCTAAGGGCATAGCAGAAAATGGGTATTACATCTAATTTCCAATGATATTGTAGAGTATATTCCGTGGATTGTTAATCTCATTCAGCAAAGAATGAGATATGGCATCACAACTTGAACATATCAAAAGCACATTGGCGTATTCAATCACTAAGCGTCGGAAAGCTTTGGGTATTTCTCAAGAAAAGCTTGCTTTAGATGCTGATGTCGATCGAACCTATGTCAGCCAATTAGAGCGGAAGATTGCAAATCCGTCTTTGTCTACCTTATGTCGCATTGCGGAAGTGTTGCAATGCGACCTGTTGGATATGCTTTCAAAAACTGAGGATTTATAAGTGCAATCGTCATGATCATTTAAGCCACTAAAAATGGTCGACCACGCAGATGTTTGTGATAACGCCCAAAACCTGAAGTTGATGGCATCGTTTGCTTATACAAGTCATCATGTCCTGACAATCGGTCTGCGATTGATAGCAAATTTGCTTCAGGACTCACTGGCTCACGAATACCAACCCAGTCCGGCGCACCTTTAGCTGCAGTTAATGCATGTACCAAACTGAGTAACTGATGTTCTGGTATTGCAATCTGATGTTGTGCCACGGCAGCAGCAATCCACTCTACAATCGATAACTTGTGGCCCAATAATGCGCCTCGGGTTGAGATTTCAAAGACACCGCGCTTATAGTTGAACTGATATTCATCGGCTTTGCCCGCATCATGAAGTAGCGCAGCCATGATCAATACATTCAGGTTAATCATGTTTCGATTTTTGGCTAATAACAATGCATTGTTGGTAACTTCTATCGTGTGGCGCAAATTGCCATGTTTTTCATTATGATGACCGTTTAATGAGCTCGGTCCTATAACAAATCGATAAAAGCGCTTGTAGTCCCAAAATATACCATTCAACAATTTAATATAATGGTCGGGCAAACTTTCTGTTAGTTGCCTGATTTCCCGGATAAGCGTCCTTTCACTTACCCATTCATGGGGTACTGTTTCGAACAGATTAACCAATCCTGGGCTGGTGACAGGCAGTAAACGATTGATCACAGTTTGTCCTTGTGTGCATACGGCTTTACTGGTCCAGCGCGGTGTCACTAGACTGCCTGCAGTTAATCTTTCATCTGGTTTGCTATTGACCCAAGTGATGGCAATCGAAGCCTTTTCATGAAAAAGTTGCGCCCTGAATTGAAAACCGCCTTGTGGCAATGCAGACTTTTGCAAGTCAATGATGCGATATAACCAGGGTAGATCAATGATGGGTGTAGAAGTTGTGCTGATCTCGGTAACTCGTAGTGTGTTCATATTCTATCCTTTGTCTAAATTAAGCTGCTTGCAGCTTAGTTAAGTCGCTGTCCATATTTGCCCCAACACCGGATTGCAATAGCAGACGGTCAAACGCACTGCCATCTTGGCGCGTTAAGTTAGGAACATAGCGGCTGTATACCGTGAACAGCATTTCTGTATTGGTGTGGCCCAGCTGACGCGCAATCCATTCAGGTGCTTCACCAGCCGCCAGCCATAAGGTGGCAGCAGTATGGCGCATTTGGTATGGGTTCCTTTTTTCAAGGCCAAGATGGGCGAGTAGTGGATACCACACGCGTTTGCAGAAATTATGCAAATCCATGGGGTTGCCATCACGATTACAAAAGGCGAACTTGGATACTTTACCCGTAGCTACATGTTGCCGTTTTAATGCTTCAAACACGGGTTGTGACATGCGAATATCACGTTGACTGGAATCGTTCTTGGTGTAGTCCTCATCCCCTGCAGTAAACGTTTCACGTACATAAATCAAACGCTTCTCAAAGTCGACATACTTCCACTTCAACCCATCGACCTCGCCTGTGCGCATACCTGTCAGAAATCGCACGATAAAGTAGTCTTTAAAGTCCGGTCTCACAGTTTCAATGATGCGGTTCACTTCTTCTATGCTAAACGGCATCACATGTGGCTTCTTCAGTTTGAGCGGTTTAATTCGATCACCTGCTGTGGTAAAGTGATAGCGGTCTGCGGCTTCGTTGAGTACTTGGGTCAGCACAAGAACAATTGCATTGATTCTGCGTGGTGATAATTTAGAGTCCTGTTGGCGTCCTGGTTCTTTGGCGAGAGTGGAACGAAAACTGAGGATATCCTCACGATGAATGTCGCTGACCGCCTTATCCCCAAATTCAGGGATTAAACGGCTATCAAGGATTTGTCGCACCGTTGAAATATAAGTGCGACGCCACCCCACAGAAAATTCACCAAACCACTGCTCCGCAAAAGCAGAAAACGCGGGGGTGTCAATTGGCGCAGGTGCTGTTGCAAAAGCCTTTTGTGTAGCTAGTGAAATTTTGCTACGCAACTCTTGCGGACTATCAAACTTATCCGCCAACTTGCTGTTCGGAAAGTAACGCCGGTAATCAAAGCTGTCCGCCTCAATATCCTCCTCAATTTTTTTGAGGATTTTATCCATTTTGGTGCGGTTGGCTTTGTTGTCTTCAGCAGCAGTGTATTCACGACAGCGCTGACCTTTATATCGGAAGTCAAAAAACAACTTTCCATTCAGTTCACGAATACTAGCCATGGCAAACACCCCCATTAGCCATTGGAATCCCAAATGCAAAACTACTCGCATTTAAGATGTCCTTCTCGATTCGCTCCCAGATATAAAGAATCTTTCTACGTCCGAATGGGCGCACATAATGTACCCCTTCGATTAGAACGCTATCTTTAAGTTGTTCACGAATGGTGCGCGCATCGTATTGAATACGCTCTGCGAGTTGATCTGTTGTTAAAAATGTATTGCTCATTACGGTCTCCTTGTATATATTTACTAACATTAAGTAAGTTTAATTAACTAATGTAAACATATATTAACACATAAGGACAATTAAAGTAAATATATATTTACATATATTTATATTTATTAACAATGATACGTTTTTATTTACAAAAAATGATTTCTGAAAAACAGTTTCGTGAGAATAGAAGAATCACGATGGCTGAAATTACTGAAGCAACAGGGATTAATAGAGTGACGCTCTCTAAGATGATAAATCAGAAGGGCTACAGCACGGTGACTGATAACTTGGATAAGTTATGCAAGTTTTTTGATTGTAAGTTAGACGAGATTGCTGAGTATTGTCCGGATGAGGAAACTTAAAGATTGTTGGATTGTTAATAGAATTTTGTGTTACGAATTTATATTCGCGAAGTATTGCTATAGCGCGTGAGAAATTTTATTTCTTGGCTCTGACAGTTGTTATGATTTGTGTGCTATGCATGCCGCGACTATGCATAGTGTCGCTTGATTGGCTCAGCTAAAATCAACGACATCAATTCAAAAGCGTATTTGCGCCATGATTTGTCGGTAATTGGGTGAGTATCAAGAGTACATAATCATTACTTTCATCGAACTCATCGTAATAGTTGCTAAATTTATCGCAACTTTAAGAAGATTTCTGTTGGAGCATTTGAACCTTGTACCACGATATCTTTTAATTTAAGAATATTTTTGGCTTGATCTTTTACATCCAAGTCAAAATCAAAATAATTGTTTTCCGTTCTTCCATATTGGTTTCTATTTTGTATCCTCCAATAAGAAACTCCTTGGTCCAATCTAATAGTGATTGTTTTTTGATTTTGAAAATGCACAGTTAACGCTCGGCTATGCTGATTTGTTGCTTGCACAGCCGCTTTAACACCTACAGCATTGAACATCTCTTCAAGAACTTGATTGCGCTCTTGAGAGTTTAACCAATCAGAATAGATTAGCCCTGACAATCCTCTATTTTCAGAATAGTTACGCTTTTCTAATGTTTGTACTGCAAGAGTGACTGATTTCCAATGGTCAAAACCAACATGTTCACGCAAACCAATAACAACCTCCTTGAGCAGGGCTAATGCTAATGGGGTGAAAATATATTTATCGCTATACTCAATTGAAGCAATTTCATGTGTTGAGAGTTGCTGAGAAATTTCAATATGGGAGTTTGCAACAAGTAGCCAGAACCGTGAGCCGAACCCATCTAAATTGCCATCTAGTTCGTGGTGAACGAGAATTTCTTTGTCAGTTTGTATTGTTTTTGGAGTTTGTAATTGAAATTTTTCTATTAGTTTAGCATTCGTGCTTGCTACATTTTTTATTTGACCTTTAATTATCGTATTTGACTTACCCCACAAAGCGTTTGCTGTTAAAGCTTCACTATTTGCCAAGCCCCAAACATAATGCTCACTACCGTGCAGGCTCACTTCTGCAATAATATTACCGCCATTAGATTTTGGGAGTTCTGTTATTACATATGCATTAATGTTGTCATGATCTACTAGACTTCGCAGAGTTATTGCATCATCTTCGTGATAATGCCTTAAAGCATTTTCTTGGATAATAATGTTGACCTTTTTACCAAGACCAGCCAAATCATATGCCAGATATCTAAAGTCCGATATAGCGAAATCAGCATCTTGAGAATTACTTCCTAAGTAAAGCTGAGTAGATATTGCGTTAGAACTCTTACCTAATCTAAATATTGCCTCTGTAATCGTTTTTGTCTCGACTTCTGAGGTGTCTCCAAAATAACTGTACTCTCGAGGAATCACTAAAGCATCTAACCACTCACGAGTGAGAAATGTTTTAGCTTCAAGGCGGTTTAATTTATCAAACTCATGTCGATGTTCAAAATCTAAAAGGCAGGAAGGACAAGCGCTATCGCATTCTCGAATACAATTTAATTGATCTAAAGTTTTTTCAAATAGGTTGCCCAATAGATGCTCTGAGTTTGTTGTATAGCCCGCATGATTTTCATCAAAAATATAAATAGCTTGAACATGTCTTCCATCTTCTGCTTTAACTGCTTGCACAGCAGCCCCCAATTCAGATGATTGAATACCTAATTGCGCTGCTAGTGCATTACGCATTGCTACAGAAAGGGTATTGGCTATAGTAGTGTTGTTTAGCCAGTTTTCATTAAGGTCTTTTAGGTGAAACTCAAGAATATCTGTGTAAGTTTCAAATCCAAAACTAATTGATGGTTTAATTGACCAAGTATTGTCGCTACCAGAACATCTTTTATTGTCTTTCTTAGCAATAAGCCTGTTGTGCTCTTTTTTTGGATTTAATTTCTCAGAAAACTCATTTTCCTTGGTCATTGGCTCAGCACGCCCACAGGTTAAACATAGTGCATAGCCTGTTCCATTTTCTCCTTTCGATTGGTAAAACATTTTTCCAGAGTCACTGGCACGGTATCGTCCTAAATGTGGATTTTTAAGAGGAGACCAGTGACCTATCACAGATAATGTCGGGACTTCAGGCTTAATAAATTTTTGTTTCGTAATGTCATTTGTAACTGGATCATAAAAATCAACAGCGAATCCTGCGGGCTCTATATACTCAGTTATATATTTTGCCTCTATTGGTTCATGACATTGGTCACATTTTGATGCATTAATAAGTGCACCAGTAACTCCTGATGCACCACATTTATTGCATTTCCAAAAAAACTTCATCAATTGCAACTCATTTTTGGCCTGCTGCTCACTGGCAGGCACATGCCAATTGAGGGTGATCCCTGCCGATTTATACACTGCCCCATCAATCACCAGGTCAGAGCCTGGTGCATACTCTCGTAATGCCGTTACCATGTCTCTAGTAGGTAACTCGGCGCGGAACCGACGATTATCTTCACGTTGTCTACTATTTTCATCAAGCTTAGATTCAACTTTAAGATTGTTGAAAGTGACCAATGAAGTTGGGAACCCATACCCAGGTAAAAAGCCATAATTTGCTAAGTCTCTTAATAAATACTCACCTTTATGTCTTTCTTTACGATACTCCAATGCTTTTACAGCGGGATCATTGGCGCTTGCTTGCAATCTAATTTGCTCCTCAATAAGAGCAGTCCATTCTTGATGCCATAACCCTCTAACGCGCTCTATCATCTCTGCGGACGCATTTAAAAACAAGTCGAATGATTTATGTTCATAAGGTGAGTTTTTAATCAGTTGCTTAATTGCTTTTTCAAATCCTGGTGCTTCTTTTGAATATTTATTTAGCTTAGCTATAAACGTTTTCCATGGACCTTCTTCGCCAATAAAGAACTCGCCTGTAGTCAACTTGAGTGGATTATCGGTTTGGTAAGTACTTAAAAATACACCTAGCAAATATGAATTGATGTGACGTTGAATAATCAACTCACTAGATAGCGACACTTTAGGAGTTGGAAATTTATTTCCAAACGCCCAGCTAGTATTTTTAAATACATGTTGATCGTGAGGGTTGGCCTTACATAACGTGACTGCTGCTGATTTTGTCTCTGCACGTCGTCCAGCTCGCCCAGCGCGTTGAAGGTAATTTGCTGGGTGTGGCGGAACATTGTTCATTGCAACCAGTTGGATGCCACCAATATCAATCCCCATTTCCATGGTGGTTGAGCATGACAAAATATTTAAATCACCCGACTTAAATTCACGCTCATATTTAGCTAATGTTTTGGATTTTTGTTGTGCAGAGTGCTCTGCCGTTTTATAAAAGGGTGCACTTTCTAATACTTGGTCAGCATAGGTTGACCACAATGCCATTTGTCTCAGTTCTTTGATTTTATCTGAGCTTAAAATCCAATTTCTTGCAGAATTAATAAATGAGTCTGAAGACAAATCGTATTCTTTTGGAAATACTGGAGCATCAGTTTTTTCACACTTAGTGCGAGTTCTATTTTTAATTGGTGTGTAAGGGCTAAAGCCATTAAGCGTTACATCTAGAAATCTTCTTGTGTATGGACATACCCAAAGCTGTTTAGGGATGGCAAAAAATATAGAATCTAATTTAAGGTTATATCCACCAGCGGAATTCTGAAGCAGGTCATATTTTGTGAGATCGTCCCATGCTTTTCTTAAAATAGCATCGATAATGTCTTCGCCGTATTCTGTTTTTATATCTAGATTGGTTACTACTGCTAAGAGCGAGACTAAGATGCTCCTAGAGTTCGATCGCTTAACTGTAGGCCATGGCCTTTGCCCCTTTTTTGGCTCTTCTTTTGCAGAGCATAACCACGTATTAGGTAGCTGAATAGATAGCCAATTGCGCCACTCTTTGCCATGTAAATCTAAAGAACTTCCGGCACGGACAAAATAATCCATACAGATTTTTAAGAAATCTCGCCAATCATTGATTGTTAAACTAAACTCGGTCCATTTATCAGGAACGGTAGTAACTTTTTGAATGTTGGGATAGATTAAAGTAATTAAACCAAGTGTTTCTAAGTTGTTACTTTTTTTCGGTCTGCGTGCAAGTTCACGAAAAATTAACATTTCAGCGACTTTGTCAGCACCTTCTGAACTATTAAAAGTGCTTGATGCATAGTTTTTGTAAATCTGATGGACTCGCTCAAACTCAGCACCTTGGTTACAAATACCTCTTTTTAAGTCATTGAAAGACATTGTGATTATGGATGGTTGTGCTTTGGAAATGACTTCATCTAATTGCATCTGTAAGAATGACTTTATAGCTTCGTCAGGGGCTCTTAGTATTAAAGCTTTCAAATTAGATATCTCAGGACTCTCATCCGCGTTTTTAATGATTTGATTTACTTGATGATAAATCCAGCTTCTAACCTTTGCTCTCTCAGCATCCTGTTGAAGTTTTGTTGCAATTCTCGCCGTGCCTTGGCGGCTATCATTGAAGGTAAGTAGGCGTCTGCCTCTATAAGGCTTGTTCTTTGGGTCGTCTTGTCCATCTGGCGCATATTCCAGTAATGTAGGTAATATCCCGCCCAATAGGTATGGAGTACCAACACGGCCATTTTTAATTTTATTCTGTTTGCCATTAAGTGTAGCCGTGCAAGATGGACACTCCAAAACATCAGATGCAGGTGTGATTTCTATAGATAGCGCATTTGCATGATCAACTTCACAGTATTTGTTTGTAGTTTTATCAATAGTTTCAATAGCTGTGTTTGATTGATCAAACTTTCTATTTGTAATTAAGAGTCTTGTATATGTTGCGTGACTCTGTGAGGGTTCATTTTCATCGTCATCAGCTTCTCGTTCAAGTTCGAATTCATCTACATTTTTGTCATCTTGATAGGGCGAAATATCGATGCTATTTTCTTGTGCACTTAAATAGACCTCACCACAGTCATCACAAAAAATTAATTCATATACGGGAGCACCACAAAAACAATGGTTTCTCGGAGATAAATACACTTGACCATATGGCCAAGCTTTATCCATTAACTTGGGGCTGTGGTCGTGCTTATCTGAACAGTTAGGATCAGCACATGCCCATATTCCAGTCATGGTCTGATGATAAATATGTGCCCTTAAAGGCAGGTAGGCTGTTTGTTGCTTATTCTTTGCCGTGGCTAAAACGTCTAACCATCTGAGTGTTTTAGTTTGTTCTTCTACTGAGTATTGTTCCTTTTTGCCATATAACTCACTACAAATGTCATTAATATCTAAAGGTCGAGTTGTTGGTGTACTGGTGTTTTTATCAGTTGGTGTAAACAACTTGCGGATTTTATAGGCTGTTGGATGTTTTAATAAAGCTTCGTAAAGGACTTCTTCGTTATCTAAATTTTCTAGATCTGCTAGTTTTTGAGAAGCTGAATTTTTTGGTTCAGATAATTTAGGCACTTCACGCAAACCATAACGTAATTCAACCTGGCTCACATCGATTCCGCCAACATCTGCTAAAAACTGTCGTAGTGCTTGGCCTGCTTCTCCCTGAGGGTCACCAATAGTAGCTGATGTTGCAATAAACCTTACATCATTAGGGTCTACTTCAAATGCATGAATGACACGCCTAATTAATAAAGATAGCTCGGCTGCTTGAGAACCAACATAGGAGTGTGCCTCGTCAAGAACAATCCATTTAAGCTTGCCTTTTGACTTTGCAATAATCGGTTGGTCATCATTGCGAACAAGCATATATTCAAGCATTGTCGCGTTAGTGACTAAAATTGGAGGCGGTGAGACTCTAAGACTTTTTCTGTCAGCCACTTCAGATAAGTTTTTGTTGCCGCCTCTTTCTGCTTCTGTTGGTGTATTGCCGTTATAAAGACAAAATCTAATATTACGTTCAAAGTTACCAGTCCAAGCAAGTAAACGATCTTTTTGGCTATTAATAAGCGCATTGAGTGGATATAGGAATAATGCCTGGACTCCCTCTAGTGGTGCTTTGTTTTTTTCATACTCTCGTACAAGACCATCTAAGATTGGAATCATAAAACATTCGGTTTTTCCTGAGCCTGTACCACTTGCCACTACTAAAGATTTAGGTGTGTCAGCATTAAGCACCTGCCAAGACTCTAGTTGGTGTTGGTAAGGTTTAATGTCTTTTGCAAAGCGATAGTCTTCTGGTTTAGTTTTATTTTTTTCCGCTTCTTTGAGCTTTTCTTCGGTGATGTATGGTTTATCAAGTGCATCAATTAAGGATTTAGATAGCAAATCCTTGCTTAAACCTTCCATGGTCAGGTTGTATGGGCGCCAGCTAAACACAGGCTCAAATGTTGGCTTCGCAATAAAACTACCTTCTTCACCATAAGGTTTATTAAACAACTCAAAAAGGTGTTGTCTTAAAGGCAAGTTGCTTACATTTAACCAACTCATTACACCAGATGTAGTGCGTTGGGATAAATCGTTTAGTAAGCCCCTGAAATATTGCGTCTGCATCAAATATCCTTTTTTTTAGTTTTTATAACTGCACATAGCCTTTGGTGATCGCTCTGGCTATTGTTTTATCAAAAGCTGAAGCAAACCAATCCTGATCAAAGTTCTTAATGTTTTTTATGTCTAGATAGTTACTTTCATCATCAAGCCAAACTTCTTGTTCGCCTATTAGGCTTTTAATCGCCATGATAATCGGCAAGTTAATAACCGTTTCTTTAAAGCCAAAATCATTAGGGCACATTAACTCTTTGTAATCGGAACGTTTGAGTGAGCGTATTTCGCTGATAAATTTGCTAGGCCACTCTTCGTCATCTCTGCGTAATAATTTTTGCAGTTCAGACTCTTCACCATCAAATAATTGACCGAATAGCACATGTTCAAAAACTTGCGGGTGACCAATTACGCCTTGCATTTCTTGGTTAATCTGAATTCCATTTTTGGATTTGATGATTTCAAACATCATATTAAGGGATGGGTGATTCACGAGAAGAGAATTTAGCTTATTTATCAACAGATATTCAAAATATTGTTGCGCAAATGCCTCATCGGTATGTTTCTGATACACCTGCTTTTTTAAGTAAAACGCTGCATCTAACCAATTCTCTAAACTTACAAATTCCCAAAGAAAAGGCAGTTCAGACGAAAATCTTTGTATAAATTGCTCTGGTAATTTGCTGTCTCTCAAAGCCATAGAAGCCATGGCTTTAGTATTTTTAGAAAATAGGCGCCATAGATCTAAGCTAGTGAGGTTTAAGTGGCCTAAATTGTTCGCTAGATATTCAACATGCACCCAGTCTTTATGATTAAAGTTGTCACACATATCATGTATGACGGTACTTATACTTAGAGCTCGCTCTGCATTACTCGCAATTTTAAGTACATCTTTTAAATATAAATCTTCAGAGTCTGAGATTTCAACAACATCTTGTTCCAATGGCAGCATCATTGGCCTAAATTGAATCGATGAGGACTGCGATGGGTGGATCATCCAACAACCTGACGTATGATTTTGAATAGGGAATTTCCAAACGCCATTAAAAACACCCTCAGAAACGGTCTGCTCAAGATCAATCATATCTTCTTCAATATCATCAATTCTTGTAGCTTTTACTTCACACTTAGAAATTTGCAAATTATCATAATTCTGCAAATGTGCCTGACTAATCATAAACGAATGGGAGTTTTTCTCATACGCAAACTCGACGTCATATTTTTTAACAACTAATACAAAATCTTTTGCGCCAGATATTTTGACCCTAACCTCGACTTTGGAGTCAAGTTGGTCTGCAGAGTATAATAAGTTGCTTATGTTTTCTCTGAAGTCTATCAATGCAATTTCAAGTCTTGTATTCGCTTGATTCCGTTTGACTCTGCGAGTAATCGGGTCAACTTGTCTATACCCGTTGTCCTTAAGAGTGAGTTCAATTTCAACGAAATTTGATTGTTGTAAAAACGTAACAATTCTTATGCCATAAAGTTGCTGCAAACTTAATGACGTCTTATGGCTAAGTCTTTTACCTGCCGCATCAAAAGCAAGTACGCCTAAAGAAGGGAATGGCACCTTAATAATTGCTGATTTTGGATTCGATTGCCAGAATAGTTCAAACTCCACATACTCATCTGGAGTATTGGTACCGACATAGTTGCAATCAATATTACTACTATGGCCATTTTGATTAACAGTAATAGCTACACTTTCAGATAAGCATTTTAAATTGCTAATCTTCCAATTTTCTAAACAGATATTTCCACCGCCAGTTTCTTTGCTAGGGTTTATTTTTAGATTGGCCTGCTTAGGTAAAACTACTATTTTGGATGCCCATGTAATATTGTTGTTTTCTTTTACAACTACACGCATCGGCCCATAAGTTGAAAGCTGATTGTTTAAATTCTGGTTATTTAGATTGCTACAAACCGCATTGACTGATACTTGATTTCTAAGAGTAGGGCTTTGATTGATAAATTTAACAGCTTGGGGCGAACCTTTATAAGCCACAGCAGGACTCTGAAATATATCCCAAATACGTTCACCAAGGAGTGCATATTCTTCATCAATAACATTTTCACATCTTGGTTTAATGTTGTATTGATCATCATCGCAAGTAAACGTAACTTCACTATCAATCAAATAACATGTTTTGTCAGTTAGCCCTTCAACATCATACTTTTGTTCGAAAGACGCATTAATTGTGAAGTTGGACGGTACAACGACAAATAGTTTTGAAGCTTTAAATTTACCAGCGCCAACTTTCAAGAACTTAAACTGCTCAATCTCATCAGATGCATCAAATATCCAAGGCGCATCTTGGTTCAATTCAAAACCACCCAATAACTCTAAAGTTTTAATATCATTGTTGGCATTTTTTAATGTTGCAAAATGTTCATTGTGAGCATCTCTAAATCTAGGGATGGTTTCAAAATCAAACTTATAATTTGCCTGTCCGGCTAGGCGCCTAATTGTGATTTCATGAGACCGCTGATGGTTGCTAATAATTAACGTAATCACACGAGTTAAAAAGTTGTCATCAACACCAAAACACTTTTTAATCGAATCTTCATCGATATTTTGTTTAGGTAAATTGAGCTGGGAAATGATCTTTACCTTGTTTTCGATAACATCAATATATCGCTCAAGTATTAAGTTAAACTTTGCTTTTTCAGCCTTAATCTTAATACCATCTTTAATAAATCTTTCAAGAACACCTTTGGCATTTTCATCATCCATAGGCAACGGAAATCTATCACGCCAGTTAACCTCGAATTGATTTAGTCTTTCAATTGCATTGCTTGCAGATTCTAATTTTGCATCTGCCTTTAACCTTAAAAAGGTAATGATAATTTCGGCAAGTAAACTAAAAATTTCCTTTTGCCGATAAGACCTTGGTAATTCATTTTTATGGCTCTCAATGATGCCATTCACACTCTGATGATCTGGAAATGCAAGGCTTACAACGTCTTTTAATACTCTATTAAGCAGGCGATTTAAATTGCCGTGGCCTGTAGCAATAAGCTTTAAAGGCAGCCCACCCTGGCTGGCAATGTTGCCAATAAACTTTAAATTACCAATATCTTTGTTGAGTTTTAGGTTCCATAACTGAAAACCTTTTTCAATTGCCTCAGATCGTGTATTGCTATTTAACTCACTAGACTTTATTCCAACTGAGTTGAAAATTGGCTCCCAAGCCATGCCAGAACCATCGTATTCACGTTGCCACCAAATTGCAGCATATAACACAAACAACTGAGGGAAATCCTTAGATATATGGAAGACATAATTGATATCATAATGTTTAAGGTATAAATCTATATTCTCAGACAAACATTCTTTTAAATCTAAAAACTCTTCAGAACTTACTTTATAGGCATACAAAGGAGCGCCTTGAATATCACTTCGTGAATTTTTGGCAAGAAAGTTAATTTTCCACTGAGATAAGTTCATATTCTTTTTCTTTGGCTATAAAAACTCAATTGCTTATTATTTATCCAAGCTCTTTAATTTAATGATGATTGACTGTTTTGCGTTATCAATCACATCTGGATTAGTTTTAATGGAAAGCTTAGATTTTGGTTTTTTCTCTAAAAAGTAATTGATTCTTTCCATGCTGGCTGGAGATGGGTGAGGAAGGCCAAATAAAACTCGGCTTTCAGCTACAACCCCAGTTTTTACTAGCAATTGCATTGCTTCAGCAGGTTTTGGGCCAAGTGGAACAAAAATAGAGTTTTTAAGCATCTCTGCCTCTTTGCCAAAATGCGCGAGCAAATGGCTTTTTAAGAGTGGGTGCTTAGTCATATTAGGTGTACCGTTATAGTTTCCACCCTTAACAAACACTGGGTATTTTAATACAGATGTAGAGTGCAACAGATGCGATTGGGTATTAAATAGGTCTGCGCAACTATGGATACCTAACCATTTTTGTATGCCAACAAAATCAAGCATATCCACTAAATTTTTTCGCATAGCACCAGAAAAAGCCGCCTTCTTTTTTATATCTATCAGTGTTTCATCAAAGCTTTTTCCAGCCTTGATATTACTTTGCGCAGCGATTAAAGCGTTCTTTAATTGTGTAAATCCTGGTGTAATACCAACAATAACTATCTTTGCATCTTGGTTGATGTAATCAAATGGCACGTAATAAATACTCATGTCACCTTCTGCATCCATAAGCAATGACTTTGGCAATAAAGTGATGTCTGTGATTAGCGATAAATCGAGAGTTTGTATTGCTTCGGCGTAATTTTTAAATTGTGTTGTAATCATTATTATTTTTAATCTTTAGTTATTTGTTAAAAGCCATTCATATTGTCTTCTTGAATAAGAAATCAAATCAGAGAAGGTCATAATTTTTACATTTGGCTCCCTTCTTTCTTGTGTTGGTAAATCGCTACCAAGTTTTCCTCCTATCACAAATATATTTATTTGCTTGTCGATACCATTTTGGTGAAAGTCATTTCTATAAGCTGTTGCTTGTTGGTAGTCTTCAAAAACTAATGTATGTGATGGCCTCTTGAACTCAATCAATAGTCGCTCGCCATTTAGATTTTCAGTTAAAAACAAATCCGGGCGCTTACTTGCTCTGTCACCTACATACTTCTTACCTAAAAATTGTTCTACCTGAGATTTAAGTGTTTTGTTTGAACTAAAAAGGCTATGTTCAGAGCCAAATAACCATAAGTTATTTTCGATGGCTTGATGAACATGCTTTTCTAGTGTTTCTTGGTTGTTACATATTTCTTCAAGTGAATCAATAAACCGTAATCTATGGTTAGCTTGCTCTGCGACCATAGCTATTTCAACAAAGCCAAATTCTTCTAGTGCTTCAGCAAATCTAGCAACATCAGAATGTTTCGCTTCATTGATATGCTCAAGTACTTGTCGATAATCATCGCGTTCAATAGCATCTAGAATGACATTTACGATTGGCTCTAATTTAGAAGTTGGCTCTTGGTAGAATTTTTCGAGAATTTTTTGAATAGCCTTTTCAGCAAATACGCGTCTATTCTCAGGTAACTTGGAAATTCTCTCCAGAGCTTCTTTTTTTAACCTAGCTTGAGCAAGTTGAATTTCTTGACCGTAAACAGCCTTAAGCTGTTCGCGCAATATCGGAGCAATCAATTTGTACAGTTCTTGCTCTGTTTTACTACCTTCAATAATTGCACCCCAGTCGGCTGTAACATCATCTATAGGGGCATTTATTTCAACCTCACCGAAACATTTTGATAATAATTTTGACGGTATATCTTCAGCTTTATCTAGACCAAAAAAACTTGGGTCGCCAATCACTTTACCGTTAAACCGAATACTGATGCCAGGCTTTCTAAGTTTTTGTTTGGTATCAGTTACCGTACAGCGTAAATTAATTGTGCCGATCAAATCAGACGTAATTTCAACCTCTTTAAATTCACCACGCAAATCATCAATGTCTAATGGTTTGCCATTAATAATTATTTTGAAATCATCTTCACGTCCATACTCAGCAATTAATAATTGCCTTAATCGCTCAGGCGAGGGGAAACTTAAGTTTTGGTTTAAATCTGATAAAACAATTCTGGTGCCATGCTCCTTCTCTGTTGAGGCAGCCTCAGTGATTCCAAGTGGCATTTCAGCTAAACCATCGTGGTTTTCGAGCATGTTTTTATCAAGATTAAATGTGGATTTTGATCCCCGAGCATAAGTAATCAAGGTCATGGCTGATGCTGTCATTAACCCTGCAAACTTACCAATACCTTTACTACCTTTTACTTTTCTTCTTTTTGCCCTAGTAAACTCACCGCTTCTTGAACGTCTGTTTCTGGCGATATTTAAATATTCACTTTCCAGTTCACTAATGGTCATGCCAGTACCATTATCTTCAATAATGATAGGCGCAGCACTGAACGGTTCGGGTAAGGTAACTTCAACAATTTCAGCATCAGCATCCCAAGCGTTATCTATCAATTCTTTTATCGCTTTTTCAGGTGATCGATAATTCTCACTGAGCAATATTGGTAAACGGGTATCGACTTTGAACGTATGCTGAGTCATAGAATTAAAGTTCTCCAGAAAATGCTTTTTGACTTAGGGTTTTAAAGAGAGATTGTGACTCTTCTAAGCTTTGTCGAGCTTTTTCCTTTTTGGACTCTACAATTTGCATGAGCATTACAAACTGCTTTTGAAGTTCAACTGGTGGGTTAATGATTGGAAACTGTTCTATATGATCTTTATTTAACTGTCTTTTATCAATCCCACCTACACATACACTTCTTATGTAATCACGATATTCCCTTGTTGTGAGAATGAATAAAATCAATTCATTTAATTCTGGATTCTTGAGTCTTATTAAATATACGTGACCATTAATATTGGCAGCATCATCTTCGCCTAAATACATCGCAGCGCGACCAAGGCTACTATTTTCGGTATTAATTCTTCCTGTTTTAGTCATCAAAATATCTCTATTTTTGAGACTACTTTTAGCCATTTTTTTATGAGTAGCATGATCTAGATATGCAATGTCATCCAACTCTAATTTGTTTTTCCACACATTCTGACTTCTAAAGAAAGCAATCCCTTTATCAACGTAGACTTCACGCCCTCCTGTTGGCGTATTTCCACTGTGGATTTTTGTTGATAACTCTTTTAAATTTTTAACATCCCACCCCATTGTGTTCTCTACAGGATCACCAAACATATCCATAAACACGGCGCGAAGGAATTCGTCGGCGAGTTTGATGGCTTCTTGTCGTTTGCGGCGGATGGCATCCGCTTTGTCAAGGATAGCGGCAATCCGTTTTTGCTCTTCTAGTGGGGGAAGGGGGATTTCAATTTTTTCTAAAACAGACTTCCTAAGAGCAGGCACTGTAGTTGCATCAGCATAGTTGTATAAATTCAACCTACACATAAAATGATAAAGGTAATCAACATCTATCAAATTCAAATTTGGGATTAGACCCATAGCGTTATTGTCGATTAAGATTTCTATTTCAGTAACCGCCCTGAAGTTTTGTCGAATAGCTTCTCCAATCTTTGCAAATACTATTGTTCCTATAGGAAGGGCTTTTGCCTTGATTTGAGGAAGCTCATTTTTATCAAGATAATTTCCTGCAGAGGAAATGTACTTTTTACCCGCTCTAGCTATGGTCGAAATGTCCCCGACCTTAGCAAAAGGAAAGTCACCAGTTTTTTTGCCTTGCAAAATATTAGGAAATCCAAACCCAGCTTTGAACTCTCCTATTTCCCCCAATTCAACTAATGGCCAACTCAAAGCATATCCTCCAACTCATCCAAATCAGCCAAGATTTCTGCCTCAAGTGATTTGAGTTTTTGCAGAATAACTTTTGGGTTTTCGTAACTTTCTTCTTTATGTATCACTTCTTTATAACGCTTAATAGAGAGGTCAAACTTTTTTTCTATAATGACTTTTGCATCCACCACAAATGCTTTTTGCGTTTTGTCACCAAATGCTTGGTTGATTGCCTCTACACTTGCATTACTTTCAACTAGTTGGCGATATTGCTTCCATTTGGTAATGGCATCGGGCAGGTCGTTGCTGTCGTTACCTTTTAGTTCGGTGCGTTTGTCATCGAGTGAGTAGCCGTCGGCTTGCAGGTCGTAAAACCATACCCGCTCTGTACTGCCGCCTTTGGCGAATATCAATATGGCGGTGCTCACTCCTGCATAGGGTTTAAACACGCCACTTGGCAAGCTGACGATACCTTCTAGCTGGTTTTGCTCGATAAGTGTTTGCCTTAATTGTTGGTGGGCGTTGGATGAGCCAAACAGCACGCCATCGGGCACAATCACAGCGGCACGGCCACCTAATTTAAGTGCAAGCAGAATATGGGCAACAAACAGTAGCTCTGTCTTTTTGGTTTTCACTATGCCCAATACATCTGGGTTGGTATTGGTTTCATCCAAGCTACCTTTAAACGGCGGGTTGGCTAGAATGACATCAAAAAAGTCTTTCTCTTGTTTTGGGTAGTGTTCTTTAATGGATTTGCTCAAACTATCTTGATACAAAATATTGGCATTGGCTACGCCATGTAGTGCCATGTTCATGCTAGAAACTCTTAGCATGGTGGTATCAAAATCAAAGCCCCAGAACATATTTTTATTGATGTGATCGCGGTAGGGTTCTAATAAATCGCCTGTGTAATTTTTGTTGCCTTCTTCATCGATTAATATGCCAGCCTCGCTAGAGTGTTTGCGGTTGAGGTATTCCATAGTGCGGGCTAAAAAGCCAGCAGTGCCACAGGCTGGATCACACACTGTTTCAGTCGGTTGTGGGGCGATTAATTCAATCATCGCGTCAATGATGTGGCGCGGTGTGCGAAACTGCCCATTAATGCCTGCTGTAGTCAGTTTGCTCAATAAGTATTCATAAATATCACCTTTAACATCACTTTGAGTAAGGGGCAACGCATCAACCATCTCGATAGCTGAAACCAAAACGGATTCATTTTTGATTTCCAGGTCGGCATCTTGCATATATTCGCCTATGTGACCGAGTGATTCTGTAGTGCTGTTATCCACTTGCCCAAGCTTGGCAAAGTAGGGGTATACATTTTGCTTTAGGTGCTTATGTAACTCTTTTCCGCTTAGGTTTTTAAAGTTTTTCCAGCGTAACAATTGGCCTTCTGGCGAGCTGGGAAAAAGCTGATTGTATGCTTTACCTGTGCGTGCGGCTTTGCGTTCGGCAAGCTCCTCCTGCATATCAAGCATGCGGGCAAACATGAGGTAGCTGATTTGCTCAATTACTGTCAGTGGGTTGGTGATGCCACCTGTCCAGAATTTCTCCCAAAGTTTGTCGATGTTGCTTCTTATTTGTCCTGTTAACATTATTTTTCTCTTTAGTAATTACTTAAACTTGCGTTGTTATCTGTATTCGGTTTAATAAAAGGTCCAAGCACGGCGATGAGGTCGTCAACATCTTGTGGTTTAAATACACCGTCTATACCTTCATGTGAAATGCTGTTGAATGGCGCATCGTAAAGCGTTTCGATATTGATAGTGCCATGTTCAGCAATGTAGTTTTTAAGCAGGTTCATAAACTTAACCTGTTGCGCGGTTAGACTCGGGTGTTGGTGCAAGAAGTTTTTAAAGTGCTCTTCTACGGCATTAGGATCAAGGCCTATGAGCTCACGCACGGTAATATCGAGCTGTGTTGCTGTGCGGCCATAGAACTCATTTAGCACATCTAAACTGACACCGGGATGGGTGGTGAGGATGGTTGATGTGAGGCTGTTAAGCTCATGCTCGTTAATGGCTTCACCTTGTTTAATCTTTTGCAGTGTTGGGTTGGCCTGCACCATGTTTTCCAGAATCTCTTTAATTCTGCGGCGATACATTAGCGCTTCGTCTGCACCAAGTACGTTGTAAACTCTTTCTTGTTGCTGTACATTTGAATCTCTTGTTTGTGTAGATGGTGTTGTTTCGTACTCAATACCACCTTGACGGTATTTCATAATGCCGCGCAATTCAGTACGGGCAAACTCTAGCGTTTGTATGCTTGCTTTTTGCCAGAAGGCGGCGCTTCTCACTTGGGCAATGACACTGTCTTTTTGTCGTACTGCTTGAATATTAATAGCGAGTTTATTTAATTGGTTAAGAAGCAGATCGCGCCCATCTTCAAAGCAGCTGGCTTTTTCAACGAGACAAATTTCGACTTGCGCAATTAGCTTGTCTAAAGTGGTGGCATGTTTATCATGCAGTACACGCGCAGCCATGAGTGGGGAAATGGCATTGGCTAGTAGGTGCTGCGTTTTGGCATCAAACTTAGTCAGCAACTCAGTTTGTTGTAGTAAATGCACATTTCTAAGCTCACGTTTTACAGCGATGCTGTCTTCAGGCAAGTCATTGATATCAGCTTTAATGAGGCTAATGGCTAAATCAAACGCTGCTGCATGGTTATTTTTGATTGCACTTTGTGCAAGCGCCACTCTAACTTCAAAAGTTGTTTGCAGGAGTGATTTGCCACCGACATCTTCAGGTTCTTGGTATTCTTGCTCAAAAAAATCAAAGTTGCCGTAATGGTCAAAAATCAGAAATTCTTTTTTATGCTTGCCCGCGCCAAAAAGATTAGCTCGTAAACGTGTGCCACGGCCTATCATCTGCCAAAACTTAACCCAAGATTTTATTTGTTTTGCAAACACGAGGTTGACCACTTCTGGGACGTCAATGCCGGTGTCTAACATGTCAACTGAGATGGCAATTCTGAAGTTGTTATCTGGCTTTTTAAATTCTTTGATTAGGCTATCAACATGTGGAATGCCGTTGTGAATTACCTTACAGACTTTTGTACCGTATTGTGGATAAAGTTTACAAAATAGTTTCTCTAAATGCTCTGCGTGTTTTTGTCTTTGTGCAAAGATGATGGTTTTACCTATCAAGGAACCTGTTTCATCTTTAATTCCGTTGTTAACTAGGTTTTCTAAAATAATGCGGTCTGTATCTTCACTAAAAATCGTACGGCCAATGTTATGGCCTTCTATGGTTGTGTTTTGAGCTTCTTCTAAACCTAAGTCTTCTTCTAGTTGGAGTTTTTGGTCCGCACTAAGATCATTGTAATGAATGCCATCTCGTAAAAATTCCGTAGTGAGATCTTTAACGCGATAAGGTACGAGGTATGGCGGCTCATTATTAATAGCTGCATCTAAACCAAACTCAAATGTTGGGTCTGTCGTTTCACAATCAAATATATTAAATGTGTTGCGGCTGATAAATTTAACAGGTGTGGCAGTCAGGCCAAGTTGTAGTGAGTCGAAGTATGTAAATAAATCGCCGTACTTGTTGTAGATGCTGCGGTGGCTTTCATCGGCAATAATGAGGTCAAAGAAACCGACATCAAGTTGCGCAAAGCGGTTCATCATACCTTGGTAGGTGGCGATGTAAATGCGCGCATTTTGATCGATCTTGTTTGTTTCACCAATCACACAGCGTGGTTCGCTAGGTAGATTGATGTTAAAGGCATCATCAGCTTGAATGCGGAGTTCTTTTCTATCGCATAAAAAGAGAACACGTTTTGCCCATCCAGTACGTAATAGCAATTCAGCCAACGCAATGGCAACACGTGTTTTACCTGTGCCCGTGGCTTGAATGATAAGCGCTTTTCTACGCTGTTTTTGAAAGTGAGCTGCAACCGTTTTAATCGCTTCAATCTGATATGGGCGGTCTGCAATACTCAAGTCTGGATTGTGCTTTTCTAATTCAGCCACTCGGTAATGGCGTTGGTAGATCAAGTAGTTTAGACTTTCTTTACTGTAAAAACCGTAAACTGGTCGGTAAGTGTTGTATTGGTGGTCATCCCATATAAATGATTCATATCCGTTGCTGTAGAAAATTACGGGGCGTTGATAGCCCATGTTTTCAAGGGCGTCGGCATACAACCTCGCTTGCTCTCGTCCGGCTTGTAAATTGGTGTTCCCAGATTTTTTTGCTTCTACGACGGCGAGTGGCTGGCCGTTATCGCCCCAAAGCACATAATCAACATAGCCTTTGCCTGATTTGTTGTTGGGGAATGCAACCTCGAACTCAAGACTAACTTGATTGGTATTTTTAATATCCCAGCCAGCTTGGATTAACATGCTATCGATGAGAAGTGCTCGGGTTTTTGCTTCACTCCACTGCAAACTGTCGGCAATTTTTTGACTGTCGTGTTTGCTTTTTTCTTGAGTCTCAATGGTCGTTTCTACAGTTTGGTTGTTTTTGGCTCGCTCAATTTCGAGTTGCTCCATTAACAGTTGTAGCGCTTCTTGTTGCTTCTGCAGTTCCTTCTCGTAGCTTGCCTTTTCTGCCTGATTAGTTGATTGGGCTTTTATATCTTGAAAAGCTGGAATAGCTTCTTGAGCTTTGTTGTAGTATTTGATGGCCATGTACATGGCTAGTTGATAGGCAGTGCCAAGCGCGATTTGAGCGCTTCTAACATCACCATCTGCACCATGGGCCGTATCATTACCCTGAACGCGTAAAAAGTGAATTTGATGTATTAGCGCTTTACTAACACTGCTTTCAAAAACAGGATTTTTAACCAAATCATAAAAGCTGGCTTGTGGCAGTCTTGGTAGTTGTTCCTTCTGATAAATAACTTTGGTAACTTCTTCAGCAAACCCTCTAAGGCGTGTAAGTGCACTACCTGCATCAATGTGCAGAACAGCCTCAGCTAATCCACCCAAATTGGCAAGCAATTCATTTTCTGGTCGAAGGAATTCAAAGTTTGTTGATTTCATAAATATTATTCTCATATTGGCTATATAGCGAAAGTCGTGCCAAGTTTTATTTTATGCCGTATTTTTCCATCCAGTTATTGAGCGTTTGATAGTTTTTTAGCCCGAGTAACTCCGCTGCACGAGTCTTGTTGTTATTAGTTTTTGTTAGAGCTTCGCTGATGTATTGGCGTGTAATTTCCCCTATAATCTCTTGTATATCAATACCTTGAGAAATATCTCTTCCAGAGAAATCACCTTCTTTACCAGGTATTTGAAACAGCGCTTGCTGCATATCTTCGGCAGAGATGCTATCTCCTTGGCTCCATATCGCAGCTCTGAGAATGGTGGAATGTAGCTCTCTGATATTACCCCGCCAAGGATGCTTAAGGATAACATTTCTTGCGCCAACAGAAATATTCTTATTATTTAGACTGGTATCTTTCTCTGCAATCCCGGTTAGTATCAGATCAGTCAAAAATGATATATCTCCATCTCGCTCTCTCAAGGGCGGTAAGTTCAGAACACCAACAGCTATGCGAAAGAATAGATCTTCACGGAATTTTCCTTGCGCTATCGCATCAATCAAGTTGCGATGTGTTGCCGTAATGATTCTTACATCAACACTTTGTTCCTGTGTACCACCAACCGGAGTGAAAGTCCCTTCTTGCAGAACCCTTAATAGCCGTACTTGAACGTCCGGTTCTAGCTCTCCAAATTCATCTAAAAATAATGTACCACCATTAGCTTGCTCGAATACCCCAGGCTTATCTGTAACCGCGCCTGTGAATGCACCTTTTTTATGCCCAAATAATATTGAATCTACAAGCTCTCTGGGAAATGCACCGCAATTTACGGCGATAAACGGCTTATCTAAACGTGGACTTGCATTGTGAATTGCTCTAGCAAAAAGCTCTTTTCCAGTCCCTGTCTCTCCATTTATCAGCACTGGCACATCTTTCTGGGCAAGAACTTGTGCTTGTGCTTTCAACACGTTCATTCGATGATTTCGCGTCAAAATATCGTTAAATGCTGCATTTGGCGGAATGGCTTGATTTGTTAGTTGTACCAGTTGACTACTAGTTATCTTTTTCGCTTGGGGTATATACTCTGCCGAGATATCAAATGGGATCTCTATTTGCTGAACACCCTGTTCAATTGATGATTGGTAAAACTTAGCTGCGTATTTGGTTTTCCCCAATAAAAGCCATACGGCTTGCATTGCTGGGGTGCCAGGGCTTAAAAGAATTGAACATTGAATATTAAGGCTATCAAGACGATTTAGATGCTTACTCGCCACACCGTAAATCTCGGAAAAGTTGATTGGTGAAGTTAACGGTTCATAGTGAGCATTTATTTGGCAACTAACTTGTTGGGATAGATTTTCTAGATAAGGTGATATAACACTTGTAGGATATGTGTAGAGAAGCTCTACGGAATCAAACTTTTCAGAACGCAATGTTGCTAAGATTGGGCCTGGCTCAGTTGATTCTGTAGCTTTTAGGTCATTACCTCCAACCCAGCAAATTAGTATATTCTTTTTATTGATTACCATACCCTAAAGTCCGAAATACCTGTTATTGCAATTTCAAGTTTCTTAGACCCTGATTTGCTTTTAATGGATTTTTATTTGATACTATTCTACATGCTAATAATTATTTTAGCTTGTCAATGGTACTGGTCAGTATGTAGGTCAAAATTCTGCAATCAATAAATAAGATTGAAGCCGCGAAATTTTTTCTTAGCTGATAAATTGTCCATCATTAGATTTATGATGAGGATGCACTTAGGGTCATTTTTAATAGGATAGAATTTGTGTGAATTCTTTATGGGCTAAACTTGGGCTATAGATGGGCCATGGCCCAAAATGAAAACGCCCCAATCTCTCGAGAGGGGCGTCTTTATTGGTGGTGAAAGAGGGACTTGAACCCTCGACCCCAGGATTATGAATCCTGTGCTCTAACCAGCTGAGCTACATCACCCTTTAAATCGGTTGCCAAAACTTTTGCAAGGGCGCAATTTTAGTGGTTTAGGCGAAAATTGTCAAAGCTAGTTTGCAATTTTTAAACACTACAAACGTGTGAAATTACACGTTAAATCTAAAGTGCATCACATCGCCATCTTGCACGATGTATTCTTTGCCTTCCAAGCGCATTTTGCCCGCTTCTTTAGCGCCTTGTTCGCCTTTATTTTTTACAAATTCATCATAGGCGATGACTTCTGCACGAATAAAGCCGCGTTCAAAGTCGGTATGAATCACCCCTGCGGCTTGTGGTGCGGTGGCGCCTTTTTTAACGGTCCATGCGCGCACTTCTTGCACACCAGCGGTAAAGTAGGTTTGCAGGCCTAGCAAGTCGTAAGCTGCGCGAATTACACGGTTCAGGCCTGGTTCATCTTGTCCAAGTTCGGCTAGAAACAGGGCTTTGTCTTCATCTTCAAGTTCAGAAATTTCAGATTCAATTTTGGCACAAATTGCAACCACCGGCGCGTGTTCTGCTTTACCTAAATCAATCACTTTTTGTAGAAACGGGTTGTTTTCAAAGCCGGTTTCATTAACGTTGGCAAGGTACATCACAGGTTTAACTGTAATCAGGCAAAGTGGTTTGAGTATTTGCAGTTCATCGTCATCTAGCCCGAGAGTACGCACGGCTTTGGCTTGGTTTAAGCAGGGTAAAACTTTATCTAAAACGGCCATTAAAGCAATGGCGTCTTTGTCACCGCTTTTTGCTTTTTTACTTTCGCGGTGCATGGTTTTTTCTACCGTTTCCATGTCAGCCAGTGCAAGTTCAGTGTTAATGACTTCAATATCAGACATCGGGTCAATTTTATTGGCCACATGGATCACGTTGCCGTCTTCAAAGCAGCGTACTACGTGTGCAATCGCGTCAGTTTCGCGGATGTTGGCTAAAAATTTATTGCCTAAGCCTTCACCTTTTGATGCGCCTGCTACCAAGCCGGCAATATCGACCATTTCAACAATTGCAGGTTGAACGCGTTGCGGCTTAACAATATCAATCAACGGCTGCATGCGTGTGTCTGGCACTTCTACAATGCCGACGTTAGGTTCAATGGTGCAGAATGGGTAGTTCTCAGCCGCAATGCCTGCTTTGGTAATCGCGTTAAATAAAGTGGATTTCCCCACATTTGGCAAACCTACGATGCCACATTTCATATTATTTTCCAGTTCATTTTTTAGTGTGCAATTTTAACATTGCGTTTTCAAACTCGCCTGCAAGCATTAAGTCCAACAGTTTAGCGCTTTCGGTAATACTGTCGTCTATTGCATTTTTTTCATCTTTTAATGGGGGCTTAAGTACATAATTGACGACTTCATTGCGATCACCCGGGTGACCAATGCCGATTCTTAAGCGCCAATAGTTGGGCGTACCGAGAGCGGCATGAATATCTTTTAGGCCATTATGTCCACCGTGCCCGCCAGCAAACTTTAATTTAATGCCGCCTGCGGGTAAATCCAGCTCGTCATGAATCACCAGAATTTCAGCAGGAGTGATTTTGTAGTAATTAGCAAGTGCAGCTACTGCTTTGCCGCTTAAGTTCATGAAGGTGCTCGGTTTGAGCAACCAGGATTCCTGGTTAATTTTTCCAACAACGCCCAAAAACTTTGCATCACTGACCAATTTTGTATTGGTTTGTGTGGCAATCTGGTCTATCCACCAAAAGCCTGCGTTGTGACGCGTGCGTTCGTATTTATCGCCAGGGTTGCCTAGGCCTACAAAAAGTTTAATTCCACTCAAGTGCACCTCTGAAAATCCATCCTTCGTCATCATACTGCGTTGCTCATAAAAAATTACTCCTTACATATAAAACATATGCGGCGTCATAATTTTTTATTCGCGCCTTGTCTGATTTAGAAGTTTGGGTTTTTAGAGGTGCACTGATCATGAATAGTATCAATAAAAAACGCGCACTTCATGAGAAAGTGCGCGTTTAGTTTGCATGCTTATAAACTTAAGCTGCTGGAGTTTCAGTAGCATCTGCGGCAGCTGAAACACCACCGCGTGTTTTAGCGATAGAAGCAACAGCGGCATCATCACCGTGCGCCAATTGTACAAATTCAACACCTTTTGGTAGTTTGATTTGTGACAAATGGATTGAGTGGCCGATTTCAAGACCTGACACATCAACTTCAATAAACTCAGGCAAATCTTTTGCCAAGCAGGTTACATCGGCTTCTGTTTGCACATGTGCAACAATACCGCCGCCTAGTTTAACACCAGGAGCTACGTCCGCATTGGTGAAGTGGAAAGGCACTTTAACGTGAATTTTTTCAGTGGCGCTTACGCGTTGAAAATCGATATGCTGAATGGTGTTGCGTACTGGGTGCATTTGAAAATCACGTAACAATACGTTTTCTTTTTTGCCATCAAGGATAAGGGTTAACACTGAAGCGTGGAAAGCTTCGTGACGGAATTGCAAGAATAATTCTTTAGCATTCAGTTCAAGTGTTACCGCATCTTTACCAGCACCATAGACCACACCTGGTACTGCGCCTGCGTGACGAAGACGGCGGCTCGCACCCGTACCTTTTGCGTCACGTTTTACTGCATTGATTTCAATAGTCATTTTACTACTCCTAAATTTTTACTACACTTACTACACTATAAACTGCACACCGCGACCAGTATGCAGGGTTAAAAACTTTAAACAATTATTGAGTAAATTAACAATAACTAGAAGGTGAGCTGAAGACAGTACATTTAGTACGGCAAGGCGAAGCCGACAACGTTAGTGTTGTTTTTCTCGATAATTTAATCCATGAACAGTGACGACACTGAATCTTCACTGCTGATTCTGCGTATTGTTTCCGCTAGCAACGCAGCTGCGCTTAATTGACGAATTTTTTTGCAATTTGCTGAATCAGGTCTTAATGAAATGGTGTTAGTGACCACTAATTCATCAAGCTCTGAATTTTGAATACGTTCAGCAGCACCGCCAGATAATACTGGGTGTGTTGCATAAGCAACTACTTTAACTGCGCCATGTTTTTTGAGTGCTGCGGCTGCTTCACACAGTGTGTTTGCGGTATCGACCATGTCGTCCATAATCACACAGGTGCGACCAGCCACATCACCAATGATGTTCATCACTTTGGCGACATTTGGTTTTGGGCGACGTTTGTCAATAATGGCTAAATCTGAGCTGAGTTGTTTTGCGCATGCACGTGCACGCACCACACCGCCGACATCAGGCGAAACAATGACTAAATTTTCATGATTTTGACGTAACAAATCGGCCAGTAAAATTGGCGTTGCGTAGATGTTATCAACAGGAATATCAAAGAAACCTTGAATTTGATCTGAGTGTAAATCCATCGTGAGTACACGATTAACACCAACACCCGTTAACATGTTGGCCACGACTTTTGCGGTAATTGCTACACGCGCTGAGCGTGGGCGACGGTCTTGGCGCGAATAACCTAAGTAAGGAATGGCCGCAGTAATACGCCCGGCTGATGAGCGGCGTAGCGCATCAACCATGACCATGACTTCCATCAAGCTGTCGTTAGTAGGGTGACTGGTAGATTGCAATACGAATACATCGCGACCGCGTACGTTTTCCAGCAACTCAACCATCACTTCGCCGTCAGAAAATCTGCCTACATCCACGCGACCAAGATCAATGCCCAAGTGACTGGCAACTTCTTGCGCGAGCGCTGGATTGGCGTTGCCAGTAAAGACCATCATGTTGCCGTTAGACACTATTTGATTTCCTATCGTGCTAGTTGCGATTAAATTCTGTGAATCACTAAAAAATAAAAGCGTGTAAATCAAAAAATCTACACGCTTTTATTTTAATGTCATTTCAAACCATGCTGACGGTTTGTCAGCACTTTAAATTTATGCAGGCCATTTGCCTGCATATTAAAATTGGCTGAGGAGGAAGGACTCGAACCTTCGGATGCTGGGATCAAAACCCAGTGCCTTAACCAACTTGGCGACTCCCCAATATTTAATTAGCTTATTTAATTAGACGCGAAGTCTATTAAAGGGTGCAGATTTAACCCTTTTGCAACAAATCCCCTGACAGAAAATCCTAAGACCTCTTTTGGTTTTTGATTGCATATTTCGTTAGCAATTTTTTCGTTAGCGACTTCTAAAAAAACAGAAGCCCCTGAACCGCTCATCCTTGCATCACCAAATTGTTTAAGCCATGTTAAACAAGCTTCAACTGCCGGATATTCACTGCAAACTATTTTATCAAGGTCATTTGTAAATTCAGGAGGTATGTTCCCACTCGCTGAATTTCCAGTGCTTAATTTAGACGCCCCTGAAAAGTCCGACATTGTCTTAGGAATTGTATTTTTTGTCAATCGCTTATTCGCAAAAACTTGTGCTGTGGATACATGCACATTGGGCGTTAATACGACATAGTAGGCATCAGTCAGGTTGATGACTTGCAACACCTCACCTATACCCTCAGCCCAAGCGTTTGAACCGTAAATAAAAAATGGCACATCAGCCCCTAGTTTCAATCCTAGTTTCAGTAATTCGTGGCGGCTTAAATTGAGTTGCCAAAGACGATTTAATGCGAGTAAAACTGTTGCCGCATCAGAGCTACCACCACCTAAGCCTCCGCCCATGGGGATGTTTTTTTCAACTAATATTTCTACACCTTGCTTGCACGCGGTATGTTGCTGTAATAATTTTGCTGCACGTATGCATAAATCTTGCGTCTCACAAACATTGGCAACCACATTGACGCGTTTAATTGAAACGTCTGAGGTCGGTTTTAGGTAGATGGTGTCGTAAAAGTCTAACAGACGAAATACAGTTTGCAGTTGGTGGTAGCCATCTGCACGCTGGCCTGTGATGTGCAAAAATAAATTGATTTTTGCTGGGGCTAAAAAAGGTTGAAAGTCTTGCATGGAGGTAACTTTATAATTTTATTTACGTTTTTTTGAGGTGGTCTTTTAGTAACCTTAGTCACCAATGTTATCCCATGTTTCAACTAAAAGTTTCAGGTTTACTTTGTCACTTTTAAGAAGAATTTTACTCGGTAATAGATAGCCGTTTTGTTCTGAGTAGTTTTGATATTCAATCTTCCATCCGTCTTGATGCAAGGTGGTTAATAAGCCTCGCTCATCCCAAGTGCTATTGAGTAACGTGCTGTCTTGCGTTGCGTAGCCAGCAGGGCGACCCAGCGACCAGTCGGCAAGCCCTGTGAGCGGCAGTTGCCAGCCTAATGCGGACTGAGTGAGCGTTTCAGCATCGTTGGCGGAAAAACTGTCGCCATTGGCATCAGTTAAGGTGATTAGTTCGTTGGATTTTTTAATGCTTGCAACCTGGCCGCCTAACGGTGAATAAAGTGCAATATCATCAGCATGTGCATCGTGCTGCCAATACAAGCCGCCAGAAAAGCCTTTGCCCTGTGTTTGTACGCCAATACGGCCTTTGAGCGAAAAGTGCTGGATGTTTGCAATACGTTTTAAATGTGCTTGATTGAGTAGTTGTGAGGCAGCACTAGGTACTGGTTTGATGCTAGGCACGCCAGTGCATGCTGGTAGCAACGATAACAAACCAAGCAGCATCCAAGGCGTACGGAATAACATCTTAACAGCAACCATTAGCAACGCTTATGATTTGAATTTGTTAGCGGTGCTGATAAGCACCTCATTATCAGGATGAACGCTTAATGCCTCTGCCCATATTTTTTTTGCTTGGTCGTATTGTCCTTTTTGCCATAGCGCTTCACCTAAATGTGCTGCAATTTCAGGGTCAGGGTTAATGTCATAGGCTTGCCGTAAATATTTAATCGCTTTATTTAAATTGCCTTTACGAAAATGTGCCCAGCCTAAACTATCAAGCATGTAATGATCATTAGGTGAAAAGCTCAAGGCTTTTTCTATTAACGTTATCGCTTCATTCAAGCGGATATTTCGATCAGCAAACGAGTAGCCAAGGGCGTTGTAAGCGGCGGCAAAATCAGGTTTTTCAGCAATCGCCCTGCGTAATTCAGACTCCATGAGATCAAATTTCTGTACGCGTTCGGCAGCGAGTGCGTAGTCGTAAACCAAGTCTGGCGTGTTAGGCAGGTTCTTTACGGCTTTATCTAACAGCTCAAATGCCTCTGTGTTACGTTTGGCTTTAGCGAGCAAAGCGGCTTGTGTTTGAATCAGAACAATTTGCTGCTCAGCATTTAAGTCTTCTACGGCATCCAATAGCTCAATGGCTTTGTCCACAGACTGCGTGCGTGCGATGACGTTAGCTAAGCTGATTTGCGCTTCAAGATGGCGCGAGTCAGCAGATACTTTTTTATACCAATCAATTGCATCTGCATCATGATGTTGTTTTTCAGCAGTTTGCCCAAGATAAATATAGAGCTGATCTGGCTCTTTGAAGTCCTGTGTGAGTGCTTGTTTGAAATAATGTTCAGCAGACGGATAATCTGCAGACTGAAACGAAAGCAGTCCAACAATGACGTTTACCTCAGCGATATTTTTAGCATTATCATGCTGAACGTGCTCCAGTATTGCTGGGTACTCTTTTTTTGCCGCGTCATATTGCTTTTGGTTGACCAATAACTTGGCTAAATTGATCCGCACTTCATTGGCATCTGGATGGCTGCTTAAAAATTCACGATAAAAATCTAGCGCAGTTTGTGGTGATTTTCGATACAACACCTGGCCTTTGAGTAACGCTGCCACGTGCCAGCCCGGGTGAAGCGCCTCTGCATTATC
Source organism: Methylotenera sp. (assembly GCA_041675545.1). Taxonomy (GTDB): domain Bacteria; phylum Pseudomonadota; class Gammaproteobacteria; order Burkholderiales; family Methylophilaceae; genus Methylotenera. The sequence goes on from JBAYTS010000005.1 coordinate 58,454, forward strand.
GAGTGCTTTTAATGCAACCGTATCTTGAGTGGCAACCCAAGCCGCCTGGGCGATTGCAAACTGAGCCTCGGCAAGCTCGGGGTAAGGCTTTGCCAGCGATTGCACCAAGCGCAACACGCCAGCTTTATCTGTGCTGCGACCTAGTATTCCATTAAGATATAAAAATCCGCTTGCGCGGTTTTCTTCTTTTGACAGCAATTTTGCTAAATAAGGCTCAGCCTCACTGAGCTTGCCAGTGGCAATTAACATTTCTGTTGCGGCTTGCTGCGCCTCCGTTGAGTCAGCATCAAGCTCTGCCCACAGCTTGATTGCAGGCGCTGCCAAGCCGGGCACATTGCCAAAAGCTGCAATTTTAGCCGCACGTTCTGCAAGGCGCGGGTCGCGCTCTGTTTTAGCTAATTCGTAAAATATAGCCGCAGACGCGCCTATTTCACCGCGCTGCCCAGCGATTTCGCCCACTAGGTATTTGTAAATAAACTCAGCGCTTAATTCATGTTTATTGACCGCATTTTGTTCGCTACGTACTTCAACTGGTTCTGCCACCGTTGCCGCTTTGATGTGATCTTTACTCGCGCAACCACTAACCCCCAGCGCTGTCGCTGACACCAATATCCACAAAGCTGCGGGGAAAATGCGCGACGCCTTCTTTAATAGAAACTTATTCAATGAAGTTTGGGTGGTTTGATGCCGAGCAAAGTTATGCATAGAGTTGAGTCTGTCAGTTTAGTGTTGGTGTATTGTTAAGGTCTATTGTTGTTCTATTGCAGTTGAAACGTAACGCATTATTTAAATTACACTGTATGATGCGTTGCCTTCTCTTAGTCCGTGACAGTGACGCCGAGTTCCGACATAATTATGAATTGACTGTAACTTAAGTCAAGAGAACTTTCCAGTAGATTAGGTTTGCAACTAGATGGATTCACAATATATTTTCAATAAATTTATGTTTATTGAATTAAGTATTTATATATATGTATCGTAAATTGAATGTCTTAAAAATTGAGTGGCTATGAATAATTTTACAGTAGAGGCCATTGAACTCACGCGAGTTTATGGTGGTCGAGAAGCAGTCAGCAATGTGAGCTTCACTTTAAGTAAAGGTGAAGTATTGGGCTTTTTAGGGCCTAACGGTGCGGGTAAATCCACCACCATGAAGATGCTCACCGGCAATCTCGCACCTAGTCATGGTTCTGTCAAAATCTGTGGTATCGATATGATAGAAAATCCGAAAGAAGCCAAAGCGCTCATCGGCTATTTGCCTGAAATGCGCCCGCTTTATAAAGAGCTGACGGTTGATGAGTATTTAATCATGGCGGCACGCCTGCATCGTGTGAGTGCAAAACACATTAAAAGCGCAGTAGAAACCGCAAAAGAACGTTGCGGCTTGGGTCACATGAGCAAACGTTTGATTGAAAATTTATCTAACGGATATCAGCAGCGTGTTGGTATTGCACAGGCAATCATTCATCGCCCAATGGTAGTAATTTTAGATGAGCCTACAGTGGGGCTGGATCCTATCCAAATTCGTGATATTCGCGCCTTGATCCGTGAGGTGGGCGGTGAACATAGCGTGATTATTTCAACCCATATTTTGCCTGAAGTTGAAATGGTCTGCGACCACGTGCAGATTATCGATAAGGGTAAATTAGTGTTCAATGGCGCGATTGACGTGCTCAAAAAACAGCGTGTTGGCAACAAGCTATTGATTAGCATGCACAATCCTCCAGCGGCAGATGCAATGTTGAATATTGCGGGTGTGACCGAGGCTGAAAGTTTGCCCGGCGGTTTGATTCGTGTTCGCTTTGCAGAAAACGCAACACCAGCAGAGGCGATTGTACAAGCGGCAGTGCACCACGGTTGGGGTTTATACCAAATTGCACCAGATCAAACCAGCTTAGAAGATGTATTTATGCAGCTAACTTATCAAGAACAAGTTGCAGAAGAGCAGCCAGCGGCTTAAGGGATTAACAATGATTATCAATGTAGCAAGAAAAGAACTAAAAAGCGTGTTTGCCTCACCCATGGGCTGGGTGATTTTGTCGTTGCTGATGTTTGCATTTGGCACCCAGTACCTGAATGGCGTGAATGATTATTTTGCCGTGATGTCCGGCGCTATGCGCCCCGCAGAGCGCACTGGGGTGACGCAGTTTGTTGGTCAGTCGGTATATGGCTTGGCTTCATTTATCATGTTGTTTGCAGTGCCATTACTCTCTATGCGCTTGATTGCTGAAGAGCGCCGTAGTCAAACATTACCATTTTTATTCAGCGCGCCAATTTCACTCACTGAAATAGTCGTGGGAAAATTCTTAGGATTAGTTGGCTTTTTAAGCATCTTAATTATTTTTATTGCCGCCATGTTATCCACGCTTAACATTTGGTCTGATATTGATTTTGGGTTTATTGTCGCTAATTCAATTGGCTTGCTATTGATGGTGGCAAGCTTTTCTGCACTCGGACTATATTTCTCAAGTTTGACTCAGCAACCGGTAGTTGCCGCAATTTTGACCTTTGTTGCCTTGTTTGCCTTAATGATGTTTGACCGCTTCTTTGCAGGCGACCCTAATAACATTTTGGCAAACTTATCACTCACGCGCCATTTCCAAACTTTCTCTGGCGGCTTGATTGATACCGCCGATATTGCTTATTTTATTCTCTTTACCGTGACATTTTTAACCTTAACAGTGCGTCGCCTAGATGCCGACCGCTTACGTGGTTAATTGGAATTATTTGATATGAACATCAATCGTAAATTACGTTTTCAGTTGTTAGTGCAAAACTGGTTTTTTGTTGTGCTGTTTTTAATGCTGGTGGTGTTGCTAGGCTATCTTGCAAACCAGTACCATGTTGCAAAAGACATTACTCAGGCTAACCGGAATATTCTTACGCAAGGCAGCGTTAATGTCTTAAAGCAAATGAAAGGCCCTGTTAACATTACCGTGTATGCTACTAAAGATGATACGTCTAGCGGGGATAACTTTCGCAAAGGTATTGTTGACTTTGTAGCGCGTTATCAGCGTGCAAAAAAGGACATTCACTTAACGTTTATCAACCCATCTCAAGAACCAAAGCTGGCACAAGATGCAGGCGTTAAAGTAGATGGCGAAGTGGTGATTGAGTATCAAAAGCGCGTTGAGCACATTACACCACCATTTGCCGAGCAAGAGGTAACCAACTTGCTAGTTAGATTATCGCGTACCAATCAGCAAGCCGTGATGTATTTAGACGGCCATGGCGAGCGCAATTTGTTAGGCGTTAGAAACCATGATATTGGTGAATTTGGTAAGCAACTAGAAGCCAAAGGCTTTAAGTTTGCCAACCCCGATTTAACCATTGCTCAAGCCGTACCTAGCAATGGCGCCATGCTGGTGATTGCTAGTCCGCAAGTAGATGTGAGCGATGTTGAAGCTAAAAAAATTAAAGCCTATCTTGATGCTGGCGGCAACTTACTATGGTTATTAGATGACGATAATTTGCGCGGGTTAAACGAGGTGGCCGATTATCTGGGTTTACAAGTATCCCCTGGCATTACCTTGGATATGGCCTCAGCGCAATATGGCGCAGATGCACGCGTAGCGTTTGCCAGCCTTTATGGTGAGCACGCAATTACCACTAACTTTATGCTACGCACATTGTTTCCTGAAGCGCATCAGGTGACAGCAAGAGGCACCGATGAAAATGGTTGGAAAGTCAGCAATTTAGTAGAAGTGGCGCCTAACGGTTGGTTGTCTGCAAAGAAATTAGCCAAAGATGCCAAACCGGTATTTGATGAAAAAAATGATAAGCGCGGTCCAATAAACATTGGCGTAGCTTTAGAGCGCACTTATGGTAAAAAAGGCCAGCGTGTAGTGGTCATGGGTAATGCCAACTTTTTATCAAATACCTTTATCACTAACGGTGGCAATTTGGATTTAGGTGTAAACATCATCAACTGGCTGGCAGGTGATGATAACCTCATTACGATTCAACCGATGCCGCTTAAAGATATCAATGTTTCCATTCCCGATACCGATCAAGGCCGCCTCGTCGCTTGGACAGTGTTTCATGGCTTTCAATACTTTATCCCTCTCGGATTTATGGTTGCAGGTTTTTACTTTTGGTGGAAGCGCAGAAGAGCTTAGGTACGGTTTCGGCTGAGCGCACTCCCTGAACTTGGTCGAAGGGCAACAAGTTTCAAGTTTAACTTTAGTTTTATAAGGCAACCATGAAAAAACGTTGGATCCTCAATTTAATTTTACTCAGTGTAGTAGCAAGTTTGGTTGCATTTTTATATTTGCGCCCAAAAACTGAGGTCGCCAAAGCAAGTGCGTATGAAGTATCACACTACAAATTAGCAGAATTTAATGCAATTAGCGTTGAGTTTCCTACCAAAGCGGCAGTGACTTTTGAAAAAACAGATGGCTTGTGGCGTCTGACAGCACCCTATAAAACCCGTGCGGATCAAGCTTCTGTGCAACGTATTTTAGCTATTGTTGCTGCAAACAGCGCAGAAAAAATTACTACAGAAGATTTAGGCAAATTTGGGTTGAACAACCCCTCTATTAAACTCAAGTTAGTTAGAGATCAAAATAACGCTGAAGTATTTTTGTTCGGCACCTACAATCCTGTCACCGGCGAACAATATATTGCACACCGAAATACCGTTTACCTGGTGTCTAGCACGTACGCTGAGGCTGCCTCAACGCAAGTTATTGAGTTGATTGATAAAGCACCGCTCAAGCCGACTGAAAAAGTGGCCGGATTTGATTTTAGCCGATTGGAGCAATGGGAAGATTCTAAATTGAATGTAGATTTGGTGGATGGAAAGTGGAAGATTTCTATCGCCAATGCCAAACCATTGCAAAATGAGCTCAACGAATGGTTGGACTACAACTGGGTGCATAACCTGGCTAAATCAGTTGAGTTATATACGCCAGATCGCAAAACCACCTACCCTTCCTTTGAAGTAAAACTGGCAGATGGTCAGAAAATACATTTTGACAAAATTCAAGAGTCACCAGATTTAATACTGGGGCGCCCTGACGAGGGTTTGAAGTATTACTTTCCTCAAGACGTGGGCTTTGTAATGGTGAATCCGCCACTTAACTTACCAAATTAGACGAAGCTCCTGCGTTGTGATGTTACTGACAAATGTGTTAAAGATACAAGATGCCAGAACTTCCAGAGGTTGAAACCACAAGGCTAGGCCTCCTACCATTATTGAATCAATCGGTGGCGCAAGTGACGATCCGCAATGGCTCACTGCGCTGGCCTATTCCATCAGATTTACCAAACACTCTCGCTGGGCAAACCCTTAAAGCATTAACGCGCCGGGCTAAATATATTTTAGCGCATTTTGATCATGGCGTTTTACTGTTGCACTTGGGCATGTCGGGGCGAATTTGTTTGTTATCGCAAAATGAGCCGCCACAAAAACATGATCACTTTGATATTGGTTTTGCAAACGGGCAAGTATTAAGGCTACGTGACCCTCGCCGTTTTGGCGCAGTGTTATGGGCAGGGTCGCAACCAGAGCAGCATGTGTTGTTAAAATCATTAGGCCCAGAGCCATTAAGTGATGCATTTACCGGGCAATACTTACATACTCAACTCCACACACGTTCAGCCGCCATTAAGACTACCATTATGGATAGTCATTTAGTGGTTGGGGTAGGTAACATTTATGCCAGTGAATCGTTATTTCGGGCACGTATTCACCCTGAAATATCGGCTAAAAATTTGACGTTAGCTCAATGTGAACGCTTAGTGACTGAAATAAAAAGCACGTTACAAGACGCGCTTGCCGCGGGCGGTAGCAGTTTGCGTGATTTTTTTGGCGCAGATGGTAAGCCTGGCTATTTTCAGCAACAGTATTTTGTGTATGGGCGTGCTAATGACAAGAGCGGTGAGCCATGCCGAGTGTGTGGCGCTCCCATTAAGATGATTAGGCAAGGACCGCGTTCGACTTTTTATTGTGCTAGTTGTCAGCCCCTAAGTTAGCCCTTCAATGCTGATGTGGGCGAGCAGCATGTTCGTGTAAGTATCCGTGCGGTTGATGCGGTGTGCCAGCAATTTTTTGCGGCAATAGCGAACCTAAAATCATCCCCACCACACTCACACCTAAGCCAATCAGTTGCGGTGGAATCAAACTGGCTTCTCCAACGAGCACTTCTATTATTACCCAAGTGCCGATGCCGCCAATAATGGCTGCCAGAGCGCCTTGTGAGGTGGATTTTTTCCAGAACGCACCAAAAAACAGCGGCACAAACGCGCCGGCAAGTGTAATTTTATAGGCGGACTCCACCATACCGAAAATCGAAAGTTCAGTGTTCAGCGCATAAAATAATACGCATAGCGCAAAGCCAACTAGGCAAATGCGCATCACACGTAAAAAGCCTTTATCTGTGAGGTGCGGTATGTAGCCACGTACGATGTTTTCTGCAAATGAGATGGAAGGCGCGAGTAGAGTAGCGGATGAGCAGCTCATAATTGCAGAGAGTACTGCGCCAAAAAAGATGGCTTGCGTAAAAATGGACGTGTGTTGTAACACTAAAGTCGGTAACACTCGTTGTGAATCTTCTAATACGAGTTTGCCGAACAATATGGGATCAATCAGCGTAGCGGCGTAGGCAATAAACATAGGTACAAAAGTAAAGCAGAAATAAACACTGGCGCCTAATATAGAGCCCCATAACGCAATTTTTGCGCTCTTGGCTGATGTGATGCGCTGAAATACATCTTGCTGTGGAATAGATCCCAGCATCATGGTCATCCAACCGCCTAAAAAGGTAACCCAGACCCAAACATCTGCGCCCTTTGGAAATAAATCTAGTTTGCCAGCAGCCCGCGCATGCTCTATCACTGGGGCTACGCCACCTGTCATGCCAGATACAATACTGCCAATGTAAAGTAAGCCGCCAATTACTACAATCATCTGCACAAAATCTAATACAGCCACTGAAAACATGCCGCCAAACGTGGTGTAGGTAAGCACAATGGCGGTGCCGAGTATCATGCCAGCTTCTTCACTGACTGCACCGTTGGTGATCATGTTGAAAATCAAGCCCAAGGCTTTGATTTGCGCGGCGACCCAGCCCAAATACGAAATAACGATAGCAATGGTAGTGAGTACTTCTACCGTGCGGTTATAACGCATGCGATAAAAGTCGCCGAGGGTGATAATGTTGAGCTTGTAAAGCTGGGTAGAAAAGAAAAACCCGGCAATAATCAAGCACATGCTAGCACCAAACGGGTCAGCGGCAACGCCGTTTAATCCTTCGGTGACAAAGGTAGATGAGACGCCAAATATAGCCTCTGCGCCAAACCAGGTAGCAAATACGGTTGCCATGACAACGGGTAATGGCAGATGGCGGCCAGCCACTGCGTAATCTTTAGTATTTTTGACGCGGGTGGCTGCGACTAGGCCAATGGTGATAGAGATTAGCAAGTAAATAGCGACAAACCAAATCAGCATTGCAAGTTCCTTATTGCTTATTCTTCACGTAACCAGGTTTGTGATCGACCAAATAGTGAAATACCGATAAACCCACGCACCTCTAGTTTATTGCCAGTCTGATCCAGCTTCATTTTACAGCGATAAGTTTTACCATTGTCTGGGTCAAGAATCTCGCCGCCTTCAAAGTGTTCGCCTTTTTGTTTAATGCCTTTAACGATAGTCATGCCAATGATGCGCTTACCTTTACGTTCATCTGTGCACTTGTCGCAAACGGCTTCACCAGTATCCGTGGGTAGTAAGCCTTTTTCAATTACCGCGCTATATTCGCCATTGGTTTCAGTAATCCTAATCAGTGAGCGTGGCTTGCCAGTGTTGTCGTCTATCGTTTTCCAAAGGCCAGCGGGGGTAGTGTTGGCCGCAGAGGCTATATGGGCAATACAGAATAAAAATACACTTAAAACATGGGTGAATTTGATTTTCATGGTGAACTCCTTAACAAATCAGTAAATTAAAAAAGTACTTACCAATACCAGCATCTCAACAAATGCGAGCAATGTAATCGCGAGGACTAGTCGCTTTTGCCAATCCGCTTGTTGTTGCTGAGTTTTGATTAATTTATCAATCGAATCGCGGATAGGTGTATCAATTTCAGCCTGTGTTTTTTGGCTAAGAAACTCATGCAGTAATCGAGGCATTTCTGGCAGGTTTTTTGCAATAAAAGGAATTTCATTTTTTAGCGTTTTAACCACTGCACGCCAGCCTACTTGCTCGCTCATCCAACGCGTTAAAAAAGGTTGCGCACTTTTCCATAAATCTAAATTCGGGTCGAGTTCGCGCCCTAAACCCTCAATGTTCAATAAAGTTTTTTGTAGCATAATGAGCTGCGGTTGAATAATGACACCAAAGCGGCGTGCCATTTGAAACAGACTTAACAAGGTGCGCGCAAATGAAATATCTTTAAGTGGTTTGTTAAAAATAGGCTCACAGATAGCGCGCACAGCGGTTTCTAATTCTTCACGTTTGGTGTCAGCTGGCACCCAGCCGGAATCAATATGCGCTTGCGCCACATCGCGGTAATCTTGATTAAAAAATGCTAAAAAATTACGTGCCAGATAGTATTTATCGGTATCACTTAAAGAACCCATAATGCCGAAATCCAACGCGATATATTTACCGTCATCCGCTACTTGAATGTTGCCAGGATGCATATCAGCATGAAAAAACCCATCTCGAAACACCTGGGTAAAGAATATTTCAACGCCATCGCGTGCGAGTTTTGGAATATCAACCCCTTTTGCAACCAATATGTCACGTTGACTAATGGGTGTACCATGCATGCGCTGCATGACCATGACTTCTTTACGGCACCAATCCCAATACACTTCAGGCACAATCAGCATCGATTTATCGGCAAAGTTACGCCTCAGTAAGCTGCAGTTGGCGGCTTCCAAGGTTAAATCAAGCTCACTTTGCGTGTGCCTTGAAAACTCTGTAACAATTTCACGTGGTTTGAGTTTTTTGAACTCCGCTGACAGGGCCTGAATCAGCCAGGCCATCGTATCCATTAAGCGTAAATCTTGCGCAATAGTGGCTTCAATATTTGGACGCAATACTTTAATTGCAACAGGTTGGCCGTCTAGTAAGTGAGCAAAATGCACTTGTGCGACAGATGCGCTGGCAATGGGCGTTTCATCGAACTGCGAAAAAAGCACTGACAGCGGCTGGTTAAAAGTGCGTGTAATCACTTGTTCAACCTCAGCAAAAGCAAAAGGCGGCACTTGATCTTGCAGTTTTGCCAGTTCATCTGCAATGTCAAGCGGGATTAAATCACGTCTGGTAGACAGCATTTGCCCAAACTTAACAAAAATTGGACCTAGTGTTTCAAGCGCGAGCCGTAAGCGCTCACCACGAGAACGCTGTTTGTTTCGCCAGAATAGTAAGCCGCTAATGATAGATTGCAAGGGTTTTAATTTGGTGTGACTTAAAATCAGCTCATCCAAGCTAAAGCGCAACACCGTGAAAATAATATAGATTAGCCTGAAAATGCGCATAAATTTATTCAATATTCTTTTTTATTGGTTGAAGTCGGCTACTACTGCATTGGTTTTGGCGAGCTTGTTTAACCTTTTTTCAAGGCGCTCTACATCTGCACGTAAGATATCCACCTCTGCATTAAACTGCTCTACATGACGTTTTTTAGCAATCATCGGTTTTTCTTCTTGCCAGTATTCACTGAGCATTTCAGTCAGGTTAATGCCTGTTTCCTTCACAGTGTTGACTGCCTGACGCCCAAGTTCGCCGAGCTTATAGGCAGGCACATCCCCTACAATTTTGCTCAGATCATCTTCATAATCCCAGCGCATGTTGCTAAATACTTTAGCTAACTCGGTTGCTAAGTGGGTATCACCTTCAATTTTAATTTGTAATTTGGCAGCTTCATCTTTTGCAATTAAACGTAGTAATAAACTTGGCGCAATAGTGATAGTGGCATCTGGAACGTTGGTGTCACCCGCAATTGCCAAGCTACCGTTCTCTAAAATGACTAACGATGTATTCACTAGCGCGATATTAAGCTGCACTGACTTACCTGCAAATGGCTGCAACAATTCATTGGCCCAACTGTTCTGAGCAATAAGATGTTGGAGTAGTCGGGTAGAAATCTGCTTGAACATCAGGTTTTATAACCTTTGTGTAATGCAACTACGCCTGCCGCCAAGTTGTAGTAGTCAACTTTACTCAAGCCCGCGTCTATCATCATTTGCTTGAGTGTTTCCTGATCTGGATGCATACGAATAGACTCAGCAAGGTATTGATAGCTTTCTGCATCTTTAGCCAGCAATTTACCCATGAGCGGTAATAATTTGAACGAGTAGGCATCGTAAACCTTAGTCAGCGGCTGCCGAACTTTCGAGAACTCCAGCACTAGCAATCTGCCGCCAACTTTGAGTACGCGCTGCATTTCAGCCAATGCCCGGTCTTTATGTGTCATGTTGCGCAAGCCAAATGCCACGATCACGCAATCAAAATATTGGTCAGGAAATGGAAGTTTTTCGGCATCGCATTGCAATGCGGGCACATTTAAACCAGCATCCAGCATACGGTCACGCCCAACACCTAACATTGAAGCGTTGATATCAGTTAAGATAACTTGGCCGGTGCTACCCACTTCTTTAGCAAACAGTTTAGACAAATCGCCACTGCCACCGGCAATATCCAGCACTTTGTCGCCCGCACCTACGCCACTAATGCCCACTGCAAAGCGTTTCCAACTGCGATGCAGTCCTGCCGACATCACGTCATTCATGAGATCGTATTTACTGGCAACGGAATGAAAAACCTCAGCAACTTTTTTTGCTTTTTCAGCTTCCGCAACCGTTTTGTAGCCAAAATGCGTGTTTTGTTCGGTGGTCATAACATTACTTCCTCTAAACTTGTGCTTTGCGCTTAACACCCGCTACACTTAATTTACCTAAATATTCGAGCCATAGCGATTCATAATCACGCGCTAACGCATACAGGTAATCCCAGGAGTATAGGCCTGTGTCGTGATCGTCAGAAAATACAAGCTTTACGGCATAATTGCCAACGGGTTGTATGGCTGTGATATTGACATCTTCTTTGCCGACTTGTAGCACTTCTTGCCCTACTCCATGCCCGCGCACTTCTGCTGAGGGCGAGTAAACGCGCAAAAACTCGCAAGACAACATGCACTCAGTGCCGTTATCAAACTTTATTTCCAGTAGCCGTGAAGATTGATGCAGTTTAATGTCTATCGGGCGAGGAGAATTAGGGGTTAGGCCGCTCATAAAAGATTAAATTATTTTCAAAAGTGAGATGATAACAGAATGGCTCGACTAGATAGTAAACGAAAAAAATTGTTGATATTGCAATATGGTAGCCGCTGGTTATAAAAAATAAACCGCTTATCAGAATTCTATTGAGAATGAAGCCAATAGTGAATTGATTTGTTTGCATATTCAATTAAGAATGATAGAGTTATGCCACCTGTAAGTGGTTTGAGGACCATCATGGCTGACAATAAATTAGCACAACATTTTGCTGTATATTCTGAGTGGCGCAAGGCGCTAGTTGATACCATTTGTGATTATCGTAGCTGGTTAAACGAACAAGAGCTCAATGATGCTCAGGTTGATCAGCGCATACAGCAGTTGCTGGAAAGATTGCGTGAAGACAAACTCAATGTGGCTTTTGTAGCAGAGTTTTCTCGTGGTAAATCAGAACTCATCAATGCAATATTCTTTGCCGGTTATGGTACGCGTTTGCTACCATCAAGTGCAGGTCGCACTACCATGTGCCCTACCGAGTTGCTGTACGACAAAACCAAGCCGACTTCAATCATGATGTTGCCAATTGAAACTAGACTCTCAGATGCAACCACCTCTGAATACAAGCGTTACCCAGATGAGTGGAAAACGGTCACATTTGATGTCGACTCCAACGAAAGCATGGTTAACGCGTTTAAAGAGGTCAGCAATACTAAGTCGGTTTCTGTACAAGAGGCTGAAAAATACGGATTGTTTGACCCAAACAGTGCGGATGATGCGCTAAGTTTAAATAAAGATGGCACCATTGACGTGCCGTGTTGGCGATATGCTGTCATCAACTTTCCTCACCCACTGCTTGAGCAAGGCTTAGTCATTTTAGATACCCCCGGCCTGAATGCGATTGGTACCGAGCCGGAGCTTACGCTCAACATGTTACCCAACGCACATGCTGTACTGTTTATATTGGCAGCTGACACTGGTGTGACTAAATCTGAAATTGATGTATGGCGTCAATATATTAGCGGTACACGCTGGAAACAAAAGGGGCGTCTTGCCGTACTCAATAAAATTGATGGCCTTTGGGATGAACTCAAGAATGAGACGGAAATTCAAAAAGAACTAACCAAACAAATTAAAACAAGTGCTGAGTTACTTGGGCTGGATACGCATCAAATATTTACCGTTTCTGCACAAAAGGGTCTGCTGGCAAAAGTTAACCATGATGACGCTCTGCTTGAAAAAAGCCGTGTACTAGAGTTAGAAAAGGCTTTATCTGAAGAACTCATTCCATCGAAAAAAGAAATTGTTCGCGATAATACGCAGAATGAAATAGAAGATTTAATTTCCAATTCTCAGGTTATTTTAGAGGCGCGTTTTTCGGGCATCAATGACCAATTAGTCGAGTTGCGTGGTTTACGCGGGAAAAATGAAGATGTTGTTGAGCACATGATGAATAAGGTCAAAGTTGATAAAGAAAACTTTGAAAAAGGTCTACAACGTTTCCAAGCGCTACGTAGTATTTTTTCACAGCATACCAATCGCTTATTTACCCTGCTTGGAATGGAATCTCTAAAATCGCATGTGCATAAAACACGCGAAACCATGATTGATGCAAATTTCACTAAAACCATTCGCGTGGCGATGGACAACTTTTTCAGCGAATTGAGAAGCCGTTTAATATCATCCGATGAGCAAATTGATGAAATTAAACAAATGATGGACGTAATGTATGAAAAGTTCTCTAAAGAACACGGGTTGCGCAAATCGGAACCGCCAGTATTCTCAACCTTACGCTATCAAAAAGAATTATCTAAATTAGAGCGTGCGTATAAAGAGCAATTTAATACGGCATTCAATATGATTGCTAATGAAAAAATGACATTAACCAGCAAATTCTTTGAAACATTAGCTAGCCGAGTCATTCATGTATTTGAAGTGGCTAACCGTGATATTGAAAACTGGCTAAAAGCCGTGATTGCGCCGATGGAATCTCAAGTGCGTGAGCATCAATTGCAACTACGTCGCCGCTTAGAGAGTATTAAACGTATTTACAAGGCGACCGACACCCTGGAAGACCGAATCGCTGAACTGGAAACAATTGAGAAAAGCATTCAGGCACAGTTGGATGACTTGAAAATATTGCGTATGCATATGAAAAATGCATTGGCTTTTGAACCTGCTGAGGAAGTGATGGCGGCCTAAGCTTAATGCTTATAACCAATAAAAAAAAGGCTGCATCGCAGCCTTTTTTTTATTGGTGTGGAATCTAAAACTCGATGTTAAAAATCAGCGACTCGCCAACATGAGTGTTTTCATTTTTTGCATGGCTTTTTGCTCAATTTGACGAATACGCTCCGCTGAAACACCAAATTCTGCCGCAAGTTCATGCAAGGTCTTTCCACCAGTTTCTTGAAGCCAACGTGCCTCCACTACGCGACGACTTCTATCGTCTAAGTTCTGTAAGGCACTTGTTAAGTCAGTAGTCTCTGCGAACTCAGCCTGCTTTGCTTCTAACGCTTCTGACGGGGTAAGACTTTCGTCTTGCAGGTAAGCAATCGGACTGTAATGCTCATCGCTATCGTCATCAATGTTGGCCTCAAGCGAAATCTCATGACCATTAAGACGCGCCTCCATCTCAATCACCTCTTCAGGCTTAACATTGAGTTCGCGAGCAATATGGGCGACTTCAGTTGGCTGCAGGCTGTTGATACCTGATTTCATACTGCGTAAATTAAAGAATAACTTACGCTGCGCCTTGGTGGTGGCAATTTTCACCAAACGCCAATTACGTACAATATATTCGTGTATTTCCGCTTTAATCCAGTGCATTGCAAATGAAACTAAGCGTACGCCACGCTCTGGGTCGAAACGCTTGACCGCCTTCATCAGTCCGATATTGCCCTCTTGAATTAAGTCCGCCTGCGGCAAGCCGTAACCAGTATAGCCACGTGCGATGCTGGCAACCAAGCGTAGATGAGAAACAATAAGTTTACGTGCAGCTTCTAAATCATTTTCTTGCTTAAACTTTACGGCGAGCGAATGCTCTTCTTCTGCGCTGAGAAGTGGATAAGCTTTAATAACCCTAGCGTAGTACTCCAAGCTATCATTTGCGGTTATTACAGGTAATGTTAATGCGTTTGTCATTGAGTTTTAATCCTCCCGTTTCCGTATTCTAGCACTCACCATTGGAGAGTGCTAGTGCGTAAAAAGTTCAATTAGGTCAGTGCTTGTTCTAAACAATCAAAGTTGCTAACTTAAGTGCCTGTAACGAATTATTTCGCCATTAGCGAACGACTGCTTGCAGGATTTAATGCACTTGAGCAACGCAAGAAGCTTAATTTACTAAAATCGTTTTAATTGAAAGATGTTGGTTCAGGCGACCAAGCCGTGATTGAGTAATTTAGGAGTGCGCCTAATTGGCAATCTATATCGAATGTTTTTTTGTGTTGTCAGTTGCCTGTTTACTTTTACGCTTATCAACAGGTAATGTTTCAGTCTCAAATAGCTTTGGTTGCTTTTCAGCCTCTAGCAGGGCTTCCGAAATCCTTCTGCGCTCCAGTATGCGGGCTTGGGCATCCAGCAACTCATCCAATGAAATCAAGCCATCTTGATTGGTATCGACACTACTGAAATGTCTTGCAATTTGTGGTAATTTTTCCGTGGCCTCTTGTCGATCCAAGGTGCCATCATTGTCATTATCTGCATCTAAAAACCGAGTCTCGATACTTTTTTTCATCGCGTGCCGACGCTCTTCAATTTGATCATGACTGGGGTCAACAGCTCGCGCGTAATCTTCAAGCGCCTTGCGTAATCTATCTCGATGTTCTGGGCTAAAGTTGAGCTTAAGCGTTTGTTGCAAACCATCAGCTTTAACTTCTTCACCTGCTGCCGTTGAATCAAGCTCCAACACACGAGAATCTTTACCTTCTGTGGGATTGGCTTGATTGCCACGTCCTTCCGCGCTTACATTAAAAGAAATGCCTATCCCAATACACAAGGTTAGACATATGTATTTAGCGAAAGATAAATTGTTATTCAAAATTAAATTCAACGACTCAACTTTCAAACGTTAGTTAGCGAGATTTAAGTCGCATAATCATGAACTGTGATTGTAAACTGAATGTTTCGGCATACCGCCTAATTGTAAAAATTTGTAAATTAACCCTATTGTGCATAGGACTAAAGAAAACTTTGTTAGTTTACTACTTGAGCATTTAATCTTTATCTAATTTAGCTTACACTTTGACATTAGTGAAAATTTAATTTTAATAGCTAGCTTTAGCTAGTGTAAATTAAATATAAAGAATAGCAGAATACAATTCAGCTTGGGGAATATGATAATGGTGGGCCAAAAGAAAAAGATTCTAGTTGTGGATGACGATGTGCGATTGCGCGAGTTATTACAGCGCTATCTTACTGAGCAAGGTTTTAACGTTAAGGCCGCAGCCGACGCCAAAGAAATGGATGCGACGCTAGCAAGCGACACGATTGACTTGCTCGTGCTGGATTTAATGCTGCCAGGTGAGGACGGGTTATCTATTTGCCGCAGAATGCGTGGCTCTGGCGCCATGATACCTATTGTGATGCTAACCGCGCGTGGTGATGAAGTTGACCGCATTATCGGGCTTGAAATGGGTGCTGATGATTATCTGCCTAAACCGTTTAACCCACGTGAATTGTTAGCTCGCATCAACGCCGTGCTACGGCGGCATGAACGCTTGGTTCCTAGCGCACCGGCTAACACCAATGAAAATGTCTCTATTGGTGAGTTTATATTCAACCCTTCGACGCGCTCACTCAGCCACAATGGCACCTCTGTTGCCATTACCAGTGGCGAGTTTGCCTTGCTGAAGGTGTTTGTTGATCACCCACGCCAACCCCTATCTCGCGATAGGCTCATGCAACTGGCACGTGGGCGAGAGTTAGATGTGTTTGACCGTAGCATTGATGTGCAAGTGTCGCGTTTACGCAAGCTGATTGAACCAGACCCAGCACATCCGCGCTACTTGCAAACCATGTGGGGCTTTGGTTATGTGTTTATCCCCGATGGTGAAACTGACCATTAAGTTTGTTTAAATTGCTTCTAGTAACGTTGAAGGTATTCAATTTAATTAACGTTTTCATCCGCCTCCGTGCTAATGGAGTCCTGCCTTGCACTCTTGCTATCTATCAACATTTAAGTTGCCATAAAAATTGCGCCTTTTACCCAATACCCTTCTAGCTAGAGTAATGTTGCTCATTGCCATTTTATTGGCGATTGGGCAAGTAGCCTCGTTGCAAATCTTTGAGTATTTTGAACGCGGCCCACGTGCAGAAGCCACAGCGCTACAGGCAGTTACCGTGGTTAATTACACGCGCGCATCGCTCATTGCCTCACAAGAAAGTTTACGTTTAGCACTACTTTCAGAGCTGACGGGCAAAGAAGGCGTGCGTGTTTATTCGGCTGATTTCATGGAGGAAATTGAGCCACTGCCAGCTGACCCATTTATCAATATGGTAGCGGATAAAATTCGTGAGCGACTAGGGGTTGAGACGATAATTACCGTTAATCATTACGGCATCGGAGGGCTTTGGGTGAGTTTTGGTATTGGCATGGATGATTTCTGGGTGGTGATTCCACGTATTCATGTTGACCGACCATTTCCGTGGAAGTGGCTGGGCTGGGTTGCGCTTGTGCTGTTGCTTTCACTCGCGGGCGGCTATGTTATTGCGGCGCGGATTAACCGTCCTCTGCACTTACTCATGAATGCTGCCAACAGACTGCGTAAGGGCGAGCACCCGGAAAAGCTGCCTGAAGGTAGCTTTGCTGAACTACGTGAAGTGAACGACACTTTTAATAAAATGGCGGATTCATTAGCTGAACTTGACGCCGAAAGAACCTTGATATTGGCGGGGGTTTCACATGACATTCGTACGCCTTTAGCGCGATTACGGTTATCGGTCGAAATGCTACCCGATGAAAGTTGCGCCAGCTTAAAAAGCGGCATGATTCAAGATATTGCCGATATGGACAATATCATTCATCAGTTTTTAGATTTTGTAAAAGGGGTGGAAGGCGAGCCTACGCAAATGACGGACATCAATACGCTGCTACAAGCACTACATGACCGCCAAGCACGCGCTGGACGAGATTTAGTCATACAATTGGCCCCCACCTATGTGGTGCCAATTAAGCCACTGGCGATGCAGCGCCTATTAGACAACCTAGTTGGCAACGCTTACGCTTACGGCCGTGGGCAGGTGCGTGTCGCCAGTCAAATTACAGCTGATTATATTGTGATAAGCGTATTTGACAATGGCCCTGGCATTCCTGCAAGCCATGTTGAAAAATTACTAAAACCATTTGAGAGGCTTGATATCGCTCGTAGCAATGCAGGCGGTAGTGGACTAGGGCTTGCCATTGCTGACCGTATTGCAAAGCTTCATCATGGCAAACTTGAGTTAATCAACCGGCCAGAAGGTGGGCTAGAGGCGCGGCTAAGTATTCCTATTAAGAACTAGGTTCAAACCAGGACAATTTCTCGCGCAGTTTTACGACTTCACCAACAATGGTTAGGCACGGTGGTTTTAAGCCCACAGCAGTTACTTTTTCAGCCAAGTTAGCCAAGGTGGCGACCACAACCTTTTGCCTTTGCGTTGTGCCTTGTTGCACCACGGCAACGGGCATATCGGCAGATACGCCATGTTCAATCAGTTTTTCGCATATTTGCGCCAGGCCTACCAAGCCCATATAAATCACCACGGTTTGACTTGGGCGTGACATCGCGACCCAATCTAAATCTAACGTTCCATCTTTGAGATGCCCGGTAATAAACAAACAAGCCTGAGCGTAATCGCGGTGCGTCAATGGAATGCCAGCATAACTAGAAACACCATTGGCAGCCGTAATGCCTGGCACCACCTGAAACGGCACACCGCGCGCCATTAAGGTTTCAATTTCCTCACCACCACGACCAAAAATGAAGGGGTCGCCGCCTTTTAAGCGCAACACACGCTTACCTTGCAAAGCTAACTTAGCTAAAAGTTCGTTAATTTCCTCTTGCGGCAGCGTGTGCTGATCGCGAGATTTTCCTACATATATTAGCTCGGCATCACGTCGCACCAACGCCATGACTTCCGGGCTCACAAGTTTGTCATATACACAAACATCACATTGCTGCATCAATCGCAATGCTCTGAATGTAAGCAGATCAGGGTCGCCAGGACCGCCGCCGACTAAAAACACTTCACCTTTATGGCTTGTAGCATCGGGGGCGTCAATCAAGTGTTGTAGCAACTCGCGCGCGGCTTGTTCCTGCCCGGACAATACGCGCTCAACCACAGGGCCTTGCAGGACGTCCTCCCAAAAAATACGGCGCTGTTGGGTTGTGGCGAACTTAAGCTTTACTTTATCTCTGAACTCACCCGCAATTTCAGCGATACGTCCATAACCAGCCGGCAGCATAGTCTCAATTTTAGTGCGGATATAACGTGCGAGTACGGGTGCATTGCCTTCGCTGGATACTGCAATCACCACCGGACTGCGCTCAATAATTGAACCCATGGTAAAGGTGCATAAAGCTGGAGAATCGACAACATTAACCGGAATATTCAGTGCTTGTGCATCGCGAGAAACCTCTTTATTGACAGCCTGATTATCAGTGGCAGCAATCACCAAACATGCACCTATTAGCTGATTTTTTTCATAATCAGCCTTAACCACCTTAACTTTTCCATCATCAAGTAAAACTTGTATTGCCTCAACCAAGCTTGGTGAAACAATGGTCACGTCGGCATCTGCTTTAAGCAGCATATTGACTTTACGCGTAGCAACATCGCCGCCGCCAATCACAACGCAATGACGATTTTTGATATTAAAAAAAATGGGAAGTGCTTGCATGATTAGTGTTGAGTATTAGGATAAGGCTATTTTACCTGTTACCAAATAACTTTGCGTGTGACTAATGACCAAATACGCTAAAATTACACTTTAAAATTGAGCATCAAACACTTGAACACACCCAAAAAAGCTGTAGTTAAAAAAGTATTCATTAAAACCTTCGGTTGCCAAATGAACGAGTACGATTCATCGCGCATGGCGGATATGCTTGCTTCATCTGACGGCATGGTAGAAACACTGACGCCTGAAGATGCGGATGTCATTTTGCTTAACACTTGCTCGGTACGTGAAAAAGCGGAAGACAAAGTATTCAGTCATTTGGGCCGATTTATTCCGCTTAAAGCAAAAAATCCTAATTTAATTATTGGCGTAGGTGGCTGTGTTGCATCGCAAGAAGGTGACAACATCATCAGACGTGCGCCGTATGTGGATGTGGTATTTGGTCCGCAAACCTTGCACCGTTTGCCTGAGATGATTAAAAAAAGCCAAGCCAACCATGTATCGCAAGTAGATATCAGCTTTCCTGAGATTGAAAAATTTGACCACCTGCCACCACCTCGTGTAGAAGGCGTTAGCGCATTTTTAAGCATTATGGAAGGCTGTAGCAAGTATTGCAGTTTTTGCGTAGTGCCCTATACGCGCGGAGAAGAAGTTTCACGCCCGTTTGCCGATATTTTGACCGAGGCCGTACAACTGGCAGCGCAAGGTGTAAAGGAAATCACCCTGCTTGGGCAAAATGTGAATGCTTACCGTACTGAGTATGATGGCGTTGAAGCCGATTTGGCGATGCTGATTGAGACCATTGCTGAAATCCCGCAAATAGAACGCATCCGTTTCACCACCAGCCACCCCAATGAGATGAATCAAAGGCTGATTGATTGTTTTGCTAACATTCCAAAATTGGCACTACAGTTGCATTTGCCTGTACAAGCGGGCTCCGACCGTATTTTAATGGCGATGAAGCGCAATTACACCGTGTTGCAATTCAAATCAATCATTCGTAAGTTGCGCGTTGCCAGCCCTAACTTAACATTTACTTCTGACTTTATTATTGGCTTCCCAGGGGAAACAGAAAGCGATTTTGAAGCGACGGTCAAATTGATGCAAGACGTTGGTTTTGATGCCAGCTTCAGCTTTTTATATAGTCCGCGCCCTGGTACGCCCGCTGCATTTTTAAAAGATGACACCCCGCAAGAGGTTAAATTAGCGCGCTTAACTAGACTGCAAACCATTAACGAAGCGCAAGCCAAAGCCATCTCAGAGGCTATGCTCGACACCACACAGCGCGTGCTGATTGAAGGCGCATCTTGGAAAGACAGTGGTTTACTTGCAGGCAAAACAGATAATAATCGCGTGGTGGACATTGCGGGCGACGCCAGCCTGATTCATCAATTTGTACATGTAAAAATTACCGATGTATCAAATCCGCGCCGCTTATTAGGCGAAATAATTTAGGTCTTATTTAAACATGGAAATCACCTTACAACCTGAAGATAACTCCCGCTTAGCCAACCTCTGTGGCGCGCTGGATGAAAACATCAAGCAAATTGAAACTGCACTTGAGGTCAATATCAACCGCCGTGGCGGTACGTTTAACGTAAGTGGCAAGTTGGAAAACACACGCCTTGCTATTCAGTTGATTGAGAATTTTTACATTCGTGCTAAAAAGCCGATTGAGTTAGAAGACATACAATTGGGCTTGGTCGAAATTGACAAATTAAAACCTGAAGACGTAGCCACCTCTGCCATGCCCGTGCTGATGACGCGCCGCGGTGATTTACATGGACGCACACCGCGCCAAGTCGCATATTTGCAGCAAATTCAAGACCACGACATTACGTTTGGGATTGGCCCGGCCGGTACCGGTAAAACTTATCTGGCAGTTGCCTGCGCGGTGGATGCGATGAGCCGTGACCGCGTTAAACGCATTGTGCTGGTACGCCCAGCGGTTGAAGCTGGCGAAAAGTTAGGCTTTTTACCGGGCGATTTAAACCAGAAAGTTGATCCGTATTTACGCCCTTTGTATGACGCCTTATACGATTTAGCCGGTTACGATACCGTAAATAAAATGTTTGAGCGTGGCGCGATTGAAGTCGCCCCGCTTGCCTACATGCGCGGACGCACGCTCAACCAAAGTTTTATTATTTTGGATGAAGCCCAAAACACCACCCCCGAACAAATGAAAATGTTCTTAACGCGCATTGGTTTTGGCACAAAAGCCGTCATTACCGGTGATGTAACGCAAATTGATTTACAAAAACATCAAAAAAGCGGTTTGGTAGAAGCGCAAAAGGTTTTAAAAGATATCAAAGGTATCGCCATGACGCATTTTTTATCCGGCGATGTAGTGCGGCATCCACTGGTGCAAAAAATCGTGAATGCTTATGAAGAATATGAGCTTAAAAACAAAAGTTAATCTCAGCAGGTAACTGCCTAATATTGCTTGCTTTTATGTATAAATCACATCAAGATACGTTCAAAATAACCGGCAAGCTCACCTGCCAATTCTTCATGCAGGGGAAATTAAAATGACACCCAATCGATTTAGCAAAATAATGCAGCGCGCCCTCAGCGTAGTGGAACAAGTCGTACTCATTGTGATTGGCATTGCCACCATTTTTGCAGTATTTCAAGCCATTACCCACATTTGGGAAGCTCGCGCAATTACCGTAGGCGACATACTGTTGCTATTTTTGTATCTTGAAGTGATGTCCATGCTCAATCACTATCTCAGCGCGGGAAATTTGCCAGTGAGATATCCGCTATACATTGGCATTATTGCGTTGGCGCGCTTTCTGGTGCTCGACATCAAAGAACTTGACGCGATGACAATGTTTGCACTGTCGGGCTCGATTCTGCTAATTGCATTGGCGATTCTCATCGTGCGCTTTGGTCATGTGCGTTTTCCCTATACTGATGGCACAGACTTGCAATCAAAATAACCATTAAAGGGCACCTCTATTAATTCAATTTCCGCTGCGATACTGCGTTGCTCATAAAAAATTATTCCTTACATATCCACCATATGCTGCGTCACAATTTTTTACTCGCGCCTTGTCTGGCTTAGTAACTTGAACTAATAAAGGTGCCCTAAACAAAATGCCTAAACTACACGCATCCATTCAATACGCATCAAATCAGACCAATCTGCCTACTGCGCGGCAATTTCGTCAGTGGGCAAAGGCCACGCTGCGTGTAGAAACCGAAGTCACCATCCGTATCGTAGATGAAGCTGAAGGGCGCTTGCTCAACAATACTTATCGCGGCAAAGACTATGCCACCAATGTACTCACGTTTCCACTGACCGAAGAGCCGCACTTAATGGGTGACATTATCATTTGCGCGCCCGTGGTTGAGGCAGAGGCAAACGCGCAAAACAAGGCATTACATGCCCATTATGCCCATTTAACCGTACACGGCATTTTGCATTTGCATGGCTATGACCATGAAAATGAAGCGCAAGCTGAGTTAATGGAAGGAATAGAGACTGCAATTGTCACAAAATTAGGGTATCCTTCTCCTTATCTCATTACATAGGGTGCCTTTTAGCATGGCTACCGAGTCGGAAAAACCTGGTCAACATAAATTAAATAACAAGCCCAGCTTGTTGGAACGTTTAAGTCATTTTTTATTACGCGAGCCTGAAGATCGCGAGCAGTTAGTAGAGTTGTTGCATGGCGCCTATGAAAACAGCTTGATGGATGCAGATTCGCTCGCCATGATTGAGGGTGTGCTGCAAGTCAGTGAAATGCAAGTGCGCGACATTATGATTCCGCGCTCTCAAATGGATGTCATCGACATCACCGATGCCCCTGAAGTATTTATTCCCCACGTGATTGAAACCGCTCACTCGCGCTTCCCTGTCATTGAAGACAACAAAAATGACGTCATTGGCATTTTGCTCGCTAAAGATTTGCTACGTTATTATGCAGGTGAAAACTTTGAAGTGCGCGACATGCTACGTCCCGCGGTATTTATTCCAGAATCTAAACGTTTAAACATACTACTCAAAGAGTTTCGCAGTAACCGCAACCACATTGCGATCGTAGTGGACGAATACGGCGGCGTGGCTGGCATGGTGACGATTGAAGATGTTTTGGAGCAAATTGTCGGCGACATTGAGGATGAATACGATTACGACGAAGACGAAGATAACGTGATCCAAAATGCTGACGGCCAATATCGCGTTAAAGCGCTGACCGAAATTGTCGATTTTAACGAAATTGTCGGCACAAATTTCAGTGATGAAGAATTCTCTACCATTGGCGGCTTAATCGTTAATCAATTTGGTCATTTACCTAAACGTAATGAAGAGATTACATTTAGCGGACTGCACATCAAGGTGTTGCGTGCAGATAGCCGGCGCCTGCACAGCGTTCTGATTGAGATAATATCAAAAGTAACTGAAGCAAACGAGGATTAGCCAACTCGCCAGTAAAGCTTGAACCACTGGCAAAACCAGCGGAACTAAACCAGAGCCGTTTAGCTCATAGATGTCACAAACCGTTTAGTTAAAATCACTCACATTCCGCTGGGGCTTATCATGAAATATTTAGTACTTGCTTGGCTGGCTATTGCGCAAATTTCATTCGCCCAGATTACCGTTGCAGAAGAAAATACCACCCTCAAAGCTGAGATTCCTACAGAAGAACAAGCGTTCGTCAAGGCAATCAACAGCTTCACTAAAGCTGAAATAATTGAGCAATTTGGTGAGCCCGCCAAGGCCGATGATGTGAAAATCAAAGGGTCAGGCAAAGTGGTGGCTTCTATTTGGTTGTATCACTTTATTAACACAGCAGCCGACGGCGCTTATTACGAAACAACCGAGCTGGATTTTATTGATGACAAAGTCGTGATGGTTGCATTTTTGAATAACGATGGTGCAGAAGGACCGGAAAGTGGCAAGCAATATGAGTTTCCTCAATAGCCCACACGCTTCATCGAATCAAAAGGGCTGTTAAGCCCTTTTTTAATTGTTTACGTTTGAGTTCCACGCTCAATATTGATGCATTACTTTTTCAAAGCGTCACGAATCTCACGCAACAACACAACATCTTCAGGCGTTGGCGCAGGCGCTGCTGCCGCTTCGGCTTTTTTGAGTCGATTCATTTGTTTAACTAACATAAAAATCACAAATGCAAGAATAGCAAAGTTAATAACAATCGTTAAAAAGTTACCGTATGCCAACATCGGTACGCCTGCTGCTTTTAATGCAGCATAAGTGCCCACGTTACCTTCTGGAATTGCGGCTAACGCAATAAACATATTACTAAAGTCAACACTGCCGATAATTTTTCCAATCAGCGGCATAATAATATCGCCCACTAATGAATCGACAATTTTCCCGAACGCAGCGCCAATAATGACACCCACGGCTAAATCCATGACATTGCCTTTTAAAGCAAATTGTTTAAATTCTGACGCTATACTCATCCCAATCTCCCTTGATAAAATAATCCATATTTATTAAAACTTTCCAGCTAGTAATGTAATGCTTTTGCAGACTTAATATAGGGCTTAAGCATCTAGACTGTCAATCTTGGCGCGCTGATTTAATGTTAATTTTTGTTATCTAAAGCCGTAACAAGCTACAATTGCGCCCATGTCATTATTTACCATACACAAATTGCTCAAATTATTAGCCTTACTTCTACTCGGCGCATTTTGCGTATTAGGTTTTTCGCCGTTTTACTTTTACCCTGCCAGTATCGTTTCGCTGATAGGTTTATGTTATTTCTGGTATCTGACTGACAGCCCCAAACAGGCCGCACTTGATGGCTTTGTGTATGGATTGGGCTTATTTGGCGCAGGTATTTACTGGATATACATTAGTCTGCACACTTTTGGTGGGATGCCGAGCGTCATGGCAGGCTTTTCAACTTTTGTGTTAGCTAGCTTTATGGCATTATTTCCTGCCGCAGTCGGTGCACTCAGTAAACGTATTTCTAACAATAATCATGACCTAATGATCATTGCCATCCCGGCATTCTGGGCATTATCCGACTGGGTAAGAAGCTGGATTTTTACCGGATTTCCGTGGCTAACTATTGGTTACAGCCAAGTGCCGTATAGTCCATTAGCGGGCTACATGCCCATCATCGGCGTGTACGGTGTGACACTGATTTCCGTATTTATTGCCAGCCTGCTTGCCTTCTGGCTTGCCAAAAAACCAGCGTCCATGAATTGGCGCCGCAACGGCATTGCCGCGCTAATCCTCATTACTGTTTCAGGTCAACTATTGAAACTGGTTGAGTGGACTGCCCCGCATGGCGACCCGCTCAGCGTGAGTTTATTGCAAGGCAATATTGCACAGGATATGAAATGGGATCCTGAAATCGCCAATCAAACGCTCAATCAATACCTCACCATGGCGGAATCCAGCACGGCTAAATTGATCATCATGCCAGAAACCGCGCTACCGGTATTATCAAGCGAGCTTCCCGCTGAAATTAGCAGCCGTTTGCAGCAACATGCCATCAAAAACAAAGGCGATATTTTGCTTGGACTAGTAGAACGTGAAAATGGCGAATACTTTAACAGTGTATTCAGTATCGGCAGCTCAAAATCCGCAGTGTATCGTAAATCGCACCTGGTGCCGTTTGGTGAATTTATACCATTTAAAATGGCGTTTGGCTGGATATACCGCGACTTACTTAACATGCCATTAAGCGATTTATCACGCGGCGACAAGTATCAACAACCGATGCCGATTGCAGGTGAGAAAGTTGCGGTCAATATTTGCTACGAAGATGTCTTTGGCGAAGAAATTATCCGTCAATTACCAGCCTCCACCCTGCTGGTGAATGTGAGCAACGATGCATGGTACGGAACTTCTTATGCGGCTGATCAGCACATGCAGTTTTCGCAAGCGCGCGCGCTCGAAACCGGGCGCATGATGTTACGCGCCACCAATACAGGCGCCACTGCCATCATCAATCACAAAGGTTATGTGCTTGCACATGCACCACACTTTACACAAACCTCACTTAACGGCACAGCACAGGGTTATACCGGCAGCACACCTTATGTACGCTGGGGGAACTGGCCGCTGGTTGTGTTTTGTTTTAGCTTGATCGCGTTTGTTTGGCGACGTAACACGATGAAACGTATTAAGGATACCTCTAGTAATTCAAATTACTAAGCTAGACAAGGCGCGAGTAAAAAATTGTGACGTAGCATATGAATGATATGTAAGGAATGATTTTTTATGAGCAACGCAGTATCGCAACGGAAATTGAATTAATAGAGGTATCCTTAAATCATCAAGCTAAAACCTATGGTAAGACTGAAAAACAAAGTAAAATCCACCTTTTCGCCCATTTAATAAACATTTAAGTTTAATCAAACCATCATGGCTTTAACATTTCAACAAATTATTCTCACGCTGCAAAATTACTGGTCTGAACGTGGTTGCGCCTTGTTACAATCGTACGACATGGAAGTCGGTGCTGGCACATCTCACACCGCTACCTTTTTGCGCTCATTAGGCCCTGAGCCATGGAGAGCCGCCTACGTACAGCCCAGCCGCCGCCCAAAGGATGGCCGTTATGGTGAGAACCCCAATCGTTTGCAGCATTACTACCAGTTTCAAGTCGTTCTCAAACCCGCACCTGCTGATATTCTAGCGCTTTACTTAGGCTCACTTGAAGCGTTAGGGTTCGACTTGAAAAAGAATGACATCCGCTTTGTAGAAGACGATTGGGAAAACCCAACGCTAGGCGCATGGGGCTTGGGTTGGGAAGTCTGGTTGAACGGCATGGAAGTCACACAATTCACCTATTTTCAGCAAGTGGGCGGCATTAACTGCAAACCGATTACGGGTGAAATCACTTACGGTTTAGAACGCTTAGCCATGTATCTGCAAGGGGTGGATAACGTTTATGACTTAACCTGGACAACGGGTTTAAATGGCGAGCGTTTAAGCTATGGCGACGTGTATCTGCAAAATGAGCAAGAACAAAGTGCCTACAACTTCGAACATTCAGACGCCGAGTTTTTGTTTACCGCATTTAACGCGTATGAAAAACAGGCACAACACTTAGTTGAAAATAAACTAGCCCTTCCAGCTTATGAACAAGTGCTTAAAGCCGCACATACGTTTAATTTGCTGGATGCACGCGGGGCGATTTCTGTGACTGAACGCGCAGGTTATATTGGACGCATTCGTAACTTGGCCCGCTCTGTTGCCGCAAGTTATCTGGATAGCCGTGCCAGATTAGGCTTCCCGATGGCACCAAAAGATTGGGCAGATGAAGTGTTGGCGGATTTAAAGAAAAGAGAAGCTGCGTAACCTGTAGGAGCGCAATTTATTGCGCGAAGCGGTTAAAAATTCGCGCAATAAATTGCGCTCCTACATAAACCGGAATATAAAAATGTCAGAAAAAAATTTACTCGTAGAACTATTTGTAGAAGAACTACCGCCTAAGGCTTTAAATAAGCTAGGCGAAGCTTTTTCCAGCGTATTATTTGAGTCACTTAAAGCGCAAGGTTTAAGCGCAGAAAATTCCGTTGTAACGGCTTATGCTTCGCCGCGCCGTTTGGCTGCACATGCCACTCACATTCTTGAGGTGGCGCCAGATAAAACCTCCACACAAAAACTCATGCCCGTGAGCGTAGGTTTAGATACTAACGGCAACGCTACACCAGCGCTGATTAAACGCTTAAATGGCATGGGCTTGGATGAGGCTGCCGTATCCAAACTAACCAAACAGTTGGATGGTAAAAACGAAGCGCTATTCCTGGAAGTCACACAAAAAGGGGCTGTGCTTAACGATGGCTTGCAAAAAGCCATTGAGGAAGCGATTCAGAAATTACCAATTCCCAAAGTCATGACCTATCAACTGGCCGATGGCTGGAGCAGCGTTAATTTTGTACGCCCAGCGCATGGCTTGGTTGCATTGCATGGGGATAATGTTGTGGGCATTAGCGTACTTGGCTTAACTGCCGGCAACCAAACGCAAGGGCACCGGTTTGAAGCCGCAGTATCACCCGTTATCTTGAAAAATGCTGATACCTATGCCGCACAACTTAAAACCGAAGGTGCCGTGATTGCCAGCTTTGCTGAGCGCCGCGCTGAAATTGAACGCCAACTGAATGCAGCGGCCGCTAAGCAAGGTCTTAAACCGATTGAAGATAAAGACTTGCTAGATGAAGTTACGGCGCTAGTGGAACGCCCAAATGTATTGCTTGGCCAGTTTGAAGAAGTTTATTTGGAAGTGCCGCAAGAATGTCTGATTCTCACCATGAAGGCGAATCAAAAGTATTTTCCACTACTCAACAGCGATGGCAAGCTGACGAACAAATTCTTAATAGTTTCTAACATCAGCCCGGTTGACCCAAGTGCCGTGATTGGCGGTAATGAGCGCGTGGTACGCCCTCGTCTGGCCGATGCTAAATTCTTCTTTGATCAAGACCGCAAGAAAACATTGGAATCACGTATTGGCAGTTTAAATAAAGTGGTTTACCACAACAAGCTTGGCTCACAAGGAGAGCGTACACAGAGAGTCTGCGCTATAGCCAAAGCCATCGGCGAGCAACTTGGCGGTAAAGCATTAGCCGATAAGGCTGACTTTGCTGCAAAGTTGGCAAAAACCGATTTACTCACTGACATGGTGGGTGAGTTCCCAGAGCTGCAAGGCATCATGGGGCGCTACTACGCACAGCATGAGGGCTGGGAAGATGACGTTGCCTTTGCGATTGAAGACCACTACAAACCACGCTTTGCTGGGGATGATTTACCCCGCAATCAGGTAGGTATCGCCGTAGCATTGGCAGACAAACTGGAAACTTTGGTCGGACTATTTAGCATCGGTGAGAAACCCACTGGCGATAAAGACCCGTTTGCGTTGCGTCGTCAGGCATTAGGGGTTATCCGTATGCTGATTGAAAGCAAATTGCCATTACCATTTGAAGCGCTTATTCAAAATGTACTCTCAGAATTTGCTAATGACTCTGGCAACAACACATCAACAATACAAGCCATCAAAGCGTTTTGTTTTGACCGCCTAAGTGTCAACTTACGCGATCAAGGTGCAACGCCACAAGAAGTAGATGCGGTGCTATCACTTGACCCCGCATTGTTAAGTGAAGTGCCTCAACGTCTTGCTGCTGTGCGTACATTCTCTGAGTTAGCCGAGGCACCTGCTCTCGCTGCTGCCAACAAGCGTATCAGCAACATTCTGAAAAAAGTAGAAGGCGAAGTGAAGGCTGAAGTGAATGCTAACTTACTGCAAGAGCCTGCCGAAATTGCGCTCAACACTGCTTTGAGTCTAGTAAAACCAGAAGCGGATAAACTGTTTGAAAGCGGTGATTACACGGCCTCACTTTCAGCACTTGCCGCATTAAAAGCACCCGTAGATGACTTCTTCGACAACGTGATGGTGAATGCAGATGACCCAGCGCTCAAGGCAAATCGACTTGGTTTATTGGCAACTTTGCACCAAGCGATGAACCGCGTGGCAGATTTATCTAAGTTGGCAGGTTAATATGCTTAGATTTCACCATGGCAACTGCGCCCTTAGTTTGTCGAAGTGTGGTGGCAAATTTAATATGAAAGTAGATTGTCACTACCCCTCAACAAGCACAGGGAACCGTAATGG
The DNA here is from genome assembly GCA_041675545.1 of Methylotenera sp. GTDB lineage: Bacteria > Pseudomonadota > Gammaproteobacteria > Burkholderiales > Methylophilaceae > Methylotenera. Next base: position 88,148 of record JBAYTS010000005.1, read on the forward strand.
TAATGGTGGAACAACCCTATGAAACTCGTTATCCTCGACCGTGACGGCGTGATCAATAAAGATTCCACTAATTTCATTAAGAATCCAAACGAGTGGATTCCAATTCCAGGAAGCCTTGAAGCGATTGCCCTGCTCAACCAGTCGGGGTTTAGAGTCGCTATTGCCACCAACCAATCTGGCATCAGCCGTGGTTTATTTGATATGGCAACACTCAATAGCATCCACGATAAAATGCACCGTGAATTAGCGCTGGTAGGCGGGCGCATTGATGCTGTATTTTACTGCCCACATTCAGCGGATGATCATTGCGATTGCCGTAAACCGAAAATTGGCATGATTAAAGAAATTGGCAAACGCTTTTCAGTGGAGCTGAATCAAGTTTTTGCGGTTGGTGATGCTTTTAGAGATTTACAAGCCTTTGCCGACGCAGGTTGCCAACCAATTTTAGTGCGCACCGGCAAAGGTGAAGAAACCCTTAAAACGGGTAGTTTGCCAAAGAATACACTGATTTTTGCCGACTTGAATGAAGCAGTGCAACATATCATTTCAGAAAATACCTATTTAGAAAATACCTAGGCATGCTATTTTTACGCTCATTACTATTCTTATTGGGGCAAATTGTTACTGCGCCCATATTCACGCTAATCGCATTTCTTGCACTACCGTTTAACCCGCTCACCCGCAACGTATTGATTTCCGGCTGGGCGCGCAGCATGCTGTGGTGGCTGCGCATTACCTGTAATATTCGCCACGAAATTACCGGGCTTGAGAACATACCCAACTCACCTAGCATCATACTTGGTAAACACCAATCCACTTGGGAAACGTTCGCGTTTCAGGCCATTTTCCCGACCCAAGTTTACGTGCTAAAACGTGAGTTATTGTGGATTCCTATATTCGGCTGGGGCTTAGCCATGTCATCGCCTATCGCCATCAACCGTAGCGCTGGGCGCGCAGCATTAAAGCAATTGGTAGAGCAAGGAACGGCAAGGTTAGCCAAAGGTTTTTGGGTGGTAATTTATCCTGAAGGCACGCGCATTGCGCCAGGTGAGCATGGCAAATACCACATCGGTGGCGCATGGTTAGCCACACACACACAGACGCAAGTAGTCCCAGTTGCATTAAATGCGGGTAATTTTTGGCCTAGAGGTTTCATCAAAAAACCAGGCGTCATCCAAATTCATATCGGCAAAGCCATTCAAACCTCTGGTTTAAAAGCCGATGCGTTGAACAAGCAAGTTGAACATTGGATTGAAACTGAAATGGCGACATTAAACGTGTGATTAGCGCATGAGCCACACACTTACATTGCCCTGTGGGCGACAATTACATTACCAGTTAGAGCATCGCCAACGCCGAACCGTTGGGCTAAAAATCACCGCCACCGGCTTGGTGATTCATGCGCCAAAACGTATTTCGCAATCACACATTGAAAGCCTCATTGTGCTAAAGGCAGACTGGATACGCAAAAAACTGGATGCGCTAAGCGCCAATAAAATCGCCGCGATGCAATGGCAACATGGCGAGCAACTATGGCTACTGGGCAACACCATCGCACTAGCAGTTCAGCATGATGCACGTTCCCGAGCCGTTGATTATGTCCCTGGCGTTTTGCAATTGGCGATGCCAAATCACAATAAACCTAGCGCAGTGGCGCGTAAGGTGTTGCAATGGTACAAAAAGCAGGCGCTGACAGATTTTTCCAGGCGTTTGGCCTTATTTTCGACCAGACTCGGGGTACCGGTGCCCACGCTATTTTTATCCAACGCACGCTCACGCTGGGGCAGTTGCAACTCAAAGAAAGAAGTGCGACTCAATTGGCGCTTATTGCAAGCACCGCCGCATATTATCAATTATGTGATTTGCCATGAGCTGGCACACTTAAAAGAAATGAATCACTCAGCCAGGTTTTGGGCGGTTGTGGCGAGTATTTACCCTGATTACAAAGTAGCAGAAAAAGAGTTGAAAGCTTGGTCGCCCAAGTTACATAAGATATAAAGCTACATAAGATATAAAGCCGCATCAAATATAAAGTTACAACAGATATAAATTAGCATTAACTAAAAGAAACTGCCTTTATTTAAAGCAACTTTTTAATATCAGCCGCAATGTCAGCAGGCTTTGTTCCATAATCAACATAAAGCCTGATTTTTCCAGTTTTATCAAACACATAAACCCCCGCACTATGGTCTATGGTATAGCCACTTTTACCTTTGCTTTCGACCTTGGCGGCAAAAATTTTAAAGTTCTTTGCGGTCGCATCTATTTCCTTTGCGCTTCCACGCAAACCAATAAAGTGTGTATTAAATGCCGGCACATATTGCGCAAGCACTTCTTGTGTATCGCGCTCAGGGTCGAGTGTAACAAAAAGCACTTGCAGTTCATCTGCCTGCGCGCCTAACAATTTCATGGTTTGTTTAAAATCTGCCATGGTGGTAGGGCAAACATCTGGACAGTGCGTATAGCCAAAAAACAGGGCGACTACCTTACCTTTAAAATCTGTTAACGAACGTAGCTTACCTGTGTGGTCAGTTAAATTTAAGGTTTGCGCAAAATCTGCACCCGTAATATCGGTAGCGATGAATTGGCTGTTTTGAGCCGCGGGCTGACATGCACTTAATAGCACCATAAGTACCGCTAACAATAAATTTCGCATCACCACTCCTTGAATAAAAGCATTTAAGCATGTAATTTTACGCGCAAAATTGAGAATATACTGCAAAGCAAGTGCGCACTCGTTTACAATAATGTTTTTTGCAAAACTAAAGCTCTTTAAGGATAAAGCATGGCGAACCCTGTAGCAACTTCTGGCGGTATGGCAGACCGCGACGGCGTAATTTGGTACGACGGCAAAATGGTCAACTGGCGCGATGCCACCACCCATGTTTTAACGCACACTTTGCACTACGGCATGGGCGTATTTGAAGGCGTTCGCGCCTATAAAACAGATAAAGGCACTGCCATTTTTCGTTTAAAAGAACATACCGACAGATTATTTCGCTCTGCGCACATCCTCGGCATGAAGTTACCCTACACTAAAGAAGAGCTCATGGCAGCGCAACTAGCCGCCGTGCGTGACAATAAGCTGGAATCTGCCTATCTGCGCCCCATGGCGTTTTACGGTGCTGAAGCAATGGGCATCTCTGCAAAAACACTCTCAACCCACGTAATTGTCGCCGCATGGAAATGGGGCGCGTATATGGGACAAGATGCGCTAGACAATGGTATTCGTGTAAAAACTTCGTCGTTCTCGCGCCACCATGTAAATATCACCATGTGTAAAGCCAAAGCAAACGGCAACTACATGAACAGCATTTTAGCGCACCAAGAAGCAGCGGCTGACGGCTACGAAGAAGCTTTGTTACTTGATGTTGATGGTTTTGTGGCAGAAGGCTCAGGCGAAAACGTATTTATCGTGCGTAATGGCAAGCTCTACACACCAGATCTCACTAGCGCTCTGGAAGGCATCACCCGCGACACCATCGTTCAATTGGCTGGCGAGTTAGGTATTCCCGTGATTGAAAAACGCATCACGCGTGATGAAGTTTATGGCGCTGATGAAGCATTCTTTACTGGCACCGCGGCTGAAGTAACACCAATCCGCGAGCTTGACCGCCGTAGTATTGGCGCAGGTACAGCTGGCCCAATTACAAAACAATTGCAAAAACTATATTTTGATGTCGTGACAGGTAAATCTGCCGAACATGCAAGTTGGTTAACATTGGTGTAAAAAACGACCTCCGTAACTCCCACCGCTCCCTGAGCGCGTCGAAGGGCGGTGAGAATGACGGAATAATGGAGTTTCAGTAATGCCTAATATAAAAGAACCTGATATTAAATTCACGGAAGTCAGCGCTAAAGATCTGCCGCTACACTGCCCGACTGACGAAGTAGCATTATGGTCATCTCATCCGCGTGTGTTTCTGGATGTGGCTAAAACCGGACATGTCGCTTGCCCGTATTGTGGCACCCAGTACAAATTAAAGGCGGGCGAAGTGGTTGGGCACCATTAAACGATGAAACCTATGTCACATTAGTTACTTCGAGCGCTCTTATGCGTTATCAGGGAAAAATCACCCACTGGAAAGACGATCAAGGGTTTGGCTTTGTTATACCAAATGGCGGTGGCGAAAAAGCATTTGTGCATATAAAAGCCTTTTCCAACCGCTCGCGTCGGCCCAATGAGGGTGACTTAATCACCTACGTGCTTACGACAGATGAAAAACATCGACTATCCGCACAAAACATTCGGTTCACAGGTGAGCACAGCGCTGATAGTGCCATCAAAAAAACGAAGCCGTTTGATACTATCTTCGCCTTTTTGTTTTGTCTTTTTCTCACATTACTGGTGCTAACTGGTCGGCTACCATTCGCGATTATCGGTCTTTACTTGATTACAAGCACTATCACTTTTGTTGCGTATGCCATAGACAAAATAGCTGCGCAAAAAAATCGCTGGAGAACTCAAGAAAGCACCTTGCATTTACTCGCCTTGGTTGGAGGCTGGCCTGGCGCCTTGCTTGCACAAAAAACATTACGTCATAAATCAAAAAAAGTAGAATTTAAAACCGTATTTGCAGTAACCGTTGTCATCAATTGCTTGGCTCTGGGTTGGCTACTCACAACAGGCGGCACTAGTTTTTCAAACACCGCCTCAGCTTTATAGCCTAAATAAAATGAGGTATGGAAAGTTTGCAGCTGACGCTTAATTTTTATAACTGTTAGTTGTAAGGAATTTAAAATTGAACCGACTGATGCATGACAGTATCTCAGCTTAAGAAAGCTAAATTGGAGCCATCATGAATCGTCGTCAGTTTATTAGAAATTTATCTGGGCTATGGCTTGCTAGCTCATTACCCACTTTTGCCAAGGAAGCCATCACAGTGACCCCTCTCACAAAATCCAAATCCGCATGGAAAGCACTGCTACCCTCAGACCGTTATAACGTGCTGTTTGAAGAAGACACCGAACGCTCTGGCAGTAGTCCGCTAAACCATGAGAAACGCAAAGGTACGTTCATTTGCGCAGCCTGCTTCTTACCTCTATTTAAGTCCAGCCATAAATTTGATAGTGGCACGGGTTGGCCCAGCTTCTGGGATACCTTACCACAAGCCGTGGTCACCAAAAAAGACTACAAGCTGGTTTGGCCTAGAATTGAATATCATTGCGCGCGTTGTGGCGGTCATCAAGGGCATGTGTTTAATGATGGTCCAGCACCTACTGGTCTGCGTTATTGCAATAATGGGCTGGCATTGGAATTTGTGCCAGAAACCGATGCTTTGCCTGCGCTCAGAGTATAAAAATCATGCAAAATTTTATTAGGTTTACTTGCAGATTTTTTGGCGGAGTTGCCGCCCTCTTACTTACTAGTTACTGCTTAGCCGGAGATACGCCGCCTCTAATCAAACCACCACAAACACAGTTGGCAACGGCCATATTTGCCGGCGGCTGCTTTTGGTGCTCGGAGGCTGATTTTGAGAAACTAGCTGGTGTAGTCACGGCGGAATCCGGTTATATCGGCGGTCAACTTAAAAATCCTACTTACGAGCAAGTCAGCCAAGGCTTTACTGGGCATGCAGAAGCCGTGCGAGTGACTTACAATCCTAAGCTGGTCAATTATGAAAAGTTACTGGATTATTTCTGGCATCACATTGATCCAACGATTAAAGATAAGCAGTTCTGCGATGTAGGTAGCCAGTATCGCAGTGCTATTTTTTATCAGGATGAAGTTCAAAAAAAGCTCGCCGAAACCAGTAAAGCGGCACTTGAGCGTAATGGTAAATTTGCCAAAATTTATACTGAAATAACCGCTGCCAGTCAATTTTATCTCGCTGAGGAGTACCATCAGGACTATTACAAAAAAAATCCCGTTCGCTATAAATACTACAGGCGTAGCTGTGGTCGCGATGCCCGCATCAACGAGGTGTGGGGATCATCACCTTAAGGGCACTTCTATTAATTCAAGTTTTTAAATTAGACAAGGCGCGAACAAAAAATAATGACGCGGTATATGTTTGATATATTAGCAATACTTGCCAGTTTACTGGCATTAGTAATGCTTATCAGTTTACTTCTGATAAGGAATTATTTTTCGTGCGCAACGCCGTATAATGACGAAATGGTTTAAGCAGGCAAGCCGCAAAGCGGATGCTCGCAAAATTGGATTTATAGAAGTACCCTTAAAGCAAGCGTGTAAAAAAACATATGCTTAACACCTAAGAAAAGTCCATTGATAAAATTACTAAGCTGTTTATTGTTGTTTGTACCCATCATGGCAAACGCTGATGCCGAGAACGTTGACATTGCTCGCTTTTCGCAAGGCGACATGAGCGGTTGGCAAACCAAGGTTTTCTCAGGCGAGACTCGTTACGCCCTTGCAATCACCGGTGGGCGCACCGCCTTGCATGCCAACAGTACCGCTGCCGCTTCAGGCTTGTTTCGCAAAGTGAATATAGACCTTAAAAAAACACCCATGCTACATTGGTCATGGAAAGTTGATAACGTGCTGACGGGCGGTGACGAACTCACCCGCGCCGGTGACGATTACCCTGCCCGTGTTTATGTGGTGTTTTCAGGCGGCGCGGCCTTTTGGCGTACGCGCGCGATCAATTATGTATGGTCAGGCAAACAGCCTATTGATAGCCACTGGCGTAATGCATTTACTGGCAATGCGCACATGATCGCGGTGCAATCAGGCTCGGAGCGCGCTGGGCAATGGCTAGAGGAACGCCGTGATGTGCTTGCTGATTACCGCAAACTATTTGGAAAAGATCCAAGTAATGTTGATGCAGTAGCCATCATGACTGACACTGACAATACTGGCGCCACGGCATCTGCGTGGTATGGTGACATTTGGTTTACTGCAAAATAAGGGTGGACAAATCTCAGCAGCTTACTATTTAACGGCTAGTTTTAGTTTTTGACTTCACCATCCACCACATCTGGCGACAAACCCAAGCTTGCCGTTTGCCTTGTAATGCGAAATGGCATGATCAGCAACTGCCACAAACCAAGACGAGATTGTTTACGAATATAGGGTAAGCCAAGCGCAACCTTTTCATGCCCTGCGCGCGGTGGCGCACGATGATAGGTACCGCAAATCCTATCCCAAATTGACAGAAAAAAGCCGAAATTGGTATCCATTTCATCGCGGCTTGTAGAGTGATGCACGCGGTGCATATTGGGGGTAACAAACAACCATCGCAGTGGCGGATCTAGCCTGTCTGGGTAGCGAATATTGGCATGGGTTAGTACTGCGGCACCATTAAGTGTTGCCTCAAACGCAATAACCACCCAGGGATCAATACCTAGCGCGGCGACGATTGCCGCTTTATAAATAAGGGAAAGGATGATTTCTAGCGGGTGAAAACGCAGGCCGCTACTGGCATCGATATCTAAATCAGCATGATGCACACTATGCAACCGCCAGAAAATAGGTAAAGCATGCGACAGCACATGCTGCAAATAAATAGCAAAATCCAATATCAAAAACGTGATTAAAGCCTCTGCCCAAAAAGGCAGGTCGAGCACGCCCATCAATCCCCAACCATGGTCTTGTGCATACACCGCAGCTAAGTATGCGGCAGCGCCTAAAGTAAAACGTTGCACCAGAACATCAATGCCAACCAGACTGAAATTAATGACCCACCGCTTGACCCGAGGCTGCGTTGGCGGACGTTTGGGGAGTAATGTTTCCAGCCACAGCGCAAGCAGATAAACACCCAGAAAAATACCGAATCGTAAATATGCTTCCACTGATAACATCTCCTTGACCTTGACCCTGAATTTCGCATCTGTTAGCAGATTCATTATGCGGCATTTTTCATCTACCCCGCAAGCTAGGTTTTCTAGAATGGCATTGGGCTGATATAACCAAGCGTTGAATATAATTTTGAGTGATTGTAAAACATGCTCCAATCTATAATTTCATCCATCGACTCACGGCGAGTCACAAATTTTCTCCCATATCGCCACCTACTTTCCAAGCGCAGTCATTTAATTTTTTAGTTGCGTCATAACACTTGACATTATTTCTATATTTATGGAAATATAGAAGCTATGGAAAATAAATTAGCGGTTCAACTACTGTCATCTATCGCACAAGAAGCACGTCTGGAGATATTCAGATTGCTTGTTCAGGCTGGGGCTGAAGGTCTTGCAGCAGGTGCGATTGGCGAAAAACTTAAAATTCCTGCCAGTACGCTGTCATTTCATCTAAAAGAATTAAGTTTTGCAGGGCTTATCAGCTCACGTCAGGTGAGCCGCTTTATCTATTATTCCGCCAATTACGAAGCAATGAATGGCTTGTTAGCCTACCTCACAGA
>JBAYTS010000006.1:0-94611 GCA_041675545.1 Methylotenera sp.
AGGGCCGTGAAACGAACCAGCGCCAATGATAGTATGCTTTTTGCATGCGAAAGTAGGTCACTGCCAAGCTATTTACACTAAAAACCCCATCATGAATTTGATGGGGTTTTTTTATGCCCGGCGTTAACGTGGTGGTAATGGTTGCCAATAAACCTCATTAGGTGTTTGCTATTCAACCTTGAATACTCACGTTCTGAACCTGTAACGCGCTAAATAACGCGTAATCGTTCGCCTAGCTTGTGTCAAGGCATCATCAGCTGACCAATATACATTCATTGCTTGGTTAGTCGCTTGCTAAATTAGACGGTAATATGAGGCTAGAGCAAGATTAGTTGAGAGTTGGTAGTTTACGTAGCCGTTTCACTTATTACTAAGTGGTTTTGGATTGTGTATCACTTGATGAGGTGATCAAATGCCTACAATTTTTTCTAGTGCGCTACGGTTGATAATTTCAATTTGCCCTCTGCCTAGTGATACAGAGCCCTTTTGTTCTAGGCGCTTTAGTTGACGACTCACAACTTCACGCGCGGTACCTAACTCATCGGCTATTTGCTGATGAGTGCGGACAATTTGTGTGTTGTTCGCATCAAGCAACACTTTCGCAAGACGCGCGTCAAGGTTATGAAAAGCGACTTCATCAAGCAATACGATAAGGTCGCTAATAAGTGCACCATAATTTGTCATTACAAATTTACGAAAGACACTTGAGTCAAGCATCAGTTGATGAAATGCAGTTGCAGGTATTAACACATCTCGAATAGGCTCTTCTACGATTGTTGAGGCAGGATAGTCGCTATTACCTAATAGGCATGTTGTAGTGATTACACAAGTTTCGCCTGAACCAACACGATATAGCAGAATTTCGCGACCATTTGATGACATTTTATATACGCGAGATTTCCCTGCCAATCGCATCACGTAAGCGCCGCAAGGCGTACCTTCACGATAGCCAATAGTACCTATCGGGGCTTCTACAATTCGAGAATATTTGCTAAGCATATCTTTGGCCGATTGCTCTAAGTTCCTGAGTTCTGGAAATTGTTCCAGCCAATCAAGGCCATTAACTGAATTTAGCATTACATATATCCTAGTAATATAGTCAAGTTATTGTAACGATAAAAATTAGGCGTGTCAGTATTTTTAGCGTAACTAATCTACAATTAAACTTTTTAAAACCTCAATGCCAAATCCGACACCAAAGCCATTGGTGTTGGATTGTATGGCGCCTAAGCCGCCTTTGCGATTAGCTGATGATAAGTCGGCATGCAGCCAGGCGACGTCGTTTTCAATAAATTTACCTAAAAACCTAGCGGCATGAATATGATCGCCACCGCCTTCAAGCGTACATTGTTTAATATCAGCAATGTCACTATCTAAGTCGCTATCAAAGTCATCGTCGTATGGAAATGCTACTATGCGCTCGCCTGCCTTGATCCCAGCACGAACTGCTGTGAAGGCGAGTTCTGGCTGATTAGCAATAACGCCGCTAATGCGATCGCTAAGTGCCGTAATCATGCTGCCTGTCAATGTGGCAAAATCTAGAATAACATCGGGTTTTTGGCGTGAAGCAAGAGTAAGCGTGTCTGCTAACACCATGCGGCCTTCTGCATCGGTGTGTATGATTTCAATGCTCATTCCATTGAGCGCGGTAACTACATCATTTTGTTTATAAGCGTTGGGGCTGATATGATTTTGAGCGATGGCTAGCCAACAGTCTAGTTTGATGGGCAGTTGCATTTGGCTGGCCGCAAGCAAAATACCTAAAGCAACCGCAGAGCCATTCATATCTTCATGCATCCCTAGCATGTACTTTGCTGGCTTGAGATTGTGTCCTCCTGTATCAAAACAAACGCCTTTTCCCACAATGGCAATATGTTTTTTAGCATCTTCTGGGTGGTATGAAAGATGCACAATCGCGGCATCTGCAGGCTCAGAACCTTGACCTACTGCCACAAAGGCGCCTGCGCCCATCTTTTTGAGCGCTGACATGTCAAACTCTTCATGTTGCCAGCCATGGTCTTTGGCTAAGGCGGCTACCTTTTTCCGATAAATGGTTGGCGTTAATTCGTTTGGAGGAGTTAGGGTAAGCTGGCGGCACAGAGTATTGCCAGCGACACGCGCGTTGACATAAGCATAATCGTGATTAGCTTGGTAGCCATAAATGCTTACGTTTTTTAGCGCGTTAAACTTTTGATCTTTTTTTCTATTGGGGAGCGTTACCGAGTTGGCTGTTACCACATAGTAAGCTGCGCATGCATGTGCTTCACGCGTTACATCATCGCCAAATACACAGATAGCAATGCTATCCGGTTGCTCGTCTAATAATGGTTTGGCTGCTTTACGCAATAGCGTATGGCACTGAAATATGTTGAGTTTGTTACTTAAGGCGACAAAGCTTATAACGTTGCCATCAGGTAAGTCTAAAGTGACTGGCGATTTAAATAGATCTTTGTATTCACCTTTACTTCGGTTTAACTTGCTTTGTAAATCCGAGAGATATGGTAGCGTTTTTTCTTCTTTTTCTGTCAAAACAAAAAGTATGTGTTTATATGTTTTTAATGAATTTTCATTGGCAATCTCTGCATTTTGCAGTAGTTTTATAGACATTTATGACCCTTAAAGTTTTATGAAAAATGTACTTAATATGCATCAATGAGTGTTCGCTTAATGTTAAAAGAACGCGACTAAACTTGACCAAAACCCCTAAAAAAGCCACACTACGGTTTTATGAAATTTATGTACTTCGCACGTTGTGTGCGTAGTATTTCAGACATGCTATATTTGTTTTTGTTGCTTTTAGTTTGCATGGTGATTATACCAATTGAGGTGCAGTCACGGGGACTAAGAAATTACGCAAATACAGTCACACGGAGCCCCAACTGAATGTCATTAAACACACCTTTGAGTCACCCAGATATTGATCGTCAAGAAACCCAGGAATGGTTGGATGCACTTGCCGCTGTTATTGAAACCGAGGGCACGGAGCGTGCACATTTTTTACTAGAGGCGATGATAGATCAAGCGCGCCGTTCAGGAAGTAACTTACCTTATAACGCTACTACCGCTTATGTGAATACCATTCCAACACACTTGCAGGCTAAGTTGCCAGGTGACCCTGAAATGGAACGCCGTGTGCGTGCCTTAGTGCGCTGGAATGCCATTATGACCGTGTTGCGTGCTAATGAGAAATCGCCTGGAGTCGGTGGACATATTGCGAGCTTCCAGTCAGCGGCAACATTGTATGACACTGGCTTTAATTACTTTTTTAGAGCTGCCAATGAAAATTTTGGTGGTGATTGTGTTTACTTTCAGGGGCATTCATCGCCAGGGGTTTATGCGCGCGCATTTTTAGAAGGCCGTATTTCTAAGAGAGAATGGATAATTTCCGCCAAGAAACGGGGGGCAATGGTTTGCCTAGTTACCCACACCCTTGGCTGATGCCTGATTTCTGGCAGTTTCCAACGGTTTCAATGGGTTTGGGGCCACTGGCCGGTATTTATCAAGCACGCTTTTTGAAATACATTCATGACCGCGGTATTGCTGACACCTCTGACCGCAAAGTATGGGTGTTCTGTGGTGATGGCGAGATGGATGAGCCGGAATCATTAGGTGCAATTTCACTGGCTTCACGTGAGAAGTTAGACAACCTGATTTTTGTGATTAACTGTAACCTGCAACGCCTAGACGGCCCTGTGCGCGGTAACGGCAAGATTATTCAAGAGCTAGAGTCTGACTTTAGAGGTTCAGGCTGGAATGTACTCAAAGTCATTTGGGGTTCATATTGGGATCCATTGTTGGCGATGGATAAAGATGGCTTGCTGAAGAAACGCATGGAAGAATGTGTGGATGGCGAGTATCAAAACTTTAAAGCTAAAGGTGGCGCTTACACCCGCGAGCATTTCTTTGGCAAGTATCCTGAGTTAAAAGAGATGGTTGCAGCGATGAGTGACCAAGATATCTGGCGCTTAAACCGCGGTGGTCACGATCCGCATAAAGTGTTTGCTGCTTACAATGCTGCGGTGAATCACAAAGGTCAACCTACGGTAATTTTAGCCAAAACGGTCAAAGGCTATGGCATGGGGCAAGCTGGCGAAGCTCAAAACATCACGCACCAACAAAAGAGCATGGATATCGAGTCATTGAAAAAATTCCGTGACCGTTTTGATTTGCCTATTACCGATGAACAAGTGGAAAACTTGTCATTTTACAAGCCGGCTGATGATAGCCCTGAAATGCAATACATGGCTGAGCGTCGTACCGCGATGGGAGGCTTTGTGCCGCAACGTCGTCAACAAGGTAATGCACTTACAGTTCCTGAACTATCAGCGTTTGAAAATATGCTGGTTTCTACAGGCGAGCGTGAAATATCAACCACGATGGCTTTTGTGCGCATACTTTCTACCTTGGTGCGTGATAAGCAGATTGGCAAGTTCATTGTGCCGATTGTGCCAGACGAAGCACGTACCTTTGGTATGGAAGGTTTGTTCCGTCAGTTGGGCATCTACGCCAGCCAAGGTCAGCTGTACGAGCCGATGGATTCTGACCAAGTGATGTATTACAAAGAGTCTAAAGATGGCCAAATTTTAGAAGAAGGTATCAACGAGGCGGGTTCATTCGCGAGTTGGCTGGCAGCCGCTACGTCTTACAGTGTGACCGGCGTACAGATGATTCCGTTTTACATTTATTATTCAATGTTTGGTTTCCAACGTATTGGCGACTTGGCCTGGATGGCTGGAGATTCGCGTGCACGTGGTTTCTTGCTTGGCGCAACCGCTGGACGTACCACCTTGAATGGTGAAGGCTTGCAACACGAAGATGGCCATAGTCATTTGATGTCAGCTACTATTCCTAACTGTATTTCATATGACCCGACGTTTGCTTATGAATTGGCTGTGATTATTCAAGAAGGCTTGCGTCGTATGGTGCAAAACCAGGAAGATGTGTATTACTACATTACCTTAATGAATGAAAACTATAGTCACCCGGAAATGCCAAAAGACAGTGCACAAGGCATTCTGAAAGGGCTGTATAGCTTTAGTAAATCCAAGGCTAAAGGTGAGAAAGTCCAATTGATGGGTAGTGGTGTGATTCTGCGTGAAGTGATTGCTGCGGCAGAACTGCTGGAAAAAGACTGGGGCATTGCCGCTGACGTATGGAGCGCGCCTAGCTTTACCGAGTTGCGCCGCGAAGGTTTGGATTGTGAGCGTTGGAATATGCTTAACCCAGAAAAACCGCAAAGAGTAAGCTATGTTGCGCAGTGTCTGAAAGATGCAAAAGGTCCTGTCGTTGTTTCAACCGACTACATGAAGAGCTTTGCTGAGCAAATTCAACGCTTCGTACCGAATAAGTTTGTCGCCCTTGGCACTGATGGTTTTGGCCGCTCAGATAGCCGTGAAGCTTTGCGCGACTTCTTTGAAGTGAACCGATATTACGTTGTGGTGGCCGCATTGAAAGCTTTGAGTGACGACGGCAAATTGCCTGCAGCCAAAGTGGCAGAGGCAGTTAAAAAATACAACTTAAATGCTAACAAGCCAAACCCAACGACAGTTTAAGGATACGCACACATGGCAGTACAAGACATATTCGTCCCCGACATTGGCAATTTCGACTCTGTTGATGTGATTGAAGTTTTAGTTAAAGCTGGCGACACTATCGCTAAAGATGACTCATTGATTACCGTTGAGTCTGACAAGGCCTCAATGGATATTCCAGCGCCTTATTCTGGCGTGGTGAAAGAGGTGAAAATCAAAGTCGGCGATAAAGTCGCGCAAGGCACGTTGATGATTACTTTGGATGTGAACGACGCGGCAGCGAAACCTACGGCAGAGCCAGCTACTCAAGCGGCGGCGCCACCTGTAGCTGAAATAGCCAAAGTAGCGATCCCTGAACCAAGCCGACCTGCACCTGAACCACCGAAACCGATAGCGCCGGCTCAGCAGCCTGCGCCAGTGGGTGAGCATGCTGTGGTTGCACCTGGCAAGCTTTCGCATGCGAGTCCATCTATTCGTAAATTTGCACGTGAGTTAGGTGTGGATTTGGCGCATGTTAAGGGAAGTGGCGCTAAAAATCGCATTTTACAAAGTGACGTCCAGGATTATGTAAAAGGCGAATTGGCGAAACCACGCACTGAGAATATGGGCGCCGGTGTTAGTAGCTTGGCGGCATTGCCAATGCCGGTGATTGATTTTAGCCAGTTTGGCGCGATTGAAACAAAAGCGTTATCGCGGATTAAAAAACTTTCAGGCGCTAACTTACATCGCAATTGGGTCACTGCACCACATGTAACACAGTTTGATGAAGCTGATATCACAGACTTGGAAGACTTTAGAAAGTCTATGCAGACCGAGGCTGAAAAACGCGGTGTAAAACTCACCATGTTGGCATTTTTGATTAAAGCTTCGGTCAATGCGCTTAAAGCTTATCCTAACTTTAATGCATCACTATCACCAGATGGTGATAGCTTAATTTTAAAAAATTACTTCAATATCGGTTTTGCTTGCGACACGCCAGATGGCTTGGTTGTGCCAGTCGTGAAAGATGTACAGCAAAAAGACGTGCTGGATATTGCGCGTGATTTAGCGGAGCTCTCGACCAAAGCCCGTGAACGTAAGCTAAAAGTAGAAGAGATGCAAGGCGGATGTTTTACAATATCCAGCCTTGGCGGCATTGGCGGCACCATGTTTACGCCGATTATCAACTGCCCGGAAGTCGCTATTTTAGGTGTTTCGCGTTCTAGCATGCAACCAGTGTATGACGCCAAAACTAAAACTTTTGAGCCGAGGTTAATGTTGCCAATGTCATTATCTTATGATCATAGAGTGGTGGATGGTGCCGATGGTGCACGCTTTACTAGCCATATGCGCATGATGTTAAGTGATGTGCGTAGGTTATTGCTGTAGTTGTTAGTATTCTAAAAGGGCGCTATTAGCGCCCTTTTTTTATTTTGATCCGTTGATTAAACTTGTTAGCTATTTACAAACAGCTTAAATCTATCAATACTTCGTTTAGGTGCTTTCTTAAAGCGGATGTTTAAGAAAAAACTAGCATTACGGTTAATTAGATTTGATTTGCAACATATTGCCTAGCGTTAACGCTAGATTTTTCAGTTTAGTAGATTGAGGATCACGTCATGAGTCTTTTAAATTTGTTTTGGTTGTTTTTTGCTCCTAACAAGGGCTGGCGACATTTGGTGCAAAGTAAACCGTCGATACATCGGCTTTACTTATTGCATGTTGTACCATTGTCAATGATTCCGCCGCTGTTTTTGTATTTTGCAGGCAGTCAATACGCAGGTGGTTTAATCCCTATATTGTCACCTTCTAAATTATTGCTGGCTGCGGTTATATTGTTTATGGTCGAACTGGTGGCAGTGCCTGTGATGGCAATGATTGTTCGTCAGTTAGCTGAAGTCGCCGAGATTCATCCCAGCTACCATGATTCTTTTACTTTTGCAGCAGTAGCGCCTACACCGCTGTGGTTAGCGCCCGTTGCTTTTCTTATCTTTCCTGACATAATTTTAAGCCTTGTGGTGTTAACTTTGGCGATTTTGGCGACCATTGGTTTTATTTATTATGGGATTCCAGCAGTATTCCGGTTAAAAGACCGTGGCCACACGATGCTGATGTTCGGTGCGGTGCTGACAGCGGGAGCAATTGCATGGGGCTTTCTTATGGTGTCAACGTTGGTAGTGCTTGGTAGTGTACAAAATCTTTATTAGTTCTCTTTGCAAGTTGTTTGTAGCGGTTAGTTGGGTAATGTTACAACAACATTTTCGCTATCTGCTTACCTTTATTCACCAGCTGTTCGTAATACAAATGCTTGGTGCGTTGTATTGGCTATGCATGTTTGTAGGCATGAAAATAGAAGGTTTAATGTTAAAATTACACAAAATAACCAAAGTTTAAGCAAAGGGTGTGCATGAGTAATTTAGTTGAAGTATTAGTACCTGATATTGGCAACTTCGACAGTGTCGATGTGATTGAGGTGCTGGTTAAAGCCGGTGACATGATCGCTAAAGAAGACTTGTTGATTACAGTAGAGTCTGACAAGGCATCAATGGATATTCCCTCATCACACGCGGGTACGGTCAAAGAAGTGAAAGTGAAAGTGGGCGATAAAGTTGCAAAAGGCTCGCTTATCCTGTTGGTGGAAGCTGAAGCGTCGGTGGCGAGCGCACCCGCTAAAGTGGAAGTACCTGCAATGGTTTCTGTTACCGCCCCGGTTGCCAGTGTACCAGCCCCTGCGGTAGCCGTTGGCAACAACGATCTCAATACGCAACTGGTAGTGCTGGGCAGTGGCCCTGGTGGTTATACTGCGGCTTTCCGAGCGGCAGACTTGGGCCGGCAGGTAGTGCTGATTGAGCGTTACTCAACCTTGGGCGGCGTTTGCCTTAACGTAGGCTGTATTCCATCTAAAGCATTGTTGCATACGGCAAAAGTTATCACTGAGGCTGAAGAATCCAGTCATCACGGCGTAAGCTTTGGCGCACCTAAAGTAGATTTAGACCAATTACGTAATTGGAAAGCGAATGATGTTGTAGGTAAGCTGACAGGTGGTTTGGCCGCGATGGCAAAACAACGCGGCGTGACTGTGGTGCAAGGCGTAGGTAAGTTTACCAGCCCTAATCAAATTGCAGTCACGGCAGCTGACGGTAAAGTGACTATGGTAGGTTTTGAAAACGCAATCATCGCGGCAGGCTCGCAAGCGACCAAGTTCCCTGGCGTGGTTGCAGATGAACGCATTATGGATTCTACCGGGGCATTAGCCTTGGCCGATGTGCCTAAGCGCATGCTAGTGATTGGCGGCGGCATCATTGGCCTTGAGATGGGTACGGTTTACGATGCTTTGGGCACAAAGGTGAGTGTGGTTGAGTTTACTGATGGACTGATTCAAGGTTGCGACCGTGATTTAGTGCGTCCGTTGCAAAAGCGTATGGAAAAACGTTTCGAAGCCATTATGCTCAATACCAAAGTCGCGAGCATGGAACCTAAAAAAGACGGTATTCATGTGACCTTTGAAGGGGTTAATGGCAACGCTGATGCACCTAAAGACGTAGAGGTTTACGACCGGGTATTGGTTTCCATTGGTCGCAGACCAAACGGTAAAAATATCGGTGCTGAAAATGCAGGCGTAGCGGTAGATGATTACGGCTTTATCGCGGTAGATAAACAAATGCGCACCAATGTGCCGCATATCTTCGCAATTGGTGACATTGTCGGTCAGCCCATGCTAGCGCACAAAGCAACGCATGAAGGCAAAGTGGCGGCAGAAGTCATCGCAGGGCAGAAAGTTGAATTCGTTGCCTCGGTGATTCCGTCAGTTGCTTATACCGATCCGGAAGTGGCATGGGTTGGTGTCACAGAAATAGAAGCTAAAGCTAAAGGTATTGCCATCGAAAAGGCGAGCTTCCCTTGGGCTGCAAGCGGCCGCGCATTATCAATCGCACGTACCGAAGGTACAACCAAGCTCATATTTGATAAAGAAACACACCGTGTGATTGGCGCAGGTATTGTAGGTGTTAATGCAGGTGAGTTATTAGCTGAAGCCGTGCTGGCGATTGAAATGGGTGCAGATGCGCATGATTTAGGTTTAACGATCCATGCACATCCAACGCTATCTGAAACCGTGTGCTTTGCCGCTGAGATGAAAGAAGGCACGATTACTGATCTTTACATCAAAAAGCGCTAGCAAAAAGAAGCTAAAGTAAATGCATGGCAAAGACTGAATTTTTAGTAAAGCTCTCGCAGCTTTTACCTAATGACCGGGTTTATACAGACCCGGTAGATTGCTATGCCTACGCTTACGATAACTCGCGTAATTATCATTCGCCGATAGCGGTTGTTTTTCCGCTAAATGTTGAAGAGGTACAAAGTGTAATTCAGCTTTGTAATGCCCACCAAGTGCCTGTGGTGCCGCGCGGGCGCGGTACGGGCACTGCGGGCGGGAGCGTGCCGGAGGCTGGCGGTGTGGCGCTTTCGCTTGAACGCATGAATAATATTCTCAGCATCGACCCTGATAACCGTATGGCTATTGTTGAGCCGGGTGTGTTGAATCAGGAGTTGCAGGATGCGATCAAGCCGGTCGGCTTCTTTTGGCCGCCGGATCCTTCCAGTGCAGCTTATTGCAGCATTGGCGGCAACTTAGCCACTTGCGCCGCAGGCCCGCATGCGGTGAAGTATGGGGTAGCACGTGACCATATTTTAGGTTTAAAAGCGGTCACTGGCAGTGGCGATATTATCAAAACTGGTTGCTACACCAGCAAAGGCGTAGTGGGCTATGACCTAACCCGTTTGTTGGTGGGGTCTGAAGGAACACTAGCGGTTATATGTGAAGCAACGCTGAAGTTGACACCATTGCCGAAATTTACCGGCGGCATCACTGCTGAATTTGTGGATACAGCAAGCTGTGCTAAAGCCATCGCCGCGATTATGGCGCAGCCTTATACTCCTAGTGCTTTAGAGTTTTTAGATAATGGAGCGCTTACGCTGATTCGTAGCCGACATGAAAACCTGTTACCTGAAAATGCCCGCGCCTATTTGATGATTGAAGTCGATGGCTCGCAGCAGGAAATTGCTGAAGCTACGACGGCTATTCTGCAAGCCTGCCAAGTGCATGGCTTGATTGAGGCAAAACCAGCGCATGATACCAAAGCGTTGTGGGCTGCACGTAAAGCGCTTTCACCATTATTGAAAGATATTGCACCTAAAAAAATCAATGAAGATATCGCTGTGCCAGTGTCTCATTTGCCCGAATTACTTACGGGTTTAGAGAAGTTGGCAGCACATTATCAAATTGTCAATGTGAATTTTGGCCACGCAGGCAACGGCAATATACATGTGAATTTGTTAGTTAACCCTGACAATACCGATGAAATGAAACGTGCTTACGAATGCCTTGACGAAGTGTTTAGCCTAGTGTTGTCGTTGCAAGGCACGCTTTCTGGTGAGCATGGTGTGGGCATGGCCAAGCGTCCGTTTGTGCCGCGTGAAATTGATGCAACTACCATTAAGCTAATGAAATCATTAAAGCTGACTTTTGACCCTAATAATATTTTGAACCCGGGTAAGTTGTTTCCTTAACCTTTAAAACACCATTAGTAGCAGCTTACTTCTTCTAACTCCGCTCCAGGGAAATCGGGTTTTAATTTTTCAAGAGCAGCCATATCTGTTTCTGTCAGGTTGCTGAGTAACAAGCTGGCGTGGCCTTTACCCTGATTGCGTAATGCTTTTACGACCTCTTTAACACCCTTAGCTTTTAGTTCATTGAGTAGTTTGATGGCAAGCTGTTCATCTTCAAAAATACCGAATGAAATCGCGTTTTTCCATTTCTTTTCTTGTACTACAAATAAATCTTCAATGCCGAGTGCTTTTAATTCAGCAGCTTTGGTTTGAGCCTCTTGCGTTGATTTAAGCGGCGGTTTATAAACCCAAAAACGCTTAGCTTGTTGTTGTGTTTGCTGCTTTAAGGTGGCTTGCAGTGCTAATTGTGAAATTGCATTTTGTGCGTTAGTGATATTTGTATCTGTAAAAATACCCCATTCAAAACATGAGGTTGCAATCGGCGGGGCTTGTGCGGCAACTGGTGCGGTCGATACAGCTGATTTTTTTGGCATGGCCACTATTTGAGCTTGCGATAGAATCTTGATTTTTTCAGGGTCTATTTCAGCTAATTTAGTTTGTGGCTTGCTTGGTAAAATAAACTCGGCATTAAAGTAAGCGAACAAACCTAGATTAAATAGTGCTAAAACCCAAAACAATTGCTTCATTGCGCATCACTTTTCATGGAATTTTCGTTTAATGTGGAAGTTGCTAGTAAATACAGACCCTGACAAACCAAATTATCAACGATTATGGTTTGGTTTGTCACGTGGCGTGTAAGCATTTCATTGATGACCATTGCATTGCCACCGCTGATAATAATGCAAGGGGCTTGCTGGTTATGTTGTGTGAGTGCATCAACCATTTGCCTGATTGCGCCCACAATTGCATGTAATGCGCCATTATAGATAGCATCAGCCGTGTTTTTAGCAAAAATATCCTCTAGTTTTTGGGCTGCCGTTGCTAGTGCCTGTGTTTGTGATGCAGCAATTTTTGGCAATTGAGCAGTTGCAAGCCCAAGACTTTGTTGCATTAAAGTGAGTCCCGGCAAAATCAAGCCACCCATAAATTCACCATATTGCTTGTGATTGATTTTACAGCTATTCAGCGAATCAATCGTCACGGCGGTGCCTGCATTGACCACTATGCACGGTGCATGTTTTATATTCCATGCCGCAACTAATGTAGCCCAACGGTCACTGCCTAAAGTTTCAGGTTTTGAATAGCGGTTAATGACATGGCAGGCTTGTGGAACAGCTTTCACCCAGTGAATAGGTAAGTGATAAGGCGATAATTTATCTGCAAGATGCGTTGCATGCTGTTCCCCAGCCACATTGGAAATCGCAATATGGTCGTAGCCAAAAAGCGCAGGTGAAAGGTCGGCAGAATCAATTCCACTATTTAAGCACACGTCATGCTGAGTTATTTCACCAAGTTCGTTAAATATCGCCCACTTGGTTCTGGTGTTTCCTGCGTCTATTGTTAACAGCATAGTTCTCCACGCGGTGCGGCAATTTGTCACATTTTCAGCCGTTAGCCTAAGACATATAATCTACAAAAAATTTATAAGTAAATAGAGGCGAGAAGATGCAACATTTTAAGTTAAAAAAACAATCTGCTATTTCAAAAATCTTATCAACGAGCATTTTAGCACCATGCTTGTTTGGTGTGTTTTCACAAAATATACAGGCAGAACAATTGGATTTGCCGAGCATTGAAATTCGTGCCGAGGAAATTGAGGATGAAAATAAAGCTTCACTAAATACCAGTGACACAGCAAGCCTGTTGAATGATGAGCCGGGCATTAGCCTTTATCGCGCTGGCGGTGTTTCAAGTTTGCCTGTCATTCACGGTTTGGCCGATGACCGCGTACGGGTTAAGGTGGATGGCATGGATTTGATTTCCAGCTGTGCCAATCATATGAATCCAGCGCTTTCATACATTGATCCTTCTAATGTAAACAGTGTGCAAGTGCTAGCTGGCGTTACCCCAGTGAGTATGGGTGGAGATAGTATCGCCGGCACCATACAGGTAAATTCTGAAGCGCCTAAATTTGCGGTTGCAGGACAAGGTCTTTTGGTTAAAGGGCAGATCAATACTTTTTACCGTAGCAACAATGATGCACGCGGTGTGAATCTTTCTACTAGTGTAGCCAATGATAAAGTCTATATGCGTTATACCGGCTCAACGGTTGAAGCTAATAACTATAAGGCAGGCGGCAATTTTAAAGCAGCCGCACAAGCCGCCGCTTTAAGAGGCTGGTTAGATGGCGGTGAGGTCGGCTCGACCGCTTACAAGACGCGCAACCATGCATTGGCTTTTGGTGTACAGCATGAAAACCACTTGGTTGAATTCAAATTAGGCTTGCAAGATATTCCTTATCAGGGTTTTGTGAATCAGCGTATGGATATGACGGGTAACGATGCCGAGCAATATAACCTGAGCTACAAAGGTAAATATGGCTGGGGTGCATTAGAAGCGCGTGCCTACCATGAAAGAACACGTCATAGCATGCAGTTTGGTGATGATAAGCAGTACTGGTATAACGATATGATGAGTAATCCGGTTGTGGCTGGGATGCCGATGGACACTGAAGGTAAAACTACGGGGCTTTTAGTGAAAGGCGATGTTAACCTCTCAGATCGCGACACCTTGCGTATTGGAGCGGAGTACCAGCGCTACCGTTTGGATGATTACTGGAACCCGGTAGCTAACTCTGGAAATATGATGAGTCCAAATACTTTCTGGAACATTAACAACGGTGAGCGTGATAAATACGACGTTTTTGCTGAGTGGGACGCGAAATGGAGCACGCAGTGGTTCTCGCAACTAGGTTTACGCAGTAGTACTGTGAAAATGGATACAGGCAGAGTGCAGGGCTATAGTAACTCCGGCATGATGAGTTATGGTGATCCAACTAATCCGGCAACTATTCCGGGAGCGTTTAATGCGGCAGATCGTTCAAACACTGACAATAATATTGATGTAACCGCACTGGCTCGGTTTACACCAGACGCACAAAAGACCTTTGAAGCCGGTTATGCCATGAAAACGCGCTCACCCAATGTGTATGAGCGATTTGCTTGGTCAAATAGCAACACCATGGTGATGAACATGAATAACCTGTATGGCGATGGTAACGGTTATGTGGGTAATTTAAATCTGAAACCTGAAACTGCACACACGCTCAGTGTTTCTGGCAATTGGCATGATGCGGCACAACAACAATGGAGCTTAAAAGTAGCACCTTATGTTACCTATGTGGATGACTATATCGATGCAGTGACTTGTGCCAAGGTGGGCAAAACATGCGACGTTAGAACCGATGGTTTCGTTAACCTTAGTTTAGACAACCAATCTGCACGACTTTACGGTGTGGATGTGTCAGGAAAAATGCTTTTAGCTCAAAACACTGGTGTAGGTAGCTTTGATGCAAAAGGCACGCTAAGTTATGTGCGTGGTAAGAATAATAGTACCGATGATGACCTGTATAACATCATGCCATTGAATGTGACTTTGGCGGTAGAGCATCAATTTGGTCAATGGTCCAATAAGATTCAAGCGAAACTAGTGGATAGTAAAGATGATGTGCAAGCGATACGTAAAGAAGTAAAAACAGCCGGTTTTGCATTGCTTAACTTTTATACCAGTTATGACTGGAAGCATGCACGCTTAGACCTTGGTGTGGAAAATATCTTTGATAAGTTCTATTTTGATCCACTAGGTGGCGCATATCTCGGTCAAGGTGCAACAATGGGAACAACAGGTGTGCTGCACGGTACACAGGTGCCAGGCATGGGGCGCTCTGTGAATGTTGGTTTAACCCTTAAATACTAAGCCGTATTAAGCCTGCGCGGCCTAAACGCCGCGCAGGCTTATTTCACCTGATATAAGTTTTTGTAAGCCACTTTCAGTTTCCACAAGCAAGGTGCCATCTTCCGTAATGCCTTGCACACTGCCGTGTACTTCTCGACCATCCGGCATTAGCATACGCACTTGCTGTAAATGATAGGCGTGATGCTTTGTCCATTCACCACTTAGATTCATTAGTCCGTTTTGTTCAAACTCTTTCAAAATATCTGCCAGTTGCGCAAGTAATGTACTTAGCAGTAAGTTGGGGTCAATAGGCTGGTTTGTAACGCTGTTTAGATCAGTGACCGGCTGATCAATTTGTTTTTTAATGTTTTCTGGCAGGTGCAGATTGATGCCGATGCCGATAACTGCTGTACTGGGACCATCCATGTCACCTTGTACTTCAATCAGGATGCCTGCCAGCTTTTCACGATCAATCAAAATATCGTTAGGCCATTTGAGTTGTGCCTGATGGATTCCCAACGTGTGTAAGGCGCGCATCAAAGCGACACCAATCGCCAAACTTAAGCCGGATAACGTAGCGGCACCGCATTGAAAGCGCCATAGCAATGAAAACGTTAAACTTGCGCCTAATCCGGCCTGCCAGCTACGACCGCGCCGGCCACGACCTTGCGTTTGCAAATTAGCCGCTACGCACGTTGCATGGCTTTGTGCGCTGATATTTTGCATTAAATAGCTGTTGGTAGAGGCTAAATGATCATGTATTTCAAGTGATAGCCAATTTCTCTGTTCGCCTATCGTACGTAAAATTAATTGCTCATCTAGTAATGTGACCGGCTGGGGTAGTTTGTAGCCACGTCCGCGGACTGAGAAAACTTCAACGCCAAGTTTTTCGGCATACTGTAACGCGTTCCAAACGGATGTCCGGCTTACGTTAAATTGCGTTGCAATCGCCTCTCCTGAGTGAAATTTCCCATCGGAAAGCAGTTTTAATATAGGGAAGGTAAGCGTGTTCATGGCGTACGCAAGTTTAACATGTAGGCATATTGAGCTGAAATCTATAAGCAATTATTACAAGTTATTTAAACTTTACACAAAAAGCAGCATGATGATATTTCGCTAAAATTATCTGTAAGTTAACAATCAACTACAAATTATTTTGTTATAAATCATATGGTTATATTTTTAGCGATTGGTATTGTAGTCATATGGCTACATAACGGCTGTGTCCTGAGATTTATTCAAGTGAATATTTCTTTAACATATTGAAATATAAGGGATATTAATGTTGGCATGTTCGTTGCATTCTGATGTTAGGTGGTTGTATAAAAAATAATGCAGTGTTCATTTGGCAGTGGAATTATTGTTTAAATAGGGGAAATACGATGGCTGAAGAAGAAATACATCAACAGTTTACTGAAGAGCAGTTAAGTGATTTGCAGTTTGATGATATGGCTAGCCTGATACCTGGCGGCGGAGCATTAGCTATTGGTGCTAAAAAGGGAGCAAGTCTAGCTGAGCCTTATGTTAAGAAAGCTGTCGAGGAAGTCATAGAGCATGCGCCTGCCGTTATAAACAAAGCCTCTGAGCTTGCGCAAGAGGCAAGGCATGTAGTGGGGGAGTATATTGCTAAAGACGTAGATGGCTTGAAAGTGCTTGACCATGTGGCACAAAACGCATCAAGTGGCTTAAGTGTCATGACTCAAAAAGCAAAAAATATGCTGAGTGATGTGCCTGTGCTGGGAGATGTCGTCAATCCCAATCTAGAAACTCGAATTGCAATTCAGCAGCATGCATTATCTAAAGAATTGTTTTCTTCAGATAATTTAGCTAGGGCACAAAAATATGGCAATCTCAGTGATGTCGATGTGGCAATGAATGCTATTAAGGATAGCGCTGAAAAATTGACTAAAGACATCGTTGAAAATCCTCAACTGGCCCAACAATTAAATAAAAATTTGACTAACGAGCAAATAAAAAGCGGAATAGTGAACAATGTTGATACTAAAAAGCTAACCCATGGAAGTTCTGTAATGGGTAACTATACGCCAGATGTGCCACCTCCTAGTGTTAAAGACTTTTTTCCGCTGAGTGCTCGAGATGCACTACATCTGGCCACATTGCCTCAAGCGCCTTCACCTATTAGAGCCGCAAGGTATGAGCAATTAGTGGATGCTCAGTATCTTGTACACGCTGAAAAAATGAAAATGGCCAGTGTGCCTTATGCTTCGCTCACTTATGGTGGCGGATCATGGGCCGCAATGAAGTATGCGTTATCAGGGAGTGACGTAAGTGCTAATGATGGCTTATCAAAAGTTTTTCTAAAAGCGACACAGGCTGGCACAGACGCGAGCATTAAAGAGATGGTTAAGAGTCACGAAGAGCTGGAAGGTGCAGCACTTTATTATCAATCGGCTAAAAACGGATTAAAGTCTGATGATGGCCAGTTAAGTGACAATAACAAAGCGGCACTGGTAAAAGTGGCAGATAATGTGGTCGATAAGATTAAGTCGGATGGACCGCAGTACTTTGATAAACTGCCGCAATCTCTAATGCGCGAAGAAATTGCGCCAGTAGTCACGATGCAGCATAATTTGGAGAAATAGCGGCTAATCGGTATGTCTAGTATTTTTGTTGATTCGGTCAGCAAAGCGCATGACATGGATTTATTTGCAGACCGAATCAACAGTTAGTTCAGCCTTGTCGTTAGCCAAATGATGGGGCTTTAGTCATTTTGATTATCTGACTATGGTGTAAAATAGCAACAACTTAAATTGAATTTGTTGCTATGTCATCTGAAAAAACACCAATACCTCCAGCCTCTAATTTTATCCGCGCAATTATTGAAAAAGATTTGGCGCTTAGTAATTACGCCACTAAAAAATGGGCAGGAAGCCCCGGCGATGCCGCACATCAAGATGCTGGCGTGGTGGATACGGCTAAAATCCGCACGCGCTTTCCACCCGAGCCTAACGGCTATTTGCACATTGGGCATGCTAAATCTATCTTTTTAAACTTTGGTTTAGCGCGTGATTTTGGCGGCGTGTGCCATCTGCGTTTTGATGACACCAACCCTGAAAAAGAGAGTCAGGAATATGTCGACAGCATTACCGATGCGGTGAAGTGGCTTGGATTTGATTGGCACAATAATGATGAGAGCAATCTTTATTTCGCCAGTAATTACTTTGATTTTATGTATCGTGCCGCAGAGAGCTTGATAGAAGCGGGTCATGCTTATGTAGATTCTCAGACCGCAGAAGAAATGCGCATTACACGCGGCACGTTAACCGAAGCCGGTAAAAATTCCCCTTGGCGTGACCGTAGCGTGGCTGAAAATCTCAGCTTGTTCCGCGAAATGCGCGATGGCAAACATGCTGACGGCAGCCTGATTTTACGCGCCAAAATCGATATGGCATCACCTAACTTTAATATGCGCGACCCGGCAATTTACCGCGTAAGGCGTGCGCATCATCACAACACGGGTGACAAATGGTGCATTTACCCGATGTACACTTTTGCGCATCCGATTGAAGACGCGCTAGAACGCATTACACATTCTATTTGTACGCTAGAGTTTGAAGACCAGCGCCCATTTTACGATTGGTTGTTAGAGCGCTTGGCTGAAGCCGGCTTGCTGGCGCATCCACTACCCAAACAATATGAGTTTGCGCGCCTTAACCTCACTTACGTGGTGCTTTCGAAACGTAAACTGATTCAATTGGTAGAAGAAAAACATGTGAGCGGATGGGATGACCCGCGCTTACCTACGCTGGCAGGCGCACGCCGCCGTGGCTACACTCCGGCAGGTTTTAAACTCTTTACAGACCGCATTGGCGTAAGCAAAGCAGACTCATGGATTGAGTACTCGATTTTAGAAGACAGCATGCGTGAAGTATTAAACGTCGATGCAGAACGCCGCATCGCCGTGCTAGACCCAATTAAACTGGTGATTGATAATTACCCGGATAATCAGTCTGAAGATTGCTTTGCGCCAAACCACCCGCTTAAACCAGAGCTGGGCAAACGTACCGTACAGCTTTCAAAAGCGCTGTGGATAGAACGTGAAGACTTTATGGAAGTACCAAGCAAAGGCTTTTTCAGGTTAACACCAGATGGCATGGTGCGCCTGCGTTACGGCTATGTGGTGAAATGCACCAGTTGCGAAAAAGATGCAGACGGTAACGTCACCGTGGTGCATTGCGAATACCTGCCAGATACTAAATCAGGTACCCCGGGTTCAGATAGTGTAAAAGTTAAAGGCAATATTCACTGGGTTTCTGCGCAATATGCGCACGAGGCTGAAGTGCGCATGTACGACAGATTGTTCAAAGAAGCGCACCCGGGCGAAGGCGACCGAGACTTTCTGGATGACCTGAACCCTAACTCTGTTACTACCATTACCGCACAGCTAGAGCTAAGCCTGAAAGACGTAAGTGCAGAGGAGAGCTTCCAGTTTGAACGCCATGGTTACTTTGTGGCGGATAGAAAAGATAGTGTGGTTGGTAAGCCTGTGTTTAATCGGACTGTGACGCTGCGGGATGCTTGGCAGAAGTAAAATGGATTTAGCCATTAAGCCACGCGTTGTTATTTTTGCTGGTGCAAATGGCGCAGGAAAATCTACACACGCTGAGCCTATACTTAAAGCGCTGGGCATCAGCACGTTTGTAAACGCAGATTACATTGCAAGAGGACTTTCAGGGTTAAATACAGAAGCCGTAAATTTTGAAGCGGGGCGTATTATGCTAAAACGCTTGCATGGTTTAGCTGATGAAAAAGCAGACTTTGCTTTTGAAACTACGCTATCAAGCCGAACTTTCGCTTTCTTTTTGCAAAAACTAAAGGCAGAGGGATATATTGTTACCATTATCTACTTTACCTTAAATGATGCTAGGCTTGCATATAGACGTGTGCGCCATAGGGTTAAATTAGGTGGGCATGATATTCCGCAAAAAGTAATTACTAGGCGTTTCTATCGTAGCCTAACTAATTTTTTTAAACTCTATTTACCACTTGCAGATACTTGGATGATTTTTGATAACTCTACAGGTAAAACAGCAACAGCAATAGCATGGTATATTAACAATCAAACCGTGATAAAGAGCCAAAAATTATGGAAAGAAATCAAACGCCTAGCCAACCAACAACAATAACACCAGACTCTAAAAGTTTGCGTGCCGCTTTGGCTCAAGCCTCAAAACAAGCCAATCGTATGGCGGATGCTTTTGGTTTAAAAGTTCCAGCTGCACAAGTTGAACAAGTTAAGCAAAAATAAATGTATTAATCAATTTGAGCGCCACGGCTACTTTGTTGTGGTTATCTAGGACAGCAGTGGTTCAGACTCCATTGATTGTATAAGCGTGGCCAGCGGAATTTGTTTGTATGAAGTGCTAAGGCAAAGGGGCTTGTAATAGTGATTCGGATTTTTCTAAACTTTATTAAATGGATATTCCTATCAGCTTTCGGATTATATTTTCTTTTCGTAGCGAGTAACTGGGGCGATGAAGATTTAAAGCCAGAAGTACAGGCAATCCTTAATTGGCATTCACCAGCCGCTCAGGATGACAACGGTTATTTAATTTTGCTTGGCATGAGCGCACCATTTGACCAAGATGCCTTGCATGTGGGAAAAGCTAAGCTTGCTGAAAATATAGCGCGCTTTGAGGCGGCTAGAAAAACGCGAACAATTCCACCTGTTCAAAATGAAGTGAGTGCGTTTATACCTTATCAAGAATCTGCAGGCTTGCAAGATTATCTTTGTCGCTACAACCAAGCAGAAAATTGCATAGAATTTTACCTTAGGCATGATGCCGATACGGTAAAACAAGTAATCGCTTCTCAAGAAGTGTTGTTGGCTAGATTTGCGGCGTTAAAGGCCAGTAATCAGTTTGCTGAGATTTCTGTGCCTATGTCTGGCATTGATTTTTCTGGAATATCAGCCTATTTAGTTGCAATCGAGTTGGAATATATGCAAGCCGCGCAGGATATTGCCGCAGGCAATGAAAATGCGGCTATCCAACGCTTATTAGATAATGCGCTATACAACAGAGCGATGTTGAAAAATAGTACCACGCAAGGTACCCGCGCAATGATACTAAGCATGGTGGAGCAAGATGTACGCATTTTAAGTGAGTTGATGGCAAAATATCCAGCGCTTGCCAAGTTGTACAAACAGCAATTTTCACCACTACTAAATCCTATTTCCACCAGCGAGTACACTTTGGAAGCGCCTTTTATTAACGATAGAACTGATAGTGTCTTGATGTTTAATTTAACGCTTGACGCGACAAAAGTGCTAAAAAGACATGCGCAATTAAGCTTTTTTGATAAGCTAAAAGGGGTTAATTTTCAGCCCAATGCAACCCTTAATTTTTTATATGAATTGAAAACTTTGCGTTTGAAACTGGCTACGATGGATGCGCAACAAATAGATGCCGTTAAAGCGCAAGTTGAAGTTGAGAAAAAAGCATTGTTGGGCTTCGGTTATAAACCTTATTTTTTTAAAAACAGTATAGGAAAGATTTTAGTCACAACGTTTGATGTGAGCGGATTGCTGGATGATTTTGAAGCATTTTATGATCTCGAAGGCTATATGCGTTTGGTAAGATTGCAACTGGATTTTCTACAAGCGGGCAATACAAAAATCGACCTTGAGCGGTTGCTTGCAAAATATCCTGACCCTTATACGAACAAGCCTATGCGATTCGATAGCAATGAAGGAGTATTGGTTTTTAAAGGTCGCTCCCGCAGTCAAGAAAATGTATATCAAGTAGCGGTCACGCCAATTATCTAAGCTTAGTCGAGGGGCTAAACGGGAAATCAATGGGGTCAGCCTCACAGCTGTCCCAGATAAATTATCACGCATTAAAGAGCCTCATTGAGTTGACATTAACCCAACATCATCAGGTGGTCGGAACAGTCATAGGATGTATTAGCGAAGCGTAATACATCTTTTACAAAAAATCTTACGGCGTATTACACTTGGTTAATACACCCTATGCGGGCTAAAATCACCGTTGTCATCGACAAAAACACTTATACCCGCGAGCTGATTGAAGCTTCCGGTACGTTTGCCATCAATGTGCCGTGTGTGGCGCAGTTAGATACGGTGCGTAAGGTGGGTACAAGTTCGGGTAGAGATTTAGCCGATACGGATAAATTTGCGCTGTATGGGTTGGAAACTTTTAACGCTCAGCACATCACAGCGCCTTTGCTCAAAGGCTGCGTGGCGTGGCTAGAATGTAAAGTCATCCCTGAGCCGCATAACCAAAACACTTACGATTTATTTATTGCAGAAGTGGTTGCGGCGTATGCGGATGAACGTGTGTTTAGTGATGGTCATTGGCATTTTGAAGGGCATGACCAAGAAACCTTAGATAAGTTACGCACCATACACCACGTGGCGGGCGGGGCGTTTTTTGCCACAGGACGTGCAATTAAAGCCAATATTTAGCTTTTGCAAATCAATTGGTTAAGCGCCTATAATAAACCATGTTTTACCTTAACCTTTTCAAGGCATTAAAAACGCATAACATTGATTATCTGTTAATCGGTGGCTTGGCGATGAACTTGCATGGTGTGCCGCGCATGACTATGGATGTTGATTTAGTCATTGCATTGGACGCTGGCAACATAGCCAAGTTGGCAAGTTGTGCAAAAGAGCTTGGCCTTTACCCTAATGTACCAGTGAAGCTGGAAGACCTTGCAGATGCCAATAAACGGGATGCGTTATTGGCAGAAAAAAACTTGATTGCGCTATCGCTAATTAGCAACAGGCCTGCTACGCCAACCGTGGACATTGTGATTCATCATCCGCTTGATTTTAAAAAGGCCTTTTCTAAGGCTGTGCAACGGGACATCTCTGGCACCCCTGTTATGTTGGCTTGTATCGAAGATATGATTGCGCTGAAAAAAGCCGCAGGGCGTGCGCAGGATTTGTCTGACATTACACATTTGGAGCGCTTTTTACATGACGCAAACTAACAAGCGAGTTGCAACTGAACTGGCTACAAAGCAGCTTAACGGCTTTAGTTATTATGTTAGTGATGAGCAACTTGCGGCATTCTCCAAGTTATCAATGCTAGAGCGCTTGCAGTGGGTAGATGAGGCTAGACTTTTTACGTTAATGGCACAAACGCCTGAAACTAAAGCTCGGCATGAGTTTTTACGTAAAGGTGTGCCGCGTTAAATATTTAGTCATGCAATGATAAAACTTTTATAAAGATTACTTGGTTAAACACTATGCGGCGCATCTTAATTATATTTGTAATCATTGCAGGCGTCGGCGCTGCATTCTGGTGGTTTAATCGCCCGCATCCTATTACTGTTGCACTGGTTGAGGTTGAGCGCGGCAATGTTGAATCCAGCGTGGCAAATACACGTGCAGGCAGTGTGGAGGCTTGTCAGCGTACGCGGCTTTCGCCGATTAGCGGTGGGCGGATTGCTTATCTTGGTGTTAAAAAAGGTGATCACGTTAAAAAGGGGCAGGTGTTGCTGCGGTTATGGAACGATGACCAGCAGGCGCAAAGTAATCTGGCGCAAACACAGGTGGCAAGTAGCCAAAAGCGCATAGCAGAAGTATGCGCTATGGCCGATAACGCGGAACGTGAAGCTGGCCGCATGGCTAAGTTACGTGCAAAAGGTTTTATTTCAGAAGGCGGTGAAGAAAAGGCACGTTACGAGGCTAAATCGCGTCGTGCGGCTTGCGAAGCCTCACGTGCGGATGTTGCCCAAGCGCAGGCGCGCGTAAAAGTAACAAAAGTAGAGCAAAATCGCACGGTATTGGTTGCGCCATTTGATGGCATTGTGGCGGACATTGTCGGCGAACTCGGTGAGTACACCACGCCATCACCCCCAGGTGTAGCTACGCCTCCAGCGATAGACCTGATTGATGACTCTTGTCTTTACATCGAGGCGCCAATGGATGAGGTGGATGCGCCAAAAATACAGGTGGGTCAATCTGCACGGGTGTCTTTAGATGCGTTACCCGGCAAGGTGTTACCGGCGCACGTAAAACGCGTTGCCCCTTATGTGGTGGCAGTAGAAAAACAGGCGCGTACGGTTGATGTTGAAGTCTCATTAGATGTTGCCGATGATAATAAGCAGCTATTGGTGGGCTACAGCGCCGATGTGGAAATTGTGCTGGATAGCCACGCTAACGTGTTGCGTGTGCCGACATCTACCCTGCTGGAAGGCAACAAAGTGCTGCTTTATCAGCCAAAGACAAGAAAACTGGAAGAACGCGCAATTAAGGCAGGAATTACCAACTGGGAATACACCGAAGTATTGGAAGGCCTAAAACAGGGTGACCGCATTGTTGCGTCCTTGGAGCGGGAAGGTGTAAAGGCCGGAGTGACGGTGACGCCAGAGAAAACGCCTGAAACAAACGCGCAAACCAGTACGCAAACCAGCAAGGCAAAATAACGCCCTATGCCTGATGAAAGCCTGATACAGCTCAATGACATAAACCGCACTTTTACACTCGGCGATAGCCAGGTACATGCTTTGCGTCATGTCGATTTAACGATCACGCGCGGCGAATATATCGCAGTCATGGGGCCGTCCGGCTCAGGAAAATCTACCCTGCTTAATTTGGTTGGATTATTAGATCGTGCCGATACTGGCACCTATAAGCTTGAAGGGCGTGATGTCACCACACTTAACCCAGATGAACAGGCCCGGGTGCGTAGCGAGCGCATCGGCTTTATATTTCAGAGCTTTCATCTGGTGCCGCGTCTTACTGCTGCTGCCAATATTGAGTTGCCCCTCACATTGGCTGGCATGCCAGCCTCAGAACGTGCAAAACGCGTATCGCAGGCGCTTAAAGAATATGGGTTAACCGATAGAGCACAGCATCGGCCGAATGAACTTTCTGGCGGGCAGCGCCAACGCGTTGCCATTGCGCGCGCCACCATATTACGCCCAGCGGTGCTGCTGGCAGATGAGCCTACCGGCAACCTTGACCGTGTCACCGGTGAAGAGGTGGTGCGGTTGCTGGAATCGTTGAATGCACAAGGCATGACGCTGATTGTTGTGACGCATGACCAGGCGCTTGGAGCGCGTGCGCGGCGCCAGATAAGAATGGAAGATGGCGGCGTTGTGAGCGATGCAATCAATACGCCTAATCCAGCAGCGACTTAAAGAGCCGTTACCTTGAAAATCACCGACACATTCCGTTATGCAGGTGATGCCGCTACCGGAGCACCTTTACGTACAGGTTTGTTGATACTGGCGATGTCGATAGGCGTGGCCGCGGTGGTGATATTAACTGCGCTGGGCGATGGCGCTCGCCGCTATGTGGTAGGTGAGTTTTCTGCCATCGGCAGTAATTTAATTATTGTATTACCCGGCCGTTCAGAAACGCGCGGCTTTAACCCCGCCAACCTCATTACCAGTACCCCGCGAGATTTAACACTGGAAGACGCTAACGCCTTACTGCGTTTGCCGCAGGTGCAACGCATTTCACCTATCCTGATTGCAACGACTGAAATCAACGCTGCTGGCAAGTTGCGCGAGGCCATGTTGCTGGGCACTAATGACGAGTTTGTTCGCGTGCGCCAACTTAAAATGGGGTTGGGGCGCTTTTTGACTAAAGATGAAGTCGGGCACGGTTCAGCAGAAGTGGTGCTGGGCGCACTGATTCGGCGGGAGATTTTTGGCACAGAAAACCCTTTAGGTAAAACGGTGCGGGTGGGCGATAGACGCCTACGTGTGGTGGGCGTGCTGAGCGAAGGTGGGCGCGGCATGGGCATGACGACTGACGAGTTGGTGATTGTGCCGGTAGCTACCGCGCAAGCGATGCTTAATACTAATACGCTGTTCCGTATTATGGTTGAGGCACGTAGCCGCGAGCAGCTTGGTGAAGTTAAATCGCGCGTGCTTAAGCTGATTACGCAGCGACACGAAGGCGAAGAAGACGTGACTGTCATCACGCAAGATGCCGTACTGCAAACCTTTGACAAGATTTTAAATGTACTCACACTTGGCGTTGCCGGTATTGCTGCCATCAGTTTGGCCGTAGCAGGTATTCTTGTGATGAATGTCATGCTGGTGTCGGTGACTCAACGTACAGGTGAAATCGGGCTGCTTAAAGCCTTAGGCGCCACTTCTGCGGCGGTGCGGCAGTTGTTCATGGTGGAAGCTGTACTGCTGTCACTTTCTGGCGCTATCGTGGGCGTTGGTTTAGGTTACTTGGGCGCTGCTTTCTTACGGTACCTTTATCCAGCTTTTCCGGCCTATCCACCACTATGGGCGGTGCTGGCAGGGTTGGGTACGGCGCTGGTTTCGGGTTTGGTTTTTGGCGTTATGCCGGCGCGCCGGGCCGCACAGCTTGACCCGATACAGGCCTTGTCTAAGAGGTAGCTATGCTGATCGCCGACTCTACCCGCTTCGCCCTGCAAGCTATCACCTCACACCGCATGCGCAGTTTCTTAACGCTGCTTGGTATTGCCGTGGGTATTGCCGCCGTTATTTTGCTGACATCCATTGGCGAGGGCGTGCATCGTTTCGTACTAGCAGAGTTCACACAATTTGGCACTAATGTGATTGCTGTTGCGCCTGGTAAGGTGAAAACCGGCGGGCAACCACCTACTGGTATTCCGACCACGGCGCGGTTGCTGACGATGGAGGATGCCCAGTCACTCAAGCAATTACCGCAGGTGACAGGCTCAACGCCAACGGTATGGGGTAACTCAGAAGTGGAAGGTAATGGACGCCTGCGGCGCACCACTATTTATGGCGTGGATGCAGACTTTACCCGCGTATTTAGTTCCAAAGTGAGAATTGGCAGCTTTTTGCCGCGTGAAGGTGCTGGTAGCTCACGTGCGTTTGTGGTGCTAGGCAGCAAGTTGCGCAATGAGCTATTTGGTACAACCAATCCATTAGGCGCACGCGTGCGTATTGGCGGGCTGCATTTTCGTGTGATTGGTGTGATGGCGCCAAAAGGTCAGTTTCTGGGTATTGATCTGGATGATACGGCATTTATCCCCGCGCAACGCGCCTTGGAACTTTACAATCGCGAAGGACTAATGGAGATTCACGTGATGTATGCGGAAGGCACATCATCAGCTACTGTGGCTAACGCTGTTAAAAAGCAGCTTGCATTGCGACATGGACATGAAGACTTTACCGTTACCACGCAAGAAGACATGCTGAAAACGTTATCCAACATACTTAATATTTTAACCATGGCAGTGGGCGCATTAGGCGGTATATCGCTACTGGTAGGTGCGGTGGGTATTGTCACTATTATGACGATTTCAGTGACAGAACGCACTAATGAAATTGGCCTGCTGGTGGCGCTGGGCGCGCGTCGCAGCACTGTGCTTGGCTTGTTTTTGAGTGAATCCATCATACTCGCGGCGCTAGGCGGTGTATTAGGTTTGTTGTTGGGCGTAGGGTTAGCGCAGTTAATCAGTTTGTTGGTGCCGACATTTCCGGTGCATACGCCATGGAGCTTTGCTGTTGGGGCATTACTGATGTCCGCAATGATTGGTTTGCTGGCAGGGGTGTTGCCCGCAAGAAGCGCTGCAAGGTTAGATCCGATTGAAGCATTGCGTGCAGAATAAGTTATCATAATACCCATGAGTAAACATAAAAAACGTCATTTCAAAAAAATCGGCATGCCGCCTGGCTCGCTAGTGCATATAGGCGAAGTCAAGCTGGAAAAACCAATCATCAGTTTGATTGAATATGATGCGGTTGATATGAACGAGCGTGTGTTAACCAGCGTTGAACTGGCTTCATTTAGCCTGGAAAACTATAAAAACACACATAAGAAAGTTTGGCTGAATATTCACGGCGTCAATGATGCCGCGCTGATTAAGTTAGTGGGTGATTTGTTTCATTTGCACCCCTTGGTGCAAGAAGATATTCTTAATACCGAGCAACGCCCAAAACTTGATGAGTTTGACGACTACCTGTTTATTGAGACCCGTAGTTTTAATTATGAAAAAGACACGATGTCTGTGAGTTCTGAGCAGATTAGCATGGTGTTAGGACGTGATTTTTTGCTGACGTTTCAAGAGCGTTCAACCGGTATTTTTGAGCCGGTGCGTCAACGTCTGCGCGGGTTGCATGCACACATTTGCGAGCTAGGGGTTGATTACTTAGCCTATTCACTATTAGATAATATTGTTGACCAATACTTTAAGGTGCTTGAGGATGTAGGCGATGAAAGTGAAGCGCTTGAAGAGGTGTTGTTGCATAAGCCAACCAGTACTGAGCTGCATAGCATCCATCAGCTAAAACACGTGAGCATAGAGTTGCGTCGCGCTGTATGGCCGCTACGTGAGGTGATTAACAGTTTAACGCGTAATGACAATGACTTTTTTACCCCAGCTACTACACCGTATTTGCGCGATATTTACGATCACACGGTTAATTTTATTGAGTCGCTGGAGTCAATTCGCGATAGTTTAAGTGGCATGATGGATATTTACATGGCGAGCGTGAGTCAGCGCGTGAATTTAGAAGTGCGTGCATTAACGGTAGTTGCCATGCTGTTTATGCCAGCAACCTTAATAGCAGGTATTTTTGGTATGAATTTTCATGAAATGCCTTGGCTAGCTGACAAAGATGGTTTTTGGTGGGCAATGGGCTTGATGGTGGGTATTGCACTTGTGATGATTATGATTTTTTGGCGCAGGCAATGGCTGACTAGTAAAACTTAACATGCCGCCATTCTGGCGTACCAGTGCTTGGCATCCCCGTAGAATATATGTGCTAAAGCACATTATTCGTATGTGAAAAGTCAGAATGGCGGCTAAAGTTGCCCCCATCTTATTTAATCAAAGCCGCGTATTTAGCCCGAATCTTAGCCGCTTTAGGGGCCGCCACCGCCAAACAATAAGGTTGATTAGGATTGTTAGCAAAATAATACTGGTGATAATCTTCAGCTGGGTAAAACGTCTCCGCCCCATTGATTTGCGTCACAATTGGTGCGTTAAATACATTAGCCGCATTAAATTTAGCAATCATTTTTTTTACCGCATCTCGCTGAGTGCCATTTTGGCAAAATACAGCAGAGCGATATTGTGTGCCAACGTCGTTGCCCTGACGGTTTGGCGTGGTTGGGTCGTGTGACACAAAAAATATCTCCAGTAATGTCTCAAAACTAATTTTGTCGGCATCAAAAGTAATTTGAATCGCCTCGGCATGCCCCGTGTCACCATTGCAAATAGTTTTGTAAGTGGGGTTCTGCGTGTGGCCGCCAATGTAGCCGGACACTACTTTGCTCACACCTTTTAGCTGGCTAAATACGGGTTCTGTACACCAGAAACAGCCGCCGGCAAAAATCGCAATTTGTTCGTTGCTCATTTTATTTTCCTTAAAAATTTTATTCTATCGTTAGTCAGTTATTTCTAGTAAACATTACAATTGCAGTATGCGTTTAAATGCACTTTATGTTGATTTTAATTCCTACTTTGCTTCAGTAGAGCAACAGTTGTTGCCAGAGTTGCGTGGCAAGCCAATTGGCGTACTTGCTGTAATGGCAGAAACGACTTGCTGTATCGCGGCAAGTTATGAGGCGAAAGCTTTTGGTATTAAAACCGGCACCTTGGTCAGCGAAGCCCGCAAGCTATGCCCGGGCATGATTTTTGTAGAAGCGCGGCCACCTGTTTATGTGACATTTCATCACAAGCTAATAGAAATCGTTGAAAGCTGCACACATGTAGAAAAAGTGCTTTCGATTGACGAAATGGTATGTAAGCTCACCGGTAGCCAGCAACTGCCAGAAAATTCGCTGAAACTTGCCGCCAACATAAAGCATAAAATCAACGCACAATTCGATTATATCCGTTGTTCTATCGGCATCGCCCCCAATACGTTTTTAGCCAAAGTGGCGTCTAATATGCAAAAGCCAGATGGCTGTGTGCTGATAGCGCCGCATGAGTTGCCACAACGATTGTTCGGGTTGAAGCTGCGCGATTTAAACGGTATTGGCAAGCAGATGGAAGCGCGTTTGAATCGCTACAAAATCACTACGGTTGAGCAGTTGTATGTGGCCAACCGGCAACAGTTACAAACGGCTTGGGGCAGTATTGAAGGTGGGCGCATGTATGACAAACTGCGCGGCTTGGAACCTTATTACGTGAAAAATGCGCGTAGTAGTTTGGGGCACTCGCATGTGCTGCCACCAGAACAGCGCAATGAGGCTGGCGCAAAGGCGGTGTTACATCGCTTGCTACAAAAAGCCTGCATGCGGATGCGCAGCTATGATTTACTTGCTTCAAGAGTCAGCGTAAAAGTTAAGTTTAGAAACCTGCCTAGCTGGCAGATGGAAAGCGCGGTTTCACCCACAGATAATACTTTGCGTTTAATTGAAGCGTTAGAAACTTTTATGCAGCATTATCCACAAATAAAAGCTGAACCTTATGCGGTTGGGGTGTCTTTGTCCGGTTTGGTAACGGCAGATGAAGTGGCGCGCGATTTATTCCAAATCGAGCCGCTTGAAAATGAAAAGAAATTAAATAAAGCGATTGATACACTAAATTTAAAGTTTGGTAAAAACACCATTTATTTTGGCGGGGCACATCAAGCGCTTAAAGATGCCCCTATGCGCATTGCTTTTAATCACATTCCAGATTTAGTAGTGGAGGGTGATGATACGCACGATGCTTAAATTTATTAAGCATTGTGCAATTTCTTGATCAGGATATTTTTAGAGTTGCGTTTTTGAGCGTAATATTGGTCTACAAACAGAGTTTGCAACCGGTGGCTGCATTAGTCATCACATCTTCTGAAGCTGGTTTGTTTTACTTGGCAACGATTGCACAGTCTTTACATTTACCTTTTGCCATATCATAACCTTTGATGGCCTCCAGACCTTTTACATCGGTCATAATGGTATCGTCTAAAACAGATTCCTCCATATTGGCGCCGGTAATATCCGCGCCAGTTAAGTTGGCTTTGCTGAAGTCAGCGCGAAATAAATTAGTGTTGCGCAAGTTTGCGTTTCTTAAATCAGCAAATCTTAAATTTGCACGATTGATGTCAGAGCCTTCAAAGTTAGTGTTTGAAAATTTGCCACCTATGGCATCAAAACGCATCGCTCCCATGGGCTGGTTGCCAATATCCAAACCAAAACGACCTTTAACAACAGTAGCGTTGCTCATGTTTACATTGCCAAGGGTGCCAATCATGCGGGCGTTGGTAAGATTTGCTCCTTGGAAATTGGTTTTATCAAAAATAGCCTGAAAAATTGTGGCGTCAGTTAGATTTGCCCCGCTTAAGTTAGCATTTTCAAGCCGTGCCAAGTTTAGATAGGCACCTTGTAAATTTGCCCCTGCCAACTTTGCCCCCATCAGTTCTGCACCAAAAAAGCTTACATTTTTCATATTGCAGTGGCTTAAATCCATGCCATTAAAGATTAAGTACCCCGCATCTTTGTTGCTTAAATCACAAGTTTTGCTGTTGATTTGTTTTAAAGCATCTGCTTGGCTGATTTTTGTACGCTCTGGCTCGGCATTTTTTGCGTAAAATGCGGTGGCTTTATTAACAGCGCCTTGTGGGTCAAGCAAAAACGACTTGCGGGCGGTGTGGTTGCTAAAGCAATAAGTTTTGCCTTTGTATAATTCGTTAACCTCGCATTTTGTTTTAATTAACATGCCTTTTGACAAACTATTGGTACAATGGTCTCCAAATTCTCCTGCAAATACATTGCTGGCAAAGACCAAGGCAATGCTAGTTAGCAGAATTAAGTTTTTTACTTTGTTCATGATGATTCTCCAAAATCTGCTTTATGGTTGTGCAATTTCATCCATTATTTGCGTCAATGGTAAACACACCATAACCGTACGTCACATAGTCAACACTCACCCAAATAAGGCACTTTTAGGCGGATTAAGTTCATTTCATGAAAATCATGAGTTACAACTTAGTAACAACTATTGGTAATCTTAATTGTAAGTTGTCGCGTTGAATGACCATCTGCAAAACAATAAAGCAGAAATTGAATATAAAAATCAATCATTAGCTAGGTACGTGACTTAATAAATTTGAGAAATAATGGAGAAGTGAAATGCGTAATTTTAAGTTGAATGCTGTCAATAGTATGCGTGTAACGATGTTAGTTCCTGCGCTGGTAGCGGCCGTATTTGCAACACCAGCGATGGCGGATGATCAATATACTGACACTGCACGTGTGCTTTCAGTGACCCCGCAAACTGAACGTGTAAATATGCCGCGCCAGGAATGTCGCACGGAATACCAGCAACAAAGCTATAGCAATGGTGGCGACCACTCAATTGCGGGTGCCGTGATTGGTGGCATTGCCGGCGGTTTGCTGGGGAATACCATTGGTCGTGGTAATGGTCGAATTGCCGCTGCGGCCGTAGGTGCCGGTGTTGGCGCCATTGCAGGTGACCGGATCGGCAGTGGTCGAAATAGTGTAGTGACAACGCGTAGCGTGCCAGTGCAAAGCTGCTATCAGGTGGATAACTGGCAAACAGTGAATTCAGGTTACTTTGTGACTTATGAATACAACGGCAGAACCTACAACACGGTGACCAGCAACCATCCTGGACGCTATATTGATGTGAACGTGGCGGTCGCGCCCAATAGCCGCGTCGTGTCGCAAATCAGTTATATCGCGCCAGCCCGTTATGACAATGACAGGTGGGACAATGGTCGCGGCAATAGCTATCGCGGCCACGGTAAGCAACGCGATTGGGATAATAGAGGTCATGAAGATTCGCGCCGTTATTATTAAGCACGGTTTTAGTTAAACCGCTATTGTTCAAGCAACAGAACCTGGTAGCCATGAAAATGCTACCAGGTTTTTTATTACTTATTTTTTATTAAATACGCCCTAGCACCTTGGCTTACCAGTAAAATTGAAGCAACTCTCATTATAAAAAATCAATCGCGTGAAACTAACAGTAGATTGTGAAGTAACCAGCAAATTATCAGCCTTGCAGCAGACAAGCGCATTCGCTTACCTGTTGAGCAAAGCCAAGATCACATGGCTGGATATTCCGCTAGAAGCCTTAGTATGTAATCAATATGGATTAAAGCCAGCGCAAGATTACCCAATAGCGACAATTGCCGCCAGTGCTGATGGTTTGGAGGTTGGCAATGCCTTTTGGTTGCGAGCTGACCCTGTGCATTTAACCATGCAACGTGATAGCTTTAGCTTGAGTGAGCCACTGCCCATGCGGGTTGAGCCTGAACATGCCGAAAATATCGTTGCCAGCCTAAATCAGCATTTCGATGCAGAGGGCTTAACTTTTTTTATTGGTAACTCCGGCGCTTGGTATTTGCGTTTAAATAACGTGCCGCAAATTAAAACCAGCTTACCAAGTATCGCTATAGGTAAAAACAGTTATCACTTTATGCCACAAGGCGATATGTCAGCCAAGTGGCGCGCTTATTTGAATGAAGCGCAAATGTTGTTGTTTACGCACCCAGCAAATGCGGCAAGAGAGCTCGCCGGCGCCCCCGTTATTAATAGCCTTTGGCTCTCCGGCGGCGGCATCATGCCGCTGAGTGTAAAGCCGCAGCATGATGTTGATTTAATGGTAGCTAGCAGTCCTTTTTATCTAGGCTTGGCGCAATGGTCTGATTTGAACAGTCAAGTAATGGCACCACGCTTGGATGATGTCATACAAAGTTCAGCGTCACGGCAGCATGTGCATTTACAGTTGACCCACGAGCAATCGCTAGACGATGCTAGTTTTCAGGTATTATTGAATGCATTAAAAACAAAAAAAATTAAAGCGCTTAATTTGAATTTAGGCTGTTACGAAAGAACATTAGTTTTAACCATAACATCCTTAGACCATTACAAATTTTGGCGCAAGTTAAAACCCGTGATGCATTTTTTAGTGTAAATTTTTAATTCAAATGACTTCAATCGTACAGCGTCAAGTTTCAGCAGAGGTGACCCAGGTTTTGCAGACCGCGGGGGTGTCGCCGTTGATGTCGCGTTTGTTTGCAGCGCGTGGCGTGGTAGATGTGAGCCAGATGAGTACCAATTTAAGCAGTCTGTTGCCACCGCAAAGCCTCACGCATAATCAAGCCATGGCTAAATTATTGGCAGATGCTATTGCCGCCAATAAAAAGCTACTAGTGATTGGTGATTACGACGCAGATGGCGCGACGGCGACTGCTGTCGCGGTTAAAGGCCTGCAGGTATTGGGCGCCAATGTCGGGTTTTTAGTGCCTAATCGCTTTGAATACGGCTATGGTTTAACGCCGGAAATTGTAGCGTTGGCCGCTTTGCAAAAGCCCGACGTCATTATTACCGTTGATAACGGCATTGCCAGCGTGGATGGTGTGCAAGCCGCCAATGTGCTTGGCATACAAGTGCTGATTACCGACCATCACCTGCCAGGGCTAGAAACTCCGCAAGCCGCTTGCATTATTAACCCTAATCAACATGGCTGCACTTTTGCCAGCAAGCATTTAGCTGGGGTAGGCGTCATGTTTTACTGCCTGCTTGGTTTGCGTGCAGAACTACGCGAGCGTGGCGCTTTCGTACAAAAAACAGAGCCAAATCTAACCGAACTGCTGGATTTAGTCGCGCTGGGTACGGTGGCGGACTTAGTCAAGCTAGATGAAAATAACCGCATTCTGGTGGAACAAGGGTTGCGCAGAATTCGTGCGGGAGCTTGCAGCCATGGCGTTACCGCGCTGCTAAAAATCGCCGCGCGCGCGCCTGCAACGGCCAGCGCGCAAGACTTAGGCTTTTACGTTGGACCAAGGTTAAATGCGGCTGGTCGCCTGGATGACATGACATTAGGCATACAGTGCTTGCTGGCAGAAACAGAATCACAAGCGGTGCAAATTGCGCAGCAATTACACGATTTAAATGTGCAGCGTCGCAGTATTGAAGCCGATATGCAAGACAGCGCCAATATCTCGCTTGAAGAGATTCAAATCGCGCATCAATACTCCATTAGCCTATATCAGCCTGATTGGCATCAAGGCGTGATCGGTATTTTAGCCTCGCGCATCAAAGAGCGTCATCATCGCCCTGTTATTGCCTTTGCCGATGCGGGTGATGGATTGCTTAAAGGTTCAGGACGTTCAATTGCCGGCCTGCACTTGCGAGATGCGCTAGATTTATTAAGTAAACATCAGCCGGATTTGATTGTTAAGTTTGGCGGCCACGCCATGGCTGCGGG
This sequence comes from Methylotenera sp., assembly GCA_041675545.1. GTDB lineage: Bacteria > Pseudomonadota > Gammaproteobacteria > Burkholderiales > Methylophilaceae > Methylotenera. Next base: position 35,033 of record JBAYTS010000006.1, read on the forward strand.
CCTTACTATCAAGCTTGAAGACTTTAATCTATTTAAGCTGAGTTTTGAAATTGTCGTCAAAAGTTTGATTACAGAAGCCGATTTAGAATCTCTATTAGAAGTTGACGGTAATCTCAGCGTGAATGATATGACGTTTCAAGCCGCTCAAATGTTAGAGAATCAAGTGTGGGGGCAGGGTTTTGCGCCGCCACTGTTTTATGATGCGTTTGAAGTCATCAGTCAGCGCATATTAGGTGAAAAACACTTAAAGCTCAGCTTAAAGCCAATATCATCGCAATCGTCGCCAGTGATAGATGCTATTTATTTTAATCAAACTGATTTATTGGATAGCCGCATTCAAGCGGCGTATCAATTGCAAACCAATAACTATAATGGTGCACAGAAAGTGCAATTAAATTTACGTTATGTGGCTAACTAACATGGTTGTGATAGCAGGAGTCGATTATTAACAACACGATAAAAACTGGCCCTCATTTGCTGGTTGAAAGTATGTTTCAACCAGCTTTGCCACCACGCAAGCCAGACGCTCATAAAGGGTCGTCCGGTAGTGTTGCTGTAATTGGTGGCGATGAAAGCATGGTGGGCGCGCTGCTGTTGGCGGCTCGGGCAGCGTTGCTGAGCGGTACAGGGCGCGTCTATGCTGCAGCGTTAAGCAAAAACGCGCCGGCTGTTGATGCGCTCTACCCGGAAGTAATGATGCGCTCATCAGCGGCACTCATGCAGCTAGATCAATTAAATTGCGTAGTAATCGGGCCAGGTTTAGGTCAGTCAAATGAGGCAATTGAGCTGTTAGCGTATTGGTTGGCGCAGCAACTTCCACTATTGCTGGATGCTGATGCGTTGAATTTAATCGCTATATATCCGCATTTGTTCAATCAGGTTAAAAATAGGCAAGTAGCAACCGTCATTACGCCACATGCAGGTGAGGCGGCTAGATTGCTTGCTAGTAGCGCGGAATATATCCAACAAAATCGTATCGATTGTGCACTGAAATTATCACAAAAGCTTCATGCGGTCTGCGTGCTAAAAGGTGCCGGCACAGTTTGTGCTCATTACGATGGCAGCTATTTCGTTAACACAACGGGTAACCCGGCATTGGCAACCGGTGGCACAGGCGATGTGCTGAGTGGCATTGTTGCGAGCTTAATCGCACAGGGCTTGAGTGCGACAGATGCTGCTAAGCTTGGCGTTTATGTGCATGGTGCTGCCGCTGATGCCTTACTCGAAAAAGGTCTTGGCCCCATTGGTGTGACCGCTTCCGAGGTGGCGTTAGAAGTGCGCAATGTTCTCAATCGGCTCAATAAGTCAGATTAAATAAAGCTAACGTCTTGAATTGACTGCAATGGCGCATAAAAGCTAGAATGGCGCTGTTTTTGGAAACGTTGATAAACAACGTTCGTAAAACAAATTTATTGTAAATTTTAGGGTTCACATGCCACGAAAATTAGTTGTAGCCAATTGGAAGATGCATGGTAACTTGGCCTCGAATCAACAGCTTTTAGAGGCATACATTCAAAAATTAACCCCGTTAAAAAATACCGATGTTGTAGTTTGTGTGCCTTACCCGTATCTGGCTCAAGTTCAGTCGATTTTACAAAACACTACTATTGCATGGGGCGCGCAAAATTTAAGTAAAGACGCTGTAGGCGCTTTTACCGGTGAGGTGAGCGCGAGCATGTTAAAGGATTTTTGTGCAACTTATGTGATTATTGGGCACTCTGAACGTGCAACCGCTTATTGCGAGTCTGATGAGAACATTGCGACTAAATTCATGCAGGCCAAAATTCATGGCTTGACACCAATCTTATGCGTGGGTGAAACGCTGATAGAGCGCGAAGCGGGTGTGATGGAAATGGTGGTAGCCAAACAGATTGACACAATAATTAACATGTATGGCGCGGACATTTTTGCCAACACGGTGGTTTCTTATGAGCCAATTTGGGCAATTGGCTCGGGTTTGGCGGCAAGTGCTGAGCAAGCGCAAAGTATGCATGAATTTATTCGAGGCAGAATCGCCTGTGCCGATAAAGAAGCTGCAGCAAGCTTGAAAATCCTCTATGGGGGGAGCGTAAACCCGCAAAATGCGGTACAATTATTCGCTATGCAAGATATTGATGGCGGGTTAGTCGGCAAGTGCTCTCTAAGTGCTAGTGAGTTTGACGGAATCTGCCGTGCGGCAACCTAAAAGTTGTTGCTTTTTTAGGTTGTAATCTCGTAAGACGAGACTTAACGTACTCCAGAAAATTTAAGTGAAGTGTAAAGCTAGCTGTAAAAGTTAAGCGTAAAAGGTTGAAAATGGAAAAATTAGTATTAGTAATTCATGTATTGGCTGCACTCGGTGTGATTGGCTTGGTACTTTTGCAGCATGGTAAGGGCGCCGACATGGGTGCGTCATTTGGTAGTGGTGCGTCTGGCAGTCTGTTTGGGGTGTCTGGATCGTCAAATTTTATGAGTCATGCCACAGCATTTTTTGTATTGATTTTCTTTACAACCAGCTTAACGCTGGCCTATATGGCAAGTGACAAAGCGGGTGGCGGTAGCGTGGTAAAAGCGCATGCTGCTCAATCAAGTCAAACGGTTGCTGACCCTGCAAAAGTAGAGGCGCCGGCAGCAGAGGTTGTGCCAAAATAGTTAATTGTGTTTGAGTTTAAACTCAACAAAATGCCGTCGTGGTGGAATTGGTAGACACGCAACCTTGAGGTGGTTGTGACTAAGGTCGTGAGAGTTCGAGTCTCTCCGTCGGCACCAAGTTTAATGTAAGTTGTTGTATTTTATAGCGTTTTTGTTGCAAGGTGAACGTGGATCAAGTGTTTGGTGGCTTGTGTTTGTCGCGGTAGCATAATAAAAGCATATAAGAGTAGGTGTTGTTTTAAGTTTATTGAATGCTGTTTACCATATTTCAGTCTGGGGCTGGTCGGTGCTAGAAAACTATTTTCCAATATTATTGTTTATCCTGGTTGGGTTGGCTGTTGGCGTTGGTCCGCTTGTTTTATCTAAATTGGTTTCCCCTAGTAAACCTGATTTTGCAAAAAACTCCCCCTATGAATGTGGATTTGAAGCGTTTGAAGATGCGCGCATGAAATTTGATGTGCGCTATTACTTGGTTGCTATTCTATTTATTCTTTTTGATTTAGAAATCGCGTTTTTATTCCCGTGGGCGGTGGTGTTGCAAGAAATTGGCCTGTTTGGTTTTCTTGCTATGATGGTGTTTTTGGGTGTACTTGTGATTGGCTTTATCTACGAGTGGATGAAGGGCGCCTTAGAATGGGATTGATGGTAATGGGGTTGATTCAGTCATGAGTATTGAAGGTATTTTAGAAAAAGGTTTTGTGACGACCACGCTGGATACGGTGATTAACTACACCCGCACCGGCTCATTATGGCCAATGACCTTTGGGCTTGCCTGCTGTGCGGTGGAAATGATGCATGCGGGTGCTTCGCGCTATGACCTGGACCGTTTTGGTATCGTGTTTCGCCCAAGTCCCCGCCAGTCGGATGTGATGATAGTCGCGGGTACCTTGGTGAATAAAATGGCGCCGGCATTACGTAAAGTATATGACCAGATGGCTGAGCCGCGCTGGGTGATTTCAATGGGGTCGTGTGCGAATGGTGGCGGTTACTATCATTATTCTTATGCAGTAGTACGCGGTTGTGATCGCATTGTGCCGGTTGATGTTTATGTGCCAGGTTGCCCGCCGACCGCCGAGGCCTTGCTATACGGTATTATTCAGCTTCAAAATAAAATTAAACGTACTAATACAATAGCCCGGTAAGTTAAATATATGTCAGCCAAATTAGATCAGCTATCAGCAACTTTGCAGGCCGTGCTGGGCAAAAAAATCACCAAGCAGATTGTTGCATTGGGCGAAGTGACCGTTGAATGTAGTGCGCAAGATTACCTTGCTGTATGTCAGTTGTTACGCGATGACGCTGGCTTGAAATTTGAGCAGTTGATTGATCTGTGCGGCGTGGATTATCAAGCGTATGGTGAAGCTGGCTATGACGGTTTGCGTTATGCTGTGGTTAACCACTTTTTATCGGTGTCATTAAATCAGCGTGTGCGCTTGCGCGTGTTTGCAATTGATGAAGACTTTCCAGTTTTACCAACCTTGGTTGATTTGTGGCCAGTAGCAAATTGGTTTGAGCGTGAGGCCTTCGATTTATATGGCATTATGTTTGAAAATCACCCAGATTTACGCCGCTTATTGACCGACTACGGCTTTGTAGGTCATCCTTTCCGTAAAGATTTCCCGATGATAGGTAACGTTGAAATGCGTTATGACCCAGAACAGCAACGCGTGATTTATCAGCCGGTATCAATTGAGTTACGTAATAATGTGCCGAGAGTTGTCCGTAATGAAGGGGCTCACCATGGCTGAAATTAGAAACTACACCATGAACTTCGGCCCGCAACATCCTGCCGCGCATGGTGTTTTGCGTTTGGTGCTGGAGTTGGATGGTGAAGTTATTCAACGAGCTGACCCACACATTGGTTTGCTACATCGCGGTACTGAAAAGTTAGCTGAAAATCGCACTTATCTGCAATCTATCCCATATATGGATAGATTGGATTACGTATCTATGATGTCTAACGAGCATGCGTACGTGATGGCGATTGAAAAAATGATTGGCATTGATGTGCCTGTACGCGCGCAATATATCCGCGTGATGTTTGATGAAATTACGCGCGTGCTTAATCACTTATTATGGCTAGGTGCACATGCGCTAGATGTAGGTGCGATGACCGTGTTTTTATACGCTTTCCGTGAGCGTGAAGATTTGTTCGACGTATATGAGGCAGTTTCAGGTGCGCGTATGCACGCAGCTTATTACCGTCCAGGTGGTGTGTATCGTGATTTGCCAAATATCATGCCGCAATATGCAGTATCACCGTTGCGTAATGCTAAAACGGTTAAAGCGCAAAATGAAAATCGTCAAGGTTCATTGTTGGACTTCATTGAAGACTTTACTAATCGCTTCCCTACTTATATCGACGAGTATGAAACATTGCTGACAGATAACCGTATCTGGAAGCAGCGTACGGTTGGTGTGGGTGTGGTGAGCCCAGAGCGTGCATTGGCACTCGGCATGACGGGCCCGATGTTACGTGGCTCAGGCATTGAGTGGGATTTACGTAAAAAGCAACCGTATGAAGTGTATGCTGATTTAGACTTTGATATTCCAGTCGGCGTAAATGGCGACTGCTACGACCGCTACTTGGTGCGTATGGAAGAGTTTAGGCAATCTAATCGCATCATCAAGCAATGTGTAGATTGGTTGCGTAAAAATCCAGGTCCGGTGATTACGGCTGATAACAAAGTTGCGCCACCTGGTCGTGAAAACATGAAAACCAATATGGAAGACATGATTCACCACTTCAAGTTGTTTACCGAAGGCTTCCATGTGCCGGCTGGTGAGGCCTATGCTGCTGTAGAGCATCCAAAAGGTGAGTTTGGTATTTATATGGTTTCAGATGGCGCCAATAAACCTTACCGCCTTAAAATTCGTGCGCCGGGTTTTCCGCATCTGGCTGCATTAGATGAAATGACTAGGGGTCATATGATCGCTGATTTGGTAGCGATTATTGGTACGCAGGACATTGTTTTCGGAGAAATCGACCGATGAGCAGCGTCTTTCACCCTCATCCATTGTTGTTTGCACTTTCGTCATCCTCATGTACTTCAGTACATTCCGGTGGCTCAAGCACTCACGCCTCGACTGAGGCTGAAATACTCGCTCCTCGGAGTAGGAATAAATAAGTATGTTAAGTCCAGAAGCAATAACTAAAATAAATTATGAGCTGACTAAGTATCCGGTTGATCAGCGGCAGGCTGCTGTGATGAGTGCGCTGCGTATCGTGCAAACCGAACGTGGCTGGCTTTCAAAAGAAAGTATCACAGAAGTCGCGCAGTATTTAGGTATGCCGGAAATTGCAGCCATGGAAGTGGCTACTTTTTATAACATGTACGACTTAAGTCCTGTAGGCAAGTACAAGGTTACGGTGTGTACTAATATTTCATGCATGCTACGCGGCTCTGATGAGATTGTAAGTCACCTACAACATAAACTTGGTGTTGGGTTTAATGAAATCACCCCGGATGGAAAGTTCTGCCTTAAAGAAGGTGAGTGCATGGGCTGTTGTGGTGGGGCGCCGTTGATGCATGTCAATAATACCGAAATGCATGAGTTTCTCACTATTGAAAAAGTAGATGCAATCTTGGAGGGACTTAAGTAATGGTCTCTTCTAGAAAATCAGCGATTCAAAAACCTGTGGTGATGACGGATCTCACAGGTCAAACTTTAGTAACGTTGCGTACCTTAACTGAAAAAAATCCAGCCTCATTAGAAACTTACCTGAAGTTAGGCGGCTATGCATCGTTAAAACGTATTGTCACAGAAAAAGTTAAAGCAACCGATATTATTACTGAGGTGAAAAACTCTGGTTTGCGTGGTCGAGGCGGCGCAGGTTTCCCTACAGGTCTCAAATGGAGCTTCATGCCACGCTATTTTGATGGCGTTAAATATTTAGTTTGCAATACCGATGAAGGTGAGCCCGGTACATTTAAAGACCGTGACATTATTCGCTACAACCCGCATCAGTTGATTGAAGGTATGGCGATTGCTGCGTATACGTTAGGTGCGCGTGTCGGGTATAACTATATTCATGGTGAGATTTGGCAAGATTATGAAACGTTCGAAGCGGCTCTTCACGAGGCAAGGGCGGCAGGTTATATAGGTGAGAATCTTTTCGGTACCAATTTCAGTTTTGATTTGTATGCGGTGCATGGCTACGGTGCCTATATCTGTGGTGAAGAAACCGCACTAATCGAATCAATCGAAGGTAAAAAAGGTCAGCCACGCTTTAAGCCACCATTCCCGGCAAGTTATGGTGTGTTTGGTAAACCAACTAACGTAAACAACACTGAAAGTTACACTAGCATTCCATGGATTATGCAAAATGGCGGACAAGCCTTTGCGGATTTAGGTGTGCCAAATTCAGGCGGTAGCAAGTTATTTTCTGTTTCTGGGCATGTAGAAAAGCCAGGTAATTATGAAGTAAGAATGGGTACACCATTTACTGAATTGTTAACCATGGCTGGAGGCATTTGGAAAGGTCGCCAGTTAAAAGCGGTCATTCCAGGTGGCCCTTCTACTGCGGTAATGCCGGCGTCAGCGATTGTTGGCGCTACCATGGATTACGAGGGTTTGAGTAAGGCAAGATCAAGCCTTGGTGCAGGTTCCATGATTGTGATGGATGATACAACCTGCATGGTAAAAACCCTGCATCGCTTAGCCTATTTCTTCTATGAAGAAAGCTGTGGACAATGTACGCCATGCCGAGAAGGCACCGGCTGGGTATATCGCGTGATTGATCGTATTGTAAAAGGTCAAGGCAAGATGGAAGATTTGGATTTGTTGACGGACATTAGCAATAACATTGCCGGACGTACTATTTGTGCATTAGGTGAGGCAGCAGCAACGCCAGTGTTGAGTTTTATCAAGCATTTCAGGCCAGAGTTTGAGTATTACATTCAGCATGGCAAATCAATGGTGGATGGCAAGTAAATGTTAAATATAGAAATAGATGGCAAATTGGTAGAAGTCGAACACGGCAGCACCATTATTGATGCGGCCGATAAAGTCGGCATTTCGATCCCACGTTTTTGCTACCATCCAAAACTATCTGTCGCAGCTAATTGCCGCATGTGTTTGGTGCAAGTTGAAAAGTTCAATAAGCCATTACCAGCTTGTGCTACGCCTGTAGCCGATGGCATGAAGATTTTCACGCGCTCTAAATCAGCGATTGAAGCGCAGCAAAGTGTGATGGAATTTTTGTTAATCAATCATCCGTTAGATTGCCCAATCTGTGATCAGGGCGGTGAATGCGATTTGCAGGATATTGCAGTGGCTTACGGTGTAAGTGGCTCTCGCTATACTGAAGAAAAGCGTGTGGTATTCAACAAAAATATCGGGCCGTTAGTCAGTACAGATATGACGCGTTGTATTCAATGTACGCGATGTGTACGCTTCTTAAAAGAAGTTGGCGGTATGCAGGAGTTGGGGTTGGTTGGGCGTGGCGAGCATGCCGAAATCACTGCATATGTAGATAAAAGTGTGAATTCAGAGCTATCTGGCAATATCATTGATTTATGCCCTGTAGGTGCATTAACGAGTAAGCCATTCAGGTATTCAGCGCGTAGCTGGGAGCTGACCCGTCGCCCAAGCATTGCGCCCCATGATAGCTTAGGCTCTCACATTGAAGTGCATGTAAAAGACAACAAAGTGATGCGCGTATTGCCACGTGAAAAAGAGAGCATCAACGAGTGTTGGCTGTCAGACCGTGATCGTTTCTCTTATGAAGGTTTAAATAGCCCTGATCGCCTAAAAGTGCCAATGATTAAACACAATGGCGAATGGGTGGAGACTGATTGGAAAACAGCACTGGAGTTCGCAGCTGGTCAGTTAAAAGATATCACTAATGAATATGGCAGTGAATCATTGGGCGTTTTGGTCTCACCAAACAGCACGATGGAAGAAGGTTATTTAGCCAAAAAACTAGCCAATGGCTTGGGTTGTGGCAACGTTGATTATCGTTTGCGCCAAACTGACTTCAGGTTAGATGGTAAGCGTCTGGGAACGCCATGGATGGGTTGCAATATTCATGAAATTGAAGAGCTAGACCGTATTATCGTGATTGGTTCTAACTTGCGTAATGAGCATCCTCTGCTGGCACAACGATTCCGCAGGGCGGTGGCTAACGGTGCTGAGCTGTCTGTCGTGAGTCCTTTAGATAACGACCCATTGATGGATATTGCACATAAAGTCATTGTTCGTCCTAATGACATGGTGAACGTGTTAGGACAAATCCTAAAAGCCATGTCAGGCTTGCAACGTTTGTCACTGTGTCTGCCACCGTCACTCACAAAATTATTGGATGATATCAAAGTGCGTCCAAATACGCAGGCGATTGCTGAGAGCTTGGCCGGTCATGGTAAAGACTACGATTTGATCGCACCAAAAGTCGGTATTTTCTTAGGGAACATGGCATTAAGCGATCCGCGCTTTACTGAAATGTACAGTATGGCTGAGGCGATTGGCGGTATTACTGGTGCTAAAGGCGGTATTCTGCCCGCTGCAGCCAATAGTACTGGTATGCACTTAATGGGTGTGATGCCATCTAGTACCGGTATGCACGCACGTGCAATGCTGGAAGTGCCTCGCAAAGCGTACTTACTGTTAAATGTCGAGCCAGAACTTGATTGTCAACATGCTGCTTTAGCAAAAGTTGCTATGGAAAAAGCAGAGTGTGTAGTAGCGCTTACAGCGTATAAATCCCAAGCTTTGGATAATGCAGATATATTGTTACCAATTGCGCCATTTACTGAGACTTCCGGCACTTTCATGAGCATGGAAGGCCGTGTGCAAAGTTTTGCAGCTACAGTCAAACCGCTTGGTGAATGTCGTCCGGCATGGAAAGTATTACGCGTATTGGCTAATACTTTGGGGCTTGATGGTTTTGATTATGAATCAAGCGAACAGGTCAAAGATGCGGTTTTTGCAGGTGAAAAACCTTCGGCGGTAGTATGGCGTAGTTTGAACAATAACTTGAGAGAGTTAGTGGAAATTCAAGTTAATATTAAGCATGATGGCCTGCAGCGTATTGGTGAAGTTGCGCAATATCAAGCTGATCCAATTGTGCGCCGCTCACCACCGCTACACAAAACTAAATACAACACCAAACCTATGGCGCGTATGTGTGGTAAGCAGCTAGATGCGCTAGGCTTGATCGATGGCGACACAGTATTGGTAAAGCAAGATAAAGGCAGTGCAGTGTTGACTGTTCGCCTCGACGAGCACGTTGCTGTAGGTTGCGTACGTGTAGCTGCAGCACATGAAGATACTGTAGGTCTGGGTGATTTGATGGGTGAAATTACAGTTGAAAAGTTCGTCCCACAACAGTCTTCAATCGATAAAATAAATCTTACGGAAGCGCGTGCCTGATGGAATGGTTATCAAATCTATTTGGTAGTTATTGGCCGGCAGTGGAAATCACTGGCTGGACATTGATTAAAATTGTCGCCATTGTTGCACCGCTAATGGGCGCTGTTGCATATCTAACCTTGGCAGAACGTAAAGTCATTGGCTATATGCAGGTGCGTATTGGTCCTAATCGCGTTGGTTATTTTGGCTTATTGCAACCACTGGCTGATGGTATCAAGCTGTTATTTAAAGAAGTCATTTTACCCACGGCTTCAAATAAGGCTTTGTTTTTATTAGGGCCAGTATTAGCTATCGCCCCTGCCTTTGCCGCGTGGGCGGTGGTGCCATTTGATATGAATATGGTGCTGGCAGACATTGACGCAGGGTTGCTATACATACTAGCCATGACCTCGGTCGCGGTTTATGGTGTAATCATCGCGGGCTGGGCCTCTAACTCTAAATATGCATTTTTAGGTGCCATGCGTTCAGCAGCACAAATCGTGTCTTATGAAATTGCCATGGGCTTTGCCTTGGTCGGCGTGCTGATGTGTGCAAATAGCTTGAACTTGGGAAAAATTGTGATGGGACAGGCGGGCGGATTCTGGCATTGGTATTTCTTGCCTCTGTTCCCGTTATTCATCGTTTACTTCATTAGTGCCGTCGCTGAAACCAACCGCGCGCCGTTTGACGTGGCGGAAGGTGAGTCTGAAATTGTAGCCGGCTTCCACGTTGAATACTCTGGCATGGCATTTGCAGTGTTCTTTTTGGCTGAATATGCCAATATGATTTTAGTATCGATGCTGGCTGCTTTAATGTTCCTAGGCGGATGGCTATCTCCCGTGCCATTTATTCCTGATAGTTTCCTGTGGTTACTGGCTAAAGTTGCTTTCTTACTCTTTTTCTTTTTATGGTTCAGGGCAACATTCCCACGCTACCGTTATGATCAAATCATGCGTCTAGGCTGGAAAATATTTATCCCCATTACTATTGTCTGGATTGTGTTTGTAGGCGGTATGATGCAAACCCCTTGGGCGCACTTATTTCATTAGGCTATTACGAATAGATTTTGTAAATTAAAAACATGATTAAATCGATTAAACAAACACTGGGCAGTTTGATGCTGTGGGAGCTGCTGAAAGGCATGGCGCTGACAGGCCGCTACTTTTTCTCGCCAAAAATTACAGTGCAATACCCCGAAGAAAGTACACCACAATCAAACCGTTTTCGTGGTTTGCATGCCTTACGTCGTTATCCAAATGGTGAAGAGCGTTGTATTGCATGTAAGCTCTGTGAGGCGGTGTGCCCAGCAATGGCGATTACTATTGAATCTGAACAACGTGAAGACAACACACGTCGCACAACACGTTATGACATTGATTTAACCAAATGCATTTTTTGCGGCATGTGCGAAGAGTCATGCCAAGTGGATTCTATTGTAGAAACACGCGTGTTTGATTATCACGGCGAAGTGCGCGGTGATTTGCTTTACACCAAAGAAATGTTGTTGGCTGTGGGCGATAAGCATGAAAAACAAATTGCGGCTGACCGTGCGCAAGATAAAGCATTTAGATAGCCAACTTTTAACAGATAACCATTTAAAAATATGACATTTTTTGGCTTACATTTTCAAGACATTGTTTTTTATACCTTAGCAATTATTTTGCTGATAGCAGCGTTGCGTGTGATTACTACTCGCAACCCAGTCTATGCCGCCTTGTATCTGGTGTTGGCATTTTTTACCGCAGCAGGTATCTGGTTGCTGTTACAGGCGGAGTTTTTAGCCATTGCCTTGGTGCTGGTGTATGTAGGTGCGGTGATGGTGCTGTTCTTATTTGTGGTGATGATGTTGGACATTAATCTGGATAAGCTACGCGAAGGCTTTTGGAAAGCGCTACCAGTGGCATTGCCAGTGGGTGGCTTGATGGCTGTTGAAATGGTGATGATTGTCGGTGTGCGTAATTTTGGTGTGGATAAAGTGTTAGCGCCTGCCGCAAAACCAGCAGGTTATAGTAATACGGCAGAATTAGGCCGAGTGCTTTATTCCGATTACTTATTGGCTTTTGAATTGGCATCAGTGGTGCTGCTAGTGGCGATTGTAGCAGCCATTGCATTAACCTTGCGTGAACGCCGCGAGAGTAAATCGATGGACCCGGCAAAACAAGTGTTGGTTAAAAAAGCTGACAGACTGCGCATTGTGAAGATGGATGCGGTGATCGAGAATGCAGAAGCGCCAGTAAGCGCTGAGGAGGCAAAATAATGGTTGGGTTATCGCATTACCTGATTTTAGGGTCGCTGTTATTTGCGATTAGTGTGGTTGGTATTTTCTTAAACCGCAAAAACGTCATTATTTTATTGATGGCAATAGAGCTGATGTTGCTTGCGGTCAATCTTAATTTCATCGCTTTTTCACATTATTTAAATGATATTGCCGGTCAAGTGTTTGTGTTTTTTATTTTGACAGTTGCGGCGGCTGAGTCTGCAATTGGTTTAGCGATATTGGTAGTGTTGTTTAGAAACTTACGCACGATCAATGTTGACGATCTAGCTTCATTAAAAGGATAAGTAATTAGCATGACCATGCCGCAAATCTATTTGGCAATTCCCTTACTGCCTTTGTTCGCAGCCGTTATTGTTGGCTTATTTAGCAAACAATTGCCGCGTGCCGCCGCACACATTGTGACCATTGCGGGTGTTGCTGCCTCGTTTGGCTTATCTCTTTATGTGCTTAAAGATGCAATGACAAGTGCGCCTTATAATGAAACCGTGTATTCATGGTTAAAAAGCGGCAACTTTTCGTTTGAAATTGGCTTTTTGATTGATCGCCTTAGCGCCATGATGATGGTGGTAGTGACGTTTGTATCATTGATGGTGCATATTTATACCATCGGCTATATGCGCGACGATAAAGGTTATGCACGCTTCTTTAGCTATATTTCACTATTCACCTTCTCTATGCTGATGCTGGTGATGGCGAACAACTTTATGCAGTTGTTTTTTGGCTGGGAAGCCGTAGGTTTGGTTTCTTACCTGTTGATTGGCTTTTGGTACACACGCCCAACCGCGATTTACGCAAATTTAAAAGCATTTTTAGTCAACCGCGTGGGTGACTTTGGATTCTTGCTTGGTATCGGTTTGGTATTGTTCCACTTTGGCAGTCTAGATTACGCCGCCGTGTTTTCAGTGGCGCCACAGATGGCAGATACAAAAATCAACTTGATTGGTAACGCTTCATGGTCACTGATGACAGTAACATGTATCCTGTTATTTATAGGCGCGATGGGTAAGTCAGCACAGGTGCCGCTACATGTGTGGTTGCCTGATTCTATGGAAGGTCCAACACCAATTTCAGCATTGATCCATGCGGCAACCATGGTAACAGCCGGTATTTTCATGGTGGCACGTATGTCGCCACTGTTTGAGTTGTCATCAACTGCATTATCTTTCGTATTGATTATCGGTAGTATTACCGCGCTGTTTATGGGCTTTTTGGGTATTATTCAAAACGATATTAAACGCGTAGTCGCTTACTCAACACTGTCGCAATTGGGCTATATGACCGTGGCTTTAGGGGCGTCGGCATATTCAGTTGCTATATTTCACCTGATGACGCACGCTTTTTTTAAAGCATTGTTGTTCTTAGGCGCGGGTGCGGTGATTATGGGTATGCATCATGATCAAGATATCCGTAATATGGGTAACCTTAAAAAATATATGCCTGTGACGTGGATTACCTCGCTCATCGGCTCGCTGGCACTCATTGGCACACCATTTTTCTCTGGCTTTTATTCAAAAGATAGCATTATTGAGGCGGCGAAGTTCTCAACCATTACCGGTAGTGGTTTTGCCTACTTTGCAGTACTTGCTGGGGTGTTTGTCACGGCATTTTATAGTTTCCGCATGTATTTCCTAGTGTTCCATGGCAAAGAAAAATGGAGAGAGGTCAAGCATGATGCTCATCACGGCGCCGCCCACCACGATGAAGAGCACCACCATGGCTTGAGTCCATCGGATGATCCGCATGAGCCAGGCTGGGTGATTAAATTGCCATTGATTTTATTGGCGATTCCTTCATTGTTGATTGGTTATTTTGCGATTGAACCGATGTTGTATGGTGATTTCTTTAAAGGGGTTATTTTTGTAGATGCAGGCGCACATCCTGCAATGCATGAGCTTACCCATCATTGGCATACCATATTCCACTCCGCCGCTGGCATGGCGTTGCATGGCTTAATGACTCTGCCGTTTGCATTGGCAGCATCCGGTGTTGGTTTAGCCTGGTTTTTTTACATGAAGCGCCCAGATATCCCAGCGGCAATTCAAAAGCGTTTCGCTACCATTAACTACATTTTAGAAAATAAATATGGTTTTGATAGCTTCAATGAACGCGTTTTTGCCGCAGGCTCACGCTTTATCGGCAATAAACTATGGCTGATTGGTGATGTTAAAATCATTGATGGCACTTTGGTTAATGGCACCGCAAATCTAATTGGCAAGCTCTCCGGGATTGTGCGTAAGTTGCAATCTGGCCTTATCTATCACTACGCATTCGCGATGATTATCGGCGTGTTTTTTATGCTGTCATTCTACTCGCTCAAATTTTAAGTAAAGTATAAAAAGAAAATGGTTGAATATTTTACCCAGCATATTTTAAGTTTTGCCATCTGGATGCCTATTTTGGCTGGCATCTTGGTATTGTTTACCGCAAATGATAACAAACCCAATGTTACGCGGTGGTTAGCCTTGGCTGGTAGTGTCGCCAGCTTTTTGGTGACGATTCCACTTTATACGCACTTTAATGTCGCTGACGGCGGCTTTCAGTTTCAAGAAGGCTTTCAGTGGATATTGTCTTTCAATATCAACTATCACTTAGGTGCAGATGGCATAGCGGTACCACTGATATTGCTGACAAGCTTTACCACCGTGATTGTTGTGATTGCCGCGTGGGAAGTCATTGAAAAACGCGTAGCGCAATACATGGCATCATTCCTGATTATGAGCGGTTTGATGATAGGCGTGTTTAGTGCGCTAGATGCGATTTTATATTACGTATTTTGGGAGGCTATGTTAATCCCATTGTTTCTGGTCATTGGTATCTGGGGCGGACCAAACCGCGTGTATGCCACGATTAAATTCTTTTTATATACACTGCTGGGCTCATTACTCATGCTGGTGGCATTTATCTATCTGTATCATCAAACAGGTAGCTTTGAAATTGTAGATTACTACAACTATCCTATGCCACTGAATGTGCAAGTGTTGATTTTCTTAGCGTTTTTTGCAGCTTTCGCAGTAAAAATTCCGATGTGGCCAGTACATACCTGGTTGCCAGATGCACACGTAGAAGCGCCAACAGGTGGTTCAGTAGTGTTAGCGGCGATTGCTTTGAAATTAGGCGGTTACAGCTTCTTACGCTTTGCCATGCCAATTGCACCCGATGCGGCACATTATTTATCAGGCTTTATGATTACCTTGTCGCTGATTGCAATTGTGTATATTGCGTTGGTGGCGCTGGCCCAAAAAGACATGAAAAAGCTAATCGCTTATTCATCTATCTCCCACATGGGTTTTGTGACATTAGGCTTCTTCCTATTTAATAATTTGGGTTTAGAAGGTGCAATCGTACAAATGGTGTCGCATGGCTTTATATCAGCGGCCATGTTCCTGGCAGTTGGTGTGTTGTATGACCGCATGCATAGCCGCCAGATTGAATCTTACGGCGGTGTTGCCAATACCATGCCTATGTTTGCCGCCTTTGCTGTATTTTTTGCGATGGCAAATAGTGGTTTGCCTGGCACTTCTGGTTTTGTCGGTGAGTTCATGGTGATACTAGGCGCGATACAAGTGAATTTTTGGTACGCCTTCTTAGCCTCACTCACACTTATTTTTGGTGCGGCTTATACCCTGTGGATGGTAAAGCGCGTGTTTTATGGTGAAATAGCCAATCCTAGCGTTGCTGCGCTTAAGGATATCAACAAGCGTGAATTTTTCATTCTGGCAACCTTAGCATTATTAGTGTTGGCGCTAGGTGTTTATCCGCAGCCGCTGACAGATGTAACTAATGCAACGGTCACCCAACTACTTTCACATTTAGCACAAAGCAAATTGCCGGCAGGTTTATAAGTCATGGAAAATATACGTTACGACCTCATTACTGCCTTGCCTGAAATCGTTATTTTATCGATGGCGATGATCATTCTATTGGCAGATTTATTTTTAAAGCAAACCAACCGTATTGCGATTTACGCCTTAGCGCAGCTAGCTTTACTGGTCGCTGCCTTTATAACTTTTAGCACACATACGCCAAGCATAGGTTATGGCTTCACCGGTGCCTTTGTTGATGACGCGATGGCTGATGTGTTGAAACTCATGATTTACTTGGGCACGTCGTTGATTTTTATTTATACGCGGCAATATATCCAATTGCGCAACATGTTCCGTGGCGAGTTTTATGCGCTAGTGCTGTTCTCAGTGGTTGGTATGATGATCATGGTATCTGGCCAAAGCATGCTAACGCTGTATATAGGCCTAGAGTTGTTATCACTTAGTTTGTATGCATTGGTAGCGCTTGACCGTGACAATGCCCGCGCCACCGAAGCTGCAATGAAGTACTTTGTATTAGGCGCATTAGCCTCGGGTATGTTGCTGTACGGCATGAGCATGATCTATGGCATGACTGGTAGTTTAAATATCACTGAAATTAACAATGCATTGATGGGTGGCGCAAACATACATTCGGTCTTGATCTTAGGCTTGGTATTTGTTGTGGCGGGCTTGGCATTCAAGCTAGGTGCAGTACCGTTCCAAATGTGGGTGCCTGATGTTTACGAAGGCTCGCCAACGGCTGTTACTATGTTGATTAGCTCGGTGCCAAAGTTAGCAGCATTCGCTTTTATCATACGTATTCTAGTACAAGGATTGCCAACACTAGCGGTTGACTGGCAGCAAATGTTGATGATTATGGCGGTGCTGTCTATTATTATCGGCAATGTTACAGCTATTGCACAAACCAATTTAAAACGCATGTTGGCGTACTCCACTATTTCTCACGTAGGTTTTGTGTTGTTTGGTTTAATGAGTGCAAGTATCAATGGTTATGCCTCCGCACTGTTTTATATAGTGAGCTACGTATTGATGACGCTTGCCGGCTTTGGCATTATTCTACTGTTGTCACGCAAAGGCTTTGAGGCTGAGCAGCTCGATGATCTAAAAGGCTTGAATCAACGTAGCCCGTGGATAGCATTCTTAATGCTGATTGTGATGTTTAGCATGGCTGGCGTGCCGCCAACCTTAGGTTTTTATGCTAAATTCACCGTGCTGCAAGCGGCATTGCAAGCCGGTTATTTATGGTTGGTTGTGTTCGCCGTGCTGATGGCAGTTATCGGCGCGTTTTACTATTTACGCGTCATTAAGCTCATGTATTTCGATGAGCCAATTGACCAGCATCCGATTCAAGCGCCGTTTGATATGCGCGTTACGTTAAGTGTGAATGCATGCGCGCTACTGGTGTTAGGTTTAATGCCGCAAGGCTTGATGAGTTTGTGTGGCTATGCAATTTTTAAAAGTTTGAGCTAGGGCGCATCAATGACAAACTGGGCGTTACTGGGACTGATTTTTTTTGCGGCAAATTTACCTTGGTTTTCAAATAAACTGTTTTATATTATTCCGTTGAACAGTCGTCATCAGTCGACCGCAAGCAAGCACTTTGGTTGGTGTTTACTTGAGTTGTTAGTCCTTTACTTTGCTGCTGGCGCTGTGGCATGGTATGCAGAGCGTGCAACTTTCGGGCAGGTTTCACCTCAAGGCTGGGAGTTCTATGCCGTCACCGGATGCCTGTTCCTAGTGTTTGCTTTTCCGGGTTTTGTATATAAAGTATTGTGGAAAAGAGCCTTGTAATTCACAGTCACTCCGAAACCTGTTTTTTGCAAAATATCGTAACCTTTACTTTTCGTTAAGTGCCATTCAACATTAAGCTTAACCAAGTCCGAGCACAATTTCAGGCTAGTATCTCATGGAAGTCCACTATAGATTTAGTCGAATGGATTTAATCAAATGGATTTAACCGAACACTGTATCAGCTCAAACACAATTGCCGCTGATGGCATATTCAGCGTTAAGCGTGATTTAGTCCGCCTGCCAAACGGTAACACCAGTCATCGTGACTATGTGACGCATCCTGGCGCAGTGCTGATTGTGCCGATACTTGCTAATGGAAACGTAGTATTGGAGCGGCAATTCAGGTATCCGCTACACCAGGTATTTATTGAGCTGCCAGCAGGTAAAGTTGACGCCAATGAAGAGGTGTTAACCACTGGTCAGCGTGAGCTACTAGAGGAAACTGGCTATACTGCAAAGGACTGGGTAAAGTTAGGTATTCAGCACCCATGTATTGGTTATTCTAACGAGGTGATTCATACATATTTAGCCACAGGGTTAATTGCTGGCGCGCATCAACGTGATAAAGATGAAATTCTAGAAACCTTTGAAGTCAGCCTGGTCGATTGTTTAACCATGATTAAAAATGGTGAAATTACCGATAGTAAAACCATTGTTGCGTTGTTTTTAGCTGAAAAGTATTTGCAATCGCATGGCTAGTGGCGCTGAAACTAAAGTTTTAATCATAGGCTGTGGCGACCTAGGTACTGCCGTAGCGCAACAATTGGTGCAATCAGGGTTTCAAACCATCGCCGTTAGGCGTAGCGCCGTTATCATTGATGGCGTTTTAGTGATACAGGCCGATGTTACGCAACCAGGCACTTTGAAGCCGCTACGGGATATTCAGCCAGAAATACTCGTTTACTGCGTTGCGGCCGAGGCGCAGATGGATGCCGCATACAAAGCGGCTTATGTAGATGGCTTGCGTCATGTATTAGCTACTCAACTTAGCAATTCAAACTTGAAGCATGTATTTTTTGTATCCAGTACCCGTGTTTACGGTCAAAGTGCCGCTATTTTACTTGATGAGTCAATACTTGCTATTCCTGCAGATTTTGGTGGAGAGCGTTTGCTTGAGGCGGAAGCGCTGTTGCAATCACTAGCTTGCCCTGCAACCACACTAAGATTATCTGGAATTTATGGACCAAGACGATTACGTATGATCAATCTAGCGCAGTCGCCTGAACGCTGGCCGCATCAGAATAGCTGGAGTAACCGTATTCATCGAAATGATGCGGCGGCCTTTATCGTGCTTTTAATTCAGCAGGTCTTGGTTGGAGATACGCCGCAACCTTGTTATATCGTTACCGACTCTCAGCCTGTCACGCAGTATGAGGTGTTGAATTGGATTGCTGCTAAATTGGGTGTAGCACCACAAATAATACCTGCGGTTGCAGGTGGTAAGCGATTGAGTAATCAGGCAATGCTTGCGACTGGCTTCCAATTGCAATATCCAACTTACCAAGATGGCTATCAGGCTTTGCTGTCAAATGATCTTACTGTAAATACAATGTCATGAACTACGTTTTTAGAATAACCACCGTAACACTAGCGCTGATCTTTACGCAATTTTTTAATCTGGCAATGGCACAAGAAACTTTTCCTGCTTGGCTCGAAGGCTTAAAACAGTCCGCAGACGCTGTCGGCATTTCTGAAAAAACAAGTACAGCTACCATCAATCATGTCAAATTGCTGCCAGATGTCATTGCGTTAGATCGTGCACAGCCAGAATTTATCAGCCCGTTTCTAACCTATCACTATAAACGCGTTGATACACGAAAAATTCAAAAAGGGCGCGAGTTGCTGGCAACACATGATGCATTGTTAACCCAGGTTGAAGCGCTGTATGGGGTTCCTAAAAGTATATTAGTGGCATTCTGGGGCATGGAAACGCAATACGGCAGTTATCTGGGCAATGTTGATACATTATCTGCATTAGCAACATTGGCGTACGAAGGGCGTCGAGCCGAATTCTTTCGTAGTCAATTGCTGGATGCGATGCGCATGATTGATTTTGGGTATGCTAACGTGGATGAATTTAAAGGCTCTTGGGCTGGGGCTTTTGGCAATATGCAATTTATGCCAACGACTTTTATGTTGTACGCAGTTGATGGTGACAATGATAATAATATTGACGTTTTAAACTCCTTGCCAGATGCGTTTGCGTCAGCGGCAAATTACTTATCACAAGTAGGCTGGCGTATGGGTGAGCCGACCATGATAGAGGTGAATTTGCCCGACAATTTCCCATGGCAAGATGCGCAATATACACTCAAGAAATCGACCGCGGAATGGGGGCGATTAGGTGTGCGTGCAGTGCGGGAGGAAGCCTCTATAGCCGGCATGCCGCTAGCTGAAGCGCTACCTAGCGTGAGCGGACAAGCGTCTGTTATTTTGCCCCAAGGCTGGTTAGGACCGGCTTTTATGGTGTTTGATAATTTTGATGTAATCATGGACTGGAATCGATCCGTTAATTACGCGCTATCTGTAGCGCAACTGGCTAACCGGCTAAACCAAGAGTCGCGCATTATAGGCGGGCGTCTTGCTGAAGTCGGCGCACTTAGTTTTGAGCAAATGTTTGAATTGCAGAGCGTACTCAATCTACGTGGATTTGATGCAGGTACACCCGATGGTTTTCCTGGATTAAAAACACAAGCGGCAGTACGTGCTTACCAACTTGCAATGCAGTTACCTGCTGATGGCTATGCGAGTCCAAGTGTTTATGACAGAATAATGTCGCAACAATAGACTGACAGATGTAGATTTTTAAGTGATTGCGTTTGCGCCCAATGCCACAATCAGCTAAAATCGCGTTCTGTTTGAAACAGTGGGTTCTTAGTTAAACTAGCGATTCAAAAGTTTAGGCGGTTAGCTCAGTTGGTTAGAGCGCTTGGTCGACATCCAAGAGGTCAGCAGTTCGAGTCTGCTACTGCCTACCAGTACACATTACAAAAGCTAAAGCCGTTAAATTCAACGGCTTTAATTATTTATACGGGGTATGTTATGCCAGTGATACGCTTGCCAGATGGTTCACAACGTCAATTTGATGCGCCTGTTACGGTAGCCGATGTTGCCATGAACATTGGTGCCGGTTTGGCTAAAGCTGCTTTGGCTGGTAAGGTTAACGATAAAATCGTTGATACCAGTTATTTGATTGAGTCTGATAGCGATTTAGCGATTATCACGGATAAGAGCCCTGAAGGTTTAGATGTTATTCGTCACTCAACCGCACACTTGTTGGCGTATGCGGTAAAAGAATTATTCCCAGATGCGCAAGTGACTATTGGCCCTGTGATTGAAAATGGTTTTTTCTATGACTTTTCTTATGTGCGCGCTTTCACTCCAGAAGATTTAATCTTCATTGAAAAAAAGATGGTGGAGTTGGCCAAAAAAGATGAGCCAGTAACAAGGCAGGTATTGCCGCGCGATGAGGCGATTGCTTACTTCAAAAGTATCGGCGAGGATTATAAGGCCGAAATTATTGCCAGCATTCCAGCGGGTGAGGATGTTTCACTTTATACAGAGGGGCGTTTTACTGACCTTTGCCGTGGTCCGCATGTTCCCAATACTGGCAAGCTCAAAGCGTTTAAACTGATGAAGTTGGCAGGTGCTTACTGGCGCGGTGATAGTAATAACGAGATGCTACAACGTGTTTACGGTACGGCATGGCGCAATAAAGAAGAGTTGGATGCATACTTGTTCCAGCTTGAAGAGGCTGAAAAACGCGATCACCGTAAATTAGGCAAGCAACTTGATTACTTTCACATGCAAGATGATGCGCCAGGCATGGTGTTCTGGCATCCGCGCGGTTGGAGCATGTGGCAAGAAGTTGAACAGTATATGCGTCAAATGTTTAGAGACTTTGGCTACCAAGAGGTGCGTACGCCTACGGTGATGGATAAAACACTGTGGGAGAAATCAGGCCACTGGCAAAATTATCATGACAATATGTTTGTGACGAAATCTGAAAATCGTGATTACGCCGTAAAGCCGATGAACTGTCCAGGTCACATACAGATTTTTAACAGTGGTTTGCATAGTTACCGTGATTTGCCTTTGCGTTTGGCTGAGTTCGGCTCATGTCACCGTAACGAACCGTCAGGATCGTTGCATGGCTTAATGCGTGTGCGCGGGTTTACCCAAGATGATGCACATATTTTTTGTACAGAAGAGCAGATTGAAGCTGAAGTTGCTGACTTTATTAAGATGCTCTACAAAGCGTATGGTGATTTCGGCTTTACTGACGTGCTGGTTAAGCTTTCAACTCGTCCGGAAAAGCGTGTTGGCACTGATGAAACTTGGGATAAAGCCGAAGCTTCGTTAGCCAATGCACTCAATAAAAATGACCTCGCGTTTGATTTGCAACCGGGTGAAGGTGCATTTTATGGCCCTAAAATAGAATTTACGTTGAAGGACTCTCTAGGTCGTTTATGGCAGTGCGGCACAATTCAGCTCGACTTTAACTTGCCTGAGCGCCTGGATGCCGAGTATGTGGCAGAGGATAACTCTCGCAAACGTCCTGTAATGCTACACCGTGCTATTGTTGGCTCTATGGAACGTTTTATCGGCATTCTGATTGAGAACTATGCTGGCGCCATGCCGTTATGGTTAGCGCCAGTGCAGGTGATGGTGTTAAATATTTCTGAAGGTCAGGCAGATTACGTAAGGTTAGTAGTTGAAACTTTGAAGAAAAGTGGCATCCGATGCGAATTTGACTTGAGAAATGAGAAGATTACCTATAAAATACGCGAACATAGTATGCAAAAAATGCCTTACTTGCTGGTTGCAGGTGAGCGTGAAATGCAAACAGGACATGTAGCCGTGCGTACCAGAAAAGGTGAAGACCTAGGTTCTATGCCAATAGCGGAGCTAGTTGCTCGCTTGAAAGCGGAAGTTGAAGCTAAGGTTTAATCTACCCTGAACTTTGATTTTAGGGCTAAATCTGACGAAGCACGGCTTAACTATTTGGAGAATTTGATATAGCACAGGATAAAGAAACCCGAATTAACGGTGATATTACTGGTTCGGAAGTACGTTTGGTAGGCATTGAAGGCGAACCGCTAGGCATTATGAGTTTGCGTGAAGCTTTTGCAAAAGCAGAAGAAGCTGATATTGATTTAGTGGAAATTGCACCTAATGCCGCCCCACCTGTGTGCAGGTTGATGGATTATGGCAAGTTTAAATATGCCGAAAGTAAAAGACAGCACGAAGTTAAGCTTAAACAAAAGCAAGTGGTGGTTAAGGAAATTAAATTTCGCCCAGGTACGGATGATGGTGATTATGCGATTAAAGTGCGTAACATTATTCGCTTCATACAAGAGGGTGATAAAGCGAAAATTACGTTACGCTTTAGAGGTCGTGAGATTACCCACCAAGAATTTGGTTTGGCGTTACTTAGACGTGTAGAAGCAGATACAAAAGAGGTTGCAGTGGTTGAGCAGTTTCCTAAAATGGAAGGTCGTCAAATGGTGATGATTTTAGGCCCACACAAGAAAGCTAGCTAACTGATTGAAGTCAAGCAGCGTGTAAGTTTAAGTAGTAAGGTTAGTTTGTAGTAGTGTAGTCAGAAATACTGATAAGCGTCACTAAGTCAGCTCGCTGGCAAGTGATGCTAATAAAAATTCCGAGTGATACGGCTTAACGGCATGCCTAAGCGCTCATAACTCAAGTTCAAGGAGAACAAAATGCCAAAAATGAAAACCAAGAGTGGTGCTAAAAAGCGCTTCAAATTCTTGGGTAATGGTAAAGTGAAACGTACGCATTCACACTTACGCCATATCCTCACTAAAAAGACCACCAAGCAAAAGCGTAAATTACGCGGCACGGCGATCATCTCACCAACAGACGTCAAACGCGTTCGCGCCATGATGCCAACAAGATAAGGAGACCGATATGCCTAGAGTAAAACGTGGTGTCATTGCTCGCGCTAGACACAAAAAAGTATTAAAAGCCGCTAAAGGTTACCGCGGTCGTCGTAAAAACGTTTACCGCGTTGCTAAGCAAGCGGTAATGAAAGCTGGTCAATATGCTTACCGTGACCGTCGTCAAAAGAAACGTCAATTCCGCACCTTGTGGATTGCGCGTATCAATGCGGGTGCACGTGAGTGTGGTTTAACTTACAGCCGCTTCATGAATGGTTTGAAAAAATCAGCGATTGAAGTCGATCGTAAAGTATTAGCTGACTTAGCTGTATTTGATAAAGCGGCATTTGCAAAATTTGTAGAATTAGCAAAAGCGGGTTTAGCGGCGTAAGTATTCAAGCTGGTATTTTCAGACTTATTATTAAGTTTGAGTGAAAAAAGAGGCTTAGGCCTCTTTTTTTTACTGTAAAATTCGAAGTCTAAATTTTATATGTAAATCAATGCATTATAAGAGTGGTTCTGGTTAAAATTCCAGCGAAATAATAAGCAGTGCAACAACAATTCATAAAGATAAAATTAACATGGCAGATTTAACGCATTTAATTGCAGAAGCACAAGCTGACTTTGCAAGTAGCGCTTCGATGAACGACTTGGAAATTGCCAAGGCAAAGTACCTAGGTAAATCAGGTTCACTTACGGATGCATTAAAAGGCTTAGGTAAGTTAAGTGCAGAAGAGCGTCCCGTAGCAGGTGCAGCCATTAACGTGGTCAAGCAAGCCGTTGAGGCAGCCTTAACCGCAAGGCGTGAATCACTATTAAATGCGGAGCAAGCCAAACAGTTGGCGCAAGAGTCAATCGATGTCACACTGCCAGCACGTGCGCAATCGCAAGGTGGGTTGCACCCAGTGACACTCACACTGAGGCGCGTGGAAGCGTTGTTTCATTCTATTGGCTTTGAAGTGGCCACTGGGCCCGAAATTGAAACTGATTTTTACAACTTCACCGCACTGAATATCCCTGAAGATCATCCAGCACGCGCCATGCACGATACGTTTTATATTGATGAAGCTAACGTGTTAAGAACTCACACTTCACCAGTACAAATACGCTACATGGAGAATGCACTAAAAACCAATAAAACACCCCCACTGAAAATTATCGCGCCAGGTCGCGTGTATCGTGTGGACTCAGATGCGACCCATTCACCAATGTTTCATCAAGTAGAAGGTTTGTGGGTGGATGAAGACATTAGCTTTGCCAATTTAAAAGGCGTGGTGCAGGACTTTTTGCAAAAATTCTTTGAGCGCGATGATTTAACCGTGCGTTTTAGACCTTCGTTCTTTCCATTCACTGAGCCTTCAGCTGAGATGGACATGAGCTGGAACGGCGGCTGGTTAGAGATTGGTGGCTGCGGTATGGTGCATCCAGAGGTGTTCAAACATGTGAATATCGATAGCGAAAAATATCGTGGCTTCGCCTTCGGTTTGGGTGTAGAGCGATTAACCATGCTGCGTTATGGGGTCAATGATTTGCGCCATTTCTTTAATAATGATTTGCGCTTTTTAAGCCAGTTTAGATAAGCTTTTCCACTAACACTCTCAGTGAGTTGCCGTGACTTGGTCACTGGATGCCGAAGGCGTTCTCTTGGTATTCAAAAGCATTCCCTGAGCCTGTCGAAGGGCAGGCCGTTCAACATTACAATTAAGGTTACAACAGCATTATGCAATTTTCAGAAAATTGGTTACGTAGTTTAGTCAATACTGATTTAGATAGTCAGGCGCTAAGTCACGCTTTAACAATGGCAGGGCTCGAGGTTGAAGACATGCAACCTGTTGCTGCCGCATTTAGCAAAGTGGTCGTGGCAAAAATTATCTCGGCTGAAAAACACCCGGATGCTGACCGTTTGCAAGTTTGCAAGGTGGATGTGGGCTTGCCTGAGCCTTTGCAAATTGTATGTGGTGCCGCTAATGCACGTGCAGGGTTAGTTGCGCCGTGTGCCATGGTGGGCGCAGAGCTACCTGGGTTTTCTATCAAACAAGCTAAAGTACGCGGCATAGAGTCGTTCGGCATGATGTGTTCATCTAAAGAGCTGGGTTTGAGTGCTGAAGCTACAGGATTATTAGAACTAGATAGCGATGCATTGATAGGCCAAGATATTCGTCAATATTTGGATTTGGATGACCATCTTTTAACACTTAAGCTCACGCCAAATCGTAGTGATTGTTTAAGCCTCACAGGTATTGCACGTGATGTCGCTGCGATTACAGGCGCTACTACACGTTTTGAAGTGATTTCACCTGTGGCAGTAGAGTACTCACAACGTAAAGCTGTTGCGGTGACAGAGCCGTCAGCTTGCCCACGCTATTGTGGCCGTTTAATTAGCGGTATTAACGCGCAGGCGAGTACGCCAGTGTGGATGGTGAAACGTTTAGAGCGTAGTGGCTTGCGTACGATTAGTGCCGTAGTTGATATTACTAATTATGTGCTGTTAGCGCTGGGTCAGCCGATGCATGCGTTTGATGCTACTAAATTGAATGGTGATGTGAGCGTGCGCTTTGCTAACGCTGGCGAATCACTCAGTCTGCTGAATGATCAAACCATACAGCTTAAAACCGATGATTTAGTCATTGCCGATGCACAGGGTGCAATTGCCTTAGCTGGCATTATGGGCGGCAAGCCAACGGCTGTGAGCGACGAAACTATCAATGTGTTCTTGGAAAGCGCGTTCTTTGTACCGTCGGTGATCGCAGGCAAGGCACGTAGGCTCGGGTTGAGTACAGACTCATCTTATCGCTTTGAGCGTGGTGTCGATTTCGGTAATACACGCAATGCGATTGAATACGCTACAACGCTAATACAGCAAATCTGCGGTGGTAAAGCCGGGGATGTCACTGAAGTGATTGGCACCTTGCCTGCGCGTCAGCCGGTAAAGCTAAGAATGGCACGATTAGTATCCGTATTGGGTATTGCATTTGAGCAGCCAAAAGTAGCACAGCTGCTTACCCAGCTTGGCTTTTCGTTTAGTGTGGGTGAAGAAGTATTTACTGTCACACCACCTAGTTATCGCTTTGATATTGCGATTGAAGAAGATTTAATTGAAGAAATTGCGCGTTTGCACGGCTATGATCATATTCCCGCAACGCCGCCGGTTGCAACACTAAACATGCTGGTGGTACCTGAGCAGCAGTTGCATTTGAACCAATTGCGTGATGGATTGGTATTTGCGGGCTATCAAGAAGTGGTAACTTACAGTTTTGTGGATGAAAGCTGGGAGCGTGATTTATTAGGTAACAGCGCACCTATTAAGCTTAAAAACCCAATTGCGAACAACTTGAGTGTAATGCGTAGTAGCTTGTGGGGTGGTTTGTTAGACACCTTAAGCTACAACCTGAATCGTAAGCAAGAGCGTGCCAGTTTGTTTGAAATCGGTGCGGTATATCATCAAGAGGCCGGTGTGTATCATGAATCAACACGAATTTCTGGTTTAGCCTACGGTAGCGCAAAACCAGAGCAGTGGGCTGAGAGCAGTAAAGAAGTCGATTTTTTTGATGCAAAAGCACATGTGGAAGTTTTACTTGGTGCTACCCATACGGGTGGGCAGCTTGTTTACGAAAAAGCCGTGCATAGCGCACTGCACCCAGGCCAATCAGCGCGGATTTTACTAGATGGCAAAGCTATCGGATGGTTAGGTAAGCTACATCCGAAATGGCAACAACAATACGATTTTGCCAAGAGTACCTTTTTGTTTGAAATGGACGCGGATGCTTTGTTAAGTCGCCATTTACCCGCTTATCAAGAGGTTTCAAAACTGCTACCGGTACGTCGTGATTTAGCCATCGTTTTGGATGAAAATACTGCCGTAGAAACGGTATTAAGTGCCGTTAAAAAAGCTAATATACCACTGATAAAAGAGGTGGCTTTATTTGATTTATACCAAGGTAAAGGGGTCGCAGAAAGCAAAAAAAGCCTTGCATTATCAGTACTTATGCATGATACTCAAAAAACTTTGACTGATGTTGAAGCCGATACAGCCATTGCTAATCTGCTACAATTATTGCAAATCAATTTTGATGCGACGCTGAGAAATTAACTACTTAAAAAAAACCAGTACGACATTTAATTTCGCTAAAATTTAAGTTAAAAAATGTCTGTGCATGATAAAAGCGATTAACAGCTTTAAATGAAATGGGAGCGTGTATGACTTTAACAAAAGCTGAACTTGCAGATTTACTCTATGAGCAAGTTGGGTTAAATAAACGTGAAGCCAAAGATATGGTGGAAGCATTCTTTGAAGAAGTGCGGATGGCGTTAGAGGCAGGCGATAGCGTCAAACTATCTGGTTTTGGTAATTTTGAATTACGTAAAAAGTCAGAGCGACCAGGGCGCAACCCTAAAACTGGTGAAGAAATACCAATTACCGCACGTCGGGTGGTTACTTTTCATGCCAGCCAAAAGCTAAAAAGTAAGGTAGATGCCAACTACGCGAGCTAAACATAATGCGTGTGTTGCGTTTGATTTTTTCTTAAAGCATTAGCAATAAAAGTGAGAAAGCCGTCAGTATGAATGAGCAGGTCGCCAAGGTGCAGTTGCCACCCATTCCAGCAAAGCGTTATTTTACGATAGGTGAAATGAGCGAGCTTTGCGGGGTCAAGGCGCACGTGCTCAGATACTGGGAGCAAGAGTTTACGCAGCTCAAGCCAGTTAAACGTCGCGGTAACCGTCGCTATTATCAGCACCATGAAGTCTTGCTGATTCGTCGGATTCGAGAGTTATTGTACGAGGAAGGCTTTACCATCAGTGGTGCGAGGAATCGCTTGGATCATCCGGAAACTACTGACTCAAAAGCTGAAAAACTGGCAATAGTCAGCGGCATGTTTGATTCACAAACACAGCCGAATCCAACGCCAGCCCAAGTTAAATTAACATTATCAACCGCTGAAACTGGTGCCTTTGATTTTGTTGCAGTTAAAACAGAGTTGCGTCAAATTTTGAATTTATTGCACCAAAATTTGTAGTCTTCGTGGTTTTTTATTTACTACGCAATTTATAGGTCATAAGTTTTTGCGCTATAATGCACGCCTGTTGCAAGCAGTTTATTGTAACAACGGTTCGGGGCATAGCGCAGCCTGGTAGCGTACATGCCTGGGGGGCATGGGGTCGCAAGTTCGAATCTTGCTGTCCCGACCAATAAAAAGGTGTAAACAATCAAGTCAGCCATGTGCTGGCTTTTTTGTTCTGCGCCCTCACTACCCCGCCAAATTTAATAAACATTCTCAAAGCGTGGAATTGAGCTAATTATCACGATGATTTATGGGCTTTATCTTTGAATAGATGATGTATATTGCTACCTTTGCTGATTTGATTGGTTAAACCCAGATTTTTCATTAGGTAGATTTACAGTCCTATCAAGCATGAATAATCTGCTTTAGCAGATATATTCTGCTGGGAAGACCTTTACGGTCTCGCGAATGCTGGCGATCGATTTTTGGTCATTTTCGTAGCTTAATCGTTGTCCATGGCTCGCTATGAACTTCTCGTAAGCCACAAACCAGAGAGCTGATAAGCACTACTAAGCCACTGAAGTGGCAAGTATTGCTAAACTACCTCAAACATCTCGTCGTCACCATCGTTTCGCAACCTAATGGATAGTCTGGTTTGTAAAGTTAACGCTTAATAGGATTTTTATGGAACACGCCACGCATACGCATGACGAAGAGCAGTACATTGTGCATAACCCTAAAGAGGTCATGCAAATTCTAACTAATTTGGTGAAGCAGAAGGCGATGCTTAAAGTTTCATTCAATCATGGGCTTGATGAGTATCTCACCACTGTGATTGCAATTGATACAAAAAATCATGCAGTGCATCTGGATATTGGCCGCGATGATGAGTTTAACCGTAGATTATTGGCAAGCCGGCGAGTACTTTTTGTTAAAGATGAAGGCATTAGAATTAAATGGACGAGTACACACGTTACAGAGGTCACGTTGAACGATGGTAAGGCGATTAGGATTGCGCTGCCTCAAGATTTAATTCGATTACAGCGTCGTGAGTTTTTTCGCTTTGCTACACCGATTGTTAACCCTGTACCATGCGTTATCCCTAAACTAAATGAAGCCAATCCTGAAGAGGAGGGCACGTTTGATTTCACTTTGCTTGATGTCAGTTTGGGTGGGGTTGGTGTCTTGGTGGCAGGTGAGTTAGACGCAGCGCTGGTGATTGGTGCAACTTTTAATCACTGCAAAATCAGCTTTCCAGATGTTGGTATGACTGATGTTACGCTGCAAGTAAAAAACATCACGCAATTGCCTGCAAAAGACGGTGCATTTAAGCATCGAGTCGGTTTTCAGTACATTACGCCATCACGCGGTAATGAAGGACTCATTAACCGTTATGTTTTTATTTTAGAGCGCCAGGCGATAGCGCTAGTTAATGGGGCAGGATAATTCAGCCTTTCTAAGTGTGGCAGTCTGCATTAACCTGCAAAAAGCAGTAGTCCACAAAATGGTGTAAGTCGGCATTTCACCATTTTGTGGATAATAAGCCTAAAGGTTAGATTCCCAACGACTCAGCCCAAGCTAAAGCGGCAATGTGGCATTCATTCACTTTGTTAGCATCGTATTGCAGTAACTCTGCAAGTTCTAATATGCGTTTGCTGTCGGCGCTTTCACAGGCTTCAGTAAGCTGCAAGAATGGGCCGTAAATGCCTTCACGTGTAAGTAGTGCTTCAGCGACGGTTTCAGGCAGCTGAATTTTTTCTAGAATATCTTCCATAGGCATTTTTAAAATTGCATCAAGCAGTGAAAATACGCCGACAATAAACAAATTATCGCGGTCATGTTTTTCAAAATAACTTTCACCTAACAACTCTGAGAGGCGCCCACGGGTGATGGAGGTTTTCATCAGGGCTGGTGGCGTTGAGTTTTCGCCCGCCGTGACCATTAGCAGCGTGAGCCAGCGATATAGTTGCTTGGTGCCCAAAATGGTAAGGGCATGCTTAATTGATTGAATTTCACATGAGAGGCCAAACCCGACAGAGTTAATGTAGCGTAGTAGTTTAAATGACAGCGCGGCATCACGCTTAAAGCCAGTTTCGATTTTGGCATTATCTTCATCTTGGCTCACCATGTTGAGCAAGTTTAATACACTGTCGAACGATGGATTGATGACTTTTGCGGTAAAGGTTTCGGGGTGTGCAAAGAAATAGCCTTGAAAGCGTTGAAAGCCAATTTTTTTATAAGCTTCAAATTGCTCATGGGTTTCAATTTTTTCAGCAACAAATTTGATTGAAGGTGAGTAGTGTTGATGGAATACTTTCTCAGCTTCAGTGACGGTAATGCTTAGGGTGTCAATTTTAATGTAATCAGCACATTCAATCAGTGGCTGTAATCCAGCGTGTGACTGTGGATTATCTAACGCAATTTTAAAGCCTAGCTTACGTAATGCTTGGCAACGCTCAATTATTAAGTCAGTGGCGACCACCCCTTTTAACACTTCCAGCACAGTGCGCTGAGGCGGCATGAGTTCTAAAAATTCACTCATCAGCATGGCTTCATTGACGTTGATGAATGCAAATTTGTCACCTAACAGCCATTGCGCATCCATGTCACCTAATGTGTTTGTCAGCACATTTGAACATGCTTTAATATCATCCTCGAATACTGCGCTTAGCGCCTCCGCGCTATGTCTAAATAAAAGCTCATAGCCGATAATATGTTCTTTAACATCTAGGATAGGCTGGCGCCCAATAAATACTTGATCTTCCATTTGTCTAGCTCTCAGAGTTTTAGTACTGATTGGATTAGTCTGGCGATTTTTAGCTGAAACTAATTCTACTTAAATAATTAACGTAATGATAAGTCATGCTCAAATACTACATTTAATTATCGCTTTTCTTCAATATATTTTACCTTAGAGTTGCGTCATGAGTTGCATTTGTCGAGTGCTAAAAACAAAATTCCCGTCATAGAGTAGTTGTTGAGTTCATCAACATCATTTATATTGTGTTAAATGATTTAATGAAGAGTAAATAGCAATGAAAATAACGACTATCCCCACACAGCCATTTAATGATCAAAAGCCTGGTACTTCTGGCTTGCGCAAAAAAGTAAAAGTGTTCCAGCAGCCGCATTATTTAGAAAATTTTGTTCAGAGTTTTTTTGATACGCTGACCGTGCCAGCAGGCGCTACACTAGTGGTTGGCGGCGATGGGCGCTATTACAATCGTCACGCGATTCAAACGCTTATTCAAATGGCCGCAGCTAATGGGTTTGTGCGGGTTATTGTGGGGCAGGCGGGTATTTTATCTACACCTGCGGCTTCACATATCATTCGAAAATATCAAACATTTGGTGGCATGGTGCTGTCTGCAAGCCATAACCAAGGCGGTATCGATGGTGATTTTGGCATTAAATACAACATTGGCAATGGTGGCCCGGCGCCAGAAAAAATCACCGATACAGTGTTTGCAAAAAGCAAAGTGATTACACAGTATAAAATTGCCGATTTACCGATAGTGAATATTGATAGTTTAGGTGAAACTATTTTCGCAGGTGTGGATGCAGGTGAAGCCTTCACCGTGCAAGTGATTGATGCGGTGCAAGATTACGCTGATTTAATGCAAAGCCTGTTTGACTTTTCAGCTATAAAGCAATTACTGGTCAGCGGATTTGAAATGAAGTTCGATGCCATGCATGCGGTAACAGGCCCTTATGCCAAAGAGATTCTAGTGCGTCGGTTGGGTGCACCTATTGATTGTTTGATGAATTGCGAGCCATCCGAAGATTTTGGCGGCGGTCATCCCGACCCCAATCTAACCTATGCTGAAGATTTAGTAAAAATCATGTTTGCAGGAGAAAACGCACTTGATTTTGGTGCAGCATCAGACGGTGACGGCGACCGCAATATGATTCTAGGTCAAAATTTTTTTGTGACGCCTTCGGATAGTTTGGCTGTATTAGCCGCCAATGCCATGCTGGTGCCGGCTTACGCAAGCGGCATTGCAGGCGTGGCGCGCTCCATGCCCACCAGTGGTGCGGTAGATAGGGTAGCCGCCAAGCTTAATATCCCCTGTTATGAAACGCCAACAGGCTGGAAATTCTTTGGCAACTTGATGGATGCCGGCAAGGTGACGCTGTGCGGTGAAGAAAGCTTTGGCACTAGCTCTAACCATGTACGGGAAAAGGATGGCCTTTGGGCTGTGTTGTTCTGGCTGAATATTATTGCGGTTAAAAAAATAGGTGTAGAGGCGATTTTAAAAGCACATTGGCTGGAATTCGGGCGCAACGTGTATTCGCGCCATGACTATGAGTCGATTCCGACCGATGCCGCCAATGACGTGATAGCACATATTAAATCGCAGTTTACCAGTTTGCCGAATCAACGTTTTGGCAGTTACACGGTTAAAGTTTGTGATGATTTTAGCTATCATGATTCGATTGATGGTTCGGTCAGCAATAATCAAGGGATTCGTATTTTATTTACCGATGGGTCACGCATCGTATTCAGGCTTTCTGGCACCGGCACGGAAGGGGCGACTTTGCGTATTTATTTGGAAGCATTTGAGCCTGATAGCGCGAAGCATCACTTGGACGCGCAGGTGGCGTTAGCTGAAATGATACAAATTGCATTGCAGATTTCACAATTGGTTGAAAGAACAGGGCGCGTTACACCTACTGTGATTACTTAACCCAGATTATCCATTAGGCGGATTTTAAATCCTATCAGGCATGGATAATCTGGGCTTAATTTTCAACTTGTTTGATGGTCATTTCGCCTTTATAAAGCCGCACGTCCATCCGGCCTAAAAATGACATGCCAAGTAATATGTCGCCATCCAAGCCGGGAGCGATCATGGCGGCAACGTTGCTGGCACTAACACCGCCTATTTGCACGGACTCCAAGCGCACCATATAACCGATGCTGTTGCCATTTGCCGTGTTGGTGCGTATGGCGTTGATGCTTTTTAGTTTGAGTTTATCAGCAACGTTTTGCGATATAGCCACACCAGTTGCGCCCGTATCAACTAACACGTTGACTTTTTGACCGTTAATTAAGGCTTCACTGCGGTAGTGGCCATCTAAACCACGTTTTAATACAACTGCGCTGCCATCGCCCAAGCGGTTTAATTTGTTGGGGTTTTGGATGTTATCAGCCAGGTAGTAAATTAACCCTGCCAGCGCAAACCAAACCAAGATGGCAAAAAAAGTGTTTTTAGGCATGTTTAATCACTTCGGGAGGAATTTTCCCTTAGCTTGTGAAGAGGCGTCTTATTCCGCCTCGTCTATCCAGGCGAGTTGTATTGCCTCTAAAATTCGTTCACCGCATTTTTCAGAAACGTCATCAAAATCTTCTAAATCCAATACCCACTGCATTAAATCAGTAAAGCGGATGGATTTTGGATCAATCTCTGGGTGCTTATCATATAACGCTTCAGCGATAGCTTGGCTGTCGGTCCATTTCATATTGAGCGTGTCCTTATTTTAAGGATTTTATTATAGCCTTGTAAAGACCTTTGCAAAAGTACTTCTTGTGGCGAATTGCTACGTTGCGCGGTACTCGCAACCTCGCTGTACACCGCGTGCTATCTCGGTTTCTGCGTTCCGTGCGCCTTGCACTTCATCCACAATAAGTACTTTTGCAAAGGTCTTTTGTAGTTTAAGATGGTGCAAAAAATGAAAACACGTCGGGCTAGACTATGTGAAGTATCGGACAAAAAAACCCGCAACTTTTTTGAGGAGATTGCGGGCAAGGGGAGCACGATTGGAGATATGCTTACTAAACAATATGCAAGTTAAGTGCCAATTAAATAACTTATATTATTCAATGGGTTGATGTTTTTAGGTGAATATTACTGCTTTGAAATCAACCAACTTGGTTGATTTCAGCCACCAATTGGTGCTTGGGATTAAGGTTAAGGTGCTATTTAAGCAAAAACATATTGGCATGTCGTGCCTTAACCTTGCTGAATTGACGTGGTAAAATGCAGTTTATTCTTTTTATTTAAATATCTGGAAAACTAAACATCATGTCACAAGCGCCATCAAACATTGCTCCATTCAACTACGCAAATACCCTAAACCAAGCTGATCCAGCTTTATGGGGCATGATAGAGCAAGAGGTGGTGCGCCAGCATGAGCATATTGAATTGATTGCTTCTGAAAACTACACCAGCCCTGCGGTGATGCAGGCACAGGGTTCTCAGTTGACGAATAAATACGCTGAAGGCTACCCAGGTAAACGTTTTTATGGTGGTTGTGAGTTTGTCGATCAAGTAGAACAGTTGGCGATTGACCGCTTAAAAGCGCTCTATGGCGCAGAATACGCTAACGTGCAGCCGCATTCAGGTTCACAGGCAAATCAAGCGGTTTATTTCTCTATTCTAAAACCGGGTGACACCGTAATGGGGATGAACTTGGGTCACGGTGGGCATTTAACGCATGGTTCCCCAGCCAATCTTTCAGGAAAATTATTCAATATCGTGCCTTACGGTTTGAATGACAAGGAAGAGATTGATTACGATGAAATGGAGCGCATTGCAGTTGAATGTAAGCCTAAGTTGTTAATTGGTGGGGCGTCGGCATACGCGTTACGTTTTGATTGGGCGCGCATGGCGGAAATTGCGAAAAAAGTAGGCGCATATTTTATGGTGGACATGGCGCATTATTCAGGTTTGATTGCGGCCGGCGTTTACCCAAATCCAGTGCCGCATGCGGACTTTGTAACATCAACCACGCATAAAACTTTACGTGGTCCACGCGGCGGCATTATTCTGGCCAAAGCTGAGTTTGAGAAATCAATCAATTCAAATGTGTTCCCAAGCCTGCAAGGTGGCCCATTGATGCATGTAATAGCGGCCAAAGCAACCGCATTTTTAGAGGCATCACAACCTGAATTCAAGACCTATCAAGCGCAAGTGCTTAAAAATGCACAGGTGATGGCTGAAACATTGACTGCTCGTGGTTTACGTATTATTTCCGGCCGTACAGAATCACACATGTTTTTGGTGGATTTACGTCCTAAAGGGTTAACCGGAAAAGCGGCAGATGCGGCACTTGGTTTGGCGCATATCACTGTCAATAAAAACTCAATCCCGAATGATCCTGAGAGCCCCTTCGTGACTTCAGGGATTCGTATTGGTGCGCCGGCTATTACGACACGCGGCTTTAAAGAAGAGGAAGCAAAATTGGTTGCGAATCTGATTGCCGATGTGCTGGATAATCCAGCCGATGAGGCGGTGATTGCAGCAACTAAAGCTAAAGTGCATGCGTTGACGGCGCGCTTCCCGGTTTATCAAGGCTAACCATGAAATGCCCTTTTTGCGGTGTTGACGATACCCAGGTCATTGACTCAAGAGTCAATGATGAAGGGGATTCTATTCGTCGGCGCCGTAAGTGTGGGGCATGTGATAAGCGCTTTACCACTTATGAAACGGCTGAATTGCATTTGCCGCAGGTGGTAAAACAAAATGGCACGCGTGAGGAGTTTAAACGTGAAAAATTACGGCTTTCATTCACGCGGGCTTTGCATAAGCGTCCTGTGCCTACAGAGTATGTAGATAACGCGTTAAATCATATTACACAAAAAATATTGAGTTTAGGTGAGCGCGAAGTTCCTGCGCGCGATTTAGGCGAGATGGTGATGCACGAGCTTAAAATGATGGATAAAGTCGCTTATATTCGCTTTGCCTCGGTCTATCGAAGCTTCTCTGATGTAGATGACTTTAGCGATGTGATTCGTGATTTGGATTTGCCTGCGCATGCTAAGCGCCGCAGTACTGATGATGATAAAGGGTAGCTAATAATGAAGCTAATCAACTGGGCGTCGATTGTGTTTGCTGTTTTTACTTTGATTCTGACCATTGTGTTTTTTAGTTGGTGGATGATGAAAGACCGCATTGTTTTTGGTAATGAGCAGTTTGACCAAGTCAAATGGATGCAAGCTGTTTCTACCATCAATCATGCGTGTAAGCGTGGTGATATGGCGTATGATTTGCAGCAGAATATTTTAGCAAAAGGCACGCCAAGAGAGGCGGTGCATGTGCTTTTAGGTCGTCCAAGCTATGAGGACGATGCCAGCGTAGAATATGATTTAGGCCAATGTATGCATGTTTATCATGGCTTGCTTATATTCTTTGATAAAAATAGCCGTTTAATTTCAAGTCGTATTTCTTCGCATTAAATTGCGCATCATTTAACGGTCATTACCGTGTACACAATCATTCAACATACCTACATGACACTTGCCCTGCGCTTGGCAGAGCAGGGTTTGTATTCCACTAGTCCAAACCCACGTGTAGGTTGTGTTATTGTTAAAAATAATCAAATTGTAGGGCAAGGTGCGCACCTGAAAGCCGGTGAACCGCATGCCGAGGTGTTTGCATTGCGGCAAGCTGGCGCCCAGGCAAAAGATGCAGATATTTACGTAACCTTAGAGCCGTGCAGCCACTTTGGTAAAACGCCGCCTTGTGTACAGGCGGTGATTGCAGCTAAGCCTCAGCGCGTGATTATTGCCATGCAAGACCCAAATCCGCTGGTGGCAGGACGTAGTATTGCGGCACTACGTGCCCAGGGTATTGAGGTCACCGTGGGCGTGATGGAGCAAGAAGCGCTGACGCTGAACTTGGGCTTTGTTTCACGCATGGCGCGTGGTTTGCCGTATGTGCGTAGCAAGGTTGCGGCCAGCCTAGATGGGCGTACCGCGCTCCAAAACGGTCAAAGCCAATGGATTACAGGTGAGCCTGCACGGCTGGATGTGCAACATTGGCGTGCGCAGTCTTGCGCAATAGTGACAGGTATAGGTACGGTGTTAGCCGACAATCCGAGTATGACCGTGCGCTTGCCTGACGCCCCTCGCCAACCACTACGTGTGATTGTGGATAGCAACTTGCAAACGCCAGTCGATTGTAAAATGTTAGATGCGGCTATGCTTAAACATAGCCCGGTGCTAATCGCTTATGCACATGATGATCATCATCGAGCTCAAACCCTATTCGCCGCCGGTGCTGCGCTAATTCAGTTAGCTGATGTCAATCATCGTGTTGATTTAAGCGCTTTATTTAAACACTTGGCACAATGTGGTATTAACGAAGTATTGGTTGAGGCTGGTCAGGGTTTGAATGGTGCGCTATTGCATGCCAATTTTATTGATGAATTTATTTTTTACTATGCCCCAAAGCTGATGGGTGCGGATGCGCAAGCGATGTTTGCAATTCCGGAAATCACTGTAATGCAACAGGTAACAGAGTTGCAGATTTTAGATGTGCGTCAAATAGGCCATGACATTCGCTTACGTGCGAAGCCAGTAAAACCAAAAACTAACTAACCTTAGGGAAAATAATGGCGCACAAAATTTACCAAACTAAGCATTGTATTGTTCTATACCTTAAATCATTCATACGATTTCATTGTTCTATATGCATGCTTTGAATCTGTTTGTGCTTTTTAGTATTTTTTGTGGACAAGCTTTTTTTGAATGTAATTAACGACTAAAAATGCTCATTGATACTCACTGTCACCTTGATGCTGTCGAGTTTGATGCAGACCGTGACCATGTTGCTGCGCAAGCGCTTCAGCATGGCGTGTCGCGCATTGTTGTGCCCGCTGTGGCGCGTAATAACTTTGATGCCGTCATTGCGTTATGTAATCAACACAAACATTGCGTTTATGCGCTTGGTGTTCATCCTATGTTTGTGGATAGCGCATCCATCGATGATATTGAAACACTTAAAGTTTATGTGCAAAACAATCATCCGGTAGCGATTGGTGAAATCGGTTTGGATTATTTTCTGACTAATCCTAAAACGCACCCTGAAAATGCTAAGCGCCAGGCTTACTTCTTTACTGAGCAGCTAAAAATTGCCCGGCAATTTGAGTTGCCGGTGATTTTGCATGTAAGGCATGCGGTAGACGCTGTGTTGAAGTATTTACGGCGCCATGGGGTTGTAGGTGGCATTGCACATGCATTTAATGGCAGCTTTCAGCAGGCAGAGCAATTTGTTGCGCTCGGATTTAAACTTGGGTTTGGCGGTGCGATGACGTATGAGCGCGCATTGAAAATTAGGGAGCTTGCAACCAAGTTGCCATTAGAGGCTTTAGTTCTAGAAACAGATGCGCCAGACATGCCACCCAAATGGGTGGGGGTTAAAGGTAGAAATAGCCCCTTGGAGCTACCAGAAATTGCGCAGGTTTTAGCGGATTTAAGGCAAGTAAATGTGTCGCAAGTGCTTGATATTACTAGCACCAATGCCTTAAAAGTTTTACCAAAATTAGCCGACTTATGCACACCAGTTAATGCGCTACGTTAAGTAGCTTAAAAAAACCTTAATAATCAAGGGGTGTTTTGTAACTTATTGATTATAATAAGTTTAATAATAGATTAAAAATTAAGCGATTTAAAAAAACCCTTATAAATTGGTAGGTTACATTTTAGAGTCACAGTTATTCACAAAGTTATCCACAGATAATGTGGAGAGTATTTTTAACATTCAGGAACTTTTTAATACCAGTGCTTGGCATCCCCACAGAATATATCTGCTAAAGCAGATTATTCTTGTGTGAAAGTCAACTTTTTTAATTTTTAATTTCGTTAAAAATAGATGGTTTTTTTATTGGGTTAACTTAATTTTCATGCTAGTAAATAATCGGCAATATCGCACTATTTGGCCTAGCCCTGATTTTGGGCAAGGTTTCAGTACCGAGCTTAGAACGGTTGAGGTCATCGATCAAACAAAACTGCCACACGTGTTTGAGATTGCAAAAATTGGCAACCTGCAACAAATGATTGCAGCGATTAAATCCATGCAAGTACGCGGGGCGCCGCTTATAGGCGCTGCCGCAGCTTATGGTGTTGCTTTGGCTACGCAGCAGGATAGTGGCGACGAGCATTTGCAACTGGCAGCAAAGCTGCTGGTTCAAAGCCGCCCTACTGCTGTGAACTTGAGGTGGGCAGTGCAACGCATGCTTAGTGTGTTATTACCGCTACCCGTTGCGGATAGGGTTCGGACTGCGTGGGCGGAGGCGGCGTTAATTTGCGATGAAGATGTGTTGTTAAATCAGGCGATTGGTGTACATGGCTTAGCGTTAATTCGCGCGCTACACCTTAAAAAATCTAGCACGATTCACATTCTCACGCATTGCAATGCGGGCTGGTTAGCCACGGTGGATTTTGGTACGGCGCTGGCCCCGATCTATGCAGCCCATGATGCGGGGATAGATGTGCATGTATGGGTAGGTGAAACCCGTCCCCGCAATCAGGGCGCAAGTCTTACTGCATGGGAGTTGGGTCAACACGGCGTGCCACATACGGTTATCAGCGATAATGCCGGTGGGCATTTAATGCAGCAAGGCCAAGTGGATATGGTCATTGTGGGTGCCGACCGTGTGACGGCGACAGGGGATGTGTGCAATAAAATTGGCACTTATTTAAAAGCATTGGCGGCTTTTGATAGCTCACAGTCAGGACATCGTGTTCCGTTTTATGCCGCAGTGCCAACGCCCACGATAGATTGGGCTATTGAAGATGGAATGCAGCAAATTGAGATTGAAGAGCGCGATGGTGATGAGTTGGCGTGGATGAGTGGCCGGCTGGCTGACGGCACAATGGCAACAGTCAATATATTGCCGTATGGCACAAAGGTGGCCAACCCAGCCTTTGATGTAACCCCCGCAAGGCTGGTCACGGGGATTATTACCGAGCAGGGCGTTTTTGCGCCTAATCAATTAAAAACGATGAAGAGGTAAATCAATGCCGCAATCATTAAAAAACGCGCGCGAGCAGCTGTTAAGTATTGTTCGGCAGCTCAATTGCTTAGGGTTAAACCGCGGCACTTCAGGCAATGTCAGTGTGCGAGTGAGTAATGAGCTAGGGCAAGCGGGCTTCTTGATTACGCCTTCTGGCGTAGCGGTAGAAACAATGACGCCCGCTGATATGGTGTGGATGGATTTTGCGGGCAATGCGGAATTTGGCAAGCAGCCATCAAGTGAATGGCGGTTTCATCTGGACATTCTGCAGCAGAAGCTGGAAGTCAATGGCGTTATCCACACGCATAGTATGTTTGCAACAACGCTGAGTACATTGCGGCTTGATATTCCGGCGTTTCATTACATGATCGCTTTGGCAGGCGGAGATAGCATCCGTTGTGCGCCTTATGCGTTATTTGGCAGTCAGCAGCTGTCTGATAATGCGTTATTAGCGCTACAAGACCGCAACGCTTGCTTGTTAGCCAACCATGGCATGATAACAATCGGCGAAACTTTGGAAAAAGCACTCAATATCACACAAGAGGTTGAAACTTTATGTGAGCAATATCTACATGCATTACAAGCTGGCAAGCCGTTTATCTTGAGTCAGCAGGAAATGCTTGAGGTACAAGAAAAATTTAAGGGATATGGCGCTTGGGCAAAAAAAGCTTAAATTTAACCGTTAGTATTTGCTAAGTGTTTTTGTCTTCATCCTGTGGTTTAGATGTCATAAACAGGCGAATAAAAAACGCTGACATGAGCAATACAAAAACAATCACACCTAAACTTAACAAGCCTGTAAATGACCCAAACAATTCTTTGTACATGATGCAACCCTCCAAAAATAAATGCTTTGCTATGTATAGCGCATAAAACTACATTGTGCGGTAGATTCTATAATGAAGTTTCGGTAGCCGCTTGACTTATATCAAGAAGAGGTTAATCACTAGCATGAATAACGGTATATTTGTGCAATCACTTAGCAACCGGTCAGCCTTAAAAATAAACCCGCTTTCATGAGTTTTCGTTTGTAGGCGCATGGGCTTTAAAGTAAAATAGACTCCCGTCTGCAATAATAAATTAAGTGCGCGTCCCATGACCAAATATGTATTCGTAACCGGCGGTGTTGTTTCTTCTCTTGGTAAAGGGATCGCTGCCGCCAGCCTTGGCGCTATTTTAGAATCACGTGGTATTAAAGTCACCATGCTGAAACTAGACCCCTATATCAACGTTGACCCTGGCACCATGAGTCCATTTCAGCACGGCGAGGTGTTTGTCACCGATGATGGCGCAGAAACAGACCTTGATTTGGGTCATTATGAGCGTTTTATCAGCCAGCGCATGGGTAAGCGTAATAATTTCACTGCTGGGCAAATTTACGAAACTGTGATTAAAAAAGAGCGTCGCGGTGAGTATTTAGGTAAAACCGTACAGGTTATTCCACATATTACCG
This sequence comes from Methylotenera sp., assembly GCA_041675545.1. Classification (GTDB taxonomy): domain Bacteria; phylum Pseudomonadota; class Gammaproteobacteria; order Burkholderiales; family Methylophilaceae; genus Methylotenera. The sequence goes on from JBAYTS010000006.1 coordinate 76,999, forward strand.
ATGAAATTAAAGCGCACGTGAAACGTGGTGCTCAAGGTGCTGATGTTGCCATTGTTGAAGTGGGCGGCACCGTGGGTGATATTGAGTCGCTACCGTTTCTTGAGGCGATTCGTCAGATGGGTTTTGAAGAAGGTCGAAATAATGCCTGTTATATTCATTTAACCCTCTTACCTTGGATTCCAACTGCGGGTGAACTCAAAACCAAGCCTACGCAGCATTCTGTAAAAGAGTTGCGAAGCATTGGTATTCAGCCCGACATCCTGCTGTGCCGTGCCGACCGCGATATTCCTGAAGAAGAACGTAGAAAAATAGCCTTATTCACCAATGTAGCGCCAGAGGCCGTGATTAGCGCGATTGATGCTGACTCTATTTATAAAATCCCCGGCCTGTTGCATGATCAGCATTTGGATGCGATTGTTTGTAAAAAATTAGAGATCGAAGCGAAGCCCGCTGATTTGCATGAGTGGGAAAAAATTGCCACTGCATTAGCAAACCCGAAACATTTGGTGAATGTTGCGTTTGTAGGTAAATACGTTGATTTAACCGAGTCATACAAATCACTGACTGAAGCCCTTATTCATGCCGGCATTCATACTGAATCCAAAGTCAAAATTCACTATATAGACTCAGAAGATATTGAGCAAAATGGTACTGATGCGCTGTCTGGCGTGGATGCAATTTTAGTTCCAGGCGGCTTTGGCGTGCGTGGTACTGAAGGCAAAATTGCTGCCATTCAATATGCGCGTGAAAATAAAATACCTTACTTAGGTATTTGTTTAGGTATGCAATTAGCGGTGATTGAGTTTGCACGCCATGTTGCAGGTTTAACAGATGCTAACAGTACAGAATTTAACCCAGATGCTACTTACAAGCTCATTGGTTTAATTGATGAGTGGCAAGATGCCTCAGGTAACATTGAAAAGCGTGATGAAAATTCAGATCTCGGCGGCACCATGCGTTTAGGCGCACAAGCTTGCCCAGTTGTGCCAAATACTTTGGCAGCTGGCATTTATGGTGCGCAAGTGAATGAGCGTCATCGTCACCGTTATGAAGTGAATAATCATTATGTTGAGCAACTGAAAGCTGCGGGTTTAGTGGTTGCTGCCAGAACGCCAACTGAAGACTTGTGCGAGATGATCGAATTGCCGCAGAGCGTTCACCCTTGGTTTGTGGCATGTCAATTTCACCCAGAGTTCACCTCTAATCCACGCGCAGGGCACCCATTGTTTACTGCTTATGTGAAAGCGGCATTAGCGAACAAAAAAGCTTAATCAATAGGCATCTGCGGCAAAATTAAATAAGGTTTTGAATATGAAATTATGTAACTTTGATGTAGGTCTTGAGCATCCTTTATTTTTGATTGCAGGGCCGTGCGTGATTGAGTCAAAACAGATGGCGATTGATACTGCTGGTCAGCTGAAAGAAATTGCGGCTGCACTCAACATTCCATTTATTTATAAGTCTTCATACGATAAAGCTAACCGCAGTTCAAACAGTACATTCCGCGGCTTTGGCATGGAAGAGGGTTTGAGGATTTTAGATGATGTCCGGACCCAAATCGGCGTGCCAATTTTGACTGACGTACACACAGAAGAACAAGTGCCACATGTGGCCGCAGTGGTTGATGTGTTGCAAACCCCAGCATTTTTATGCCGCCAAACCGACTTTATTACTGCCTGTGCAAAATCTGGTAAACCCGTGAATATCAAAAAAGGCCAATTTATGGCGCCAGGGGATATGCGCAATGTAGTACAAAAAGCACGTGAAGCAAACGGCGGCGCAGACAATATCATGGTGTGCGAACGCGGCGTGTCGTTTGGTTACAACACACTGGTGTCAGATATGCGCGGTCTTGCAATCATGCGTGAAACCAATTGCCCGGTAGTGTTTGATGCAACGCACTCTGTGCAACAGCCTGGTGGTCAAGGTGACAAGAGCGGTGGTCAGCGCGAGCATGTGCCGGTATTGGCGCGTGCCGCGGTAGCCAGTGGCATTGCGGGGATATTTATGGAAACGCATCCGGATCCATCCAAGGCGTTGTCAGATGGTCCAAACGCATGGCCGCTTCATAAAATGAGAGATTTATTAGAAGTGCTGGTCGATTTAGATAGATTGGTGAAAAAAGCAGGTTTTATTGAAAGTACGTTGTAAAAAAATAATTTAGCCGTAGCTAAATGTAGCTAAAAATAATTTAGAACTAATAATTTAGAGCTTAGGAGAAAATAATGAGCGCAATTGTAGATATTATCGCCCGCGAAATTTTAGATTCACGCGGAAATCCAACAGTCGAAGCTGATGTTTTATTAGAAAGCGGTGTTATTGGTCGCGCGGCTGTACCGTCAGGCGCATCTACTGGTGCTAAAGAAGCCGTCGAATTGCGCGATGGTGACAAGGGTCGTTATCTGGGCAGGGGCGTGCTGCAAGCGGTTGAAAATGTAAATACGGAAATCACTGAAGCGATTATTGGTTTAGATGCTGAAGAGCAAAGTTTTATTGATAAAACCTTGATTGAATTAGACGGCACGGAAAATAAAGACCGTTTAGGTGCCAATGCGATTTTGGCGGTTTCTATGGCATGTGCACGTGCTGCGGCTGAAGAGTCAGGTTTGCCACTTTATCGCTATTTAGGTGGTTCAGGTGCAATGCAATTGCCAACGCCGATGATGAATATCATTAACGGTGGCGCGCATGCTGATAACAGCGTAGATATGCAGGAATTTATGATTATTCCGGCAGGCTTGCCATCGTTCCGTGAAGCGATTCGTTGCGGCGCTGAGGTGTTTCATGCCTTAAAGAAAACATTACATAAAAAAGGCCTGGCAACGACAGTGGGTGACGAAGGTGGTTTTGCGCCGAACCTGCCGTCTAACGAGTCTGCAATTCAATATATTCTGGAGGCGATTTCAGATGCAGGCTACGAGCCGGGCCGTGACGTGTATTTAGGTCTGGATTGCGCAAGTACCGAGTTCTATAAAGATGGCCGCTATCATTTGGAGTCAGAAGGGCTGGCGCTGACATCGGCGCAATTCACGGATTATCTAGCGACTTGGTGTGATAAATACCCAATCATCAGTATTGAAGATGGTATGGGTGAATTTGACTGGGACGGCTGGGATATTTTGACTAAACGCCTAGGTAAAACCACACAGTTGGTAGGTGATGACTTATTTGTAACCAATACCAAAATCCTGCGTGAAGGCATCAAACGTGGTGTCGCTAACTCGGTGTTAATTAAAGTGAACCAAATCGGCACCTTGACTGAGACATTCCAAACCATTGAAATGGCTAAGCGTGCGGGCTATACCTCAGTGGTATCACATCGCTCAGGTGAAACAGAAGACAGCACCATTGCTGACATTGCCGCGGCTACTAACGCATTGCAAATTAAAACAGGCTCACTCTGCCGTTCAGAACGTATTGCAAAATACAACCAATTATTGCGTATTGAAGAAGAGTTGGGTGATGCGACCAGCTATGCAGGTAAAGACGCGTTCTATCAGCTATTTAGATAATTTCGACATGCATTCAAACCGATACGTTGTTGCATTAGCTTGTTGTGCGAATAGCACTGACTTTGCTCATGCGTCTAGTTTTGCTTTGAGTGCAACCGAAATGTGTGGATAGAAATTCAAGTTGAAAGCCCTCACGCTTATTTTTGTAATCCTTATTGCCTTGCTACAGTATCCATTGTGGTTAGGCAAAGGTAGCTGGTTACGCGTGTGGGATTTAAACCGACAACTTTCTGAGCAGCAAGTGAAAAATACAGGCTTAAAAGCGCGTAACGATACACTAGATGCTGAAGTACGCGATTTAAAGAGTGGGCGTGCCGCTATTGAAGAACTTGCTCGCAGTGAGTTGGGTATGATTAAGCAGGATGAAGTGTTTTATCAGGTCATCGACCAGCCTTTGCCGTTACCGCAATCTATAAACCCGACCGCTGTTGATGCGGCTGCGGCTAAATCAAACGAAAAAAAGTCACCTTAATACCTTTTGCATCATCCCCGTGTTGTCTAGCTATATCTATCGTCAGATTATTGTAGTCATTTAATTGTAAATTTATTCAATTGTAATCAGATAGTTAGTAGAATTTCCTTTAAAGCTGTCGTCAATTAACGACAGCTTTTTCTTGTTTATATTTCCCGCCTCTATGTAACGCCATGATTATTAAGCCTAATAAATCTGGCATGTTGATTGCTATGATTATATTAATGGCATGGCTACGTGTCAGCTGCATTTAAGGTTTGATGCAGCATGCTTATATTAAGGAGTGCAGTAAATGACGAATGAACAGCAAAAAAATATCAATACGATAATTGAAGGCTATTATGCAAACAGGGTGAATATGCGGTGGCGTGAGGTTGCCTCATTTGTGTATGCCAATGCTTTAAGAGACCCGGATATATCTCTGCTTGAACTTAAAACTCAGTTTGAGCCGTTGCAAAAAATTGCGGAGTCAGCAGGTGTCACTGAAAATGCCAAAGCGACTGGACGCGCTATTACGCAACCTTTTACTGATGGCGCAAAAGCATTGCAAGACGGTAATACCTTAGCGTCGGTTGCAGCGACGGTAATAAAGCTGGCAGATGATCCATTTGCCAATGTTAAAGGGGCTTGGAGTGGGGTGCAGGGTATCACCGAAGCTGCATCTAAGTTAGCGCAACATACGACTGGGGTGCTAACAATGGATGAAAGGCAGCGCCTTGCAGCCATGTATGATTTACCGCATGAACTGCGCATTCAGGCACTGCATGGCGTTACGCTAAAAGATACAGCAGCGATGGTCAGCATTGGTTCACTACCAGGTATTTTGCCAAATGCGATGTTAAAAGCACAAATTATAATGAATGATGCCGGTACTGCCATTGCATCTGAAATGAAGATTTTGCCTGGATATCATGGGACATATCCAGTTCCGGCGCTAGTCGGTACTAATATTGGTGTGGAGAGCAACTTACCGAACTTACCTCAGGTATTAACTATGGCCACCAAAGATGCTGGCATAGGTGCTGGTTCTAGCGAAGAAAACACCAATGGTAAGAAAAAATTCAATTTATCTGACTATGAGTTTCCAGATCCAAATTATGACCATGAACGTGCTTGGTATAAACACTACCTGAAAGAGCATGCTGAAAATTTAAGCGAGCAGATGAAATCGCTTGGTTTAAAGAATGAGGCGGCACAAACTCAAAAACAATTAGGTTATATGCTCAATGTACAGATCACTGCCAACGCATCTGAATACAATGTAGCCCTTAATAATTCACAGGATTTGGTTGCTCAAGCGGAGAAAACAGCTTATAAAAAAGCGATTGCCAGCGGATTAAGCCCAGAAGATGCACAGAATCAGGCCCATGCATTAACGCGTGAATTTAGTATGATTCAGAAATATGTAGAATATGAACGTAATAAAAACTATGTAGATTTAGTCAAAGATCAAAATAAACTTGAAGTGCAAGAGAAAGCAAGGCTTGACCCGGATAGTGTAGGCTATGACATAGTTGTATTTCCCAGAACTATCACTGAAAGAGAGTTGCATCATCATGTGTATCTGCAAAAATTTGATGAGAGTGTCGCTGGTTTAAACGTCAAACTTGAGTTGTTAGGTTTAAAAGATCGCGCTGATGCACTTGGAGATCAACTGAATCAATTGTTGGCCGTTTCACTAGAAAGCAGTAAAGCCGCACACCAGCAACGTTTAGCAGATTTTATGAAGATTGAAGAAGAAGCGAAAGGCGCGGATATAAAAAATGCATCTACTAGCATCTCTGCACGTTATTTTCATATGATTCAAGAGGATATTGGTGGTGAGTTAGCCCATCTTAAAGAAGAAATCGGGCATGACCGTGAATACCACATTAGACATCAATTATGGCAAAGGCAGTCTGGGGATGAAAGACGGGTACGAGAAAATACAGAAATAGCCATGGCAAGAGGTGAATTGTTTGGCAACGATAATAGCGCAGTCACTCAGGCGCCAGACCTAGAACCTTAGTCGGGCGCGCTAACGCTGTTGAATAGCTTCTGGCTAAAATGAACCTGTGCTGTACAAATTGAACAAGTAGTATGCGCCGACTGCCATCATGATGTACATCGGGAAATCGCCGCTCTTTTTGGTTTCAGATTTGTTCGGGGAGCTGATCCAGCGGTTTAGTAACCAAATTATAAAAATAATCACGGGAATAAACATCATGGTAGTGGTTGATTCGAATAGCTTACCCAGCAGTTTTGATAGCCAGCCGTTATCACGAAACATTTCCATGGCAATGCCAATAATGCCTATAAGCATTAAGCCCATGCGCACGACGGCGATTAAAACGCTGAATTTGCTTTCAGCCTTAATATCTTTATTCTTGAGATATTTGTTCGGGTCAACATTGGCCATACTTAAATTCCTTCACTTGGGATATTACTTAATTTGAGGCTAAAAATTTACTAGGATCAACAGACTTCCCCTGTTGCCGAATTTCAAAATGTAACTTTACTGTATTACTATCGGTGTTACCCATTTCTGCTATTTTTTGTCCTCGAGTGACGACCTGGCCTTCTTTAACCACAATCAAGCTGTTATGTGCATAAACCGATAAATAGGTTGCGTTGTGTTTTATGATGACTAATTTTCCATAGCCACGTAAATCTGAGCCGCTGTAAATCACCTTGCCTGCTGCAGCTGCGTTAATGCTTTGCCCCATCGTACCCGCGATATCAATCCCTTTATTACCCGCGTCATTAAAGTTGGCTATTACTTTACCTTTTGTTGGCCAAATCCAATCACGGCTGGTCGCTGGCTCAGTACTAACTTCAGACTTAGGCTCGGCAATGACTTCTGATTTTGTTTCGTTAACTGTTTTAGTGGCATTTGGCGTGGGTGATGTTGCTGGTTTACTAGCAGCTATCACTTTTACAGCGTCTGGTTTTGCTGAGGGTAATGGCTTTTTAAAAGCTTCATCACTGTAAGGTTCACGCGTGGCTTTGGGCTCACTGAGGGCAACTGCCTGTGGTGGCTGCGTGCTTGTTGTGATGCTTGAGTCAGAGCCGATGGCGTAGGTTGTGACGCCGCCTGATTGCTCTTGCGCAACGCTGTTTTCAACAATGGTTGATTTGTCTTTTAACGTATTGAAATTAAGTGTTTGCCCGATTTTTATAATGTAGGGCGCTTTAATGTCATTAAGTTGCGCAATTTCCTGATAGTCGTAGCCGTATTCAAGACCGAGGCTAAATAAAGTATCACCTTTTTTTACAGTATAAGTGTCAGGGCGCCAATCATCAGTGACTTTGCGCACGGATGATTTTGAGGCTGTATTTTGCTTAGCAGCGGGTAGGCGGTCGATGACTGGAGCTGGAGTGGTGCTACAGGCAAGTAACGCCCATGAAAGCAACAAAATTAAACCATTACGCAATATTGCCATCCTTAACTGGTCCCTCCGAGTAAGGGTACAAACTTCACCGGTTCTAATTTGGTTTGGCGATACTCAGTTTGAGCGATATGCTCTACTAGATATAACACTTGTTCGTCAGTGCCTACGGGGATCACCAAGCGCCCGCCAACGGCTAATTGATCTAATAAATCCTGTGGAATATGGCTGGCAGCGGCGGTGACTAGAATCGCATCAAATGGGGCTAATTGCGGCAAACCCATGTTGCCATCTGCATGGTCTAATTTGACGTTGACGCATTTAAGCTTACGCAGGTGGTCACGCGCTTTCATTACTAATGGACGAATGCGTTCTACCGAGTAAACCTCTTTGGCTATTTTAGACAGCACGGCAGTTTGATAGCCGCAGCCAGTGCCGATTTCAAGCACTTTTTGTAAGGGTTGACCATTACGCAGCAACTCAGACATACGCGCCACAATATAGGGCTGGGAGATAGTCTGTCCAAAGCCGATGGGCAGTGATACATCTTCATAGGCGCGAATGGATAAGGCTTCATCTACAAAAATATGACGTGGAATGGCGGAAATGGCAGAAAGCACTACTTCATCTTTAATGCCTTGTTCGCGTAAGCGTGTGAGCATGCGTTCGCGGGTGCGAAGGGAGGTCATGCCGATGCCGGCTTGTGAAGATCTGATGAGTGCCACTATTTAGCCAGCCAGTCTCTGATATCATTAAGTTGGGTGTGGCTGGTTAAATCTACTTGAATCGGTGAAATTGATACTTTATTGTTAGCTACGGCATAAAAGTCCGTGCCTTCGCCACCATCGTTAGGTTGCCCGGCGGCGCCTACCCAATACACAGTTTCGTTGCGCGGTGTTGTAAGCTGTACCACAGGTTCTGCTTTATGGCGCTTACCTAAACGTGTCACCACGCGGCCTTGCAGTTCATCGTAAGAAATATCCGGCACATTCACATTGAGTAGTGTGGCAGATTTAAACCCAGTTTTTTGATAGTGTTTAATGAGTTCAACGGCGACTCTTGCTGCGGTTTCAAAATGCGTAGAGTTATGTTGCGACATCGAAATTGCAATTGAGGGGATGCCAAGTAAATAGCCCTCCATCGCTGCAGCAACAGTGCCCGAGTAAATGGTGTCATCGCCCATGTTGGCGCCATCGTTAATGCCGCTGATCACCATGTCAGGCATGGTATCCATGAGTCCTGTCAGCGCGATATGCACGCAGTCAGTGGGCGTGCCATTGACGTAAAAAAAGCCGTTTGCGGCTTTTTTTACGCTGAGTGGCCGGTCAAGTGTGAGAGAGTTGCTGGCGCCGCTACGGTTTCTTTCAGGTGCCACCACAGTAATATCGGCAATTTTTGCAAGATGTTCTGCAAGGATGTTTAGACCTGGCGCGAAATAGCCGTCGTCATTTGAGAGCAGTATTTTCATATATTACTTACTAAGCGTGATTCTAAGAGTATTTTCATGGTTAAATTATAGTAGAAGTATGATGGTTTGGCTTGGCCGATATATAAAAACTTATGGTTTGGCGCCAGTTAAGCGCGCATAAAATATAGCGCAGCTAAAAAACAGGACAGAAAGTACGATTTCAACCCCTGCAAGCTGCGCTGAGATGCCGCCATCAGACCACGCGCGTACTACACCTTCGGTAAAATATAGCAGTATAAACATGCTTGCCCATTGGTAGGTGTAACGTTTACCACGCAAAATGCCAAATAATGGCAGCAGTAGCGGTACCGCCTTTAACATGAGCAGCGAGCCGCCAGGTTTTAGGGGCGCTAAAATGGTTTCCCACGCAACAGCTAGCAATATGAGGGCGATTAAACTAAAAGATGCGCCCAGTTGGAGATTGTTAATTAGATTATTTCTATGCATAGCGACCTTATATTTTTGCTAATTGTGACATGCGCACCAGTGCTGCGCGGGCAGATTGGGCATCATGAATGGGATGGTCGAAATTAAAACGTAAGATTTTTTCCTCAATGCCATTATTGATATTAACGTCAAAGCCGTCGCTATCTAACCCTAACATTTGCGCCTGTGTTGCTTTTATCTGGTGAAAGTGTTGGCAATAGGCAATTAAGCTGTGTGCATGGTCAGCGTTCATGTGTTCAATAATAGCTGTTTCTTGAGACGCAAGTCTTGAATCAACTGTGGTGCTGAAAAAATCGTCCGACGACAGCCAGCTCATATTACCAAAGCCACCAATGTAGCGTGCATGGGCGATGTTAATCCGATAAAAAGCAAAGTCATGCATATCAAAATAACTGGCGGCTTGTGGCAGGTAGCGTAAATAACGGGCGCGTAAATCCGCATCGTCTTTTTCAATCTTGACGGCTGACCCTAGTAACGTGAGCCGCGCATTGGCTTGCAAGTCTTCAGCGCCTGCAAATACCAGTAGCGAAACTTTTGGGTTGAGTATGATATTTTTAGTGTGCTCTGCAATGCTACTGATCAGTACCACGGGCTGGCAATCATGCCCTAATACAAATGGCGCCACCGAGCCAAATGGGTAGCCATCAAATTTTACAGAATGTGTAGAAAGTATGCCGCTATGTGTACTACGCAGAAACTGTTTGGCTTCAGGGGCTAAATTTGCCATAGATTAGAGGCTCCTGGATAATTTTAAGGTGGTTTCAGCAAGTCGCTTACCTAGCGCGATACACAGTTTTTTTTCATCATCGGTGATCGGCTTGTCATCCATGGCGCCGCCAACATGGCTTGCGCCGTAAGGTGTGCCGCCGGAGGCGGTGGCAGATAACGCAGGTTCTGAATACGGCAAGCTAACCATGACCATGCCATGGTGCATTAAAGGCAACATCATGGTGAGTAGCGTCGTTTCATTGCCGCCATGCATAGAGCCGGTTGAGGTAAACACTGCGGCAGGCTTACCGATGAGTGCGCCTTTGAGCCACAAACTGGTGGTGCCATCTAAAAAATATTTCATCGGCGCCGCCATGTTGCCAAAGCGGGTCGGGCTGCCGAGTGCTAAACCTATGCATTGTTCTAAATCTTGCAGTTCAACGTAGGGGTCACCGCTGGCAGGAATATCTGGCTCGGTGGCTTCACAGTTGGCTGAAACTTTAGGCACGGTACGAATACGCGCTTTTGCATTAGCGACACTTTCAACGCCGCGCGCAATCAGTTGCGCCATGCTACGTACTGCGCCACCTTGGCTGTAATAGAGAATTAGGATTTCATTCATGCGAATGTCGTTATTTGAGTTACTTGAAGCTGAAAGTATACAGCACATCCACCGCGCTATCGGTGCCGGCTTCGGCGCGTAGCGACCAGCGCGGGGTGATGTTGAAGGTGAGGCGGGCAACATCCAGTAAGCCGCTGACACTTTTTGCATAACTCAAATAAAGTTGTGAGGTGATTCTTTTACCAAAGGTCAATGATGCGCTTTCAGCATCACCACCGGCAAAACTGAATTCATCCAGCCCTGCGGCGCGTGCGAGCTGGGTTTGTAGCGGCACAGATTGACCTTGTGATAGCAAGACGCCAGCAGCCAGTGACAGCATGCCGTAGTCGTTTTTTCCTGTTTGGTCCATGCCGTGGCCGAGCACTAACCATGATAGCTTTTCAGTGTCAGCGACATTGGGATCAGAAACCAGTTTGGTGACAGGTGCAAACGCACTGCCAGTAATTTCAACGCCGGCATTAACGGGCTTGCTATTGCGCATGGCGCGGATATTAAGGCCAGGGTTGTTCATCGGTCCATTAAAATTAAGAATGCCACGTTCAATATTTAACACTTGTCCATAAGCCATGTAAGTGCCTTTTTTCACTTGAATGCTACCTTCAGTGTGCGGGCGATATTGGGTTAAGCCTGTCAGTGTCAGTGCGCCAATGAGTTCGGCATCCAAACCTCGACCGCGTAGGGTAAAGTCTTGGCCTAAATCGATATGCAGGCCGTTTAAAAGGATTTTTAATGATGGCGCTTTGACGGCGATAACTTGCCCCAGTATGACTACATCGTCATCGAGTGCAGGCGCATCTTCTTTTGGAAGATCTATTAGGCCTTTGTTGACGGTAAATTTGCCAAAAATAGAGAGTATTTCATCTGCCAGTGTGGTTTTTCCAGTACCGCTTAAAGTGAGTAAGCGATCGGTACGGGATAGCAGTGTGAAGTTATCCGCATGCCAATCGAGGTCAATTTTAGGTTTGCCGTGATCTATCCATAAGACCCCATTGGTATTCAGACTGCCGGTGCCCCCCTGCCATGATGCTTGCTTAATCTGTAATAGATCATTTTGAAATTCTGCCAGCAAACGACCTTGGCTTAAATTAACGCCTTCCGAAGGCAGGCTAAATTGTAGGTTTTGCCCCGTGACATTGCCGCTTAAATTGGGTTTGTCCAAGGTGCCATTGGCTGACACTGATAATATTAGCTGACCATCCAGATCAGCATCCATCAGGCTGGAGGGCATAGGTAGCCAAGCCAGTGTGTTGAGTTGCGCTGTGCCATTTAAGGTAAGCGGGGCGCTTGCCAGTAACGCGAAACCTGAAGCTGTTTTAGTGAAGGCGGTCGCGAGCTTTGCATTGAGATGGCCTAAGTTTTGGCCATCGAGTTTAGCGATCAACTCAGCATGATTGTTGATGATATTGAGTTCTATTTTAGCTTCAGTTAAGCCCAATGCGGATGATGTGCCGTTTGCATAAGTTAACGTGAAGTCGCCCGTATCGCGCCACAGGCTAAGGTTAGCGTTCAGTGAGTCGTTTGCACTAAGGTCCCACTTGCCTGAAAACACTGGGCTGCCATGCAGTGTATTTGGCAGATTGAATAAGCCTGCCGGTAAGTCATCCAAAGTGAGTTGGCTGAGCTGACCTTTACTGATTAACTTGCCATTACCCACTTGCAGTAGCTCAATCGAAGCGTGACCTTTGGCTAACTGTAGCTCTGCTTGTTCTAGCTTCACACTATTACCAGCGATGTGTAGCGGGGCGGGGCTCATGAGTGTGGCTGAGGTTTTGCCTGCAAGCTTAAGCTGTTGTACAACCCCCTGCCAAATGTTGTCAGCTGACAAACCACCTTGAAGCGCGCTTTCAAATTGCAGGTCTGGACTTAGCGCCGTGATTGAAATTTGATGGTTGGCACGCGTACCTGCTAGCTTAACTTGCCCGTTCAGCGCTGGGTGCTGCCCATACTGAAAAGCGCTGGCTTTAAGTTCTCCTGCAACCTTACCGCTAGCGCCTGTTTCGATATTGACTTGACCTTCTAATTGATCAATTTTTAAATCGTGGCCTAATGTCAGGTTTTTTGCGAGTAAATTGACCTGTAGCGCAAGATTATCGAATACACCTTTAACTGAGCCACTGGCATGGGCTTCACCTGCGTAGTCTTGATTAAAAGCTGCGAGGTTAGGTAGCGCAACCTGCCAATCAAGGTGGCTATCGGGTTTACCTAGGCTGCCGTTAGCTTGGATACTGTTAGTGGCTAGCCCTAGCTGGAAGTCTAACTGCTGAATCTGTGTGCCATCAATTTTTGTATCTGCAATTAGCAGGTTACCGGAGCCGGTGAGTGCCTGGTTTTGCCATTGGCTATTGCGTAGCGAAAACTGCAAGCTGGCACTAGGCGAGGGTAGCAGTTTGCCTTGTAAATCAAGATCAATATTAAGCTGTGCGGTTGGGTAACCGGTAAGTTGTGCAGGAAAAAAAAGCTCAGGATGCACTTCAGTGATGCGCGCATTGACTGTGATTGGATAATCGTTTGCGAGGCTTAGTTGACCATTGGCTACAATGTGTGCGGCGGGCTGAATCGCGCCGATATCTTGCCAAATCGCCAGTTTGCCATTTTGCGTAGCCAGCCAAGCGTTGCTTTCAAAAGCGAGCGTATTAAAATTGCCAGACAACAACACTTTGACATCGTAAGGCAGGTCTGCATTTAATTGTTTGAGTGTTGCGGCACCTGCGAGTGCGAATGGTTTTGATGTATTAACGTTTAGGTTAGCGCTTGCATCACCCCAAGGTGTGTTGGCATGGTTTAACCGAAGGCGCAGCGTTTTGGCATCACCTTCAAAATTAAACTGTACGTTGGTGAGTGTTTGCCGATCATCTGCACTAATAATAACGACCTCAGCAATTTCAGCTTGCTCGATGCTCATTGGAAACGGCAGGTTGATGCGGTTAGGCAACGGCGAGCTGCTACCGTTATCGCGCATGGTAATGATGAGTCGTTTTGCTTTTAATTGCGCTACTTGTAACTTGCCATCACCGGCCGCAGAAAGCTGCCAGCGTGCGCTGAGTTTTTCCAGCTTGAGGTGAATGTTGTCTAAATCATAACTAAACGTATCTAAGCTGGAGCTCACATTCAGCGTCATTTCACTGTGCGCGGGGGTGAACAAAACCAGTGCAACGCTTAGTAGCATAAAATTAAACGTGCGCCGTAACATGCGCGTGCTCATTAAAAAGCCACCCCGATATTAAAGTGCATACGGTATTCGTCAGTGGCTTGACCATAGGCGATATCTGCCCCAATTGGCCCTACCGGGCTTTTCCAGCGTGCACCTAGCCCATAGCCATAGACGGGTTTAAGGTCTTGTCGGGTATTGGCCGCATTGCCAAAATCTACAAACATGGCTGCACCCCATTGCGGCGTGAGCCATTGCACTACTTCCACGCTGCCAGTGGTGAGATAGCGTCCGCCTACGATGGCGTCTCCTTCAACCACGCCTAAACTTTGATAGCCGTAGCCACGCACTGATTGGTCACCCCCTGCTCGAAATAGAAAAGCTGCCGGTGCACTATTTTTACCATTGACCATGCCAATTTCCGCGCGTGCGATAAGCTGCGTGCTGGCCGTGATTGGGTAATACCCCTGTGTTTTTATGTAGCTTTGCAAAAAGGTACCATTCGCAAGCGATGCCAGTGGCGCACCTGCAAATTGCACATTCAATAAATAGCCACGCGTTGGATTAAGATCATGATCAATGCGCCTGAGCGTGATGCCATACGCTAATGTTGCCGCGTAATTGCTAGATGATTCTGCGCCATCCAGCTTGACTTGCTCCGTGAGCAGGTTGGCGCCTACATATTGCTCGCGTTTGCGTGAACCCCAGGCGCGTTTAATGCCAGCCTGAGTTGCGGTAATGGCTTGTCCCTCAATTGAGGTGTGATTGACGCTTGCATTGATGCTGTCGCGGTAGCCCTGTTTAGTCGGAGGTAAGCGCACCTCGCCCGCCAAAATCTGGGATTTTTGTTCTAATTTAAGGCTACTCGTCATTCTTAAGCCGAGATTAAATAAATTAAGATCATCAAAGGTAAGCTGAGTGCGCGCGCCTGTATTGGTACTGTAGCCGACACCGACGCCCATTTTAATCGCTTGATTTTCATCAACCACCACTTTGATGGGTGCACTGGTCACAGGAGAGCCATCGGCGTTGGCAGTTTTGGTATCTGCTGTGACTTCTACGCTACGAAAATAGCGGCTTTCTTGCAAGCGTGATTGAAACGTCAGTAATTGAGATTGACTGTAAACGCTACCAGTCTTAATGGGGTTAAGGTTTTCTATAATGCTATCCGGGTAGCGCTTTAAGCCTTCAATGCTAAGCGACCCAAAATGTACGGCACTGCCGCTATCAATTTCTACCATCAGCGCTGCAGTATTTGATTTAACATCAACAGTTGCGCTACTTTTGCTGATGGAGGCGTTTGGGTAGCGCTGAATCAACAAAGCCGTCAACAGGCTACGCTTGGCTTGGCTCCAGTTTTCCTGTCGAAATTGCATGCCGGATTTAAGCAGCCAACCATCTCGCAGCTTTTGAATATCAGGCAGATCTTTACTGGATTGCTGCATGATGTCGCCGGTAAATTTAAGTGCTACCTGTTGAATTAAAACTGGTGTACCTGGCTCCACGGTGAATGTTGCGATAGATACGTTATTTTGCGTAGTGAGCAAAGGTGTGATGATGGTTGAAAAAAAACCTTCAGTTGCTAACAGGTCTTTAATGTTTTGCGGCGCAGAAAGCGCTAAACGCTGCCATTCAACTGGCGTCATGCGCGGGTTGTCGCGCAATTTTATTATCTCTAAATGCTGTTGCAGCAAAGATTTTAGTGGGGCAGGCGCCTCAATCTCTACCTGATAGCGTTGTTTCGGCAGATGTTGGCTTTCATCTGCGTACGCCATTACTCCCCACAACAACAGTGTTAAATAGACCAAAAGGCGATAATTCATGTTGAGTACGCCTTCAGTGATCTAGTTGCCCCCACATGGGCGAAAAATTTAAATGGTTGTTGCAAGCTCCGTCGCTTTACCAATGTAAGTGGCTGGCGTCATCTCAAGCAGTAGCTGCTTAGCCTCGTTAGGAATATTTAACGTGCTGATAAATGCATGTAGCGAGGCTTTATTGATGCCGCCTTTTCCGCGCGTCAATTCTTTAAGTTGCTCGTAAGGGTTTTCAATGCCATAGCGGCGCATCACGGTTTGTATCGGCTCTGCAAGCACTTCCCAGCTGTTGTCTAAATCAAGCGCCAGTTTTTCTGGATTAACTTCCAATTTGTTCAAGCCACGTAAGCAAGAGTCGTAACCTAGTAAGGTATAGCCAAAAGCTACGCCCATATTACGCAATACCGTTGAGTCGGTTAAATCGCGCTGCCAGCGTGAAATAGGTAATTTTTCAGCCATGTGGCGTAATACTGCATTGGCTAAACCCAAGTTACCTTCTGAGTTTTCAAAATCAATCGGGTTCACTTTATGCGGCATGGTCGATGAGCCGATTTCACCCGCTTTTACTTTTTGCTTAAAGTAACCGACTGAAATATAACCCCAAATATCGCGGTTAATATCAATCAAGATGGTGTTGATACGCGCAAGCGTATCGTACAGCTCAGCCATGTAATCATGCGGTTCAATCTGTATCGTCATCGGGTTGTAAGTTAAGCCTAACGACTCTACAAAACGCTTGGCAAAGCTTTCCCAGTCAAAATTCGGGTAGGCTGACAAATGTGCATTAAAGTTACCCACTGCGCCATTGATTTTGCCGAGAATTTCGTTATTAACCAGTTGCTTTTGTTGACGTTGCAGACGATACACTACGTTGGCAAGTTCTTTACCCATGGTGGTGGGTGAGGCTGTTTGGCCATGTGTGCGTGAGAGCATCGGTTGGTCTGCCAATTGATGCGCCAGTTCAGTCAGACGTGCGATTAGGCTATTTAAGAATGGCAACATGACGCTATCGCGTGCTGTTTTTAACATCAGGCCGTGAGATAAGTTGTTGATGTCCTCACTTGTACAGGCAAAGTGAATAAACTCACTGGCTTTTTTGATCTCCGGGTTGCCATCAAATTTTTCTTTCAACCAGTATTCAAGTGCTTTTACATCATGGTTGGTGCGCGCTTCAATTGCCTTTACCTGCGAAGCGTCTTCTTCACTAAAATTTGCAATCGCAGTATCTAACTCTCGAATCGTCTCTATGCTGAATGGTGCGATTTCAGCTAACTCTTTTGCGCTAGCAAGTGCTTTTAGCCATTCAACTTCTACCCATGCGCGGTGCTTAATCAGCGCATATTCACTAAAGTAAGGGCGCAGAGCATCAAGTTTGGATTGGTAGCGACCATCAAGGGGAGATAGTGCATTAAGGGTGGTAAGCGACATCGTGCGAGCTTTCAAAACAGCGGTTTAGTAAAACGCTATTTTACCTTAATTTGTGGCAAATACGCTTAGCAATAGTCAGTATCAATGATTATGAAATTTAATCATTGTTTACATTCAAAGCGCTGTTATTTGTTTAGGATAATTTATTAAAAATAAAATGTCCTGAGCATAAATTTTTATGTAAGTGAGTAGTTGATTTATTAAATTCAATCAAATGGTTATTGTAAAAAATCAATGGAGAAAAAATGGCTGAATCCAGTTTTAAAGTGGTAGGAAGGGCTGAAAGCCAGCAATATACGTCAGCGCAAACCAAGGCAGTTTACGATAGTGGCATATGGGAGGGA
The DNA here is from genome assembly GCA_041675545.1 of Methylotenera sp. Classification (GTDB taxonomy): domain Bacteria; phylum Pseudomonadota; class Gammaproteobacteria; order Burkholderiales; family Methylophilaceae; genus Methylotenera. Next base: position 94,330 of record JBAYTS010000006.1, read on the forward strand.
ATGAGTGGTTTTAGGCGAGCTCAATTTCAGGCGAGCCAGGAACTGCAAGTGATGCCTGCCGATGTTTTCGCTGCGGCTGTGGAAAAATTACAGGTCAGCCCCTATCGGCTAAGTATTCTCATCCAGTTGACCACAAATTTTCATCACAACTGACCAGTTAATTGCATTGGAACTGCCCATCAATTGCAATATGAATCTATTTCTATTGCTAAAATCTACCGCTCTCGTCCCGCCTCATGAAACGCCTTGCGAATCGGTGACAACAGGTACTCCATCACAGTC
>JBAYTS010000007.1:0-87322 GCA_041675545.1 Methylotenera sp.
AGTGCGGTGGATAATCCACACCGGCTGACCACGCCACTCGGCCGTTAACTTAGCGCCTGGCGCAAGCTTGCTAACATCCACCTCAACAGGGGCACCTGCGGCCTTTGCACGCTCGCTTGGCGTCATGCTTTTAACAAAGGGTACAGCAACAACCGCACACCCGATCGCACCCACTGCTGAAGTTGCAATTAGGAAATTTCGCTTTTCTAAATCCACCTGCGGGGAATGATTTGGTTGGTAGCTAGCACCAGTTTGCGAATCAGCTTTATGCTGATCATTTTGCTTGTCTGACATGTTTTCCTCATGCACGAAAAGGATTAGTTGAAGGTGATATTTCGTCTTTTTGAGGCTAGTATCATCATTTGCTTTGCAACACTACAAGATTATCATGCAGTCACGCTAACACCCGCATGTATCAATAAATTCTGCCTATCTTTACAGCGCCGAATTATACATTTTTTTGATAGCCAATTAAAGCTTTATTTAATAAGTGACTGAAATAAAACAATTAAACTGGATTTTTAATATCGATAAACTCATGTATTAAATTAAATTTTTCAGCCAAATGCTCACCTAGGGCCTGAACACCATAACGCTCAGTGGCGTGATGCCCAGCAGAAATGTAAGACACGCCGGTTTCAAGGGCCTTGTGTGTTGTTTGCTCGGAAATTTCACCGCTGATAAATACGTCAGCACCCAATTGTATTGCCTCATCCATATAATCCTGTGCCGCACCTGTACACCAAGCTACTTTTTTAATCTGTTGTTGCAGATTGCCAATCACCAGTGGTGCGCGTTGCAGGCGATTTTCTATAAGCTTTGTGAATGCGCCAAGTGATAACGCTTGATCTAATTCACCATATGCCACCAGATTAGACTCACCAACATAACCAATAGGTAAAATGCCTAACACCCTACCAAGCTGAACGTTGTTGCCAAACTCCGCGTGCGCATCTAAAGGCAGGTGGTAAGCCATTAAATTCAAATCGTATTTTAATAGATAGGCAATACGTTTACGTTTAATGCCTAAAACTCTGGCATCTTCGTTTTTCCAAAAATAGCCATGATGTACTAAAATTAAATCAGCACCAGCTAAATACGCAGCCTCTAATAACGCCATGCTTGCAGTGACACCCGTGACAATTTTTCGTATCTCCGCCCGACCTTCAACCTGCAAGCCATTGGGGCAGTAATCTTTGAATCTCTCAACTTGCATCAGTTGTTGGGTATAATGCGTTAACTCATTGATTCTTACCATAAGCTGGCTTCCTTAAATAATTTAATAGCTATTGTTTTTTTGATATTGCAACCCAATATCGGAGCAGTTAACTACACACCCTGATAAATACAACATGAATAATCAGTTACATAAAAAAATATGGCTTATTTTTGCACAAACCGCTACCGTTTGTATGGCAATACTTTTTGTTTTACGTATTTTCTACCCTGATTTTTTGAGTCAAAGGGAGCCTCCGCGCCCTACCGTCTTAGTAGATCCAGCCGCTTCGGTAGCGACCCCAGGCTCCTACAGCTATGCCGCTAAAAAAGCGATGCCTGCCGTTGTTAATATTTTCACCAGTAAAAAAGCAGAGCTCAATCCACATCAAAAATACTTGGACGACCCAGCGTTTCGCCAGTTTTTTGGGGATCAGTTCGACGATATGGAGCCTCCATCTCAACCGGAAAACAGTTTGGGTTCTGGCGTTATTGTAAGCGATCAAGGTTTAATTTTAACCAACAACCACGTCATTGCTACCGCTGATGAAATTGAAATAGCGCTATCTGATGGTCGCAAGATGTCAGCCAAAGTAGTAGGCACCGACCCTGATACAGATTTAGCACTTATTAAAGTAGATGCAGACCACCTGCCAGCTATTACGTTTGCCAGCTCAGATAAACTCAATGTGGGCGATGTTGTATTGGCAATTGGCAACCCTTTTGGCGTAGGCCAAACCGTGACACAGGGCATTGTCAGTGCGCTTGGGCGTAGCCACCTAGGGATCAATATTTATGAAAATTTTATTCAAACTGACGCCTCTATTAACCCTGGCAACTCTGGGGGCGCACTCATTGATACGGACGGCAACTTAGTCGGCATCAACAGTGCTATCTACTCGCGTAGCGGTGGCTCTATGGGCATAGGTTTTGCGATTCCAGCCACATTAGCACGTCAAGTGATGGAGCAGATAGTAGCGCAAGGAAACGTTACGCGCGGCTGGATAGGCATTGAAGCGCAAGATATTACGCCTGAGTTAGCCGACTCTTTCAGATTAAGCAAAGCCCAAGGCGCGCTCGTTGCAGGTGTTTTACGTGGCAGCCCGGCAGAAAGAGCAGGCTTGCGTGCAGGCGACATTTTATTAGTCATAGAGGGGAAACCTGTTATTGATAGTGGCAGCATGTTAAATTTAATTGCAGCATTAAAACCAAACCAAAAAGCCACTGTACAGATTGCGCGCGCAGGAGAAATTATTAGCGTTTCAATTTTAATCGGTAAGCGGCCAAAACCGGCTGTTACAAGCGACTAAAGGGGCGCCTCTATTAATTCAAATTACGAAGCCAGGCAAGGCGCGAGTAAGAAATTGTGACGCAGCATATGGGTGATATGTAAGAAATAATTTTTTATGAACAACGCAGTATCGCAACAGAAATTGGATTAATAGCGGTGTCCTAAAGGGAAGGTGCCGATTTTTGACCAGTGAACTTTGCCACCACGATGCCCAACTCATATAACAACCACATAGGCACGGCCAGCATAAATTGAGAAATGATGTCAGGCGGCGTAAATATTGCGCCGATGACAAATGCCCCTACAACAACATAGCCGCGCACTTCTTTAAGCTGAGGAATCGTTACCCAACCAAAGTGCACCGCCATGACCACTGCAATAGGCACTTCAAATGCCAAGCCAAATGCAAAAAACAATGTCATAACGAAATCTAGATAATTACCAATATCGGTCATGACTGCCACGCCTTGGGGCGCAGTGCCTACAATAAAGCCAAAAACTACCGGAAACACCAAAAAGTAAGCGAACGCCATCCCCGCCAAAAATAGCAAACTACTTGCAACAATCATGGGAATCATCAATTTCTTCTCATGCGCATACAGACCTGGCGCCACAAAAGTCCAAACCTGATATAGGGTATGCGGCAAAGAAACAATAAAAGCCGCCATCATCGCCACTTTCATCGGCACAAAAAATGGCGTAGTTACGGCGGTTGCGATCATTTGTCCACCTGCGGGCAACTTGCTTAATAATGGCGATGCAAGTAGTGCGTAGATTTTATTTGCAAAAGGGAAAAACGCGATAAAGACCAGCAAAAAACCAATGACGATGCGTAATAACCGGCCTCGCAATTCGATTAAGTGTGAAATGAAATTCTCTGTCGGTGTCACAACGATATTTAGCCTTAACTTTTTTGTTTACTTTGATTTTGATCCGGCAGTGATTCAACGGCGCCCACAGATGCATCTTGAACCTGAGTATCTGTTTCACGGCTAACGTCGGCAATATCATGAGCGAGGTTGTTGACTTGACTTTCTAGGCTGGCTTGCGCACCGCTAACCGCCTCTTGAACCTCTTGTTGCAGTTGCTGCAATTCTGCAAAACGCGATTCACGATTGACCTCCTCTTTAATCTGCGTCATATAGCGTTGCATACGCCCGGCAAGCGCCCCTAAAGTGCGCGCCACTTTAGGTAGCTTTTCAGGTCCAATCACAATCAGTGCAACAATTGCGACAATGACCAGCTCAGAGAATGCAATATCAAACACGCTAATAAACGCTAATTAATGATAAGAATTTAAGGTTTAGTCAACGCTATTTTTTTTAGTCGTAGCGACTTTGGGCTTTGACGTAGCGGTTTTTTCTGAGGTGGCTTTTTTTGCAGTTGTCGCCGCCCTCTTTCTAGGCGTAGCCTTTGATGCAGGCAACTCCACAACTTCCGCCTCGATTAACTCTTTGCCCCTAAGATCTTGAGATGACGCATCTTGATGAGAAGCACTTTTACCTTCATCTATCGCTTCCTTGAAGTTTTTGACAGCTCCTCCAACATCACTACCGATATTACGTAGCTTTTTGGTGCCAAATATCAGCACTACTACCAATAAAACAATTAACCAATGCCAAATACTGAATGATCCCATGCCGCTCTCCTGAGTGATTATCGCTAAGTTTTTGGTAGCTTATCGCCACCACCGAAGACATGTACGTGTAGATGAAACACCTCTTGCCCACCTTCATGTCCAGTATTGATCATGGTGCGAAAGCCTGATAAACCTTGCTCTTTCGCCAGCTTTGGCGCAAGCAATAACATCTTACCTAATAAGGCCTGATGCTGCTCATCACAATTGAGCAAGCTCTCAATATGTAATTTAGGCACGATCAAAAAATGTACTGGTGCGATTGGGTGTATATCATTAAAAACAATGACATCCTCATCTTCATGGATTTTTTTTGAAGGTATATCACTGCTCACTATTTTACAGAAAATACAATCTGCGCTCATTTTTCAATTCTCACCACTTGGTTAATTTTAGCCTAAGTTAATGGGCTAATAGCTATTTGGAACGAGCAGCCTTCTCATCAATGCCAGAAAGGCCTTCGCGTCTTGCCAATTCATCCAATACATCTTGCGGCTTCAAGTCTGCTTTTGCCAACATAATCAAGGTATGAAACCACAAATCAGCAGTTTCATAGATAATTTCCTCTTTATTGCCACCTTTTGCCGCGATTACGGTTTCAGTCGCTTCTTCGCCAATTTTTTTAAGAATACTATCCATGCCCTTAGCATACAGTTTCGCTACATAGGATGATGCAGGATCAGCAGATTTTCGCTGTTCCAACAACTCGGACAATCGGTTTAGCACATCATTCATGTTTATAAATTTCTTCAGGGTCTTTAATCACAGGCTGATCAACCAGCCACTTGCTATTATCCAGCTTTTTAAAAAAACAATTGTGACGGCCAGTATGACACGCTATGCCACCCACTTGTTCTACCTTCAGCAAAATCACATCTTCATCACAATCAAGGCGAATTTCATGTACTTTTTGTACGTGGCCGGACTCTTCGCCTTTGCGCCATAATCTATTACGTGAGCGTGACCAATAAACCGCTTGCATGGTCTCACTACTTAACTGCAAGGCTTCGCGGTTCATCCAGGCAAACATTAAAACATGTCCTGTGTCATGTTCTTGTGCGATAACAGGCACCAAGCCATTAGCATCCCATTTAACTTCATCCAGCCAACTCACAGTCGTACCTCTATACCGTGTTGCGCCATATATTCCTTAGCTTGTTTAACTGTATATTCACCATAGTGAAAAATACTCGCGGCAAGTACGGCATCGGCGCCACCTTGCTTCACACCATCCACCAAATGCTGTAAGTTCCCAACGCCACCAGAGGCGATAATGGGCACCTCAACGGCATCACTAATCGCACGATTCAACGGGTTATTAAAGCCGATTTTGGTGCCATCTCTATCCATACTCGTCACAAGCAATTCGCCTGCACCAAGACTCACCATATATTCGGCCCACTTGATCGCATCTAAACCCGTTGCCCTACGGCCACCATGCGTAAACACCTCCCATTCGAAGGGCTGGTTTTCAACTTTTTTGGCGTCAATCGCCACCACAATACACTGTGAGCCAAATTTAGCCGCTGCCGCTTGCACGATCTTAGGATTTAGCACGGCAGTTGTATTAATGCTCACTTTATCTGCACCAGCATTAAGCAAACGGCGTACATCTTCCACTTCTCTCACGCCGCCACCAACTGTAAGCGGAATAAATACCTGGCTAGCGACTTCTTCAATGATATGTAAAATCAATCCACGATCATCTGAGCTGGCCGTGATATCTAAAAAAGTGAGTTCATCAGCACCTTGCTCATCATAACGCTTGGCGATTTCTACTGGGTCACCGGCATCACGTAATTCAAGAAAATTAACGCCCTTCACCACGCGACCATTGGTAACATCTAAACACGGGATAATGCGTTTTGCCAAGCCCATCAAATTAGCTCCATCAGCTTAGTTCATCGGCAAGTTTTTGTGCTGCCGCAAAGTCTAGGGTACCTTCGTAAATTGCGCGCCCGGTAATAGTACCAATAATGCCTTCACTGGCAACCGCGCATAATTTTCTTACATCGTCTAAATTGGTTACGCCACCAGAGGCAATCACCGGAATCGTTAAAGCCTGCGCCAAGGCAACGGTGGCTTCAATGTTCACACCGGTTAACATACCGTCACGACCAATATCGGTATAAACAATCGCATTAACGCCATAATCTTCAAACTTTTTAGCCAAATCAATCACATCGTGACCAGTGAGTTTAGACCAGCCGTCAATCGCGACCTTACCGTCTTTAGCATCAAGCCCCACTATAATCTGCCCAGGGAAAGCATCACAGGCTTCATGTAAAAAACCTGGTGTTTTTACCGCTGCCGTACCGATAATCACATAATCAATACCATTATCCAAATATCGCTCAATGGTTTCCAGATCTCTTATTCCTCCCCCTAACTGGATTGGAATATCACCACCTACAGCGCTAACAATAGACCGTATCGCGCCTTCATTGACAGGTTTACCTGCAAATGCACCATTTAAATCTACTAAATGCAAGCGCTTGCCACCTTGGTCCACCCAATGGCGCGCCATAGCGCCCGGGTCTTCAGAAAACACGGTTGACTCTTCCATTAAGCCTTGTTTTAGCCTGACGCAGTGGCCGTCTTTGAGATCAATTGCTGGGATAATTAACATAGTGAATGTGAAGTTTAATAAAAAGATTAGAAAATAAAAGTGTGGTTACAAAAGTTTAAAATGACGCCTAATTTGGCGTCCAATTAACGAAATTAGTTAATAATTGTAAACCTGCGTCAGCACTTTTTTCTGGGTGGAACTGCACCGCAAATAAGTTGTTCTTGGCAATCGCACAGGTAAAGCGCTTGGGATATAAACTAAAGCCCGAGATAACGTCTTCATCATCTGGTTGCACATAATAACTATGCACATAATAGAATCTAGCGCCGTCTTCAATACCTTGCCATAAAGCATGTGGCTGAGACTTCCCTTGACTCACTTGGTACACTTGATTCCAGCCCATGTGTGGAACCTTCAATTTATCGCCGTTATTGTCCACCATGTCTGCGTTAGCAAAGCGTTTAACATTGCCCTTGAACAAACCTAAACCTGCCGCATCGCCTTCTTCAGAGTGCTCAAACAGCATTTGCAGGCCGATGCATATTCCTAGAAAAGGCTTGTGTTGTGCCGCATACAACACTGCATCACGCAAACCTCTTGCATCCAGCTCACGCATACAATCCGGCATAGCCCCCTGCCCTGGAAACACCACTCGCTCTGCTTGTGTAATTTCAGCAGGATTGCTTGTCACTACCACATTTTTTGATGGGGCAACATGTTCCAATGCCTTAGACACTGAGCGCAAATTTCCCATGCCATAATCAACGACTGCAATATCTATTTTACTCATACTTTTTTGGAGTTGCTCTAGATCGGTTTTTAAGTGTTAATAATATCGATATGAAAGCATCAGCGAAGCTGCCTACAAGCTACCCTTTGTAGATGGCATAATGCCTGCCATACGCGCATCCAGCTCAACCGCTACGCGCAATGCGCGCCCAAAAGCTTTAAAAATTGTTTCAGCTTGATGATGCGCGTTATGACCTTTTAAGTTATCAATATGCAAAGTAACATTAGCGTGATTGACAAATCCTTGAAAAAACTCATGGATTAAATCAACATCAAAGTCGCCAATGGTGGCGCGGGTAAATGTGCACCCGAACTCTAACCCCGGGCGTCCAGAAATATCCAACACCACGCGCGACAATGCTTCATCTAACGGCACATAAGCATGGCCGTAGCGACGGATACCTTTTTTATCACCTACCGCTTTTGCAAAAGCTTGCCCAAGGGTAATACCAATATCTTCAACGGTATGATGTGCATCAATGTGCAAGTCACCTTTGGCATTCACCTCAATATCCATCATGCCGTGACGTGCTATTTGGTCAAGCATATGATCCAAAAAGCCTAAGCCTGTGCTGAATTGAGAAACGCCTGTACCATCTAAATTGATACTTACTGTAATTTGGGTTTCTAAGGTGTTTCTAGTTATTTGAGCGCTACGCATAAAAAATTATACTGAATGTTAGTAAATAGCATTTTAACCCATTAAAAGGACGTAACGCATAATACATGATGAATTTTGAGTTAGTCATGAGCGCAAGTAAAAAAACCCCAGCTTTAAGGCTGGGGTTTTTTATTAAATCACTTCAAAATTAACTAAATAATTTTTTAACCCAGCCAAACAAACCGCCAGATTCACCACCATGTGCAATCGCAGTGATTTCAGCAGCTGCGGCAGCAGGGTCAGTAGCGCCGTAGATAGCAGCACCAGCAACAATAATTGTAGCGCCTGCATCACGTACTTGAGCAGCTGTTGCAGCTTTAACGCCACCTGCCACTGAAATATCAACACCTAAATTCAAACCGGCAACCAATGCCAAGTCAGCAAATGGTGTTTGACCAGCAGCTTGTTGATCTAAACCAGTGTGTACGCCAATGATATGTGCGCCTAATTTAGCCACTTCTTGTGTACGTGCTTTTTTATCTGGAACGTTAATTAAATCAACTTGCGCTTTTTTGCCATATTTATTAGCAACGTCAATCACACCTTTGATTGTACCGATATCAGCAGTGCCCAATACAGTCACAATATCTGCACCGGCTTTAAAGAATGGCTCAGCTTCATAAAAGCCTGCATCCATTGTTTTTAAATCTACTAAGATTTTGTTGTTTGGAAATTTAGCACGTAAAACTTCTAGTAATTTAATACCGTTATGCTTAATGCAAGGGGTACCGATTTCAAGAATATCTACATGTGGTGCAACTTTAGTTGCTAAAGCGACAGTGCCGTCGAAATCTAGTGAATCTAATGCCATTTGGGTTTGTGCCACGATACATCCTCCAACTAATAATAAATCAAATAATGACTTACTTAGGTTAAAAATACAGAATTGAAAATAATTATTATATTGTGCACAAATCGCACATTTCGCTATGATAACCGCACATTGCGAGAAAATTCAAACTTTTCATGCTTAATTTGAATGTTTTTTATACATCACCTTAACAAATTAGCTTAGTTGTTAAGGTTTATCGTGAAAACTACTAGTATTGTTGCGACTTACAGCTTAATTCTGCATTATTTTGTAAAATTAACTGAATTTAGCCCACAATCTCTGATAAGGCTGAAAGTAAAACTTCCGACTGCGTATCAGTGCCAATAGTAATACGTAAGTAAGGTGCAATTCTATTAGGCGATTTAAAATGTCGCACAATGATATTATGTTCGCGCAATTTCGCGCTTAATTTAGCGCCATCATGGGCTTTATGTTTAGCAAAAATAAAGTTTGCACCTGATGGCAGCACTTCAAAACCCAAAGACACCAAATTCTTAATCAGTCGCTCACGCGTTGCAATCACCTGGCTACAGGTTTTTTCAAAATATGCTGCATCCTGCATAGCAGCTATAGCCCCCGCTGAGGCAAATCTATCAATCGGGTATGAATTAAAGCTATCTTTAACGCGAATCAACGCCTCGATCAGTTCTGGCGAGCCTAGTGCATAACCCACGCGTAAACCAGCCAATGAGCGTGCTTTAGATAAAGTATGCGTGACCAATAAATTAGGGTAACGGTTAATCAACCCCACCGCAGACTCCGTACCGAAATCTACATAAGCTTCATCTATCACCACAACGGATTGCGTATTATTTTTAAGTAACTTTTCAATTTCAACCAATGCCAGCGGAATGCCCGTTGGCGCATTGGGGTTTGGAAATATGATGCCGCCATTCGGCTGGTCATAGTCATCAACATTGATTGTAAAATCTTCTGCTAACGGTATGGTTCGATACTCAATGTTGTACAACCCGCAATACACCGGGTAAAAACTGTAAGTAATATCGGGGAACAGCAACGGCCTGCTGTGTTTTAATAAAGCTTGAAACACATGGGCCAATACTTCATCCGAGCCGTTACCTACAAATACTTGATTTGTATTTAAATGATGTACTTCTGCAATCGCAGCTTTTAGCGCATCTGAATTAGGGTCAGGATACAAACGCAAGGTATCAGCCGCCTCAAGCTTCAACGCAACTATTACCTTAGGGCTAGGGCCGTAAGGGTTTTCATTGGTGTTAAGCTTAACCAGATTATCTAGCTTAGGCTGCTCACCCGGCACATAAGGTGTGAGCTTATGTACGAGATCACTCCAGTATTTACTCATTTTTTCAAACGGTATTCAGCTGATCTGGCGTGTGCCTGCAATCCTTCGCCATGCGCCAGGATTGAAGCCACTTTACCTAGCGTTTGCGCACCTTGTGAAGACACCATAATCAAGCTGGAGCGTTTTTGGAAATCATAAACGCCGAGTGGTGATGAAAACCTTGCCGTGCGTGAGGTTGGTAACACATGATTAGGCCCTGCACAGTAATCACCAAGCGCCTCACAAGTATCACGACCCATAAAAATAGCACCTGCATGTTTAATTTTTTTACTGAATGCTAGCGGCTCATCAATCGATAATTCCAAATGCTCCGGCGCAATGTAATTGCTGATTTCTGCCGCTTCATCTAAGTCGCGCACATGGATCAAGGCGCCTCTGTCGGTTAGCGAAGTAGTAATAATGTCTTTACGTGGCATTTCCTCTACCAATCGCTGAATACTTGCTGCAACTTGATCCAAAAACTCAGCATCAGGACTCAGTAATATAGACTGGGCTAACTCATCGTGCTCGGCCTGAGAAAATAAATCCATCGCGATCCAGTCAGGATTAGTTTTGCCATCGCAAATGACTAAAATCTCTGACGGACCTGCCACCATGTCGATGCCCACCACGCCAAATACGCGGCGCTTTGCAGCAGCGACATAAGCATTGCCTGGCCCCACGACCTTATCCACTTGCGGTACAGTCTCCGTACCATAAGCCAACGCACCTACCGCTTGCGCACCGCCGATGCAGAACACGCGATCGACACCACACACTGCTGCCGCGGCTAACACCAACTGGTTTTTTTCACCATTTGGCGTTGGAACCACCATAATCAGCTCTTTCACCCCAGCCACTTTGGCAGGAATCGCATTCATTAACACCGAAGAAGGATAAGCTGCTTTACCTCCTGGTACATATAAGCCAACTCGGTCCAATGACGTAACTTGCTGCCCAAGTAGCGTACCGTCAGCCTCGGTATAACTCCATGAACTCATCAATTGTTTTTCATGGTAACTACGGACACGGTCTGCCGCAGTTTGCAAGGCATCGCGCTGATCAGCCGGCAAGCCCTTTAACGCTGCAACAAGTTCAGCCTGACTAATTTCAAGCTCGCTTAAGTGCGTAGCATTAGTTTGATCAAAACGATTCGTGTATTCAAGCACCGCTGCGTCACCACGCTGTTTAACATCTTTTAAAATGTTTGCAACAACCACATCGATGCTGTCATCTTGCGCGGTTTCAAATGCCAGTAATTGTTTAAGATTAGCGTCAAAATCACTATCTAAAGTTGAAAAACGTCTTATTTTCATACGATTAAGCCTATCAATCAAAATTTATTTATTTTTAGCAATTGCCGTTAAAAAAGCATCCATAATCGGCTGAATTTTTGCGCGATTAAGCTTGAGTGAGGCCTGATTTACCACTAAGCGCGAGCTGATTTCACCAACCTCTTCTACCGCCTTAAGATTGTTAGCACGCAACGTGCCGCCAGTGCTTACTAAATCAACGATCACATCTGCCAACCCGACTAACGGCCCCAACTCCATTGAGCCATAAAGTTTGATTAAATCTACGTGCATGCCTTTAGCTGCAAAGTGTTCGCGCGCGGTTTTGACGTATTTAGTCACTACTTTTAAGCGTGCGCCACTGCGGATTGATGCAAAATAATCAAAATCTTCACGCACCGCCACCATCATTTTACATTTGGCAATTTGCAAATCAATCGGCTGATACAAACCTTCGCCACCGTGTTCATCTAATACATCTTTACCGGCAATGCCCAAATCAGCAGCACCGTATTGCACATAGGTTGGCACATCGGACGCGCGGACAATAATTAAACGTACATCTTCACGATTAGTGCCAATAATGAGCTTGCGTGAAGCTTCAGGGTCTTCAGACGCGTGTATGCCAGCCGCTGCCAATAAAGGTACGGTTTCTTCAAAGATTCGGCCTTTTGATAATGCGATGGTAATCATAATTTAATTGTCTATTTTAGCCACCCTTCGACAAGCTCAGGGCGCGTGAGTTAATGCGGACTGCAAATAATAGTTAACCAGCAACCTCGTGAGCTTATCGAAGGGCGATGTTTAGTGTGTGCGCCTAACGTCTGCGCCAAGCGCATTCAATTTTGCTTCTAAATGCTCATAGCCACGGTCTAGGTGATAAATACGCTCAATCACGGTTTCGCCGCGTGCAACTAAACCAGCTAACACCAAGCTTGCGGAAGCACGTAAATCGGTTGCCATCACGGTGGCACCATCTAAAAACTCCACCCCTTGAACCAAAGCCGTATTGCCGTCGATACTAATATCCGCACCTAAACGTTGCATTTCTTGTACGTGCATAAAACGGTTTTCAAAAATAGTTTCTGTCACCTTTGAAACGCCGTTCGCAACCGTATTTAACGCCATAAACTGTGCCTGCATGTCGGTAGGGAAAGCCGGATGAGGTGCTGTGCGAATATTCACGGCCTTTAATTGACCATCACTTTTAACCGTGATGCTGTCAGCATCACAGGTAACTGTGGCACCTGCTTCACGCAATTTTTCAATCACTGCATCTAGCAGGTGTGCTTGCACATTAAGTAGCTTCACTTCACCACCAGTCATCGCAGCAGCTACCATATAAGTACCTGCTTCAATACGGTCACACACCACATTATGCGCAGCGCCAGTTAAGCGCTCTACACCTTCTATCGTAATAACATCAGTGCCAGCACCTGTAATTTTAGCGCCCATTTTAATTAGGCATTCAGCCATATCAACCACTTCAGGCTCTTTAGCTGCGTTTTCAAGTACGGTGGTACCTTGCGCTAGTGCCGCCGCCATCATTAAGTTTTCTGTACCGGTGACGGTGACCATATCCATGTAATAACGCGCACCTTGCAAACGTTGATTTGGCAGATGTTTAGTTGTGGCTTCAATGTAACCGTGCTCAATATGAATTTCTGCACCCATGGCTTGCAGGCCTTTAATGTGCAAATCCACAGGGCGAGAGCCAATGGCACAGCCGCCCGGCAATGAAACCCGCGCATGACCAAAGCGTGCCAGTAACGGCCCTAGCACTAGAATAGAAGCTCGCATGGTTTTCACCATTTCGTAGGGCGCTTCAAAGCTGTGAATAACGCTCGCATCTAAAGTCACTTTATCGGCATTGCGTTCAGTTTTAACGCCCATTTGCTCAAGTAGTTTAATGGTTGAACCAACGTCTTTAAGGGCTGGTACGCTAGATAAACACAAAGGTGTTTCAGCTAACAATGAAGCGCACAAAATAGGCAATGCTGCATTTTTAGCACCAGAAATAGTGACCTCACCATTGAGGCGGTTTCCGCCTTGTATGATTAACTTGTCCAATTACTTAGCCGCATCTAACAAGGTTTGAAGCTCGCCGTTTTCATACATAGCGCGCATAATGTCTGAGCCGCCGACAAACTCACCGTTAACATATAACTGCGGAATAGTAGGCCAGTTTGCATACACTTTAATACCTTCACGAATGTTTTGATCCGCCAGCACATCAATCGCCAAATACTTGGCATGACAGGCATCCAGGATTTGTGTCGCCATATTCGAGAAACCACATTGTGGAAACTTAGGGCTACCCTTCATATAAAGTACTACCGAGTTACTTGTTACTTGATTTTTAATCAGTTCTTGTACGTCCATTTATTTTCTCTCACATAATTTTAATTTCTAGTTTATATATAGCCAGTTAACTATTTAACTTTAACCAAGCTTCTGGCGTTAAGGTTTTCATAGACAGCGCATGTATTTCTGCGCGCATTCTATCGCCCAGTGCTTGATATACAAGCTGATGCTGTTGCACCATCGGCTTACCTACAAAGACCGGGCTTACAATCAGCGCCTCAAAATGAGTGCCGTCATCACCTGACACTTTAATGTAGTCACACTCCAGATTTTGGGTGATGTAAGTTTCTAGCTGCTGTGCACTCAACAATTGTCGTTACCCTTTTTATTAAGACCTTAGTTTATAGCCAGATTTTAACATTCTTAGGGTAATCCATGCTAACACTAAGAACGAAGCACCAACGATTGACAAACTAATCAGAGGTGATACATCACCTTTACCAAAAAAACCATATCTGAAGCCATCTATCATGTAAAAAAACGGGTTTAACTGTGACACTTTTTGCCAGAAAGGCGGCAAAGAATGTATGGAATAAAACACACCAGATAAAAACGATAGCGGCATGATAATAAAATTTTGAAATGCGGCCATCTGATCAAAGCGATCAGCCCATATTCCAGCAATGATGCCGAACGTACCCAATAATGCGCTACCTAACAATGCAAATGCAATAATCATCCAAGGATTTGCAAGCTGTAAATCAACAAACCACATTGCGACTAAATAGATGCATAGCCCAACGACCATACCACGAATAATGGCAGCAATTAAAAAAGCCAGAAAGAACTGTAAATGAGTAAGCGGAGTTAATAACACAAATACCAGATTGCCCATGACTTTTGACTGGATAAGGCTAGACGAGCTGTTCGCAAATGCATTTTGCAATACAGACATCATAATTAAGCCTGGAATCAAAAACGCGGTATAGGGCACACCATCATAAACCTGCACATGGCTTTCCAGCACGTGTGAAAAAATGAGCAAATACAGCAAAGCCGTAATAACCGGTGCAGCAATGGTCTGAAACGCCACTCGCCAAAAGCGCAACAGCTCTTTTTTCAATAACGTCCAAGGACCTCTAAAAGCACTAACAATGACTTGGTCGGAATACTTCAAGCCACTCATGATGATTTACCTACTAGCGACATAAATACATCTTCTAAATCAGCTTCGCTTAATTGCATATCCAGCACCTTGATATTAGCTGACCGTAATGTGGAGAGCACATACTCAATTTGCGTCATATCGCTTAAAGCAAAAGTGTAGACTCCTTTTTCATGATGACGCATGAGCGACCCAATAGCTGCAGGCAGAATCACATCACCTAATGTTAAACGCAAATGCTTACCAGAAAATTTATTGAGTAAATTAGCTGTACTGTCTAAGGCCACAATTTCACCCTGCTTCATCATACCGACGCGACTACACAAAGTTTCGGCCTCTTCCAAATAATGGGTCGTCAGAATAATAGTATGCCCATCACGATTAAGCTTTTTAATAAACTCCCACAGCATTTGGCGCAACTCTACATCAACCCCTGCTGTTGGCTCATCCAGCACGATAACCGGCGGCTTATGTGCCAAAGCTTGCGCAATCAGTGCACGCCGCTTCATACCGCCTGAGAGTTTACGCATATTGGTATGCGCTTTATCGGTTAACCCTAAACCTTCAAGAATTTCATCTATCCAGGCGTCATTTTCGCGGCCACGGCCAAAATAGCCTGCCTGAAAGCGCAGCATCTCACGCACATTAAAAAACGGGTCGAACACCAGCTCCTGCGGTACTACACCAAGCAATTGGCGCGCTTGTTGATATTGATTAACC
The DNA here is from genome assembly GCA_041675545.1 of Methylotenera sp. GTDB lineage: Bacteria > Pseudomonadota > Gammaproteobacteria > Burkholderiales > Methylophilaceae > Methylotenera. The sequence goes on from JBAYTS010000007.1 coordinate 15,781, forward strand.
ACATCAAAGCCCATCACAGATGCGCTACCAGAACTTGGTGTAATCAAGCCCGCTAAGATGCTAATCAGCGTTGATTTTCCTGCACCATTTGGGCCAAGTAACGCAAAAAACTCTCCTAGCTCGATGGTTAAATCAACCCCTTTAAGTGCGTGTAGTGCACCAAAGTTCTTATGTACAGCATTGATTTTAATTGCAGGCTGACTCAAGTAGCGCTTTCAACGTAGTTTGAAGGGGGTTAATATTTTGAAGAGAATTAGACGGATACCGCACTGGACTTATAGGCTGATTGCTGTATTAAAAACCGCACTCGTCGCTTGAAAGTTAGCTTTTAAGCAACGGGACGTAAAAAACCAAAAAAAACATGGGCGTATAAATAATTTAAAACGCTTGATGATAAAAGCACAACGCAAAAACCGAAGCGTATTTAGCGTTTAGCTGTCGCCGCATGAAATGAAAGCAGTCACGCCATAAAGCTCCGCTAAACTAACAAGGCCTTCAGGCAGGTGGCTAAAATGTATTTCATTGCCAGATGAAACAGCACGGCGTTGCCACTCCAGCATTAAACTTAAAGCCGCAGTGTCAACGTCACCAATTTCAGAAAAATCAATTTGCATGTTATCAACAAACGCCAGTGTGTTACTTTCTTGCAACACAGCATTGGCGTTATCCATCAAGATGTCGCCTGTAATATGCCATTGATTTTCTTTAACGCTAATAGTCATTATGCGCCAGCTGCTTTATTTTTCTCTGCGAGTTTTTTATTCAAACTATCAATGCCATTTTGGCGAATTTCATTACTAAACTGGCTACGATAGTTTGTTACCAAACTCACGCCTTCAATCACAATATCATAAACTTTCCAGCCATTTTCTACTTTAACCAAGCTGTAATCTACAGCTATTGGTTGGCCACCCGGCTGCAAAATTAGCGTTTTCACACTCACATTTTTTGCACCTGGCTCGGCGCGCATAGGCTTATATTCAATCACTTGATCTTTATACTTACCTAATGCACTGGCGTAAGTACGCAACAAAAGGCTACGAAACTCTTTTTGAAAACTGGCTTGCTGTTCAGGCGTTGCTGTTCTCCAATTTTTACCTAACACCATACGGCTTACACGGTCAAAATCAAAGTTTGGCAGGATTTTTTCCTCAGCTAGAGCATAAATCTTTTGCTGACTACCCGCTTGAATGTCCTTGTCATTTTTAACAATGGTTAAAACTTCCTCAGCGGTTTTCTTAACAAGCTCGTCTGCTGAGAGCTCCGCATTTGCTAGCCCTGCACCTGCAAATAAACATGCAGCTAACACCGCATTTGCTATGTATTTTATAAATTTTTTCATTAAACTCTCGGATAAATAGTTACTGAACTACTACGCTCATGCCACGGCTAAACGGTATGCCATCCAATTTAGTTGACGCATTCTGTGGTCATTTAGTTGCAATGGTTTTTAGTTTTCTGGTGCTGCATCAACTGTTTCACTTTTAGATTCCGACTCTGACGCCTTATTAAACAAGAACTTACTGATCATTTTTTCTAGCACAACAGCACCTTGCGTCTGTGTGATTTTATCACCATTTTTCAATGAATCATCTTCGCCGCCTGCTTCAAGCCCTACATATTGCTCACCCAACAAGCCCGCGGTGTAAATGTTTGCAAAAGTGTCTGTAGGAAAAGCGTAGCGCTGATCAATGTTGATATTCACAATCGCTTCATAAGTTTTACTATCAAATTTAATATCAGCCACGCGCCCAACCACAACACCCGCACTTTTAACTGGCGCATTCGGCTTTAAGCCGCCCACGTTCTCAAAAGCTGCGCTAACGCTATAGGTTTTACCTAGATTGTTAGAGGTTAAATTTCCGACTTTCATAGCAAGCCCCAATAACGCGGCCACGCCAAGCGCGACAAAAATCCCTACCCACAAATCTATTTTTGTTCTTTCCATTCAATAACCCCTTCGCATTCGTATTCTTAAGCGTCGCTTGAAACCCTGTAAATTAAAACTACAGTTATACAACCATCATAAAAGATGTTAAAACAAAATCTAAACCTAACACCGTGAGTGAAGAAATGACCACCGTGCGCGTAGTGGCGTGACTCACGCCCTCTGCCGTTGGTGGCGCGTCAAACCCTTCAAATAGAGCAATCATGGTACACGCCACAGCAAACACCACGCTTTTAATCACACCGTTAATAATATCGGCCCTCACATCAACATTGGCCTGCATTTGTGACCAAAACGCGCCGCTATCAACTCCGATTAACGGCACTGCTACTAAATAGCCGCCTAAGACACCAACCATCGAGAATAACGCCGCTAATATCGGCATGGATATCACGCCAGCCCAAAAGCGAGGCGCGACCACGCGTGCAATCGGGTTTACTGCCATCATCTCCATGGCAGACAATTGCTCGGTTGTTTTCATTAAGCCGATTTCGGCAGTAATTGCAGTGCCTGCACGCCCCGCAAACAGCAACGCTGTAACAACAGGCCCTAATTCTCGTACCAATGACAGCGCAACCAGCACGCCGATAGCTTCGGAGGAGCCGTATTTCTGCAAAGTGTTATAGCCTTGCAACGCTAATACCATGCCGACAAAAAAAGCCGAAACGATAATAATCAATAGCGACATCACGCCTGTAAAATAAATTTCACGCAAGGTCAGATGAAAGCGCCTAAAACTCTCACCAGAATAAATGATCGTCAAGAAAAAAAGTCTAGCGCCTGCACCCAAACGCCATACACGTGCAATCATCCTATGCCCTACACCTCTGAGCAAACGCGTAACACTATTGAGTAAGTTTGATTTTATCATTCGCTTTAAATTCGTTTTACGGTTGATTATAACCGCTGCTTTAACAGTTCAGATTGATAATTGCCTGCTGGGTAGTGAAAAGGCACTGGACCATCTTTTTCACCGTGCACAAACTGATGCACAAAGGGCAAGGGTGATTGCATCAAGTCATGCGGCGTACCCTCGGCGGCAACTACGCCGTCTGCCACAAAATACACATAATCGGCAATTAAAAAGGTCTCTTTCACATCGTGCGAAACGATAATTGAGGTTGCGCCTAACGCATCATTAAGACTACGAATTAAATCACAGATCACGCCCATGGAAATGGGGTCCAAGCCGGCAAAAGGTTCATCGTACATAATAATGCATGGATCGAGTGCAATAGCGCGCGCCAAAGCGACACGCCGTGCCATGCCGCCTGAAAGTTCAGTCGGCATGAGCGCATGCGCGCCGCGTAAGCCAACCGCATTCAACTTCATTAACACTAAATCTTTAATCATCGACTCAGGCAAGTCTGTCAACTCACGCATAGGAAAGGCAACATTGTCGAACGTACTTAAATCGGTAAACAACGCACCATGCTGAAACAACATCCCCATCTTACGGCGCAATTGATAGATACCATCACGATCTTGCTCGTGCACCACCATACCATCTACACGCACCTCACCCTGCGTGGGCTTGATTTGCCCGCCAATTAAACGCAATAAAGTAGTTTTACCACTACCGCTACCGCCCATAATCGCCACGACTTTTCCACGTGGGAACGCCATATTGATGCCTTTATGCAACAAGCGGCCTTTGTAACCAAAGGAAAGGTTGTCAATTTCTACGATATTGTCTGTCATGGGCTACATTATATTTTATTACTTTTATTGAGGTGCCATTTTAAAACAATTTAGCATGTAAGCAAGCGCTTAATTGTGACCGTGTTAAAAAATTAAAAGCCCACATAAGTGGGCTTTTAATAACAACTTCTATATTAAAATGCCATACAAACTGTAGTGAAATGAGTATCATCAATTGACGCAAGCGCTGTTGGTGCAACTGTTGCCGTTCCGGTCACTAAAGAAGCCGTTCCAGCACCATAATCCACTACCATAATAGAGCCCGTTGTAGGGTCGCCATTATCTAAATTGACATCAATTTGTTTAGCGTACTTACCTAAAACTCGGTCTGAACATACAACATGCACACCCTTAAGATTTGTAATTGATGGAGTTAGCCCGCTTTGAATACCCAGTCGTCCATTGTCTGCATTAACTGGAATATACGTGCTATCAGCAGCAACAGTTTCACCGCCAGTCGCCAAACCCGCCTTTCTAACATGCTGCCAGAAGTTGAAGCTCTCATCTGTAAGCCCCACCGAACTCCAGACTCCATCAATCTTACCATTTCCATTACCCTTATTAGTTGCAGCCACATTACCATCAGCCCTACTATCGTCTCCGGGTAAAGCCCTGTACTTATCCTGATATGCGTAAATATAAACCTGAATATTTCTAAAGTCGGCGGCCATATTCTTAACTTTAGCACTATCAATTAACGCTTGACCTTTTAAAACACCACCTAAAAGCAACCCGATAATTACCAGCACGATTGCCAACTCAATTAACGTAAAGCCTGTTTGTATTTTTTTCATTCAAATCCCCGAACTTTGGTTTTTCCAAGAAGCGCATTTAGGTTGATGCGCGCGTCAATGTTAGTTGTTAGCATGCAAATTTTATACCAATTGCAATTCCCTGCAATTTACCACGACTTCGTTAGTATTCTATAAGAAATTGCTAAGAATCGCCTATTTCCATGTCGATAAATTGACACTTGTGTTAAAACCCCAACACTTGCTGCGATATAACCTTTATTAAATTTGCATCTTGCGCATACAATAACGTACTAAACAACGCTAAATAATTCACGAGTACAGGTGCTATGCAGCCATTATATAAATTTTACCGATTAGTTCTTGATGATACCGACCGCCTGATGGCATTGATGATTTTATCATTACACGCGCTACTCGTGTGGGGGGAGGCTACCCAGCTTTATAGTGCGTTACTTTTGTGCCATTACGGCTTCTTTTTACTGTGGCAACCGGTGTTGCGCCAAAACGCCAAACTATCATGGCAAGTCACCGCTGTGATTATCATCGGTGCCTATTTGTCCATGTTCTATATGAACTGGTGGATAACCGCTTTTTGGATTGCAGGCTTATTTGCGCTCATTGGTGGGCGTATTTTCTCAAGTGACCCTACCCGTTCCAGGTTACCAAATATTTTAGCTGCAACTTACTTACTAGCTATTCTGCTGTTGTGGGTAGTGCCAAAATTACTAGGCTCCAACAATGAGCTTGCAGCGGCTGAGTTTTTACTCGTTTATTTATTACCTTTTTTACCACTCACTATTTTATTTTTATCCGCAAAAAACAAGCCTGCCAGCTATACCACCAACATTGACTTTTTTTACACGCTATTAATTTTTCTACTGACATTAATTGTCATATTGGGTAGCTTTGCCATTGGCACCATCTGGCAAATCAACTACATTAAGTTACTGATTTTTGCAGTATTAGGCTTAGCAGCTACTTTAGTGGCGCTAAGCTGGCTATGGAACCCGAGCGCAACATTCTCTGGCTTAGAGTTGCTGATGTCACGCTACTTGTTAAGTATTGGCCTGCCTTTTGAGCAATGGATTAGAAAAATTGCGATGTATGCTGAGGATGAACCCTCTGCCGACGCCTTTTTACAGGCCGCAATGCACGAGCTAGACTCACTCAACTGGGTGAGCGGTGTCGTGTGGCAAGTAGGCAATCAATCACGACAAGTAGGTGAGGCAACCTCTTTTATTTCCACGTTTAGCTTTCAACAACTACATTTAACACTTTACTCGCGCTGGCAATTTACCCCCGCCATGTATCTGCATGTACAGCTTTTAACCCAAATACTGGGCGAGTTTTATGAAGCCAAGCGACGCGAGGAAACCATTAGCCAAAATACTTATATGCAAACTTTATATGAAACAGGCTCGCGCTTAACACATGATATTAAAAACATATTGCAATCATTAGGCACATTATCTGCCGCGGTTGAGCAAAGCCACAATGCAAGTGATGATGCAAGGTTGATTGAACTCATTAAAAAGCAATTACCGCGCTTGAGCCAGCGCCTGACCAGCACGCTTACCAAGCTTGAAATGCCCAGTATTGAGAAAAAAATTCAAGCCAAAGTAGGTGGCTGGTGGAAAAACTTTAGACAGCTAAACGCGCATTATCAAGTCCAGTTTGAGACCCCTGCCACCATGCCCAAAGCCGATATTGACCCTGATGTGCTGGATAGCGTGATTGACAATCTATTACAAAATGCGCTGGAAAAAGCAAAGCTTGAAGCCAATATCGTAATTAAAGTCACCTTGATGCCATCGCAACATTTTTGTTTAGAAGTGAGCGATACAGGCTCGGCAATTCCAGTTGAAATTGTGGAGCGACTATTTAAATCACATGTGAGCTCTAGAAGCGGCTTGGGGGTTGGCTTGTACCATGCGGCACAACAAGCAAAGCATGCAGGCTACGAATTAAGCTTGATAGATAACCTCGACGGTGAGGTACGGTTTAGATTAGAGATGGTTACTCAGCATTGATACTGTTTCATTCAAAATAAAAAAGGGGATTTAATCCCCTTTTTATTTTATCTAAAGTGTGCCGTAAGAATGCAGCCCGCTTAGAAACATATTGACGCCTAAAAATGCAAAGGTCGTGACAATTAAACCGACCAGCGCCCACCATGCAAGCACAGCACCGCGCAAACCTTTAACCATACGTAGATGCAGCCATGCTGCGTAGTTAAGCCATACAATCAGCGCCCATGTTTCTTTTGGATCCCAGCTCCAGTAGCCGCCCCAAGCCTCGGCCGCCCACATTGCGCCCAAAATGGTGGCAATGGTAAAAAATGCAAAGCCAACCGCAATTGATTTATACATTAAGTCATCCATGACTTCTAAACTTGGCAGGCGTGAGGCCAAAAAGCCTTTACTGGCAAGCAAATAGGCACTTGCCACCATGGCCGCTAATGAAAAAGCACCATAGCCAATGAAGTTAGCGGGGACATGTATTTTCATCCAATAACTTTGTAGTGCCGGTACTAATGGCTGAATGTTATGTGCCTGGCGATCAAAGGTGTACCAAAGGATAAAGCCAACTGCCGCGTTGATGACTAGCAGCACAAAGCCTCCCAGCTGCTTTGTATTGAGTTTTTGTTCGTAATGTAAATACAACAAAGCGGTAATTAAGCAAAATAGAATAAATACTTCATACAAATTGCTGACTGGAATATGCCCGACATCGGGTGCGATTAAATAAGACTCATACCAACGCACCATCAAGCCGACAAAACCAAACAGCACTGCACTCCAAGTGAGTGCGGTAGCCACCTTACCGGCAAACACACTGCGTTTAAATAAAGCAAACCAGTAAGTTACCATCGCCAAAACAAATAGCACGTTCATCCACATCACGGCAGACTGGCTGGAGATCAGATATTTAAGCAAAAATACCTGTGTAGCGCGCGCCTGATCGCCATGGTACAAGCTGATTGAAAACAGGCTGACGAGGCCTACGATTAGCACTAACTTGGCTAATCTTTTCCACTGCCAACCTAAGTAACTAAATAAGGCCGCTGCGCCAAACAAAAATCCAACCTCGTAAATATCCATGTACTGGGCGTATTGAATATAGGCAAATACTGAGCCTGCAACAATAATTAATGCGTACAGCCAGTCTTGCCAATTTAAGCGTTGAAGTAATGTTTTTTGTTGGAAATCCAGTGAGTGACTATTCATAACGATTCCTTAAGCGAGCAAGCTTTTGAGCTGTTCGCGATATAAATTAAACTCTTGTTCAAAATCTAAATTTTTACGGTTGGACGCCATCGCAAACAGCACTTGATTGCTCGCGGGTTTGAGTAGCAACCAAATACGTCGCTCACGTATATACATCATGGAAAAAATACCTAACACTAATAAAACCGAACCCAAATACACCCATTTTTGACCAGGTGATTTTGTAAGCTGCAAGCCACTTGCTTCTCTATGTTCAAACTGTTCAAGCTGTAAATAATAAGGTGAGCCGTAAAAAAACATATCACTAAATGAATTTAAGCTATCACGTAATAATGCTTCGCTGTCATCACCACTAGGTAGTAGCGGTTTGTTGTTAGCTGCTAGGCTCATATTGTAGGCTTCATACGCGGCAACTCTGAGCATTTTAATGTACGTGCCTGCCGCACCCTCACGCTCTTTCTCTGGCACACTTTTTTCTATCACTTGTGCAATTTGGTTATATCCGCCCTGCGCAAAAACTGTTAACAATTGCACTACGCTAGTTTCAAATTGTTTTTTCAGCGCCGGCTCTTTTTTACCTTCTAGCGAAATAGCCGCAATTCTTCGCGCTATTTCCGGGTATTTAGAGGCATCTAGCATGACAGCTCTAAAGTTCATAAACCCATCAACACCAAAATCACCATCAACAGGAATACGTAAATAACGGAAATCTTCTGACACCGTTTCACGCATGCCGGAAATAAAATAATGCCGGCCATCTATTTGCATGGGTTGCATGTAAGTTACATATTCAATGGCTTGACCTTTGTTATCTCGTAGCTTGTACGTGATATTAGGCCCCACATTGTGCGGCTTGCCTTTGCCATCTTGCGACATATTGATGATATTAAACTTACGAAAGTCGTTATATTCAACTTTTAGTGCATCGTCCCCATTACCCAAAATGCCTGTTTGAAAGATAGCACCCGCTAATGGCTGTGTTTGTGTATTGGGCGCAAATAGATCCCACACTTTAAAATCAAGCTTAGTCCCGCCATCCTGGAAGTCAGACTGATAAATAGCAATGCCTTTGTAGGTCCAAGGATGGTTGACGCTAATGGTTTTGGTAATAGGCTGCTTTAAATCTGGATCAATAATCACCAGATCGCTCTCAAACGACTTAGGCTGACCAGTAGCGTAATGTTCGATACGAAAGTCTTTTAACGCCACTCTAAACGGCAGTTCTTGCACCAAGTAGCCGTCGCGCACACGGACAAATGCCACATTACCACTTGAGCCTTCCGGTAGCGTCATATTGCCGCGAAATGATGGATTGCTTGTACCAAGTCGGCTGATCTCTGGCACTTTCGATTCTGGAATATCTAAGGTCTCTATGCGTTTATGCCCCAAAATCTCCTGTATTTTAAACGGCAAGTTACCATCTAAAAGTCCGCCAAGTAAAATAATGACCATCGCTACATGCGTAAAAATATAACCCCAACGTTGGTGCGTTCCGGCTTTGGCGGCAATTAGCTCACTGCCATCAGCTTGTTGCCTCAATTTGTATTTGAAGCCTTTCGCTTGCAGAAACTGTATGAGTTGCGGCTTGGCGCTTTCTGCACCTGAATTAAGCTGATACGTAGCTTGGTGGCCAAATGCATTCAGCGATTTTTCAGTGGCGTGCTCTTTAAAAGTACGCCATTCTTTAATCATATGCGGGCCATTACGATAAATACAAAAGCTGGTGGACACCACCAAGAACAGCAAAATAACTAAAAACCAGCCGCTATGATAGACATCATAAAGACCTAAGTGCTCAAACAAACCAAACCAGAATTGACCAAATTTAATAATGTAATTTTCATAAGGTTCATTTTGCTTGAGCACTGTGCCAATAATAGACGCCACACCCAGCACACTTAACAAACTGACAGCAAAGCGCATTGAACTTAGCAAGTCAAAAAGGTTTTTAGTTAAGGATAGTTTTGGATTCAAAATACGGCACTCTTAAAATTAAGGCATTAAACCTTACGATGATTATTTGCGTAGTTTATGACTAGATATAGCCAAGGTTAGTTGCCATGCAACTAAATTTAAAATTAGAAAAATTAACTTTTACTAAACGTTAAGACAAAAAATAAGGGTAGCTAACGCCACCCTTATTTTAACCAACTGAATTAGCGTAAGCCTTCAATGTAATCAGCTACTGCCGCCATTTCAGCATCAGTCATTTTTGCCGTAATTGCCATCATCATAGGTGCGTTGGCACGCTCACCAGTACGGAAAGCCTTTAGCTGAGCCAATGTGTAATCAGCATGCTGTCCACCTAAACGTGGAAATTGTATCGGCAAACCAGCGCCAGCAGGACCATGACATGCGGCGCAAGCTGGTGTGCTATTTGCGGCATTACCGGCACGGTACATTTTTTCACCTAACGAACCAGCGCCGTTGGTTTTTGCTTGGCCTAAATTAAGCTTCTTAGCTGAAAAATAATCAGCTAACGCTTTCATTTCTTCATCACTCAAACCCGCAGACATGCCAGACATCACCGCATTGGCACGCTTGCCTGACTTAAACTCAGTGAGTTGTTTTTGAAGGTACTCTGGATGTTGACCTGCCAATTTAGGATTAAGGCTAATTGCACTGTTACCATCTGGCGCGTGGCACGCCGCACATACGGTATTTACAATCTGCTCTGCTGTTCTTGTTGACGATGCTTCCGCAACGGCTTCAGCAGAAACTACCAACATTACACTGGACATTACCCATGCTAGACGACGAAATTGCATTGCTGCTCCTAAATCTAAATTATTCAAACAATTAACACGCTATTTTAGCTAAAAACCACTATTCGTGATAGCATTTTTCACCGTAACATCAATTCATTTAACAAATCAAAAATGGCAGGGCTATCTACAGTAGATATCTGATGAACAAAAGCTAATAAACGCCAGCTTGATTTTCTAATGAAGCAGTCAACTAGAATCGGATTCTTATGCCTTTGTTCCAAAATGCTACATTTTTTATTTCTGCACACCACCTGCGCGACCTACCGCCAGCCAGCGGCATTGAAGTTGCTTTTGCAGGCAGATCCAATGCCGGAAAATCCAGCGCACTTAACACGCTTGCCAACCATAATCGCTTAGCCTTTGTAAGTAAGCAACCTGGTCGCACCCAGCTGATTAACTTTTTTACACTGGGTAATGACAGGCACTTAGTTGACTTACCCGGTTACGGCTACGCCAAAGTACCTGAAGCCATGCGCGCGCACTGGCAAAACGTACTTGCCCGCTATTTAAGTGAGCGTTCAAGCCTAGGCGGCTTGGTGTTGGTGATGGATAGCCGCCACCCGCTAACCCCGCTCGATCGTCAAATGCTGGATTGGTTTTGCCCCAGCGGTAAACCCGTGCATGTGCTACTAACAAAATCAGACAAACTTTCACGCGGCGAGGCCTCATTAACGCTCAACAGAGTTCGCAAAGAGTTGATTGAAACCTGGGGCAACCATTACCATAGCGAATGCACGATACAGTTATTTTCCAGCTTGAAAAAACTAGGTGTTGAAGAAGCAGAGAAAGTAATTGGGAAATGGCTGTTTGCGGAAGAACCAGAGGATTTGGTGCGGAAGTCGTTTGATCTTAAAGGTGACAAAGACGTTAGTTAGCTAAAAATTCGTCATTCTGAGCGCAGCGAAGAATCCAGTGCGTCCTAGTTGCATTGTGCTGGATTCTTCGCTTCGCTCAGAATGACACGAGATGACTTTTTTGCGCTCCCTACCTCTTGGTAAACACCAAATCCCAAACCCCATGCCCGAGTTTGATCCCGCGATTTTCAAACTTGGTGAGTGGTCGATAAGCAGGTTTTACTGCATAACTATCTGCTGTATTTTGTAACTGCGGCTCGACACTCAACACATCAAGCACCCACTCTGCATATTCTTGCCAATCGGTGGCCACATGCAAATAACCGCCTACTTTAAGCTTGCTACATAGCAGTTTCACAAACTCGGCTTGTATCAACCGGCGTTTGTGGTGACGCTTTTTATGCCAAGGATCGGGGAAAAAAATATGCACGCCATCCAAGCTTGCATCTGCCAGCTTATTTTGTAGCACTTCCACTACGTCATGCTGAATCACACGGATGTTAGTAAGCGCCAACTCTTCAATCAACTTAAGTAATGCGCCAACGCCTGGGGTATGCACCTCGGCGGCTAGAAAATCACAATCAGGTAAAGTCTGTGCAATCTTGGCGGTGGTTTCACCCATACCAAAACCGATTTCCAGAATCTTTTTACTGCCTGTCCGATTAAATGTTGCATTCAAATCAAGCAACTCTGGCGAATAAGTAATACCGAATCTCGGAAAAACAGTTTCTAACGCACGCGCCTGACCTTTGGTTAAGCGACCCTGACGCAATACAAAGCTACGAATGCGTCGCTGAGCGTCTTCTTGATTAGCTATTTCTTCTATCGGATTAGTATCGTTCATAGGGCGCATTATACTGTAGGAGCGAATTTATTCGCGATTTGTAATGTTGCTTATCGCGAATAAATTCGCTCCTACCATTAAATCAAAGTGTATGAGATTTATCCCCTGATGAAAAACCCAGCAAAGGCTCATCAACATTTTTACTCAAAGCAATCACTTTAAATAAATCACCCATTTCAGCGGGTGATAATAACTTTTGCGCAGCGGCTACAAGCGGTGCGTAACGCGCCATGTCGTGTGGCGATACTTGGCTTAATCTATCTAAAATGCCGCAGTTCATTAAAAATTGTGCTTGGCTACAAAAGCCAGCTAACGCTAAACCGTTACCTACGCCAGCATGTGCAATACCGGTAAAATCCACATGCGCGGTAATATCTTGCAGCCCAACGTTGATCAGCGGATTAGTGTGCGCATAATGCTGGTAATGGCACATAAGCGTCCCTAGATTACGCTGTGGGTGGTAATACTCACGCGCCGAAAAGCCGTAATCTATCATGATGATGACGCCGCGAGCCAATGCCTGAGCCAAGCTTTGTACAAGGCCAATCGCTGAAGGGTTTACTTCAGTTAAATAATCGGTTGGTAACGCGTAGCTACTGACTAAATCTAATAAATCACCTGCCACTAATGGCTTATCTTGCCAGATAAATTCTTCGTTAAATGCTACACCTCGCTCACTTAAGCCTAAGGGATTATCAGGGCGTGGGTTATAAATTAAATGTACAGGAATGGCATCAAGCACTTCATTTCCAAGCATGATACCTACGAATTTTTCTGGCAAAGCATCCAGCCAAATGACGCGCTGCATAAGATGAGCGGGTAAATATTTTTGCATTTGTTCCAGCTGCACCTGCCGCAAGTAAGCACTAACTTCCAATATAAAGTAATGTGCTGGCAACTGATTAGCGTCTTGTAGCGTAAGTAGCAAGTCTTTTGCTAACTTACCCGTTCCTGCGCCTAACTCTAGAATATCGCCTTGTGTTTGCGCTAACACCTGTGCGACCTGATTAGCCAGCGTTTGCGCGAATAACGGAGAAATTTCAGGTGCGGTAACAAAATCTCCACCTGTGCCGAACTTTTTAGCGCCGCCACTGTAATAACCTAAGTCGGGGGTATAAAGCGCCATCTGCATAAAATCTGCAAATGACAGCCAGCCACCATGTTGGTTGATTTTATTTTGAATAAACGAAGCTAGCTGCAGGCTATGCGCCTGCGCCTCGGCATCAGGAACGGGAAATGCTGAAATAGGTAATGTTGACATAAGCCATTATAATCGTGGCTAAAAATTAAATGAGCAATCTGTGAATATAATTAAAGACAAAGTAGTACTAATTACTGGTGGCGCAAAGCGCGTGGGCGCAGCCATTTGCCGCATACTACATGCGGAAGGCTATTCACTCATGGTTCACTATAAAAGCTCATTCACTGAAGCGCGCGCGCTTCAGGCCGAACTCAATTTGCAACGTGCTCACTCTGTAGCGATTATTCAAGGAGATTTACTCAATACTGCTGAAATACCCAATTTGGTCGCCGAAACCGTGCGTCAGTTTGGACGTTTAGATGTACTGATCAACAACGCTTCAACTTACTACATGAGTGAAATTGGTGATATTGACGAAACCAAATGGCACGATTTAATGGGCAGCAACTTAAAAGCGCCACTATTTTTATCGCAAGCGGCTGCACCTGAGTTACGCAAAAATCATGGCTGCGTTGTGAACATCACCGACATGCATATTGAGCGCCCTAAAAAAGGCTACATTATATATAGTGTTGCAAAGGCAGGTTTAGTGACCTTAACTAAATCTTTAGCGCATGAACTCAGCCCTGAAGTGCGCGTAAATGCAGTTGCTCCCGGCGCTGTGCAGTGGCCTGAGAGCAACCCGCAGTTTGATGAAATTTATCGCCAGCGGGTGATTAACCAAACCTTACTTAAACGCATTGGCGAAGCCGAGGATGTGGCAAAAGCCGTCAAATTTTTAGTCACTGATGCGCCTTTTATTACTGGCCATGTATTGGCCGTTGATGGCGGCCGCTCTTTGAACTTATAGCGCTGTGAACTTATCGCTCGCTAAACATTATAGAATTATGAAATGATAAACCACTTACCACCCAACCATTCCAACAACTTTATCAAGCTTAGAAATAGCTTAATAAGCGCCACCGGTAAAGCCATTGGCGATTACAACATGATAGAAGAAGGCGACACTGTGCTGGTATGCATGAGTGGTGGCAAAGACTCGCACGCCATGCTCATGATTTTGCTAGCCTTGCAGGAGCGCGCACCCATAAACTTCAAGCTAATTGCGATGAATTTAGATCAAAAACAGCCAGGCTTCCCCGCGGATATTTTGCCAGCTTACTTTGAAAAGCTAGGCATCGATTATCGCATTGTTGAAGCCGACACTTATTCGATTGTGAAAGAAAAGATTCCTGAAGGCAAAACCACCTGTTCACTTTGTTCGCGATTACGTCGTGGCGTAATCTACACCACAGCAAAAGCGCTTGGTGCAAACAAAATCGCTTTAGGCCATCATCGTGATGATATTGTAGAAACGCTATTTTTGAATTTGTTTTTTGGCGCCAAAATGAAAGCCATGCCGCCAAAGCTCTCAACTAACGATAAGCAAAATATCGTGATTCGCCCACTTGCCTATTGCAGTGAAAAAGACATTGCCAGCTATGCGCGTCAAATGGAGTTTCCAATTATCCCGTGCGATTTGTGTGGTAGCCAAGAAAATCTGCAGCGCCAAAAAATAAAAGATATGCTACAAAGCTGGGAACGCGAGCAGCCTGGGCGCATCAATAATATCTTCCGTGCGATTACCAATGTAGAGCCATCTCACTTGGCTGATGTTAATTTATATGATTTCAAGAATCTAAGCCAGGCCAAAGCCGAAGATGAAGATCCGTTATTTGGCGACATCGCCAATGAAGGTGCCGCACTCAGTTTGAGCGAGAGTGATGGTGCAAGAATTGAATTTATTCGTAATAAATAGCGGTATCTATCAGTGAGCTACCAATAAATTTGCACGCTATATACGTTAAGTTATTGTATTGTAGGCATTGACCTTGCTATTATCCGTTCTGTAACTTCAAGTTTTCACCTTATTATCTAGGCATTCATGTCCAAACTACTCATTGTTGAATCTCCATCCAAAGCGAAAACGCTCAAAAAATACCTCGGCAGTGATTTTGAGGTACTCGCTTCCTATGGGCATGTACGCGATTTAATCCCGAAAAATGGCGCGGTTGATACCGAACATGACTTTGCCATGAAGTACGACATTATTGAACGCAACAGTAAGCATGTGGATGCCATTGCCAAAGCGGTAAAAAGTGCAGACAGCATCTACCTCGCAACCGATCCGGACCGCGAAGGTGAGGCGATTTCATGGCATATTGCCGAAATTTTAAAGTCTAAAAATTTACTCAAAAACAAACTCATGAAACGCGTGGTGTTTCATGAAATTACTAAAAATGCGGTAGAACACGCCATTGCCGAGCCGCGTGATATTTCCATGCCAATGGTGAATGCGCAGCAAGCGCGCCGTGCGCTAGATTACTTGGTGGGATTTAATTTATCACCGCTACTCTGGAAAAAAATCCGTCGCGGGCTATCAGCCGGCCGTGTGCAAAGCCCAGCATTGCGCCTCATTGTTGAACGCGAGCTAGAAATTGAAGCGTTTAAATCGCAAGAATACTGGTCTATTCATTTGGATGCGTTGAAGCATAGCCACGGCTTTAGTGCCAAATTAGTGCAGCTAAATAACCAAAAAGTGGAGCAGTTCACGGTTATCAATCATGATCAGCAATCTGACATTGTCGGCAAATTATTATTAGCAAGCGCGGGGAAAACCACCGTGTCTCGCGTAGAGAAAAAACAACGCAGTCGCAGCCCGGCAGCGCCATTTACCACATCGACATTGCAACAAGAGGCCGTACGCAAACTGAGCTTTACCACTGCACGCGCAATGAGAGTAGCCCAACAACTATATGAAGGGATGGATGTAGGCAGTGGTACGGTAGGTTTAATTACTTACATGCGTACCGACTCGTTCAACATGGCAGCTGAAGCGATTGCGCAAATTCGCGATTACGTGAAAAAGAATTTTGACGCAGAATATTTACCAAAAACTGCCGTCATGTACAAAACCAAGTCCAAAAGCGCACAAGAGGCGCATGAGGCCATTCGCCCAACCGATATTAGCCGCACCCCGGCAAGCGTGCGCCAGTACTTAACAGACGAACAGTTTAAGCTGTACGAAATGATTTGGAAGCGTGCGCTGGCTTGCCAAATGTCTGCGGCTAAATTTGATGCTGTAAGTGTAGATTTAAGCGTAGGTAGCGATGCCAACTTATTCCGCGCAACGGGCCAAACACTGGTGTTCCCGGGTTTTATTGCCGTATATATGGAAGGTTCTGACGACGAGGAAGAGGAAGGCGAAAGCAAATTACCTCATCTGGAAACTGGTGAGGTACTGACAGTTGAAAAAATCTACGGTGACCAACATTTCACCGAACCGCCACCACGTTATGGTGAAGCTAGTTTAGTTAAAATTTTAGAAGAGTACGGTATTGGTCGCCCTTCAACTTATGCAAGTATTATCAGCACGTTGCAAGACCGTGAATATGTAATTCTAGATAAAAAGCGCTTTACACCAACCGATGTTGGGCGTGTAGTGAATAAGTTTTTAACTGAACATTTCACCAAATATGTAGATTATGACTTTACCGCCAACTTGGAAAATGCACTCGATAGCGTAGCTGAAGGCGAACGCGAGTGGATTCCATTGATGGCAGAATTTTGGCAGGGGTTTAATCAGCAGTTACTCAGTAAAGCCGATGTGGATCGCCCAGGCAACGAGCTGATTGATGAAGCTTGCCCTAAATGTGGCAAGCCCTTACAAAAACAATTAAGCCGCTTCGGCACGTTTATTGGCTGTACGGGCTATAACGATACACCTAAATGTGACTACAAACGTAGCCTCAATGGCGCGGCTCAAGTAGGTAGCGACCCAATCATCATCGGCACCGATGTTGAAACCGGCAAAGAAATTATGCTGATGAACGGACCTTACGGTCCCTATTTACAGCTAGGCATAGCGGTTGAAGGTGACAAAAAGAAACCAAAACGTGTAAGCGTACCCAAAGAGATTTCACTGACCGATATGAGCTTGGAAACCGCTAAAATGGTACTGTCGCTCCCGCGTGATTTAGGCTTGCACCCTGAAACCAATAAAAAAGTGATCGCCAACATTGGCCGCTTTGGTCCTTATGTAAACCATGATGCTAAATTTAAATCGATCCCAAAAACAGAAAGTGTATTTACCATTGATTTAGCAGGTGCAGTCGCCTTGCTCGCCGCCGCTCATACAGGCCCTGCGCCATTATGTTCACTTGGTAGCCACCCGACTGAAGACGGACAAATTGAAGTGTTTGCCGGACGTTACGGCCCTTACGTGCAGCACGGCAAAGTTCGGGCAACGCTTCCAAAAAGTGTAGAGCCTGAATCGCTGACGCTAGAAGAAGCATTAGAGTTACTAAATGCTAAAGCAGCAAAAGAAGCTCCAGCTAAAAAGACGAGCACCAAGAAAACTGCTGTGAAGAAAGTCAGCGCGAAAAAACCTGCTGCTACCAAAAAAACAGTTACCAAACCCTCAACCGCTAAAACAACTGTTAAAAAATCTCCGGTCAAAAAAGCCGTAAGCAAAAAAACTGACAGCGCGGAATAAAAACGCTAGCCCCGCAAATTTTGCGGGGCTTTTTTTTGAGGATGCCTCAACAGTAGTTAACCACCACTTACACACAATTCAGGACACCCTCGTGTGGTACATGCTCCCCACGCTCAAGCGCTGTCCGAATATTTTGCTGAATAAATGCCGCGACTATTTTATCTTGTGTGGCCTGACTAAATGTAGCTGTTTGCGGACTATCATTCTCGGCCTCATGCTGTTGCGGCGTTGTAACCACCTGATTAATTTTTGGGTCGTGAATCGAATTTTCTAACAACCGAGTGTTGCCATCCGGGCTTAACACCTCCAACTGACGATCATCAATACCACCATGGAATCTCAGCACAGCTTTCGTCACTCCATCCTCACCTCTCAACAAAACCTCGTTGTGATTTCTTTCTTCCGGAAAATTAACATGGTCTCCTCTAGGCTCGCGGCTTGACTTCGCTTCCAGACGGAATTTTCCAGAAAATAAATCGCCGTGATTTTCAACATCCTGCTGTGCCGCCTCAGCCAGCATGCGTATGGTTTGCGAGCTCGGGATACTGGAATGTTTATTGCCAATCTGATCGGCGGCTATCAGTGAGGCAATGCCAACTGGAGGCGTTGCTATCAAGCCCACCGTAGCCGCTTTTGCTAAGTCATTCAAAGACATATCCTTGGCAGGAATCATCTGCGCACGACCAATATGTGCGCCATTGACGTGCGAAGGCGCGCTATCAACTACGCTGTAATTAACAAAGCTGTCTGACATGCCTTTGCCTGCTACAGTTTGAGTATATTTCGCAGCATTGTCTTTAAACTCCGGGGTATTCAACATTTTCTTTGCAGCTAACGGGTCTAGTGCCGCGCCATCAAATCCAAACATCTGGCTTGATACTTGCGCCAAAGCGCCGCCTAACGAATGGCCTGTGACGTAGATTTTACTTTCTGTAAATTGTTCGCCATGTTGTGATTTTTTTGCGCTAATAGCATCTTTATCTTTAACATTCTTTTCCACTTGAGCAGAAAATTCGACCGCTTGTGTCATTTGCCTCGTCCATTTGCCCGCCAAGATATCTTTATTAGCTACCACCCAATCACCCTTATCATCACTCCCACGAAAAGCAATGACCACTTCATTCGGTTCTGAATTATTCAGATATGCATAAGCTGCAAACGAGCCTTTTTCTTCTATTTCAATCTGCACCCATCCTGCAGGCGCTGGCTCTCCTTTGGGGTTGTAAGCCAGAGCTGCAAACTCAGCCAATAGTGCATCTTGTTTTAGTGTGCTAGCCATATGTACGCCTCGTTATTTCTTATTCAAGGGGTTTTGTACAAATCAATCTGGCACATCGTTGACGTTGATGTAAGTTTCAAGATGCTTATTAACAAAATTCAAAAATTGTTCTGGTAAATCAAATTCAAAAAAACGATGCCCATTATGAATACTTTCTAAAGAGGGTTCGCTATCTGCTAGGCGATAATTCACTTGTTTTTTTTCTGGACTACGTTTATTGCAATCGTATCGTAGTGCCAACATAGTTAAGCCAGCAATAGCATGGCGTCTATAGCCAAACATATCCACATAGCTGTAATCTAAAGCCTCATTATCGACTTTATTACGCCCTATATGCCTTGTCCTGCTATTCTCATAAAACTCAGCCTTAGTGTGCGTTTGAGGATGAGCGAATGGAGAAACAAAACCACCATCAACTTCCGCAAATGCTGCAAAGTTCTTGCGTTTCCCTTTGCTATCAAAGTTATCAGCATAGCGTTTGTCAAATAAGAGCTTGAGTGATGTGTAGTTAGTCTCCCAGTCAGCCTTTTGATCAGTTGACCAAGGTAGTGGATGCTTGCTTTCATCCACGTAAATATCCAACATGCAACGATAGTTTTGCTTACAACTTTCGGCTGTTGCATCTAAGCCGCATACAGACTCATCGTCTTCAATTCTAAAAATCGCCGCTTCTATGTTCTTTAGCTTAGGCTCTATACCTGATTGCGGCAAATCAAAGGTTTCAGCAAAGTTAGCGTTGTAAACCGACAGATATGCGCCTTTATAAGAACCTTGCTTTTTAAACGCCTGACTATTTTCAGGCTTAGCTTTAGCCTGATCTTCTGCTGTCGCTACTAAAGGTGCCAGCAACACTGCCAACGCCAATAAAATAAACCTAGGTCTGTAAGCCATATGATTAACGTTAGAGTAATGCTTAGTTTTTGATAATTTGTTCATATAGCCAGCCCTTGTTAAAAATAATACAACTTATGCACTATGGCTTTATGACGTACCCTTGTCAACAACCGGAAAATAACCAGAACTATCAGTAACGTAGCCAAGTAAGCATCATTGCTATGCACCCACAAAAAAGCGGCTCTAGGCCGCTTTTTTTTACAAAGATCTTATTAAGAGAATCAACCGCTGACATGTTCACCCAAAGAAGCCATATCATTGTGCTCCACCCATTTACGAATACGATTAGCATCTCCAACCCGAGTCATTTTTCCTGCAGAATCAAGCAACACGATAATCATTGGTTGCCCAGAGATTTCAGCCTGCATCACTAAGCAACGTCCGGCTTCATTGATAAAGCCGGTTTTAGATAAGCCGATAACCCAATTTCCAGCACGTACTAATGCATTCGTGTTTACAAAGTTAATTGGATTTTGCCGCCCATACAAAGTAATCTCTTGCGAGGCGGTCGTACTGACTTGGCGGATTTCAGGATAGCCATATGCGGCATTAACCATTTTAGCCAAATCCCCTGCCGTAGAAACATTATTACTATTTAAACCTGAAGAATCCACAAAATGTGTAGATTTCATCCCTAACAGTTGTGCCTTATAATTCATCGCGGCGACGAATGCAGTAATGCCACCTGGGTAATTACGCCCTAATGCCGATGCCGCGCGGTTCTCTGAGGCTATTAAAGCTAGCTGTAGTAACTCTCCGCGTGTAAGTGTGGTGCCTACGCCGAGCCTTGATCTAGTGCCTTTAAGATAATCAACATCTTCATCCGTAATATAGAGCAGATCATCCATTGGCAAATGGGCATCGAGCATCACCATTGCCGTCATCAACTTGGTAACTGAGGCAATCGGTGTAGGTAAATCTGTGTTTTTTGCATAGACGGTTTCGCCTGTAAGCTGGTTGATGACCAGCGCTTTAAGTGAGGCTAGCTTAAGTGGTGTGCTGCCGTCATAGGCATCAACTGCCATGGCTTTATGCGTACGTATCCGATTGTGAACCCTAGGAGATTTAAATTTAACTTTTTTATACTTATTAACAACCTTGGCCTTGCTACTTGAGGTGGCAGTCTTGTAAGACTTTTTTTCGGCGGCATGCAAAGCCATAGGTGAGGCACTCAGCATCACTGCGATATAAAAAAGAAAGAATTTGCGCGCGGAATTTTTCATTACTCGTTCTACCTCATGGGGTTACGATTGAATACTATATAAAAACTTTAGCTTTGTCATCAATAATTTATATTTTCATTTCAATCAGATATTGGCTATTTTCGCCTTGTTGGCAACACGCTTTAAATTATTAATGCTCGCCATATAAATTACGTTAAAATTCATCCTGACACCTACGGAAGCGCTGATTAAATGAGCGAGCGGGATAAAGTGTACCCGTAAAGGGCATGTCCGTAGAATATATGCGCTGAAGCGCATTATTCATACGCCAAAGGCGTTTGGTCCGCAGAAACCGAGATAGTACGCCTTGTACAGCGAGGTTTCGAGTACCGCGCAACGCAGCAATTTGCCCGTGTAGCCATTTAATCAGCGATTTCCTAACTTAATGACTTTAAAGTAGATAACCATGCGTACACCACCACATCTTTACTATAGTGCCAAACATTTATGGACAAAACCAACGACAGATGGCGTCTGGGAAGCGGGCATTACCGATTACGCACAAGATTTATTAGGTGATATTGTATTTATTGATGCGCCGTTAGTAGGTAGCGAGCTTAAAGCAGATCAGCCTTGCGGCTTGATAGAGTCTGTTAAAACGGGCTCCGACTTACATGCCTTGGTAGATGGCGAAGTGCTGGAAATAAATCAAGCGCTAATCAACTCGCCTGAGCAAATCAATGAAGATCCTTATAAAGCCTGGATCTTCAAATATAAAGCGCACGATACTGAGGTTGAAAAAAAGCTGCTTTCCGCTGAAGCTTATCAAACCTTGATTAGTACTTTGTAGCGTAAGGCGCTAGTTTAAAAAATTTCGAACTAGAGTGAGCGCATCACTTTTGGAATACCAGTCTCACCGACTCCACTAGTCTTTCCACTTCTGCTTTAATGCTAGCAGTCATTGCCTGCTCTATCCGCGGCACTTCACCGCCGAGTATTTCATGCACTTTGTTGCCTAAGGCTTGTTCAACTGCTGGCAGTTCAGCATTCAAAGTTTGTTTAAATTCATCTTTTGCACTTTCTGCCAGCGCTTCAAAATCTGTTTTTAAAGTAGCGCTTAACTCATTAGACAAACCTTGATACAACGTGGGGAAGGTATCGCCTAGCTTTTGCTGCAATTGCTGCTGGGATTGCAGTTGCAACGCATCTAGATAAACACTTAGCTCCACTTGTGTTTGCTGCGTGAGCGCTTTATAAACAGCCGCCAATTCCGACGCCAGATTGGCTTGATGTTGCGTTAAAATATCTTCGTGCAGTCGTGATATTTTTGTTTGCAAAGCATGGGTAGCATTTTCAACCGTCACTTTTTCCAGGTGCGATAAATCAGCTTGCAATTGATCCGTGAGCGCTTGCTGTAATTGAGGTAATGCGGCATTCAACTTATCCTGCACCACTGTAGTGCCTTCTAACTGCATTTGGTTAAAAGTTTGGTCTAAATCTGATTGAATTATTTCAACATTAGCCTGCAACATTTTGGGAATCTCTGTTGCAAAGTCGGCTCTCGCTTTATCCACAAGCCCTGCGGTTTGATCAATAATGGCCTGTTGCGCTTGAATAACTTCACCGCTGACATATTGCTTTAAATTAGCCTCCAGCACGCTTTGTGCTAGATTTGATTTCTGCGCGAGCAACTCCGTTTGTTGATTGATAGCACTAGAAAGATAAGCCTGGCTCGCTTTTTGAATATTGGCTGATTCGCTCAACAAATGCTCAAGCAGTTCTTCACGCATGTTATTTTTAAGCTTTTGGATAATGGCTATTTCAATCTCACCTTCTAACTGCGGTCTGATTTGCGCAACAATCGCCGCGATGATATCTGGCGTAATCTGCGCTGGGGCTAACCTCGACTGTGTTGCTACATGCACTTCTGTTAATAGCGGTATGTCATCATCTTGCATAGTATTCAACCCTTGAATTAGTCATCATGCGTAGTAGCCGCTTGGCTACTAGCTACATCCGTTGATTTTACCTGGTAGCCACGATCCCGATAAAACTTAAAACGAGATCTAGCGGCTACTTTATCTTCTTCATCCACCCCAACAAGTTCCACCAACACTCTAAAACGACTAAAAAATGGGGGGTGCGCCGTCTGCAAGTTAATCAGAATATCATCTTGAATTAAATGTTGGCCATCAGCATCAATCACAATAGGTGCATATTGGCTTAACGCATCAAAAGGCGTGGTGCTACTCGGTAAAAAACTAGGTGCAGACTGTTGCCAAAGGCGTTGTTGTAACAACTGCCCCATGGCATCATTTTGCGTAAAAATAGTCAGCCGACGCCCGCGAGCCACAGCTTTCTCACTAAGCTCAACTACTTTCACCAGCTTATCTGGCACGTTGAAAAAAAACTCTACGCGTGTCATCGCACAGGCACTAAGCATTCAACTTGTTTGCGCGCGCTACCAAAAACGCAGTCAGCAACGGCACCGGGCGGCCCGTACCTCCTTTTTCTTTACCTGACTTCCAAGCGGTGCCCGCAATATCCAAATGTGCCCACTCGTATTTTTTAGCAAATCTCGATAAGAAACAAGCGGCCGTAATACTGCCACCCGCGCGACCTCCAATATTGGCGATATCAGCAAAATTGCTATCTAACAAAGGTTGATAATCATCCCACATCGGCATGTGCCAAGCACGGTCTAGCGCTGTCTCACCCGCATTTAACAATTCTTTTGCCAAGTCGTCGTTATTGCTAAATAAACCACTAGCATGATGGCCAAGCGCAATGACACACGCACCGGTTAATGTGGCAATATCAACTACGGCACTCGGCTCAAACCGCTCGGCATAAGTCAGTGCGTCACACAATATCAAGCGGCCTTCGGCATCCGTATTTAATACTTCAATAGTTAACCCGGACATACTCGTCAGCACATCGCCGGGGCGCGTTGCGCGGCCATCAGGCATATTTTCGCAAGTAGGGATAATACCAATAACATTCAGCGGCAATTTCATTTCCGCGATGGTTTTAAACGTGCCCAGCACGCTTGCTGCGCCGCACATGTCATATTTCATTTCATCCATCTCAGCACCGGGCTTCAATGAGATACCGCCAGTATCAAAGGTAACGCCCTTACCAACTAACACCACAGGCTTTTGATCTTTATGGCCTTTTAAGTGTTGCATGACAATAAACTTTGGCGGCTCTTCACTGCCTTGCGTCACCCCTAAAAATGAACCCATGCCTAATTCTTTTAACGTATCAGTGTCTAAAACTTCAACCTTCAAGCCATAAGCTTTGCCCAGGGCTAACGCTTGCTCAGCAAGATAAGTTGGCGTACAGACATTAGGCGGTAAATTACCTAAATCCTTTGCTAAACTCACGCCTGCAGCCAGCGCACGGCCTTCAGCCACAGCTGACTCAGCTTCGTTTAATGTGTTGGCATCAGCAATACTAATGGTGAGCTGTTTTAACTCTTTTTTAGCTTCTTTTTCTTCAGCGGCCGTTTTTTTACGTTTAATCGCATCAAAACGATAGGTGGCATCCAGCACCACTTCAACCAAATGCGCAACCTTCCAACCAACGCTCAACTCTTTAACTGGGAGCTCTGCTAAAAAACTCACAGCTTCAGTAGTGCCGCTCGCAGCGACGGCCTTAACAGAGGCACGTACCGCTTTGCAGAATTGCTTTTCAGTAAATTCAGCCAGCTTACCCAACCCAACCAGCAATACACGCTCAACTTGTGAACCAGGCACATTGTGCAACATCAACGTTGCCTCTAATTTGCCATCTAAGTCACCACGCTTAAGTATATTGGTAATATAACCGTTTGATGCATCATCAATCGCTTGTGCCGCATTGGATAACTGATGTGACTCATAAACACCTACAATGGCACAATGACCCTGCTGTTTTTCCGCATGTGCTGTTTTTATGTTAAATTCCATTTAGTTGCATCCTTGATTTTGTGGTTATTTCATTTATCAATCTATAATGACGTTTGATTGCGAATGTCAGTAAATTTTAATTAAATTATCGCGTGTTTTACACGTAATTCATAGTCGTAAATAAATTAGTCAATAAATCCTATGCTTTTTAAACGCTCACTCTTACAAGAACTTATTTCTACCGCAGCTGGTGCGTTCCTTATTTTGCTCGGCATTGTCATCGCACAACGTGCCGGCAACCTTATTCGCCTTGCAACAAAAGGGGTGTTACCAAACGATGCAATTATCACCATGCTCGGTTTTAATATGATCAAGTACCTACCGATGATACTGTCATTGACCATTTTTTTGGCGGTTCTGATGACTTTATCGCGCTGGTATCGCGATTCTGAAATGGTAGTATGGTTTAGTAGCGGCTTAAGCATCAACAGCTGGATTCGCCCTGTGCTTAGTTTTGCTGTGCCCGTAATTGTACTGATTACAGCATTAAGTTTGTTCATTATGCCTTGGGCAATCAGCAAAGGTGAAGGCTTTCTGACGCAGCTTAAAAGTCGTGATGAATTAGCTTCCATCAGCCCGGGCGTGTTCAAAGAATCAGGCAATGGCGAGCGCGTATTTTTTATAGAAAGCTTTGATGAGCTTGGCAATGTTGTAAAAAACATATTCGTTCAATCCATGCAGCATCAAAAGTTGGGTATTATTGTTGCCGCTGAAGGCAGTCGTTATATAGAAAAAAATAATGACCACTTTTTACTCATGCAAAATGGTCGGCGCTATCAAGGTTCGCGCGGAACGGCTGAGTTTTCAACGACTGAATTTGAAAAATACGCCATTAGGGTTGAAGCTAAAGAAGTCAAGGAGTCACCGCCCAGCACACAATCAAAATCCAGCCTCGAGTTATTGCAAAGTGCAAACATTGCCAATAACGCCGAATTGCAATGGCGCTTCGCCATCCCTATTTCGGCACTGATTCTATCTTTACTTGCTATTCCATTAAGCGCAATAGACCCCCGTGCCGGCCGCTCGGTTAATTTTGCCTTAGCACTGGTTATTTACATCATCTACAACAACTTACTAAGCATCATGCAGGCTTGGGTTGCGCAAGGCAAGGTCAATGAGATCATAGGCCTGTGGCCAGTACATTTACTGTTTTTAGCGCTGGCTGTTTACATGTTTTACAGGAGGGGCAGGCAACTTCCAATGTTGCCAAAAATCTTCATCCTGCCTTGGTTTAAATTTAGACATAAACATTAAGTTAATAGCGCCAAACACCTCATGAGAATTATCACTCGATATTTGCTAAAAGAAATCACCGTTAATGTGCTGCTCATTACGCTTGCGCTCATTGCTATGTTTTCATTTTTTGATTTATTGCAAGAGTTAGAGAATCTGGGCCGTGGTAACTACGGGTTAAGTAAAGTAGCGCTATTTGTTTTACTTAGCGCGCCAGGTCACATCTATGAAGTGATGCCGGTTGCAGTTTTGGTCGGCTGCATGATGACCTTGGGCCAGTTTGCACGCTATTCGGAACTTATTGTATTAAGAGTGAGCGGTATTTCACTGCTAAATCTAGTATTTCTGCTATTAAAAATAGGCGTGATATTTACCCTGCTCACCTTTTTTGTAGGCGAGCTCATCACCCCATTAAGTGAAAAAATGGCACAACGGATGCGGTTAAAAGCAACAGACTCCGTCATTGTGCAGGATTTTATGTCGGGGCTTTGGGTGAAAGACGGCAACAATTTTGTGAATGTAGAGGAGGTGTTAGTAGATACCACGCTACTCAACGTTCATATTTATGAATTTGACCAGAAATTCCATCTGCGCACTACGAGTCACGCCAAAAGCGGGCAGTTTGATAAAGATCAGTGGCATTTAAAAGAGGTGACTCAAACGCATTTTGACAAAGACACCAATCGTGTTGTGCGGCTAGAAAACGCCACCTGGCGCTCGCTCATTCGGCCAGAATTACTAAATATCCTATTAGTGTTACCAGAAAAAATGTCCGCTTGGAATTTGTATTCCTACATACAACATTTGTCGATTAACAAACAAAAAACCACGCGTTATGAAATGGCACTCTGGGCAAAAATTATTTACCCGCTGGCTTGCCTAGTCATGGTAATTTTAGCGCTACCGTTCGGCTTTATTCAGCAACGCGCCACGGGGGCTAGCACTAAAATTTTTGTGGGGATTATGCTGGGAGTGTTCTACCAGATACTTAACCGCGCATTCGTGCATTTAGGCCTATTAAATGACTGGTCGCCTCTTTTTAGCGCCATTATGCCGACCATTTTATTTTTGCTGGCAGGTCTTGTCATGCTCTACCAAGTTGACAGAAGGTAACGGTGATTAAGAGCACCTCTATAAATACAATTTTGTGAGCATCCGCTTTAGCGGCTTAGATTGGTGGTGATGCTAAGAACTGGTGGAAACTAGTATTTATAGAGATGCCCTTAAGTTAATTGCTTTTGGTTATGCTGATAATTCGGTTTCTTAACAATCGGTCATGCAAAAAAAGCTGCTCACGATCAAAAATAGCCCACAAAAACCCAACGCCGCACAGCAATAAACTTAAGCTTGCCAGCATGTACCTTATCAAGGCCTGGTTTAATGCAAGCGTTTTGTTTTTCTGATTGACTACCTTCATATCCCAAGCCTGCATCGCTAATGTTTGCCCACCCATGACCCAGCAGCGCACAAAATATGCGCCCACTAGCGACCACAAAAGAAGTTGCAGTAAAAAACGCTTAACGCCATGTGTAGCATCCCCAACCAGCCATAAAAATAGACCTGCACATGCAAAACTAATCGCAATGACAGTCAGTGCTTCATAAATAAAACAAGCCCCTAATTTTAGTAAACTAGGGGCAGTTAATTGCGCTATTGGTTTGTTATTCATATAAAAGGGCTGTTAGGAACAGTAGTCTGCCAGCAAAAGCGTACATTGATTTTGCACTTTTGAATCAATCAGTAGCTATTAGCGTTCACTACCGCATCAATCTAGATCAGCATCGGTATAAGCATCAGGTGATTCTGCGCGTAATCTGGCGCGCTCTGATTCAGGCAGCTTTTGGTACACTTGCCATTTTTTACGCAACTCATTTTTTTTGTCTGCTGATAAAGCCTGAAACTGCTGATGTCTTTTTCTGGCATTCTCCCGCTCATAGGGTGTCATTCGGCTCCAGTTTGAAAGCCGCTTTTTCACTAACGCTTGTTTGTCAGCACTCATTTTTGGGTAATCGCGCGCAATATCCAACATCTTTTCACGTTGCCATGGTCTTAATGTATCCCACTCTGACGCAAGCGGATTTAACACCTGATGTTGCTCATTTGAGAGTTCTGCCCAAGTAACATTGGCTTCATCTGCAATGGCCAACCCACTAAAAACCAAGGCTAAAAATAATACCGTAATGTTAAATCTCAATTGGAATCCAACCATGCGTTAAACCCTTTATCTGCATATGCTTCAGGTGGCAAATCAGAAGCCAACAAGAAGGCATCACTATTTTCTAAATTATGCGTAAAACTAAATTGCTGCACCACAAAAAAAGCGAGCAACATTGCCGCCACTAATAGCGCTGAAGACATTATTTTATGTTGTCCCACATGGTGACCAAACCATTGTAAAACATGCCCGCTTTGATTCACCCCGTGATGACTAGCAGCCTGTGTCTGCAGGTTTGTTAATTGGCTTACGGCAAGGCTACGTGCGGCTGATAGCCGCTGAACCTCAACTGGGGTTAATTGCTGCACGCGATGATCCAACAAATCAACAATATGATTAGCAATTTGCGCTTCGACCATTAACTGGGCGTCATTCATCAAGTGACTATCGTTCACTTTTTCTGTTTTATTTTCATTTGTATTCATTGCTCCTACCTAACCTTTCGAGCCACGATTATTGACCATGTCTCCAGATAAACCAAGCTTATCCAAACCCTGTTTCTTTAACTCTGCAGCCAACGCACGTACCGCTCGCGAACAGTGCGTTTTAACACTGCCATCCGAGCAACCCATAATACTTGCAGTTTCTGCCACATCCATGTCCTCCCAGTAACGTAGCACAAAGGCCTCGCGTTGACGTGCCGGTAATTTTTCTAACGCTCGCTCAATGAGCACAATGGTTTGACTGCGTGCCAGTTTGGTCGATGGCTCATCGCTATCGTCTTCCACATCTATCGTATCTAACGGGTCGCGCTCATCACCCCCTTCGCCACTGCCGCCAAAAGAAGATAGCAATGTCGTCCATAAATTACGTACTTTTTGTCTGCGCCAATAATCCCGCATCGTATTTTGCAGAATACGTTGAAATAGCATTGGAAACTCGGTGACTGGATTATTGCCGTACTTTGTGGCGAGCTTCATCATCGAATCTTGTACGATATCAAGCGCTGCATGATCATCACGCACAGCATAAGCCGTCTGCTTAAATGCACGACGTTCTACTGCAATCAGAAAGTCAGAAAGTTCTTTAGGTGTTGCCATTTATATGAATGATATTACCAATAAATAGGTTTAAACAGCGCAAGCTTAAAGTATATCAGGTTTATATTTTGCACTAAGCTTTAAGCTTGGTTACAATCTGATCAATCAACACAACGAGCAGCATTTATGACAAAATTTATTTTATTGGGCCTGGTTATCTGGCTAGCGATTTATGTCTTAAAACGTGTGGTGAATCAATCAAACTCGCAGCCATCCAACACGCCTGCGCCTAGTGACACTGAGGCTGAAAACCCTGAGCCTGAAAACATGGTGCAATGCGCAACTTGCAAGGTACATTTGCCCAGATCAGAAGCTTTTTTAGTCAACAGTAACTTTTACTGCAGTAAAGCACACATTCCAAATTCATGAGTTTTATTAAATCACCTTTAGCGATTAGCTTTAATCCGCTTATTGCAATGCAAAATGATTTATCACTGCAAGCGCGTGCTATCCGCATTATCAATATTTTCCGCTTTATTTTAAGTTTAGTTTTTATATCTTTTTATTTTTATGTAGAGAAATCCAATTGGCTAGATAGCGAAAATGCGCCCCTGTTTTTTAGCGTATCATTAGCCTACGGACTTTTTAGCTTCACACTACTTGCAATCTCGCCCTTCAAATCAAAAGCCCTTACCTACTTCCACCCCCTACAAATCGTCATTGACATTATTTTTATAATCCTAATGATGTATGCCGCCGGCGGAATTCAAAGTGGATTAGGGCTTTTGCTCATCATTACTATCGTGACTGCAAGCTTGGTTAGCAATGGTCGTTTATCCTTATTTTATGCGGCGGTTGCCACCATCGGTTTACTGCTGGAACAAAGCTATCAGATCACCAAGTGGGGCCTATCAGCGTCATCTTACTCTCAACCGGTAATGCTGAGCTTAGGCTGTTTTGCCACTGCATGGCTGGCTTACAGCCTAGCTAAACGCATGCTACAAAGTGAAGCGCTAGCATCGGCGCGGGGGGTGGATCTTGAAAACCTGGAGCAAGTAAACGCACTGATTACACAAGAGATGCAAGACGGCGTGATGGTTGTGGATCAGAATGCTAATATTCGCCACCACAATACCCAAGCCAATACATTACTATCTTTAACCAAGAATAGTCACCAACCGTTGCGGCTTGACGAAAGTATGCCAGAAATTGCAAAGGCATTTTCGGATTGGGCCAATGGTGAAAACGCCATGACAAACTCTATAATTTCAGCTAATAATCGAGAATTGAAACTGAGATTTGAGCCAATCAATCATTACAACCGCCAACTTGGGGCCGTCATTTTTATTCAAGACTGGAGCCAAATACAATCTGTGGCACAACAAGCCAAGCTGGCGGCATTAGGCCGGTTAACGGCAAATATCGCCCATGAAATTCGCAATCCGTTAAGTGCTATTAGCCATGCTAATCAACTATTGCAAGAAGAAGAAAATATCACCGCGCCTAATATGCGCATGTTACAAATCATTGCCGACAACATTGGGCGCATTGACCAAATCATTAAAGATGTTCTTGAGCTCAATAGGCGTGACCGCACACACCAAGAGAACATTGCCCTTAATCCGTTTTTGACTGATTTTTATCACCAATTTTGTGCAGTTGAAAAAGTACCTGCATCAAACTTTAAACTCACACTTTTTACGCAAGAGCAAACCATTACTTTCGACCAGCGTCATCTCACACAAATTTTATGGAACGTATGTAAAAATGGTTGGGAGCATAGCCGTAAACAAGAACAAAGCCTAAATTTACGCTGTGTAGAAGTAGGCAATGCCGGCTTGAATTTGGAAATTAGTGATGACGGCGATGGTGTAGCGGAGCAAAATCGGAGCAAGTTATTCGAGCCATTTTATACTACTAAAGCAACAGGCAATGGACTAGGGCTTTATATCTCTCGTGAACTGGCAGAGGCCAACGGCGCGTTTTTACGCCACCACGCGCTAGACCATGGCAGCGCGTTTATTCTGCAGTTAACAAGCGATCACTCATAGGGCAGCATCTCACATGAATCAAAAATTAAGCTGTTTAATCGTTGATGACGAAACCGATATTCGAGAACTGCTGGTCATGACGCTCGATCGCATGGGCATAGAAACATACGGTGCAAGCGGTGTAGCCGAAGCTAAGGCGCTACTTAAGCAGCGCACCTATGCACTTTGCCTGACAGACATGCAAATGCCCGATGGAACCGGGCTGGATTTAGTGAATTACATCGGCGAACATCATGCCGGGTTACCGATTGCCGTCATCACCGCACACGCTAGCGCAGATAATGCCGTCTCCGCGCTTAAAGCGGGGGCGTTTGACTATTTAAGCAAGCCAATCTCGCTCAAACAACTTCGCCCCGTAATCGAGTTTGCGGTCAAACTTTCAACACAAGCCAATGTTGGCACCCTGAACACACTGGAAATGATTGGTGACTCCGACCCCATTAAATCAGTGCGCGCGATGATCGCAAAGCTGGCGCGTAGCCAAGCGCCTGTTTATATCAGTGGCGAATCGGGTAGCGGTAAAGAGTTGGCGGCAAAGCTTATTCATCAAAATAGCTCACGTGGTGATGGTGATTTTATTGCGGTTAACTGTGGTGCGATCCCTGAAAACCTGATGGAAAGTGAATTTTTCGGCTATAAAAAAGGCGCATTTACCGGCGCCAACCAAGACAAAGAAGGTTTATTTCAGGCTGCCAATGGCGGTACACTATTTTTGGATGAAGTTGCTGACTTGCCGCTAGCCATGCAAGTAAAGCTATTGCGCGCCATTCAAGAAAAAAAAGTACGCATGGTGGGCGGCACCGCTGAAGAGGCTGTAGATGTGCGCATTATTAGTGCCACACATAAAAATTTATCTGAAATGATGGATGCAGGGCAGTTTAGGCAAGACCTGTATTATCGCCTCAATGTGATTCAGCTTAAAATGCCAGCATTGCGTGACCGCCCAGTAGATATTCCATTACTGGCAAATCTATTATTATCAAAATTGTGTACAAGCCAAAATGTTGACGTACCGCTGATCAATCCGCAAGCGCAGACTTACCTATCTACATTAAAATTTCCAGGCAATGTGCGTGAGCTTGAAAACATGCTCGAACGCGCACTTGCCTTATGTGACGGCAAAACCATCATCGTTGAAGACTTACAGATTGAAGGTAATGCAGTTGCAAAAGCACGGGAACCCGCTTTATTTGACTCCAATAAAACATCCGAACTTAACCTGACGGATTATCTTGAAGAGATTGAGAAAAAGGCGATTATTCAAGCCTTAGACAAAACCAATAATAACAAAACGGCCGCAGCAAAATTACTGGGGGTTACCTTCCGCACTTTACGTTACCGGCTTGCTAAACTAGGCCTTGCAAAAGGTGATGATCTAACATTAGAAGACGAAATTAAACAAGAATAAGCCCTAAAGTAATTAAACCTTATGCCAGATAATCCCTTTGCCTGATGCAAGTGAATCAATAGATTGTTTATAAAAGTACAATCGCCAAATACGTTACATACAACAAACCATTAAAGCCCAAATGCCATACGCGAATACCACCTTCGCGCTCAGCCATTATCCTTAGCCAAATAGCGGCAATCAAAGTGACAATCACACCAGCCAGCACTTCCATGCGCGGAACCCACGGCGTGAGCATAATGCCGATAGCAGGTAACAATGTGCCCTGAAACACCATAGCACCGGTAATGTTGCCAAAGGCTAGGGTATCTTTACCTTTGCGTATCCATAAAATGCTATTCACTTTTTCTGGCAACTCAGTCGCAATCGGAATAATCAACAATGACAGTAACAATGCTGAAATACCCAGTATTTGCGCGGCAGATTCTACGCCATGAATAAAGCCTTTAGCGCCGGCTACCAGTAAACCTAAACCCAACAATAACTGAATCACAATAACCGCTGTATTATTTGGCAAGCCTAGCTTGCATAAAAACATATCACCATCAGACTCTGTGGCATGGCCGTCATCCACCAAGGCTTTAGAGGCACGCAAAGTGAGCATTACGTAAATAAAGTAAATCATCACCATGCCAAAACCAAGCGTAGCGCGCACGGCAGCTTGCGTATGCGGGATAAACATCGCGAGCGTAGCAAACGCGAAGGCTGCAATAAAGAAATTTAAATCGCGTTTAAGCCCGGTTTTTTCTGGCCGTAAATGGCCTTGTGTACCGCGACGTTTCCACACTGAAATTGCCATCAAGCAAGTTGAAAGCGTGGCTAACATCAAAGGTGCACCTAAAATGGCACCCACGCCAATTTCCTCATTGGTGGTCACATTTTGCGTACCAGCCAGCAAAGCCAGCACTGGCACCATAGTTTCGGGCAATGCTGTGCCAACTGCGGCAAATAACGAACCAGTGACACCTTCAGAAATCCCCAATTTTTCACCCAAATGCTCCAGCGCATTGGTGAATACTTCTGCTGCGATTAAAATCACAACCAGCATCGCTAGTAACTCTAAAAATACCATTTAGGCTGCCCTTTAAAATAAATACTGTATAAATTTCGTAATGTTGGCATTTTATACTCAAATATGCCTAAAATCAGCGTTATGAAAACTCACCTTATCAATAAAGCCGGCTTGGCGCATCACGCACAGTGGATTGCCTCGCCAAATTTTGACGCACGCCCACAGGCTGAAATTTTATTAATTGTGATTCACAACATCAGCCTGCCTCCCAGCCAATACGGTGGCAACGGCATTATTGAACTTTTTACCAATCAGCTCAACCCCACTGAACACCCTTATTATGCTGATATCTACACGCAAAAAGTTTCATCGCACTTTTTAATTCGGCGCGACGGTGCACTGATACAATTTGTGTCATGTCTTGAGCGCGCTTGGCATGCAGGCGTATCAAATTGGCAAGGACGTGAACGTTGTAATGATTTCTCAGTCGGAGTTGAGCTAGAAGGTTCGGACTTTGAAGCGTTTGAACCTGCACAATATCAAACCTTAAAAAAATTGATAGCGGGCATTAGTGACGCCTATCCAATACAGGCTATAGTAGGACATTCAGATATTGCTCCGGGACGTAAAACTGATCCTGGTCCGTTTTTTAATTGGCAAGCAATTGTAAATGAACTCAAATAAATCATTATTAACTAAAGGAAGCACTTCACGCGTGAGCGAGCGGGATGAAGTGCAAGGCGCAAGGTGCGCAGAAACCGAGATAGTACGCGGTGTACAGCGAGGTTGCGAGCACCGCGCAACGAAGCAATTCGCCTGCGTAGCCGCGCATGAAGTGCTTCCTAAAATATTGAATAAAAATTAACGACTATTAGCCTATTATTATGCATAAAATCACGCAATCTGTTTTCATCTCATTACTGCTAAGCCTACTGACTGCTTGTGGTGCCGAGGATCAATCCACGGACAAATCTGTTCAGAATAAACAAGGGCCAAAACCAACCTTAATCAGCATCACCCAAGTGCAAAGCAAATCGATTGAAATCACCGAAGAAGCCATTGGCTCACTTGAAGGCTTAATTGACCCCACTATAGCGGCAGAGGTGGCGGCACGCGTCATTAAAGTACATGTAAACCCTGGTCAAACAGTTAAACAAGGCGAGCTCATTGCAACTTTAGATGCGACGGATTTTGGCTTGCAGCGTAATGAGGCGCAGGCTGAGGTTGCGCGCATTGAGGCTTTATTAAACAACCAAGCTAAAACTGTCGCGCGTAGCCAAACTTTGGTGAACAAAAAATTTATCTCACAAAACGCGGTAGATAACGACTTAGCCCAACAAAATGTACTTAAAGAGCAGCTTACGGGTGCTAAAGCGCGCGTGAGTAGCATCAACCACAGTAGCAGTAAAACAAAAGTGTTTGCACCTACCAGCGGTGTGGTTGAGAAAAAGATTGTCGATACCGGTGAGTTTGTAAAAGTAGGCGACCCGATTGTGCAAATCATTTCAAATAAACGCTTGCGTGCGCATATTCCTTTTCCGGAGCGTATCAGCGCGCAACTTAAATCCGGTTTAAAAATTCGGTTAAGCACACCTACCAGCACGCAAGTGGTTGAATCGGTGGTTCGGGAACTGAAATCCTTGATTACAGAAAGCAACCGTAGCGTTGATGTGATTGCAGATGTGGTAGATCAAGCAGATTGGCAAGCTGGAGCCAGCGTGACCGGTACTGTGATTTTAGGCGAGCGACCCAACGCCATGATGGTGCCTGAACAAAGCGTGATATTGCGACCGGCAGGTGAGGTGGTGTATGTGGTTAAAGCCGACACAGCGCATCAAGTGATTGTAAAAACTGGCGTGCGTCAAAATGGATTAGTTGAAATTATTGATGGGCTCAATGCAAACGATACGATTGCGTCCGATGGCGCAGGTTTTTTAACCGATAACACCCCAGTAAAAATCGCCGCAGATTAGCTGACGCACTGAGCGTAATTCAACAATAATAAAAGAATGCAATTCAAT
Organism: Methylotenera sp.; assembly: GCA_041675545.1. Taxonomy (GTDB): domain Bacteria; phylum Pseudomonadota; class Gammaproteobacteria; order Burkholderiales; family Methylophilaceae; genus Methylotenera. The sequence continues at coordinate 51,819 of JBAYTS010000007.1, forward strand.
GACTCTGCCAGAACTCTCCATTAAACGTCATGTTCTCACCTGGATGCTGTCAGGTGTGATTGTTTTATTCGGTATTATTTCGTACCAGCGTATCGGCGTTGATCGCATCCCAGCGATTGATTTTCCGATCATCATGGTCAACACCACATTACGCGGCGCCAATCCTGATGTAATCGACACCAGCATTACCAGCGTCATTGAATCCGCTATCAATACCACACCGGGTATTGAGCACATTCAATCCTCTTCATCCCCCGGTTTTTCTAGCGTAAGTATCACTTTTTCGCTGGATAAAAACATTGATGCGGCTTACAACGAAGTGCAAGCCAAAGTAAATCAGGTGCTGCGCCGACTACCTGCAGACACAGATCCACCCATCATACAAAAAGTGGATACCAACGCCTCGGCTGTAATATGGCTAGCCTTGAGTGGCGACCGCACCATACAACAGCTTAATTTATACGCGAACAATGTACTCAAGAAAAAGTTTGAAACCATCAACGGCGTAGGTGAAGTCACTATAGGCGGGCGCCGTGACCGTGTGATTCGCGTAAACGTTCTGCCAGAGCGCATGGCTGCCTACAAGCTGACCGCAACTGATTTAATTACTGCGTTTAACCGTGAGCATATACAACTGCCCGGAGGGTTTTTAGTGAGTGCACAGGCAGAGCAGTTATTAAAGCTGGATATGGAGTTTCACACCGTCAAAGAGCTGGCAGAGTTAATTGTCACCACAAAATCTGGTACGTCTATTCGCCTGAAAGATATTGCCACGGTTGAAGATGGCATTAGCGATAATCGCCAAATTGCACGCTACAACGGCAAACCAACCGTGGGTTTGGGCATGATTAAAATCGCAAATGCCAACACTGTCGCCATTATTAAAGAGGTAGAACGTAGGCTGGAAAATGACATACGCCCTAACCTAGCACCTGGCCTAACGCTTGAAATTTCCAGCAATGACTCTATTTTTATTAACCAATTAGTCGCCTCACTCAAAGAGCATCTAGTTGAAGGCACCTTGTTTGCTGCGCTAATCGTGTTGATTTTTATGCGCTCTTTCAGCTCAACCTTAATGGTTTGCCTTGAGATTCCAGTCTCATTGCTGGGGGCCATCGCTGTCATGTACTTTGCTGGTTACACCTTTAACAGCATGACCATGCTAGCCCTGCTGTTACTGATTGGCGTAGTCGTGGATGACGCCATTGTGGTGCGCGAAAGCATATTGCGCCACATGGAAGGTGAAGCTCGCGCTGGATTAAGTGCGCTCGACTTAAAAAATCCGCAAGCGGTTGCCGCATTCCGCACCCGCGCCACGATTATCGGCAGTAACGAAGTCGTGTTTGCCGTACTGGCCTCTTCGGCAGCGCTAGTTTGTATATTTGCGCCGGTGATTTTTATGGATGGCATTATTGGTAAATTTTTCAAATCATTTGCGGTAGTGGTCACGTTTGGGGTGCTGGTTTCTTTGTTTGTTTCGCTCACACTTACACCCATGTTGTGCTCGCGCTACCTCGGTGTCACCCACAATAAAAATGCAATTTACCGCATGTTTGGGCGCATGCTTACCGGTATCGATAACGTGTATAAAAAGTTGCTTTACGCCACGCTCAATCATCGCGGCTTGGTGCTGTTATCCACGCTCATTTTTGTTGGGTTCTCTGGCTTCTACACCCTTAAATATGTTGAAAAAGACTTTGTACCAGAAACCGACGAAAGTAGCTTTAGCATCAGGATTAACACGCCTTTAGGATCAACCTTAAACTACACCGACTCACGCTTAAAACTGGTAGAAGCCGCCGTCGCGAACCATAAAGATGAAGTTGATAGCTACTTTTCTGTGATAGGCGCGGGTTCACGTGGGCAAGTTAATCAAGGCAATGTCAATGTGCGTTTAAAACCAAAAGAAGCGCGTAACAAGAGTCAAAAAACGCTGATCAAAGAACTCAAAACCGAGCTGGATAAAATACCTGGTGTACGTGCACTCCCGGCACCTGCGTCGGTAGTACGCGGTCAACGCTCGGAGAAACTACAGTTCAACTTAACCGGTGCCAACCTGCAAGAAATCGGTCGCATCTCACAATTACTACAACAAAACCTGAGCAGTAATGCCGATATGGGCAAAGTCGATTTAGATGTTCAGCTAGATTTACCGCAACTCAACATGCAAATAGACCGCGCAAAGGCAGCAAGCCTAGGTCTAAATGCCACAGATATCGCCACGGCTGTTAGCTTGTATGCTGGCGGCATCAATGTTGCCAAATATAACGAGGCTTCAGGTGATGGTCAGCGCTACGACATTCGCCTAAAGGCTACCGAAGGCGACTTGAACAACGTTGCCGATTTGAGCAAAATTTACCTGCGTAGCGCTAATGGCGACTTAATTCGCCTAGATGCAGTCGCCAGTTTCAAACAAGAGTTAGGACCAGCGGTGATTGGTCGATACGATTTACAATATGCCGCTAATTTTTACGCCAACCCCGGCATGCCACTGGGTGAAGCCGTCGATTTAGTCAAAGAAGTTGCCAGTAAAATTGTACCGCCGGATTACACGCTTAAACTCACAGGCCAAGCTGAGGAGTTTGGCAAAACTTTTACAAATATCAAGTTTGTGCTGTTACTGGCCTTCACTTTGCTATACATGGTATTAGCGAGTCAATTCAACTCATTTATCCAGCCCTTCATTATTATGCTGGCACAGCCGCTTGCCATTATTGGCGGGCTTATCGCACTATTGATTACAGGTGACAGTCTCAACATGTACTCCATGATTGGTTTGGTACTACTGATAGGTTTAGTCGCGAAAAACTCGATTTTGCTGGTAGATTTAACCAATCAATTGATAGAAAAAGGTGCCAATATTGACGACGCACTAAAAGAGGCCTGCCCCATCAGAGTGCGTCCAGTAGTGATGACCTCGCTTACCATTATTTTAGCGCTGCTTCCCGCCGCGATAGGGTTAGGCGCAGGCAGTGAAACCAACAAGCCATTATCCGTTGCCATTATAGGCGGCATGATTTCATCCACGCTACTCACGTTAGTAGTCGTACCTGCAGCGTATTCATTGGTGATGGGGTTGATAGAAAGATATCAGACCAAGAAAATTTAATGTGCCACACTAGCCAGTGTATTGGATTTTTAGGGCGGTCTTATCTGAACATTTTTGTAATTTATGAAGTTGCCTTCCATTTAGCAATCAATGCAACACTATGACTTGCCCACCTACTAAATCGGACCCAGCTCAGTAGACTCGTAAACCATATCAAGAAAAAGTTGATGCCAACGGGAATCATCCGTGAGCTCTGGATGAAAAGCCGTTGCCAAAATCGATTTCTGGCGTACGGCTACAATAAGCATAGTGCCATCTGTGGCTGAAAGGCTAGCTAGGGACTCTACAGCTTTCCCAGCCGCAGTAATGACTGGTGCACGAATAAAAATCGCAGAACAAAACTCAGAACTGTCGCCTAATGCTGGAATCTGCGGCGTTTGCAATAGCGTCTCAAAACTATTAGCCTGTCGCCCAAAATAATTGCGGTTAACAGTGACATCAAGCCCACCAAGCAGGGGCTGACCTTCCGCTTTTTGACCTTCGATCCTTTCGGCTAAGAGAACCATGCCAGCACAAGTTCCCCAAATCGGCTTGCCTGCTTGTACCCAATCGCGCAATGGCTCAATCAAACCCCAACGCTTTGCAATTAATCCTATGGAAGTGCTTTCACCACCAGGGATAATCAAACCGTCGAGATGGTCTAATTGTTCAGACTTGCGCACTTCGACAACAGATACGCCCAATTGTTTGAGTATCTTGCTGTGATCAATAAAGGCACCTTGTAATGCCAGAATACCAATTCGCAACATAGATTTGTGTTTTTTCAAGCAACTTCTCCTTATGATCATCTAATCAAGTCCAGCAGGGCTATGTTGCAGTACACATGAAAATTGGCTTTGCAAGCGATTGCAATATCAGATTTTTTTGTTTATGGAGCAATCATTAGCCGTAAAATTTGCAATGAGTGCATCCGTTTCTGAAAGTATGGTGTCCCAACAATGAGAAAATCGACTAGAGGTTTTTAGGTTATGTGAACAGCTACCAACCCCGTTGCGACATCCTTGCTTGCTCAGAAAGTGTGTCAATATTAATTCCTACCATAGCCTCACCTAAACCCATGCTTATTTCAGCTAAAATCCCGGGATCATTAAAATGAGTGACCGCCTGCACAATAGCTTTAGCCCGTTTTTCCGGATCGCCGCTCTTAAAAATTCCAGAGCCAACAAAAACACCATCCATTCCCAATTGCATCATTAGCGCAGCATCAGCTGGCGTAGCTATACCACCCGCCGCAAAATTAACTACGGGTAAGCGACCAAGCTTGGCTGTCTGTACAATCAGAGTGTAAGGGGCATTATTTTCTTTGGCAAAAGCAAACATTTCATCTTCGTCCATGCTCTGTAGCTGACGAATCGCGCCATTTACTGCACGTGCATGACGCACTGCCTCGACCACATTTCCAGTACCAGCCTCACCCTTAGTACGAACCATAGCTGCGCCTTCGGCAATTCGCCGTAATGCTTCCCCCAAGTTGCGGCAACCACAAACAAATGGCACCAAAAACTTAGCCTTATTGATATGGTGCGCCTCATCTGCGGGGGTGAGCACTTCGCTCTCATCAATACAATCCACCCCCAATTCCTGCAGAATCTGTGCTTCCACAAAATGACCAATACGAACTTTGGCCATTACTGGAATAGTAACTGCGGCAACAATCTCTTTAATCATGCCTGGATCACTCATGCGCGCCACACCACCATCTTTGCGAATATCAGCTGGTACACGCTCAAGTGCCATAACGGCACAGGCACCTGATTCTTCGGCAATTCGTGCCTGCTCAGCCGTTACCACGTCCATGATGACCCCCCCTTTGAGCATTTGCGCAAAACCAGCCTTCACCTCAAAACTACCTCTAACTGCACTATCAATAATATTGACATGTTGTTTTGTATAAACCATCTACAACTCCTCTTCTTGGAATCCAGAACTACCTGGATTAAAAATTTTTAAAGCGCAACCAAACTTAAGCGTTTCTCAGCGGTATGAACTAGGAAACATTACCTGACAAAAAGTCTGGTATTCATTAATCTGACTTACCTCGGCCAACATGTTAGCCGCTGTTCGTTTGAATAACATAATTACGATTGACAATGCACAGGATAGCAATCTGCTACAGGTCAACCAAATGGTGATCGTTGTCTCAGAGTTTGAATCACATAAGTAGCAAAAAAATGAACTTGTAATATTTGTACGAAGCATAAACTTAATTAGTCTAGCGCCATCAGCTAACATCAAAGTTCATATCAAATATTTTTCTACAGAAGTCCCAGTTTAAGCACCAAGCGAGCAGCCTCTGGTAACAAGTGATTTACTTCAGTCAAATAAATATCGGCGTGCTACTACTTTTTACGACATGATTACTCAAAACGGGCGTGGGTGACTCGATTCTGCACAGTTCAACTATCTTTGACGAAATACAAGAAAACAACCATCTGGCATCAAACAATTCAGTATTTTCAGTTGCGCTATATTAACGTATGCATGGCTTGTGCCCATACGCCTAAAGTAGGGGTATTAAGTTGCAAGAACTAGTTCTTTTGGCTGAATTTTGCTGTTTTAATACGTGGCCATTTTTTCAGTGCTCAGTGAGCTGACCAAGGTTACATTTATCTATTTTTAATTCCTTGATACCTAACAATTAGGCACTTACGCCATTCTTTACTGAAACACCTTGACCTAAAGCAAGAAAATTATCGCCCCCTTAAAATCACAGAAAATAATGAGGTTAATTTAATGATTTTGCAGATGTAATGCTCATTATTTCTAGCACCTAGCATCCTGTTCCTTAACGTATAGTAGCCCTGCATGGCAATTTTAACTATGCAATGCCAATCGCGATGGTGTTCTTTAATTTACGTTTCTCCCATCGTTTGCGGCACCAACTTCAACTCACGTCTTTAGGAGATAAAAATGCAATGGATTGAACCAGAGTTTTGTGATCTACGTCTTGGCTTTGAAGTAACCGCCTACGTGTATGTGCGCTAGGTAATACAGGACGCGGCGTTTTGCCGCGTCCATAATTAAATTAAGGAAGTCTTTTATGTCTGGAGATTTTCATTTTCAGCACGAAGATCACCCACGATTGGATTCCAAGTATCTACTTCGTTGGGAGAAATCTCAGGATGCCTACGTGCTGCTCTACCCTGAAGGCGTCATCAAGCTCAATGCTACTGCTGCAGAAATTCTCAAGCGCTGCACGGGCGAAGCTACTGCCGCCAGCATCGCTACCGAACTTAAGGCGCTATTTCTTGATAACGCCGATATAGAAAACAGTATTTACAATTTTTTGGAGGTAACCCATGGCAAAGGATGGATCCACCGTTAGTCTGGACGGGCAAGGCAAGCCGATGTGGCTTGTACTTGAGCTTACCTATCGTTGCCCGCTCAAATGTGTCTGGTGTAACAACCCGCTGGATTTTGACCAGTATGGCAAGAAGGAATTAAGTACCGAAGAATGGAAACGGGTACTCCGTGAGGGACGCGAACTCGGCGCCCTGCAACTTGGATTCTCTGGTGGCGAACCCATGCTACGTGATGATATTGAAGAGTTGGTAGAAGAAGCTGAACGCCTAGGCTATTACACCAACCTGATTACTTCTGGTGTCGGACTCACACCTGAACGACTTAAAGCACTGAAACAAGCAGGCCTCAAGCAAATTCAATTGAGCCTGCAATCTGCAAATCGTGATCTAACCGATGAACTGGTTGGAGCGAGGGCGCACGATCTGAAAGTTGACGTAGCGCGCATGATCAAAGCCGAAGGTTTCCCCATGGTACTTAATGTGCCGGTATTCCGGCAGAACATTGACCAAGTGGATGAAATCCTGGCACTGGCTGAGGACATCGGTGTAGATTATCTTGAACTCGCCAATATTCAGTATTACAACTGGGCGCTGCTCAACCGTGATGAATTACTGCCGACGCGTGAGCAGATTGAGCGTGCCGAAGCTGCTGTCATCACTGCGCGCCAACGGCCAGGCCAGCAGATGACCATCTATTTCGTCATCCCGGATTATTACGAAACGCGACCCAAGGCGTGCATGAACGGCTGGGGAACTATTCATCTCACCATTGCACCAGACGGTGCTGCCTTGCCCTGCCAGGAAGTCCGTGTAATCGAAGGTCTGGAATTTCCTACGGTGCGCGAGCATAGTCTGGACTGGCTGTGGAATGACTCACCGCTGTTCAAAAAATTCCGTGGTGACGAATGGATGAAAGAGCCTTGCCGTACCTGCGACGAGAAAGAAAAGGATTTTGGCGGTTGCCGCTGTCAAGCATTCTTACTGACAGGCGATGCAACAAATACCGATCCTGCATGCGCCAAATCACCACATCACCATGTGATTGAAATGGCAACCAACAAGACACGCCAGAAACATCACGAACCACGTCCGTTGGTCAGGCGACAAATTGGTGCAGTCACGACTATGTTTATGGCGCACAAATGAAAACACCTTTCGACACGGCTACTGGCACTATCGTCTTAGGTCTATTGCTAACGTTGGGATTGTTCCTAATCGTCCGTTGGCTAGTGTTGGGAGCTTAGTTCACGATGGATCAGATTATCGATTTTCTTCTGCGTTGGATACATCTTTTTGGTGGCATCATCTGGGTAGGACATAACTATGCCAGCGTCATTCAGCGTCCAAGCTTCCGACCACCTGGTCGCGAAGATTTGGGCGACGAGCAAAGCCCCGTTTATATGGCGTTGTTGGGACGTGAACATGGTACTTTCCGATATGCAGCCATTGTCACTTGGTTGGCTGGCGTGGGTATGTTGTGGCAACGCGGAGTGCTAGTCGATGCCATGACGCTGAATGGTTATCTGGCTGTCATCGGTGTTGGCTTTTGGATAGGTACCTTGATGTTAGCCAATCTCTGGCTAGTGTTGTGGCCAAACCAAAAGAAAGTACTTGGCTTCGTTTATGCGCCGCTGGATGAGCGTGTGCGTTGTGCCCGCATCACTTTCCTTTCCTCTCGCACCAATACTATGCTTTCGATTCCTTTGCTGTTTTTTATGGCTGCCAGTCAGCATGGGGCAGCCCTGTTTGCCTAAGATTTTCAATTTTGCCGCTGGCCCAGCCGTTATGCCGACCACGGTGTTGGCTCAAGCACAGCGGGAATTTTTGAACTGGAACGGTAGCGGGATTTCGATGTTGGAAACGCCGTTTACCGGCGATGCTTTCAAGGCCGTACTAAAACAGGCGCGCGAGAGTCTGCGGTCGCTGCTAAATATACCGGAAAATTATCATATTTTATTTATGCATGGCGGCGCTTCGGCACAGTTCTCGCTGGTACCGCTCAACTTACTGGGTGCGACAGATCGGGCTGATTATATTGAAACCGGTTACTGGTCGCGTAAGACCATGCGCGAAGCTAGCCGCTACTGTAACGTCAACATTGCAGCTAGTAGCAGTGACACCAGCTTCGACCGTATGCCCGATACATGGTGCCTCGACCCCAGCGCAGCCTATTGCCACATCACCAGTAATGAGACCGCCAACGGCGTGCAATTCTACGACATTCCTGCCACCAATGACTTACCACTGGTGGCAGATATGACCTCAGATTTTCTCAGCAAACCTATTGACGTACAGCGCTACGGCCTGATTTACGCTGGGGCACAGAAGAATATCGGACCGGCAGGACTCACCGTTGTCATCATACGCGACGACTTGCTCGGACGTGCTCACCCAACAACACCAGCAGTATTCAACTATCAGACACAGGCTGAAGTAGGTTCTATGCTCAACACACCACTCACCTTTGCCGTCTATCTAACTGGACTGGTATTCCGCTGGATTGCCGAAATGGGTGGTGTCGTGGCAATGGCGCATAACGGCGAGCAGCGTAGCACGCGGCTGTACCAAGCCATTGATGCTAGCGATGGGTTCTATCACTGTTCAATACAACCGGCCTATCGATCGCGCATGAATGTTTGCTTCACGCTCGATAATGACGCACTCACGATACCATTTCTTAACGCCGCGGCTAAGGAAGGCCTGGTCAACCTAAAAGGGCACCCCATGGTCGGCGGTATTCGTGCCAGCCTATATAACGCCATGCCAGATGCTGGTGTCACGGCACTGATTACTTTTATGCAGCATTTTGCAGAGAAATATCGCCTTCATGTATAAATTTCTCTCGTCAGCCGCGTTCAAGCTGGGCGCACCACATGCACGTAAACTGGTGGCATACTCAATGAGACTGGCCGTCATCACTTCAACAACAGAGCCACCGCGCAACTTACAGCGAAACCTCATGGGATTATCATTCCCCAGTCCGCTTGGATTAGCTGCTGGATTCGATAAACACGGTACGCTCTATCGCTCCTTAGCACCATTAGGTTTTGGGTTTGCCGAAATAGGCTCGGTTATCCCACTACCTGAGCAGCAGCGTAGTCTAGGGCTTGATGTAGTGGCTTCCGTTCTATCTAAATATATCAGACCTCATGCAATTCCACTTGGAGTGAGCATCAGCATGAATAGAGCAACGCCGCCTCAACAGATGGCCAACGATTACTTAGTCTGCATGGAAAAACTCTGGGGATTTGCCGACTACATCACACTCAATCTAGGTGTGCGTGCCGGCCCCGACCTGCACCTACCAGAGCATCGCGCCACGCTCTACACCATAATGGCAGCAGTCAAAGATAAGCAAGTGCAGATGGTGGCTAAAAGCGGGCGCGCTTGTCCTATCGTTGTGAAAATAGATCAGGATCGTGGAGACAGCAATAACCTACTATCCTGCGTGCGTGACTATGCTTTTAATGGATTGATACTCAGTGGTAGCGTGCATCTTAATGATAAAAAGATAACGCTTGCCAGTTTGCAACGTGCATCAAGCAAGATGAGTAGCAATGTGCCAATTATCTCAGTAGGCGGTATCCACACCCCGCAGGATGTGGCTGACCGATTATCTGCTGGCGCTTCACTGGTGCAACTTTACAGCGGACTTGTTGAGTCGGGACCACTGTTACCAAAGCGCATTAACACTTACCTGTCTAATTTAGTTTCTGGCTGATGCTATGGAAATTAATAACAAATAGTTTCATGTGCTTGGAGTATTAACGCAAAGTTATACAGTAGATTTTATTAACCATTTTGATGATGCAAGTAAATTTTCAATCACGATTAACGAGGCTTAACTGCGTCTAAACTCCAGCCAGTGTGCTGAAAATACTTATCGTAATTACGTAAGGTCTGTAACACGGCTAAAGCGCCAACTCGCTGCGCTTGGATGTTTTGAGACGTTCGCATAAATGTCACGCCATCTAGCAAATCTACCAATACAATCGTATGAAAAGCACTATCTACATCCGTTGATAATCTACAGTTTTTAACAATTTCAGCCACATTTTTATCAACCACATTTGCTATTCGTTGATAGTCCTGAGCAGTAAGCCGCCCTTTAACAATATCATCTTGATTAGCAGAAATAGCTAGCCGAATATTGTCCATTCCCCGCCGTACAACTTCATCTGTTTTCCACTTTTCACCTGGTTTCAGTACTTGCTTGGATGATTGTGCGTTTGAGTGATGATGGTGTTCATCTGCATAAACTTGCGTTGTAGCCAACACTAAGCATATTGCGCTTAATACGTTAATGCCTGTCCATAAAAATGTTGTAATTATCATATTTCTTATCCTATTAAAAAGCACTTAATTATTACTAAAAAACTTAAGGTTTGCTTAACAAATGCGTTGATATGAATATTGGGGATCAAGTAATATCAAAGTCCCAACGTTTGCCAAATTTCATCAACTTTAGCTTTCACTTCGGCTGGCATCACAATTGGCCGACCCCACTCTCGGCTTGTTTCACCCGGCCATTTATTGGTTGCATCTATGCCCATTTTACTGCCGAGACCACTCACTGGCGATGCAAAGTCCAGATAGTCAATCGGAGTGTTATCGACCAACAGGGTGTCACGTATTGGATCTACGCGGGTGGTGATCGCCCAGATTACTTCTTGCCAGCTACGTATATTCACATCTTCATCCACGACCACGATGAACTTGGTATACATGAATTGACGCAGAAAACTCCAAATGCCAAACATCACGCGTTTGGCGTGACCAGGGTAAGATTTCTTCATTTGCACTACTGCCATGCGATAACTGCAACCATCAGGCGGCAGATAGAAATCAGTGATTTCTGGAAACTGTTTTTGCAGTAAGGGAACAAATAGTTCATTAAGAGCTAACCCCAAAATAGCAGGTTCGTCTGGTGGTTTGCCGGTATAAGTCGAGTGATAAATTGGGTTGCGCCGCATGGTGATGCGATCAATAGTGAAAACTGGAAACCAGTCCTGCTCGTTGTAATAACCAGTGTGGTCACCAAATGGGCCCTCCAGCGCATGCTCATAGCCGGTGGCGTGTGACTCGTCTGGGTAGATATGCCCTTCAAGCACAATTTCGGCTGAAGCTGGAACGCGCAAGTTGCTACCAATAGCCTTGACCAACTCTGTTCGACTGCCACGTAATAAGCCTGCGAATTGATACTCGGACAAACTATCAGGCACGGGTGTTACTGCCCCCAGTATAGTCGCAGGGTCAGCACCTAAAGCAACCGCTACTGGATAGGGCTGACCTCTATGAAGCTCACAATGCTCACGAAAATCCAGCGCTCCGCCGCGCTGAGCTAGCCACCGCATAATCACTTTATTACGCCCCAGCACTTGCTGGCGGTAGACGCCAAGATTCTGACGCTCCTTATGCGGTCCTTTTGTAATCACTAATCCCCAAGTAATCAGAGGTGAAATATCTCCTGGCCAGCAATGTTGAATTGGCAGTTTTTCCAAGTCAACATCGTTGCCTTCCCACACGATGTCCTGACATGGCGCTGAGCGTAATTCTTTGGGTGTCATGTTCCATAGTGATTTCACCTGTGAGCGCAGGCCTAGCATGTCTTTGAATCCTTTGGGAGGCTCGGGATCTTTTAGCATTGCTAATACATGACCGTAGTTCCTTAGCTCGCTCACGTCTGTAGCACCCATGCCTAACGCAACGCGCTTAGGAGTACCAAAAAGATTAGCAAGGACGGGAATGCTGTGACCTACTGGGTTTTCAAACAACAGGGCTGGGCCACCTGCACGTAAGGTGCGGTCACACAACTCAGTCATCTCTAAATATGGGGAAACGGGGGACTTAATGCGTTTTAGCTCACCCATTTGTTCAAGCTGAGTAATGAAGTCGCGTAAGTCGTGATAAGCCAAATCAATCGCCTGCCAAGTTATGTTGAGTGACTTCGACTAGACCTTCCCAGCGCGGCGCCATCGTATGCGGTATACCCAGTAAATCGATAACACGACTGACCGTATGGTCGATGATATCGGCTATGGTTTGTGGTCGATGGTAAAAACAAGGTAGTGGCGGGTAAATAATGCCACCCATTTCGGTGACACTGGTCATATTACGTAAATGGGCGAGATTAAACGGTGTTTCCCGTACCATCAGTATCAGTCGGCGGCGCTCCTTTAGCATTACATCAGCAGCCCGCGTAATCAGGTTGTCTGATAAACCATGTGCTACTGCCGCAAGTGTTCTCATAGAGCATGGCGCCAACACCATGCCATCTGACTGAAACGAGCCGCTGGCAATGGATGCGCCAATGTTGTTGATATGATGCGTTACATCAGCCAACGCTTTAAGTTGCGTGAGATTCATCTCCAGCTCCTGCTGTAGATTCAGTAACCCAGAATCAGATATCACCAGATGCGTTTCGATGTTAGGCATTTCGCTTAGCACTTCTAACAGACGTACACCATACACAGCGCCAGTAGCGCCAGTGATTGCAACGATTAATCGTTTTGAGTTGATAGTCATGGCAATAGAGCGTGATATTTATCTTCAACCTTTACCAGCACTCGGGCCAAGACAGTTTGTGCCTGATTCATGTCAAAATCTACATGGTAGCTTTTTTTAACACCATACTGGTTAAGCTGATGGTAGCTATCAGGCTCAAGGCCATGGCGCGCCAGACAAGCTTTTGTACAAGCTAGTGGGCAGCCATCGAGTGCAATAATGGGGCGTCCAGAACATGCTGTTTTTAGCAAATGAGGAACATCACCACCGACACCTGCAATACATGACATTTCCGCCACACCTAATTTATCTAGTCTTAGCGCAATGTAATTAGCCATTTGTGCCACATTAGAACAGCCAGAACAAGAATACACGATGGGCAGATTCATTGCTTTTTTGCTCATAGAAGAAGATCCTTTCATTCTGGATAGTTCAAAAATATTGTTATCCACCACTGCTATCCCCATAATTTCTCCCTGAATCGTGTCAGTAGTTGTTTGGGGAGCATGTGCTCGAGCTTTAACATTGGATGTTCAATTGAATCTAACGTGTTTTTAGCTACAAGGCCTAATTCGGTATCACCCTCCACTACCAGTCGACGATTGAAAAATAGTGTGTCAGGGTCTTCCTTACGCATTGCCAGAAGATAAAAATCATAAGCGGTAGCACTAATTGTAAGGTCTGGTGCTACGTTGCCAGTTGCGGCAGAAAAGCCACTACTCTTTACGGTGAAGTGTAAATGCAAGCCAACATCGGTAACATTTATGGCAACCCGCTTGCCATAAAGCGCTTGCAAATCGCCATTGCGAATCACTTGACGCAATGCTAGGTCAAGAATGCAGGTAAAGGTAAAAGATGACGGCCAAGTTGGCAGGCGTTCTATTAACCGACTTAGCTGATGCGGAAAAATATACGTGTTTTGGCTCATGTCAGCATCTCGATTGATTGTTCAATACCTGATTGTCCATGCCAATACCCATCACATGGTGCATCAAACAGCAGTGGCGCAAGTGTAGCTTTCGCTTCGTTGCTACTCGTTACACGGTCTATGGCAGACTTAAATACTGCGACAACTTCACCAGCATGCTCAGACTGTGGGCTGATGCGTACAACATCCACACCAAGCTGTCGCATATCGTCGATCTCACCAATCAGATTGTGAATGCTGGCAGATTGCGTTTGCGTTCCATTTAAGGCAAGAAAAGACTGACCCTCACGCGTTTTTAGCGTTACGCCGCAAGGATGCTCTAAGCACTTAAAGTGGCAATCATCCTTTGGAAGATTGTGACGCCGAGCCGTAAAGCAACGTGAAGAGAAAGCCAGCGGTAAGCGACCATAAGCAAACACCTCGGTTTCCATGCCTTGGGGTTTTTTAATCAAAAGTTCTGTCAGCATATTGCGCGATAACTCTACGGGCATCACCCAACGGCTTGCGCCCTGTTCTGCCAGAATTTCAAGCGTTTCGCCATTGTAGGTATTAATATGCGTTCCCACGACAAATGGCTTGCCTGCAGATAGCCGTACAGCGCCCATGTCATTGGCTTCAATGCTGAATCGGCCATTTCTAGCAATTCGACGCAACAACTTGAGGTCAGATTCAGATTCAAGCAGCGCTTGTGTAGACAACACTACTTCTTTGCCTGCATCCGCCAACTTGCCAGCAATAGTCAACCAATCATCTAGGCGCATCTCATGGCGGCGTGAACATACCACCTCACCTAAATAGACAATATCTACCGGCCAGTCGGCAACCTGATCGTAAAAATCCTGCACCGTTTTACGAGTCCAGTAATAAAGAATAGGGCCCAGTGAGATTTTCATAACATTACTTCCATGGTCGATGATAAGCACCCAGTGTGTGCTGCTGCCCTTCAGAAAGTTTACCGAGTTGTGCCATCCAGTCTGGTGTGGCTACATAATTTGCTGCATCTCGTTTGGCTGCGTCTATGGCTGCGCGCCATACACGTGTCACTTGCTCAACATAGACTGGGCTACGCTGACGACCTTCAATTTTGATGGCGCTAATGCCCATGCGCAACATGTCTGGAATCAGTTCCAGCGTATTAAGACTCGTCGGCTCCTCCAACGCATAATACGTTTCATCTTCTACTTCAAAACGACCTTTGCATAAGGTTGGATAGCCTGCATTCTCATCGGCACTGTATCGGTCCAGCAACACACCGCTCAGACGTGATTCCAAGCCCTTTGGCGTTTGTTGCCAGCGTACGGCTTTAGCGGGAGAGCAGACACCTGCAGTATTCGGTGATTCGCCAGTGGCGTAGGACGAAAGTATGCAACGCCCTTCCACCATTACGCATAAGCCGCCGAAGCCGAATAGCTCGATTTCTACTGACGTGTTTTTAACGACATTCTCAACCTGTGCTAATGACAGTACACGTGGTAACACTGCGCGCTGAATGCCAAAATGCTCCTGATAAAAATTAATTGCCTCGTAGTTGGTTGCCGAACCTTGCACTGAAAGATGCAAACGCAAGTCAGGATAAGTGCGACTGGCATAGCGCATTAAACCAAGATCCGCCAGAATCAGTGCATCAATACCTAACTCAGCCGCATCATCTACAGCCTGCTTCCACATGTGCCATTGTGAAGTTTGCGGAAAGGTATTGAGTGCCAGCAATACTTTGCGATCACGTTCATGGGCGTAGGTAATGCCTTGCTTGGCCGTTTCATTATCGAAATTCAAGCCGGCAAAAGCGCGTGCATTCGTACTATTACGAAAACCCATATAAACACAGTCAGCACCGTTATCCACGGCTACCTTAAGCGCTGGCAGGTTCCCTGCCGGGCAAACCAATTCAAGCGACATATTGCATATCCTCTATGATGTAAGGCTCCCCAGCACGACTACTCTGGCGAGCGCCGCGTTGACGCAGTTCCTTCTCGATGCCGTTTAATATGTTCCATTTCTGTGAACACCATTCAGGCGCTAATAAAATATCTTTCGATGCTGTTGCAGTTACGCGGTGGAATACAATGTGTTGCGGGGTGCGTTCAATCAAGTCAGCGGCGATGCGTATGTAGTCATTTTGAGTTAGTGGCTGATAACCACCGCGCTTCCACTGATAGGCCAGTATGGTGCGCTTCACTACGTGCAAGGGATGTAGCTTAAGTCCGTCGACACCGATTTCCAACACGGTATCGAGCGTAGCGTGATAGTGGCTTTCGTCTTCACCTGGCAGACCTATAATCAAATGCGTACATAGCGGAATGCCACGAGCACGCGTTGCCAACGCAGTTTCACGATACTCTGCTAATGTATGGCCACGGTTAACTCGCTCCAGCGTATCATCGAACGCTGATTGCAAGCCAAGTTCCAGCCATACTTCTAGCCCCTCTGCGCGTAGCGTCTCAAGTAGGTCAAGTACCGCTGACGAAACACAATCTGGACGAGTACCAACTGAAATACCAATGATATCTGGTTCTGCCAGCGCTTCACGATAAAGTGTCTCCAGCTCAGTAATGTCAGCATAGGTATTCGTATAGGCCTGAAAATAAGCGATAAATTTAGTAGCGCGTGTGCCTTTAGCTATCGCGGCGCGCGCCTTGGCAATCTGTCCGGGTACATCAAGACGAGAGCCGGTTGCTGGGCTAAAAGACACATTGTTGCAGAACGTACAGCCACCGGTGCCTTTTGTACCGTCACGGTTCGGGCAAGTAAAGCCAGCATCAAGTGCTATTTTGTGCACACGCATACCATGGCGCTTTAGCAGATCCTGCCCATAAGTATTTACTCTGTTAGACAGGATCATGCTGACTCCATAGAAATATATCTGCAACTGCGCATTTTTTTGCAAGAAAACAGAGGAAGGCACATGCTATCTCTTGAATAAATCTGCAAATACACTTTCATTTAACATCCAATTGTTTTGCTCGTTAGATTTTATAATCCAGCCAGATCAGCCCTCTAATCGCCGAACTTGCTCTATAAAAACAAGATATATCCAGTCAATGACGCCATATTTAAATAAACGCTGGTGAGTAAAACTTCAAAGACATAAGCAATTATTTTTAAGTTGAAAAGTTTAGTGTGCATTCACTAAATCTATCTTGATGTAGCTCAAGATTGAGCATTTACTTTCAATTGATGGCTACGAAAACCTTTGCATCACTCAGCTAATATTTAACTCAAAAGTCATCATCGTTTGAATTTGATATTAACCGCCAGTGTGAGACATAAAACGTATGACTGCTGGTGTGGCGCGTTTTAAATCAAAATCGTGACCTTTTGGTTTAGTTTGCAGGCTATTAATAATCGCTTGTTTAAGCGGTCTATCATCATGAGGGTACGCTCTTAACAACGGTCTCAAATCCACTTTACTTTCATGGCCTAAACAAAGGTATAGCTCGCCTTTACAGCTAATGCGTACACGATTGCACGCTTCACAAAAGTTATGGCTGTTTGGTGAAATAAAGCCTATTTTTGTTGTACTGTTCGGGATACGCCAATAGCGTGCTGGCCCGCCCGTATTCTCTGCGCTTCTAACTAAATCGTAGCGGGCTCTCAGCAGATTTAACGTTTCTTCATTGCTTACATAGCTTGCGCTACGGGAGTGTTGCACTTCGCCTAGCGGCATTTCTTCAATAAATGAGATATCCAAACCTTGCTCTACCGCAAAGGCAGCCAAAGGCAGCGCTTCATCATCATTGATGCCGCGCATAAGTAAGGCATTAAGCTTAATGTTTTCAAAACCTGCTTGCTTGGCAGCGGCAATGCCACGTAGCACTTTATCTAACTCGCCGACACGGGTAATTTGACGAAAACGTGCTGCATCTAAGCTATCAAGGCTAATATTAATACGGCGTACACCTGCTTGTTTTAAGGCGAATGCTTGATGTGCTAATTGTGAGCCATTGGTGGTTAAAACCAGTTCACGCAAACCCTGCAACTGCCCGATCTCTTCAAATAACTGTAGCGCATTTTTACGCACCAGCGGCTCGCCGCCTGTAATGCGCACTTTGCCTACGCCTAACGAGACAAAGACTTTTACTAAACGCGCACATTCTTCTAGCGACAATACTTCATCTCGCGGCAGAAAGGTCATGTCTTCAGACATGCAGTAGACACAGCGAAAATCGCATCTATCCGTAATTGACAGGCGAATATAATCCACCTTGCGGCCAAAGCTATCAATTAACACAGGTGGATAGGTGCGAAGATTCACTTTGTCAGTTAAAACGCATAAATCGCAGTTAGCCAGAATTTTTCGATGTCACGTTTACGAGCACCTGCATATTCATCATCTTCTTTAAAATTGGCATACTCAACTGAAGCGGAAATTTGTTTGGTGAATTTATAGTAAACACCCAAATCGAATTCCTTGCCGTATTTGTCGCCTGTACCGCCACCTACTTTCGCAAAGTTACGGTCTGAGTTAATGAAGTGATACTCCGCTTTAATCGTGGCATCCATGACTTTGCCACCAGCAATCAGTATCGTGTCTTCTATGCCTTCATTAGGCGTAGTAAGAAACACATCCGCCCAACCCTGAAACAAGTGATTGGTACCGAGTGGCGTTTGAAACGCTTTGTTGTCAGAGTTACCTGATAATTTTTCCTGATCAATGCGTAAGAACCAATCAGCATAACCTGCACCCGCACCAACCCTGTAATAATCGTTATCAATCAATTTGCTGCCGTCTTTATAATCGTCCTGTTTGGCGTATTCGGCTGTATATAATACTTTCCAGCTATCATTCAGTTTTTGACTGCCATCTAAACGCAAACCTAAGGTTTTATTAGATGAGGCTTCCAGTGCCTTGCCATTCCAATCTACAAAATAGCCGTAGCCAACTAAACTGGTGCTAGGCGTAATACTGTATTTCACATTGGCAATATCGATGTTGGCATCTTGAATTTTAGTGGTGATTTGCTTCACTTGTTCATAGTGCGCCAATGCAATCTCGGTATTTGGCAGGCTTTTATTCACAAATGAAAGGCCGTTAAATACCTGCCAGTTTTGACGAAAACGCACATCGCCAACATAGCGCCAGTTATCAAGCACCATGCCTTGACGGCCTAACTTAATAGAAGAGTCAGGAAAGCCTGTCCACTCCAGATACAATTGATGAAAATCGTAATCTTCAGGGTCAGCAATCACGGGATACTTTGTTCTGCTAGCTAGTGGGCTGCCTTTTTTTAGATCGTTATAATCATCATTTAACGGACTTAAGCCATACACTTCAGCAGTGATACTAACGTCATGGAATGGCTTGGTTTTCCAGCCAATTAAGCTACGTAATGTGAACGCTTCGCCAGTGTCAGATTTGCCATCCTGATTGACATTTTCATAACGCAACTTAAAGTTAATCGTTGGCTTACCTTCTGTGATTGCTTCTTTTAACGAACCCGCTTGCGCAACATCCTCCGCTAGCCCAGGTAATGCCCACATCGCGAACAAAGCGGAAAATACAGAAATACTTAATCGATGGTTCATTGTCATCTCCTAGTTTTTTAAGAACTTACGTTTGCTACGCACCACTTGATACGGGCGAGTGGCGTAACCAAATGGCGCACTCCAAACATGTACTAGGCGGGTGAATGGGAACAACAAAAACACGGTCATGCCAAAGAATAAGTGTATTTTAAAAATCGTGTCCACGCCGTTAAGTAAAGCTGGGTTTGGATGCAGATAAACAATACTTTGTACCCATTCGGCTAGCGCAATCATCACACTAGGATTGCCGTGGTTAGCATGCCCAATAGAAACAGGAATAGTCGATAGCCCAAGCATGAGTGTAACGAGTAACCAAGTAAGAATAAGCTTGTCAGAGCCGCGACTGACGGCTGATACCCGCGCATTAAACATACGACGCACCCATAGAATCACCCCGCCAATCAAGCACATAACACCAAAAATAGACCCAGCCCAAATCGCAACCATTTGGTGTGTCATATCGGATACGCCAAGCCCTGTAAACACGCTGTGTGGTGTTAATAAACCGACGGCATGCCCGCCAAAAATGGCAATAATGCCAACATGAAATAGATTGCTACCTAGCCGCATATTTGCCTTGGATAACAACTGGCTGGAATCGCTTTTCCATGTGTATTGCTCGCGATCAAAGCGTAGCAGGCTACCTAGCAAAAACACACTAAGCGCTATGTAGGGATACACGCCGTAAAGAAAGTTGTGTAGATTCATTTCTGTTCTCCTTTTTATCTCATTCCCTCTCCCCTAGCAGGGGGAGGGTTAGGGTGGGGGTCAATCACAGTTGGAGTAATTCCACCCCATCCCACCCTTCCCCCTCAAAAGGGGAAGGGGTTCTTGTTAAGCCGCCAATTTAGTTAGCGTCGCTCTGCTCTCAATAATCGAGAGCAATGCGGCATAAGGGCTACCAGCTTTTTGCAGATTTTCTGCCAGCACACCCAACACTTTTTTAGCGTCTGATAAAAATACGGTTGCCTCGCTATCATCCAAATAAGCCGTAAATTCCAGAATGAGCGGCAAGTAGTCAGGTAACTCATTGGTAACCACCTCTATACCGTAATCTTTGTATAGCTCACCCAAATCAATCAAAGCTGGCCCGCGATTTTTATCATCCCCAAATAGGTGATGCGTCAGGTGCAGGCTATGCTCTGCGGTCATATCAAAAGTTTGCACATATTCCGCTTGCAACTCGGTAACTGACATACTTTGCAAATGGGTTAGAAAGCGCTGCAAAGCCTCGCGTTCGGCATGATCTATTTCCAGGTTTTGTGCAACGAACTCGCGCAACTCTGGCAGGTGCTCAACTAAGTCCTGATTGGGGTAATCAAGTAAGGCCGATAATAGTTTATAAATTTTCATGAGATTTCCTTTAACTGTTTTTATTTATACTTAAGGGCGCTTCTTGTTTAGGCTCGACCGTGTCTTTACGGCGGCGCGGGAACAGCGTTACTTTTGAAACCCCGTGTGAAGTATCATTGCCGAACGTAAAACCATTTTGACCTTGAAAGCCGAAAGAATCGTCCAGCGTTTCTTCGGTATGCCCAGTCGGAATCACAAAACGGTCTTCATAATTGGCAATGGCTAAGTAACGGTACATTTCTTTCGCTTGATCTTCAGTAATGCCCGCAGCATCAATTGCACGCGTATCAACTATCCCATCTACATGTATTGAGCGTTGATAACTACGCATGGCAATCAACTTATTCAAGGCACTTTCAATCGGCGCTTCTTTGCCAGCCGTGAGTAAATTAGCGAGGTACTGTATTGGCAAACGCATCGCGCCCGCTACTGGAATCGCACCGTCTGGACCAACAGGTAAATTACCCTGGTCAATTTGCGATTGCACTGGTGACAAAGGCGGTACGTACCACACCATCGGCAACGTACGGAACTCAGGGTGAATCGGGAAAGCAATTTTCCAGTCCATCACCATTTTCCAGATGGGTGATTTACGCGCTGCATCAAGCCAATCTTCGTTTATGCCTTCCGCACGTGCAGCTTTAATCACTTCAGGGTCATTCGGATCTAAGAAAATACTGCGTTGAGCCTCGTACAAATCTTGCGTATCTTCCATACTCGCCAACTCTTCAATACGGTCTGCGTCGTACAACATAATACCGTTGTAACGAATACGTCCAACGCATGATTCTGAACATACCGTTGGCATGCCAGACTCCACGCGTGGATAACAGCCGATGCACTTCTCAGCCTTACCTGACTCCCAGTTGTAAAACACTTTTTTGTATGGGCATGAGCTCACACACATGCGCCAGCCACGACATTTGTCTTGGTCAACCAGCACAATGCCGTCTTCTTCACGTTTGTAGATTGAGCCAGATGGGCAGGCTGCAACACAGGCTGCATTCAAGCAGTGGTTGCAAATGCGCGGCAAATACATGTGGAAAGTATTCTCAAATTGGCCATACATCTCCTTCTGGATGTTGTCCATATTTTTGTCTTTGCTACGCTTATGATACTCACCCGCTAAATCATCTTCCCAGTTTGGCCCCCAAGTGATTTTTTCCATACTTTCGCCTGTAATTTGCGATATGGGTCTAGCAGTAGGCGTAGCCTCTGACAATGGTGCGTTTTTCAGATGTGCGTAGTTGTAAGTAAACGGCTCATAATAATCGTCAATTTCAGGCATATCCGGGTTGGCGAAGATATTAAGCAACTTGTTGGTGCGGCTACCAGATTTTAATTCTAGCTTGCCATTTTTAAGCTCCCAGCCGCCATTCCAAATATCCTGGTTTTCCCATTGTTTTGGGTACCCTACACCAGGCTTTGATTCCACATTGTTAAACCAAGCGTATTCGACGCCTTTTCTGTTGGTCCATACGTTTTTACAGGTGACCGAGCAGGTGTGACAGCCGATGCATTTATCTAAGTTAAAGACAAAGGCGAATTGTGCGCGTACTTTCATGATGTTATCCTTTTATCTTTTATTTGGCACCGATGCCAATGGGATTAAGTTGTGCTTCGCGTTCTGGCGTAAGCGGACGCTCTAACCAATCCACGTCCTTATCTGCGATCTTATGTAAAGCTACCATGGTGTCGCGTTGGCAACCTACCGTGCCGTAATAATTAAAGGCGTAAGAAAGCTGTGCATAGCCACCGATCATATTGGTCGGTTTCATAATGATACGTGTGACTGAATTCAAAATACCCCCGCGTTTATTCGTAGATGGTGAACCAGGTACGTTCACAATTTTCTCTTGCGCGTGGTACATCATCGCCATGCCACGTGGAATCCGTTGCGAAACAACGGCACGTGCAACCGTCGCACCATTGTGATTTACTGCTTCTACCCAGTCGTTGTCTTCAATGCCTACAGATTTGGCATCGTCCTCAGACAGCCATACATATGGCCCGCCACGGAACAAAGTCAGCATACGCAAGTTATCTTGATAAGAAGAATGGATACCCCATTTGGAGTGCGGTGTAATCCAGTTCAACGCTAGATGTGGCTTAGCTGTAACTGCTTTTGGTAGTGAATTTAACTCACCTAAATCGACCATCGGCTTATAAGTACAAAAGCCCTCGCCAAAATCCAGCATCCATTCATGATCTTGGTAGAAGTGTGCACGACCTGTGAGCGTACGGAACGGAATATGCTCGTGGATATTGGTATAACCAGCTGTGTAAGACACATGCTCAGACTCGATGCCAGACCAAGTCGGTGCGGTAATAATCTTGCGCGGTTGTGCCTGAATATCTTTAAAAGTAAATTTGTCTTCATGACGACCAGCATACAAATGATGATGATCAATACCCGTTTTTTTCGATAACGCAGACCATGATTTATGCGCAACTTCACCATTGGTTTCAGGGGCTAAGCGCATTACGGAATCGCATACTTCCATATCTTCTGTTAGCGAAGGCATACCGAAAGAAATACCAGGTTCACTTACCGTAGAGTTATGTTTTTTAAGTTCCTCATACTCTTGGTCGGTATTCCAATCAATACCCTTGATGTTGTTGCCAAGTTTGGTCATGAGTGGGCCAAGCGCAATAAATTTACGATAGGTATCACCATATACACGCTCAACCAGCTTAATAATCGGCATGGTTTTGCCCGGAATCGGATCGCAATCTCCCTCTTTCCAGTTCTTAACTTCGCCAAAAGGCTGTGCCAATTCCGCTGCAGAATCGTGTTGCATTGGCCATGCCACCACTTCTTTTTTCGTGCCTAAATGTTTTTCAGCCAGTGGCGAGAAAGTTTTAGCAAGCGTTTTAAAAATCTGCCAATCAGATTTCGATTCCCAACCTGGTGACACGGCTTCAGACAATGGGTGAATGAACGGATGCATATCAGTAGTATTCAGGTCATTTTTCTCATACCAAGTTGCAGTCGGCAAAACAATGTCAGAGTACGCACCTGTTGAATTGAGGCGGAAGTTAATATCCACCATTAAATCCAATTTACCTATGGGTGCATTTTCATGCCATTTCACTTCTTTATTGTTATTGCCTGCACCAGACTCTTGCAATACACCGTTTTGTGCGCCCAGCAAATGTTTCAAGAAATATTCATGTCCTTTGGCAGAAGTACCGATGAGATTAGAGCGCCACACGAACAAATTGCGCGGCCAGTTTACAGGGTTGTCTGGGTCGGCATAAGCCACATCTAACTTACCAGATTTCAATTGTTCTGCAACATAACTGGCAACAGAAGCCTCATCGGTGGCGCCACTCTTCATTGCCTCTTCTGCCAACTCAATCGGGTTACGGTCAAAATTAGGCACTGATGGTAACCACCCCATACGTGCCGCTTTCACGTTGTAGTCGGCAATAGAGTTACCTTTATTTTTACCTTTACCTGCAGGACTTAACAAGGCATCTGCATCCATCGTTTCATAACGCCATTGATCAGTATGGAAGTAAAAGTAAGACGTAGCGTTAGCCTGGCGTGGTGGACGCATCCAGTCTAGTGCAAAAGCAATGGGTGCCCAACCTGCCTGTGGGCGTAATTTTTCTTGGCCTACATAATGCGCCCAGCCGCCACCAGACTGCCCCACACAACCGCACATGTGTAGCAAATTCATAATAGAACGATAAGCTAAGTCATTGTGATACCAATGGTTAATCGCAGCGCCCATAATCACCATGGATTTACCTTTGGTTTTAGAGGCATTGTAAGCAAACTCACGACCAGTGCGCTCAATATCAGCAGCTTTCACACCTGTCACTTTTTCTGCCCAAGCTGGAGTGTAGGCTACGCTAGCATCGTTGTAATCTTTAGCTACGTTTTCTCCACCCAAACCGCGATCAATGCCGTATTGAGCAACCTGCAAATCAAACACAGTCGCCACAAGAGCCTCTTCACCATTAGCCAGTTTAACTTTGCGCACTGGCACGTTACGGAATAACAAATCAGCTTCATCATGGTTAAAATGCGGAAAACCTACTGAAACTACGTCATCACGGCTTGCAATACAGGTAAGCTGTGCCTGCATTTTTTTCTGAGTCGCCGCATTTTTTTCCAGTAAATTCCATCGACCTTCTTCACCCCAGCGGAATCCAATCGAACCATTAGGCGCAACAAATGCCTTAGTCTTTTCGTCAAAAACAATGGTTTTCCAATCAGGGTTATTAGTTTCGCCCAAGGCGCCATCAAAATCAGAAGCACGTAAAAAGCGGTCTGACACATAAGCGTCACCTTGCTTGCGTAACATTACTTGCATCGGCAAATCGGTGTATTTTCGCGAGTATTCCTGGAAATACGGATCTTGATTATCAATGTGGAATTCTTTCAGCGCAACATGCCCCATGGCTAAAAAGGCTGCGGCATCCGTACCTTGGCGTATCGGCATCCAGAGATCAGAGAACTTGCAGAACTCGGCATAATCAGGCGCCATCGCCACGATTTTTGCGCCTTTATAACGTACTTCGGAGGCAAAGTGTGCATCCGGAGTACGCGTCATTGGCAGGTTAGCGCCTGTAATAATAATGTAGGTAGAGTTATACCAATCGGCCGCTTCTGGTACGTCAGTTTGCTCGCCCCAAGTTTGTGGACTAGCAGCTGGCAAATCACAGTACCAATCATAAAAAGAGCCGCAAGCCGCACCAATCAAGGATAGATATCGAGAGCCTGCTGCGTAGGAAATCATCGACATAGCCGGAATAGGTGAAAAACCGAGGATGCGGTCTGGACCCCATTTTTTGATGGTGTAAACGTTGGCCGCAGCCATGATTTCATTCACCTCATCCCATGAGGTACGCACAAAACCACCTAAGCCGCGCACTGCGGTGTAGGATTTACGCTTTCTCTCGTCGGCTTGAATGGCGCCCCAAGCTTCAACAGGATCTTTACCTGTCATGCGTTCAGTACGGTAAAGGTCTAACAAGCGACCGCGTATCAACGGATGCTTGATACGATGCGGGCTATATAAATACCAAGAAAATGAAGCGCCGCGTTGGCAACCGCGTGGCTCATGATCCGGCAAATCATCCCGCGTACGTGGATAGTCAGTTTGCTGCATTTCGAATGACACCAAACCATTTTTGACAAAAATTTTCCATGAACAACCGCCAGTACAGTTCACGCCGTGCGTAGAACGCACAATTTTGTCATGCTGCCAACGGTGACGGTATGCGTCTTCCCACTGGCGGTCCTCAACTGTAACGATGCCATGGTTATTAGAAAACGTTTCTTTGACTTTATCAAAAAATTTTAATCTATCCAAAAAGTGACTCATTTTTTACTCCTATCGTTTTTTGCTGCATATTTTTCGTTCGGCGAATAACGCTATACTCATCCGCCCCACACCAATCGTTACGGGTTTTTAATTTCACTGCCCGCACGTAAATAAAACCACCAATTCAATATCAGACACAGCGCATAGAACCCCGCAAAACCATACATCGCCATTTCAGGTGTACCTGCTTTGATTTGCCCCTTGATGACTTCCGGCGCGATGAAAGCACCGTAAGCAGCAACAGCTGAAGTCCATCCCAGCACAGGGCCTGCCTGCACGCGGTCAAAAATTACACCCACAGTACGAAAAGTGGAGCCGTTGCCAACACCGGTCGCTGCAAACAACACTACAAACACCACTAAAAATTGTGTGAAATAAATCTCTGGCGTAGCTGAATGGTAGGCCTGCATCATGATGTAACCGGCGTAGACTGACGCCACCACCATCACCACAGAAATAACCTGAGTGACGATAGACCCCCCTACTTTGTCAGAAATCCAGCCGCCGACTGGTCTAATTAGCGCGCCTACAAATGGACCAATCCAAGCGTAAGTCAACGCAGAAGGTGCAGCTGGATTTTTTACGTGCGTCCAAACTTGCGTAGCTGCATCAAACAAATGTTTGTCACCAAAAATTACAGTAATAGACAGTGGCAACGCCATCGAAAAGCCAATAAATGAGCCAAAAGTGACTAAGTAAAGCGCAGTCATAGACCAAGTATGTTTGTTATTAAAAATAGCGAACTGTTTGGTGATGTTTTCTTTCATCGTACCAAAAGCTGCCAGCTTCATGATGAGCAAAGTCGCGCCAATAATGAGCGGCATGGCTATCCACATATTCAACAAACCCAGCCCGGTTGGCGCAGGTAAGTAAAGGTAAAGCCCTAAAATAGCTGGAATAAAAGCCAGTGTATAAAGCCACGTTACTTTAATAAATGCGACGATTGTGCTGCTGATATCCGGTGAAATCGTCTTCAAGTTATTCATACCAAAAAAACATAAAACTGCCAGCGGCACCAGTGATAGCACCCAAGCGAAACCCGCATTTTGAATAAAGGTTGGTGTGCCTGCAGGAATTTTTCCGAATATCCAACCACTATCTTTTACCAGTGTGGTTGGCTCACCACCAAACACACCAAAAACACCAACAGTCATCACCAGTGGAATCAGAATCTGCATGGTGGTCACACCAAAGTTACCTAACCCAGCATTGAGACCCAGCGCCGTACCTTGCAGACGTTTTGGAAAAAATGTGTTGATGTTAGACATTGAGCTAGCAAAGTTGCCACCGCCCACGCCAGACCACAATGCCAGCAGTTGAAACACCCACAATGGCCATTCCGGGTGTTGCAAGGCAATGCCAGTACCAATTGCGGGACTGAGTAACATTGCCGTAGTGAGAAAAATAGTATTGCGCCCACCCGCCAAGCGAATAAAAAAGGATGACGGAATACGCATGGTGGCACCTGCCAGCCCGGAAATCGCCGTTAAGGTGAACAGCTCATCCTTACTGAACGGAAACCCAAGATTACTCATTTGCACAGCAATAATGCCCCACATAAGCCACACAGCGAAGCCACATAACAACGCAGGCACCGAGATCCACAAATTGCGATAGGCAATTTTTTTACCTGTGGTCTCCCAGAATCTGTTATCTTCTACGTCCCATTTTTCGATATTTATTGACATACTATTCCTCCCTAGATTGGTGTCACTTGCTTTGCGACCTGACGTTCATAATGACGGTTGATTTTTACGGGACGCACTTCCGTCCAATACATCCAGATGAGTGACACCCAGACAATACCGAACATCAGCATGAAGGCAGAGGTCCGCACGCCAGTTAAATCCAGTAAGGCACCAAACATAATCGGCATCAAAAACCCGCCCAAGCCGCCAGCTAAACCCACCACGCCTGAAATTACGCCAATATTGTGCGGATAGTCATCTGAAATATATTTAAAGACGGAGGCTTTGCCAATGGCAAATGCAATGCCCATCGTAAACATGATCATAGTGAATATGGTGACGTTTAAACCTAAGTGAAAAGTTTGCGGGCCTGTGACCGTGATAATAGAAACATCGGTTTGTGGATAAGACAAAAAGAACAGGCAAGCCAGCGACACCCAAAGCACCCACCATGTCACGGTATGCGCACCAAATTTATCAGAGTAATAACCACCGACCGCGCGCAACACCCCACCTGGAATACTAAATGCAGCTGCCATCAATGCTGCTGTTTTGAGGTCAAAGCCATATTCACCGATGTAGTATTTGGTCATCCACAACGCCAGCGCCACATAGCCACCAAATACAATGGAATAATACTGACTGTATTTCCATACTTTTGGGTCTTTAAGCACAGCAAGCTGCTCACACATGGAAACTGTTTTGCCTACCTTGTGCGAAGGTTCAGAAAAAGTAAAAATCCAAAAAAGAATCGCGATAATCAGCATTAACACCGCATACATTTGTGGCACCATTGTCCAGCCGAAGCCCACCACAATAAGCGGCGCAACTAACTTAGTAACCGCCGCACCAGTGTTACCTGCACCAAAAATGCCCATCGCCAAGCCTTGGCGATTTTTAGGAAACCAGCGTGCGCAATACGCAATACCCACGGTGAAAGAGCCTCCGGCAACACCCACAAATAAACCAGTGACTAGAAACTGCCAGTATTCTGTACATTTGGAAATTAAATAAATTGGAATGATGGTTGATAGCATCAAAATAAAGAACACGATGCGCCCACCAAACCTGTCAGTCCACATGCCGAGCGGAAGTCGAATAAGTGAACCCGTCAATACGGGGGTAGCAATTAAGATACCGAACTGGGTTTCATTAAGCCCCAAAGTTTCTTTGATCGGGATACCGATAACGGCAAACATCATCCAGATCATGAAGCACACAGTAAAAGCCAGCGTACTCGCAATAACCACCGACCATGCTTTATATTGTTGTGTTGCCATCAATTTGCCCCTTAACTTGATAATCCGTAATCATTCTTTACGGTATTGCTGTATTGAGCAGTTTAATGGCGACGCAAATACAAACATTGATGTAAATCAATGCTATATGCATCAAAAGGATAGGATGAGTGAAGGAAAAGAACTAGGTCTTTTGGCTAGTGGATCTCAGTGAGCATATGAGCGACCGCCCGTTTGAAGGGCAAAATACGATTGCCAATATGCAGTGAAACACGGCGGATTAAGCGCGCTGGCAGAGCATCATTGCTATACAGTTTAGCAATAGCGTGTGTGGCAAGAAACAGAGGACGCGTAGCGCGTTTGTGTGTTTTTTCATAGCGCGCAAGTAAATCAGCAGAGGCGATGTTACGGTCACACGTATATGCCACTTTAATTTCATGGGCTAATGACTCTGCACTCCGCAGACCAAAATTGAACCCATGCGCGGTGACAGGGTGCATACCCACGGCGGCGTCACCAATCAAGGCGAAACGAAGTGCCACAAAACGGTCAGCATCCACTGTGACAAGTGGATAGGCATGGCGCGTTGAAACAAGTCGCATAGCACCCAGCCTGTGCTTAAAGCGCACTTCAACAGCATGATTAAAAGCCTCTTCAGTCATCGCCATCAGGCCTTGAATATCATGTGCGGACAAGGTAATTACGACAGACGAACGCATGCCGTTCATCGGCAATAGTGCCAGCGTCTGTCCATAATCAAACCATTCCCATGCCACATGTTGGTGTGAAACATCATGCTCCATCACGCAAACCATCATTGTTTTGCCAAAATCGTGCATGGACGCGGCAATGCCCATCGCACGACGCGTTTCTGAAAAACGGCTATCTGCGGCCACGATAAGTTGCGCTTCAACAACCTCTCCATTTGCCAGCGTTAGATGTCCGCCTTTACTATCGGTACTCACTTGAATAATTTCTGCATTAGTCAACAAAGTAATGTTAGAGGACGCTTTAACCGCTTCAAAAGCAGCTTTGCGGATAAGGCAATTAGAGATGAGATAACCTAGTTCATTTTGTTGGCTATCGCGGTGGTCAATTTGCATGGCATATAGCGAAGAACCATTAAACACGCGGGCATCACGTAAGGGGGAAATAGCACTAGGGTCTATACGTTGCCACAGTCCAAGTGCTTGCATAAGCTTGGCGGAATGATGCGTAAGCGCAATCTCACGCCCATCAAAAGCAGGATTTTCAAGTGCGTCCTCAAATTGCCGCTCAATCACGACAATGCGTAAACCACTATCTGCCAACGCTTGTGCAAAGCATAATCCAGAAGGGCCTGCACCCACGATAGCGATGTCAAAATTCATGATGATTTAACTAGCTGATTGATAAGTTAGCAATCATTAGATAAAAATCGTGTTCCAAGGTTGACGTATATCAATAAATAGTTATTCAGCAACTACTTCAGTTAGGTTTTTCAAGCACCAAACCATGCTCAACAGCATACACCGCTGCCTGTACACGGCTGGCTAAGTTGAGTTTACGCAATATGCCTTGCACATGAATTTTAACGGTAGATTCGGCTAAATCAAGCGTACGGGCGATTTCCTTATTACTCGCGCCACTGGCTAGCATGGCAATGATTTCACGTTCACGTGGCGTGAGTTTTCCTAAGTTAGACGTGGCTTTAGTCAAGCTATGTTGTGGGGCACGTATGGTATCAGCCAGCTTACCCGCCATTTGAGCAGACATAACTGATTCACCTGCTGCCGCGCGGCGTATGGAATCCAGTAAAAAGTCCATCTCTATGTTCTTTAATAAATATCCACGCGCACCGGCGCGTAACGCTTCCAGTAAATCATCAGCATCTTCGGACACGGTAAGCATAATCACTTGGGCTAGCGGAGCTTCTTCCCGCAGCAACGGAATGGCCTCCAGCCCACTAGTTCCTGGCATGTGTAAATCCAGCAACACCACATCTGGCTTAAGTTGCTTGGCACGCTTCACACCCTCCAAGCCATCGCCCGCTTCACCCACTACCTCAAAACCTGTTTGCCGCTCTAGCAATAGCTTGATACCACTGCGAAACAGCGTGTGGTCGTCAACAATTAAAACGCGAATGGGCTTCATACTATTTTACTTTCTTGTGCAGTTACAGGAAGTATAAGGCCAATATGCGTTCCCTTCTTTAGTTCTGAATCAAAAAATAACTCAGCGCCAATACGGTGCGAGCGTTCACGCATAATGTGCAACCCTACATGGCTATCGCCCGCATCCTGCGCTACATCAAAGCCAACGCCATTGTCGCGTATATCAATCGTGCAGCGTTGGGCACAGCCTAGCTCTACATCAACTTGGCTGGCATGTGCGTGTTTTCGTACATTAGAAAGTGATTCTTGCACAATGTGCATCACTTGCAGCACGTGCTCGGGTTGCAGCTCCGGTGCATTCCCACTTATTTTAAAAGCAGTTTTAATACCTGTTTGTCCTTCAAACTTCTCTAATGCACTGCGAATAGCCGTTTGTAAATCTGTGCTACCTATACGTGTGCGAAAGTGCACCAACAACTCTCGTACATCATCATAACTTTCCTGTACACCTTCACGGATTTGCGCCAACCCTTTCATCGCCTCGGCAATATGATCTTTTTGCAAGTCCTCCTGTAGCAACTGCACCTGAATATTAAGAAAAGCCAACGATTGTGCAATACTGTCATGCAGCTCCTGCGCTAACAGATTACGCTCTTCAGAAACGGCCATTTCTTTATCTAGCGCGGCTAACTCTTTATTTTTAGCTTCAATGCTACGCGTTTTTTCCTCTACGCGCTGCTCTAACGTGGCATAAATATCCTGCAACTGATCTGCCATACGATTAAAACCACTGGCCAATTCACCAAGCTCGTCTTGGCTGGTGACAGGCAAACGCACATCAAAATCTGCCTGTGCCATGCGTTGAATCCCCTCACGCAACCGCGTCACTGGAAGTACCACCATGTGCGAAAACAAGTAAACCAGCAACATGGTACCTACAAGGGCTAGACTGACCAAAGCAATCTGTAGAAAACGTAGCAAAGAGGTCGCATGCGCATTACTGCGTTCCACCATGGATACCAGTTCGTTAATGCCACTAACAAAGCGCTCAAGCATCGGTCGATACTGTATCAACAGCGCTTCTTGTTCGGCGATACTAGCCGTATTAAGAATCTGCGTAATGTGCGGATGAATACTGGTCTGCCATGTCTGGCGCAGTTGTGTCATCTGCGTTTTAACATCAACATCTTTTGGTAGGGAAAGCGGTCGCTGGGGGTTGCCTAACTCCAACTCACTCAAGGTTGCCTCGAATAAAACGATTTCCTGCTCAATGTCATCACGTAGTTGCGTTTTCGGTTGCTTAACCTGTTGCTCCAGCAAATAGGCAATACGATATGAACGCATACGCTCGCGTCCGGCATCGTTAATGGCCGCCGCCCCGCCTTCCAGCCGCCATGACACCAGTAATGTAGAACCAATGGCCACTAAAGCAACTAGAAAATAAAACACCAGTAAGCCGATGATTTTGTCACGAATTTTTAACCTGATCATTATTTAGCCCAAGATTTAGCCCGAGTTCCGAGATTAACCGAACATAACTTCCAAAAGACCCACCCCGCCTTACCCTTAGATGGCACGTGTTTACCAAGACACTCTCCTATTTGGAGTACAAAACTCAAGGCGATAAGCAATATGTCACAAACAGTGCGTTCATTCAAGCCAGCGAAGCGAAATTACCCAAGTGGCATACAGGGCAACTCGCTCTGAACGGATTAAACAAAACATTATTTTCGATCTCGGCAAAATATGGGGAATTTACCGTGCTTACGCGTCTGAAAATTAAATCACGGCAATTAGATTATAAAACTAGTTGGAAAATATTCGGAATATGCTGTAATATGCCGACCTCATTGGTTAAGCGGGTGCTTAGCTCAGTTGGTAGAGCGTCGCCCTTACAAGGCGAATGTCAGCGGTTCGACCCCGTTAGCACCCACCAAAAAACCAGTGCCGTGACTAAAATCGTATTAGCTTTATCAATACGTGTGTTTTAAGGAGTGGTAGTTCAGTTGGTTAGAATGCCTGCCTGTCACGCAGGAGGTCGCGGGTTCGAGTCCCGTCCGCTCCGCCAGAAATCGTAGTGTGAGCATATCAATGCTCACACTACAATTCTTTTATAGGCACTATGCCTAAATGATTTCCGCAAATTCCAATAATCCGCCAATTACCTTATAGTCGTTACCTTTCTGATTAAAACTTCAATATGAACCCAGAAGACTTACAACGCTTGGTCACATTGGCGATGCCTTATGGTAAATACAAAGGCCGCCTCATTGCTGATTTGCCTGGCAACTATTTAAACTGGTTTGCCCGCGATGGATTTCCTTCTGGCGAGCTGGGGCGATTATTGCAATTGATGCAGGAAATCGATCATAACGGGCTATCACCTCTGCTGGAGCCGCTAAGAAACAAATCTTAATCTGGATTACGTTAATGCAAGCTGCCAATGACCTGCTTTTAGGCGTTAATAGTTACAGTATTCCACCAAATCCCTAACCTCTATAAATCCGGCTTACCAAGCTCAATGCCGTTATGGCGCAATAACTGGTTCAAATGGGTTACTCAGCATCCTTAACAGATAACTGATATCAACGCCCTGAATCAAAAGTTTGCCGTTATTTGCTTTAATAATCTGCTTGATTAAAGCACCATTTTTACCCATTGCAAGCGGTGTAAAAGTGATTTGGCTCTCATTAAACTGAGCTACCGAATGCAGCGCGCCTACTAACAATCCTATTTTGTGATGTCCGCACTCTACAATTACAACTTGGCTATTACTGTCCTGTACTGACGGAATACCGCTTAGTAAGTAGCCAAGATCAAATACCCAGGCATAAGCCTTACCTTTGCTGTCACCCTGTATTGAGATCACGCCAACTCGCTCGGTACGACCACCTATGGAAACCGAAGAGATTTCAGAGGCTGCCAATGCCTCCAAAACATATTCAGCTTCTATGGAGAATAATCCTTCATCAATAAAAAACGTAGCAAATTCAGAATCGTCAGTTTTAACAAAATACGTATCAATAATTGATGCAGAATCGTTACCAGAACTAAAGTGCTCACGCACCTCTCCAAAAGAATCATAGACTACGGCAATCACATCCTCTTTATATCCATCCGTGACTTTGAACTCTCGATAACCGTTAGAAACACTACATCCAAGTATTGAATAGTTGCCATCATGTATCACAATACGAGAGGTACTTTTACCATTTGGCAATGCACGCAAATCTGCTGCTATCTCCAAGATGCTCCCTACTGGGCGGGAGGGATCCGTACTTGAAATAATCCGGCCCTGTCTGTTGATATAAAAAGCTTTTACTTCCCCTTTTGTTGAAATACCGCCTTGCAACATTGCAAAAAATTCAGGGGCAGAATCAAAAACAATGCCGATACCTCCGACAACAGAATTTCCACCAGTAGCCATAATAGCTGCGTGATAGATGTAAGTAGGTGCATTGCCGTATAAAGCATCTGGAACAAAAGGAGAGACATAATAATCCTGCTCTGTGCGCAACCCCATCACTTGCGCTAGCGTCAGCTCGTCTATTTTAGTACCGATAATCGAACCATTTTCATTGATCGGGTTTGTACTGGCGATGATTTTTCCATGACAATCATAGACAAAAATGCGGGTATATACCGTGTAAAGTTTATTGATATATTCCAGAATATCTGTCATTTGTGTGGCTGTTTTACTATCAACGACCCCAGATTCGAGCGCTATTCTTAGCTCAGGTGTTACCGCCCACCAGCGACAGTCATCAGAGCGTTCATACAAGTTACGATCTAACAAATCAACTAATAGGTGTGATACAAATTCAGATTCCTGCAACCTAGAAGCCAGCACAGTCTCGTAAAGATCATTAATTGACTGAGCGAACAATTCGTTACTACGCGTACCGGTTTCACTAATTTGATCCAAAATGGTTTTTAATTTCAACAACTCCCCACCTTGCCCAGCAGTCATTACCTGCCCGTTCCACACCACTCTACGTATGGTAGATGCTGCGTTCATGACTTCATAAAGCGGTGGGCAGAAAGATTGAGCATGCGACAGCAAGCCTCTGGCAACTCGTGGGTCTAACGCTCTCAATGCATTCGTTTCTTTACCGGTAAACGCGATTTCCACCGGAATCATCACCTGCCCTTGCCAGCCAGCAGGCCCCATATAACCTTGATAGCCATCTGCAATAAATGTACGTATCAAATATTCGCGGCCTCCATAAATCATCAAGTTTGATTGCGCATCACGATTTACTGGGAGTACGGCTCCCACTGGAATCCAGCGCTGGTCACTTGTTTCTATGACGCAATTATCGCCATCAAGCAATAGCATAACGGAGCGTCCAGAGGGGTCACCATGCGATTCAAATACACCCGCCATCTCTTCCACAAAATTAAAGCACAAACACAACAAGCCG
>JBAYTS010000008.1:0-80908 GCA_041675545.1 Methylotenera sp.
GCCAGGCAAACCATACTACAGTCACATTAAAACCAACGCATTTTGCGGTGTTGTGTCATTTAGGCCTGGTAAGTTTCGTTGGTTTAAGCGTATTTGCCAACCCAGCCCATGCCGACATCATTGCCGACCAGACCGCGCCGGCAAACCAACGCCCTGTCATCATCAACGCCCCAAACGGCGTACCGCTAGTTAATATCCAAACCCCAAGTGCGGCCGGTGTCTCCCGCAACACCTATAGCCAATTCGATGTCAACGCAAACGGCGCCATTCTCAATAACAGCCGTACCAATGTACAGACGCAATTAGGCGGCTGGGTGCAAGGCAACCCGTATTTAGCCACCGGCACTGCGCGTATCATTCTGAACGAAGTCAACAGCAACAACCCCAGCTTGCTCAATGGTTATGTTGAAGTCGCCGGTAGCCGTGCCCAAGTGGTGATTGCCAACCCGGCCGGCATTTCATGTAACGGTTGCGGTTTCATTAATGCTAGCCGAACCACGCTAACGACTGGCACACCTATCATCAACAATGGCGATTTAATGGGCTACCGTGTCGGTGGCGGTGCCATTAACTTCTTAGGTGCAGGGCTAGATACGGCCAATAGCAACTATACCGATGTGATTGCGCGTGCCGTAAACGTCAATGCAGGCCTGTGGGCACAGAATCTGAATATTATTACCGGTAGCAACCAGGTGAATGTTGCCAGTAATGGTGATATTACGGGCATTACCCCGATCAGCCCAAACGCTACGTTACCGGATGGCAACAGCAACCCCACACCCGGCTTTGCCATTGATGTCGCCGCCTTGGGTGGCATGTATGCCGGCAAAATTCACATGATAGGCACCGAAGCCGGTTTAGGGGTACGTAATGCAGGCAGTATCGGGGCTAGTATCGGCGAAGTCGCTATTGATGTGAATGGCATGCTGACCAACAGCAATCGCATCAGCAGCACCACACAAACCAATACCAATACAGCTGGCATCAGCAACACAGGTGGCACAATCACTGCAGGTCAGTTATTAGAGATTAACGCCAATAGCTTAACTGGCGACGGTCAACTACTCTCTGGCGGTGATGCAACGGTGACACTCTCCAGTGACTACACCCAAACCAGCACAGGTGAATTACAAGCCAACGGCAACCTAACGTTCACCACCACTGGCAACTTAACCAACCAGAGCGGCATATTAGCTGGCAACACCCTCACACTGAATGCAGCCAATATCGATAACGCTGCAACAGCAGAAATCACCGGCCTCAATACCCAACTCAATACAAGCAACACCCTCACCAACCGAGGCGTGATTGACGGCAGTGACACCTTCATCAACGCGAATGTACTCAATAACATCGGCACCGGCAGTATCTTTGGGGATCATATTGCCATTGCCGCCAATACGCTCAATAACACCCATGAAACCGTAAATGGCATCAACACCGCTGCCGTAATTGCGGCGCGCAATCGTTTGGATATAGGTGCCAACACCCTCACCAATCAAAATAACGCACTGATGTTTAGTGCTGGGGATATGGCGATAGCAGGTGCATTGGATGGTCAACATCAAGCGACCATCGACGCTGGGCAAACGCAAACCGCCATACTCCTGAATAAGGGGGCAACGATAGAGGCATTAGGCAACTTAAATGCCAATATTGCTGATTTAAAAAACTTGAATGCGGGCATCACCACACAAACCGCTTTTGCCGGCAGCACGGCTTATGACCAATTTACCCCGCGTGGTCAAAGTGTCATTCTGGATGCTGCTGATTACCCTGGTGCGCAAATTGGCAACCAGCGAATCTCATGGCGCACGGCTGGGCCTTATACGTTTAGAGAATACTGGCGCTACGTTTACACCGGCAATACCACGGAAACCCAGGTATTAACCTCCGCCCCAGCACAATTGCTATCAGGCAATCACATGACACTCAATGGCAACGTCACTAACAGTGACAGCCAAATCATCGCAGGGGGTGCCTTGGATATCACAGGCGCCACCCTGAACAACCTGAATACCCAAGGCCAAACCACCACCCGCTACAATGGCACGGCTTACTATTATGATTATGATGGAAGTGGCAGTGGCTTTCGTTATGACGTTTCCGCCTCTGCTTACAATCCAGCCAACCTGGTCACAAGTTTTAATTTGCCGACTAGCGAAGTGTCGCAACACACCGCGCCAGCTGGCACAGGTACGGCAGTGGCCAATGTCAGTCTAAGTACACTGCCTAACAGCAGCCTGTTTCAACCCAGCCCCGATCCAAGTAGCCATTACCTGCTTGAAACCAACCCGCGCTTTGCCAATTACCGCACCTGGCTATCCAGTGATTTCATGCTCAATGCCTTGAGTTATGACCCAGCCACGCAAACCAAACGCCTAGGCGACGGCTTTTATGAGCAACGCCTGATACGCGAGCAAATCAACGCTCTCACTGGTCAACGCTTCCTCGTTGGCTACGCAGATGACGAAGCCCAATACCAAGCCCTGATGAACAACGGTGCCACCTTCGCCCAGGCGCACCAACTGGTACCCGGTATTGCCCTCACTGCCACCCAAATCGCCCAACTCACCAGCGACATCGTTTGGCTGGTAGCACAAACCATGACATTGCCAGACGGCACCCAAACGCAAGCCTTGGTGCCGCAAGTCTATGTACGCCTGCAAGCAGGGGATATCAGCCACACAGGCAGCTTGCTGGCAGGGCAGAATATCCACTTAAATCTGGCGTCTGATGAAACAAATAATGGCAACCTGATCAACAGTGGCAGCATACTTGGCCGTGGTCTTGTGGTCATCAACGCCCAAAACATACACAATCTAGGTGGCCGCATGCAAGGCCAGCAAGTTGCGCTGACAGCCAATGATGATATCAACAATATCGGCGGTACCATTTCTGCGCAAGATGTACTTGTGCTTGACGCAGGGCACGACATCAACGTTAAAAGCACCACGCAGTCGGCTTCAAACCAAGTGGGACAAAGCAGCTTTACCCGCACCAACCTAGACCGGGTTGCAGGGCTATATGTTACCAACCCGACCGGGACTGGCCTGCTAGTGGCCTCTGCAGGTAACGACATCCACCTGGATGCAGCAGCATTGATCAATCTGGCACCAACGGGCGCTGGCAACTCCAATACCGCTGAAGCTGGCACCTATATCAGTGCGGCCAACAACCTTAACTTTGGTACGGTTAACACCGCAGCGCAAAACAACAGCATCCGCAATACCAAAAACTATGTCAAACATGGCAACACCAATGAACTTGGCACCAACATACAAACCACGGGAGATATCAGTTTAACTGCAGGCAATGACCTTAACGCCCGCGCAGTCAACATCAATAGCGAACAAGGTGCGCTCAGCGCTACCGCTGGAAACGACATGACGATTGAAGCGGGCGAAGCTACCAGCAACGTAGCAACTGCACGCTATGTTAAAAAAAGCGGCACCTTCAGTAGCAAAAAAACCACGGAGCGCAACACCTATAATGACACTACCAGCATCAGCAGCAACCTCAGTGCCGATACCATTGCACTCAATGCACAAAATATCAAGGTAGATGGCAGCAATGTAGTGGCGACCAATAATGTAGAGATCAATGCCACAGGTAACGTTAACATCACCGCAGCCACCGACACCCATGATGAAACCCACTACAAAAAAGTCAGCAAGACAGGCTTTACCGCCACCTCTACCAGCATCGGCTATGGCAGCAGCAAACTCACCAACACCAATGACAGCCAGCAGGTCATTAACGTGGGCAGCACCGTGGGCAGTGTAGAAGGGGATGTGAATATCATCAGCGGTAAGACTTACACCCAAACCGGTAGTGATATACTCACCCCACAAGGCGACATCAACATCACAGCACAACAGGTGAACATCATCAACGCGACAGATACCTACGCTAACCAGCAGCGCATGAAGTATAAGCAGAGCGGGATTACGCTCGCCATTAGTAGCCCTGTCATTAGTGCCATCCAGACCGCACAACAAATGAGCAAAGCGGCAAGCAACACCAGTGATGGCAGAATGCAAGCGCTGGCAGCAGGTACCACAGCACTGGCTGCTAGTAATGCTTTAGATGCGGTCAGTGCTGGACAAGCTATCGCCCCAACTGGTAATGCTGCCTACGATGCTGCTAACCAAGTCGGCGGCATCAACGTCAGCCTATCCATCGGCACCTCAAAAAGCAGTAGCACATCCAGCCAGACCAGCACTACTACCAAGAGCAGCACGCTCAATGCCGGCGGCGATGTCAATATCAGCGCAATAGGTTCCATCTCCCCCGGGGAGGGGGCGGAGGGTGAGGGAGACATTAATGTCATCGGCTCACAAATCAAAGCAGTTAACGATGTCACCCTGAAAGCCGAAGACCAGATCAACCTGCAAGCTGCACAAAATGTAGATACGCTCAACAGCAAGAACAAAAACAGCAGTGCCAGTGTCGGCGTCAGTGTTGGCACAACAAGTGGCTTTGCTGTTACTGCCAGTGCTTCAAAAGGTAAAGGCAAGGCCAATGGCACTGATGTGACCTGGACTGAAACACAAATTCAAAGCGGCAATGGCACCGGTGACAAAGTCATCCTGCAAAGCGGCACTGATACCAACATCAATGGCGCACAAGTCATCGGCAATCAAGTCGTTGCCAACGTAGGGACTTCAGGGCAAGGCAATCTCAACATCGAAAGCCTGCAAGACACCAGCACCTACAAGAGCAAACAAAGCAGTGCCGGCATCAGTGTCAGTGTGCCGATAGGTGCAGGCAGCTATGGTGGCTCGATCAGTGCCTCCAACAGCAAAACCAAATCCGACTATGCCAGCGTCAATGAACAAAGCGGCATCATGTCAGGTGATGGTGGGTTCCAGGTTAACGTTAAAGGCAATACCGACCTGACCGGTGCGGTAATTGCCTCTACCGATAAAGCGATACAGGACAACCGGAATAGCCTCACCACACAAACACTGATAGTATCGAATATCAAGAACAGTGCGGAATATGAGGCGAATGCAATGAGCATGTCAGTAGGTGGTGGCACGCAATCTGGTAAACCTACCCTCTCAGGCGCAGGTGTCGGGTCTGACAGTGGGGATGCTAGTAGCGTTACTGTTAGCGGCATTAGTGGTGGCACTGTCAGCATCACCGATAACGGTGAACAACAAGCCGTTTCAGGGCAAGACGCAACAACTACAGTCGCCCTGCTCAATCGCGATGCGCATGTCAATGAAAACGGTGAGGTAGTAGATAGCGCAGGCAACGCGACAGCAAATACCATTGCACCTATCTTTGATGCAGAGAAGGTTGCTAAGGAAATTCAGGCACAGGTGCAGATTACGCAGGCGTTTGGACAACAAGCTTATCAGGCCGTAGGTACATATGTGCAAGAAAGGCGTCTATCTTTACAGAATCAACTAAGAAGTACGGAAAATCCAGAAGATAAAATCGCACTTCAAGCACAACTGAAGGATCTACGCTTGGAAGAACAGGTGATGAACGTGCTGGTCGGCGCAGTGGCCGGATTTGGCGGCACGGCACTCACCAAGGAAGCCTTGTCAGCGGTAGCAGAGGAAATGCGGCGAATCACCATTGAAAGCTCGCAGAAGTTTGCGGGCGCAGTGGATGCTTATGGCAACACTTTAGATAACCTTCTCGATGGCAAGAGCGAAGGTATACGTGGAGATGGTATTGGCACCGGTGGTACACGAGCAGATTTAGATTTGTTGTGCGGGACTATGAATGAAAGATGTGCAATTCAGAAAAATCCAGATAACACACCAACTCTGGGAGAAGATGGCATACCTAAGTTAGCGTTAAATGAAAAATATCAGGTAGTGTTTGATCAAGTAAAAAATACTGATGGCACTTTGATGAGTTTCGATGACTTCATTGCCAATACTCCCGAAGGCCAGAAAATGCCCGGTGATACCGGCGGCATTCAAGGCTACAAGGGCACTTTGTTTGGTAAACCCTACGAGGCTGGAAGTTGGCAGGATAAGCTCATCGAGTCTTTTGGCGGTACCCACGATTTTATCGGGGGACAGGTGAGTGGTTTGTATGATACGCAAGGGAACGCAACACGAGGCAGATCAGAGGCAACAATTAAAGCCCATGACACATGGAGCGCTACTGGAGCAATTGCGGTTTCTGCACCTTTTGCAATGGCAGAACTACTGCCGCCTGAGGTCTGGCAAGCGATTTCAATTTTATTGAGGAATGCAAAGTGAGAATAATAAAACTGTTGTTTATGATATGTACCAGTAGTCTATTGATAAGCTGCACAATTGGTAATGGGAGAATTTGCGGGCCACAAACACCAGCAGCTCATTGCGATAAGGTAGCCTACGAAAGGCTAAAATATCCTAAACCCTATGGTGCCCACTTTATCAAGGAGGGCATGACGAAGGAGAGTAGGTTGGACGACACGGTAGCGTGTGGGAGTGGCAGAACAGAATATGTGCTTTTCTCTGACGATAAAATTCAAGCTGCCAAACATCCAAATGACCCTAATAACTCCCTTGCAAAAGGGCGGCTTAGTAATCAGTGGGCAAGTTGCATGCGTGCTAAAGGTTATGTCTATCTGGAGTATTGCGATGCGCGTTGCCAGTATCCTTAACGTGAACAATAGGGGTCAACCTGAGCTAGCCCTAGTTTGACGGACACTTTTTAAAAGAGGACAGTATAGTCCAAACTTTAGGAGGTGTTTATGGGTAAAGAAATACAAGCAGTTAAAAGCAGTCATGGTGCTAAACGTCAGAAGTTTGATAAAGTCTTTAAACTCAATGCTGTTAAGTTACTACAAGCAGGCCAAAGGCCTGTCACACAATTGGCATTAGAACTCGGTATTCGACGTAATCTATTGTATAAATGGGCAGAAACCTTAGCTGCCCATGGTGGTGATATGAATACGGCCTTTAACGGGCCAGGTCATAACAAGCTAGGTAAAAAGCACGATCCACTCAAAGCAGAGAACGCTAGACTTAAACGTGAACTAGTGCGTATCACCGAAGAGCGTGACATCTTAAAAAAGGCCGAAGCGTATTTCACCAAGGTGTGCAAGTGAGATACGCCTTCATACAGCAACAAACGCAATGAGCAGTCAACACTTTATGTGCAGTGTTGCAAGTCTCTCGCAGTGGCTATTATGATTGGAGGAAGCGCACACCTAGCCAACGTGCTGTCAGGAATGAACAACTGCTCAAGCACATCCAAACAGTCCACCATCAGTTTCGACAAGCCTATGGTGCAGTTAAAACGTGGAAGCATTTAAACAAGGTAGGTATTGCTTGTGGTAAACATCGCATCGCTAAACTCAGACAAACGGCAGGCATTGAAGCTAAACGTAAAACACGCTTTAGATTAACCGTAGAACATCACCATACACCAGTCGCTGCACCTGATTTATTGAATAGACAGTTCACCACAGCTTCGCCTAATGTTGCTTGGGTAGGCGATATGACGTTCATTCGCACGCGCCAAGGTTGGTTGCATTTAGCCGTATTGCTCGATTTATACTCACGTAAAGTCGTCGGCTGGGCGTTTGGTAACAAAGCTAATGCTACGTTACATCAACAAGCACTGAGTATGGC
Organism: Methylotenera sp.; assembly: GCA_041675545.1. Taxonomy (GTDB): domain Bacteria; phylum Pseudomonadota; class Gammaproteobacteria; order Burkholderiales; family Methylophilaceae; genus Methylotenera. The sequence continues at coordinate 7,593 of JBAYTS010000008.1, forward strand.
GATTACACAACGCAAGCCAGATGCGGGCCTTATTCACCATACTGACCGAGGCGCTGTTTACAGTGCTGCGCCATATCGGGCGCAGCTGGCACAAACCAATATCATTCCTAGTATGAACGGTAGAAAGACGGCTTACGATAATGCAGTAGCAGAAAGCTTCTTCTCAAACTTAAAAAACGAATGGGTGCATCACCATGACTTTAAAACCAGAGAAGAGGCAGGTTTGGCAATATTCGATTATATTGAGTGTTTTTATAATACACAGCGTATACATCAATCGCTAGGTTATTTAACGCCAGTGGAAATGGAAAAAAGGTATTATGCTCAGTGATGTGCTTTATTGGTGTGTCCGTCAAACCCGGGTTAGCTCACCCCCTTTTTTTCCTTTTTTACGTCCTTACGTCCCCCTTTTTATTGTAATTAAAGACCTATGGCCTTGGCGAACCGTTTGCCAAGCTCGGTACGCTGCATGAAACCCTTTTGATACTCCACTTTTGCCTCATCAGGTTGCGGAGTCTGTGACAGTCGCAAGAACTCTGGTCGTTGTTCAGCCCATACGTAGCTCGCAGGGTCAGTCAGATGCTTGTCGTACGCGACCTCGACAAGGCCAAGGCGAATCCAGTTGTCAATCATTGCAGGAAGCTGTGGGTCTTCAACAGGTAATCCGGTTGCAGTATCGGTAAGGTTCAGCAAGTGCTGAGCAAGCACACGGTATTCAGCCCCGCCCTTTAGTTTGAGGTGAATCTGAACAATAGGTATTGCAGAGGAAGACTTAAGTGCACTACTAACTAACCTAGCGTCCTCACTATCCAGTTGCTTAATAATCTCCACAAAAGCCGGGTGGGCAGTGGTGGCCGAGCGTCCATCCATGGCTGTCACGAGCAAATTGAGGTACATCTCTTTGAGGTTCGGCTCTTCGTGGGTAAAAGCAAGACCCTGGAGTGTGGGGCCAGCAATTGATGCCTTCGGCTCAACAATGTGTTCTGGCGGGATGCCCTCGACTTTCTCTGCAATCTCTTGCTGAAACCTTTCAGAAAAATAGACTCTTGCCTTATCGAATGCGAAATTGATCGCCGCCAAAGGAATCAGCACATTGTTGATCGTCTTCGTGAGCGTCACGGCTGTGTGTCCAAGATTGCCCGCAGCCTCCCTTACCTGCGGGTTATCACCCGCTGCCTTAATGACTTCGGCCACGAGTGAGACACTATCCTTTGCTACCTTAAGCGGATCATCCGGCATAAATTATCTCCAGTGTGTTTGTGATGCCCAACGCAAAGTAGAAATTGTAATTGACACAAAATCTTGCGTCAAAAGATATTCATTTTTAAAAAGCACAATCATAGTTATTGTATATTGATGTGTTAGGAGTCGATGTATATTTTTAAGCCAATACTTTACCGTTGAGTATAAAACTAAAAAGCCCAGCAAGTTAACCTGCTGGGCTTTAGTCATTAAGCGTACAACTTACAAAACAGCGAGTGCCGCATCATAGTTAGGTTCGTTAGCAATTTCACTCACTAATTCACTGTGCAACACTTTGTTATTTTCGTCCAGTACCACAACCGCACGTGCTGTTAAACCGGCCAAGCTGCTGTCTGTGATGAACACACCGTAATCATTTGCAAATTTTGCAGTGTCACGAAATGTAGAAAGCGTGACTACGTTTTCAATGCCTTCTGCGCCACAAAAGCGGCTTTGTGCGAATGGCAGGTCGGCAGAGATGCATAACACAACGGTGTTAGCCACGCTGCTTGCTTTTTGGTTAAAGGTGCGCACGGAAGTTGCGCAGGTTGGGGTGTCGATACTTGGGAAAATGTTTAATACTTTGCGTTTACTAGGGTATGCGTCTAGTGAAACTAATTCACGTTTTGCATTAGCGAGTGCAAACTCAGGGGCTGTTTGGCCTACTTGCGGCAGGTTGCCACCAACGTTCACTGGGTTGCCTTTTAGGGTTACGGTTGCCATGCTGAATTCTCCTTATTGGTAAAGATATTCACTGTATCGGTTATAGCAAAAGCAATCAACCCCTAGCCCATTGTGGATTAGGGGGAGCCTGTCAGCTTTTGTGTTGAGGTAACTGTTTGTTTGTTCTGTGATTATTGGTTATTTAAGCGAGTAAATTTTCACTTAGATAACCAATCGTCATCGTTTGGTTATGGAGCACGCTGTCGTTAGTATCTGGACGCGGGGCGAACTCGCCGTATGAATAGAAACCTGTAATTGCAGTTTGATTGCCTAGAATTTGCTGAACAAGCTTAACTTCGTCTGCAACCAGCTCCGCCATCACACCTTTGCGGCCTACACAACTTACGCATATTGCCAGACCGTTTTGATTGACATTGGTGTTGTCAGCAACCAGATGCGCGGCATGGCCGGCACCTTCTACAAGTCTGTCATGGGTAGCTTGGCAAAAACGTACGGTCTCGCCTTCATCCACGTTACCGGCAAACGTCAGGCTGTTATTTTTTACGTCAATGGCTAATAGGGTGCGAATTTTTTCAATATCGCGCTTGCCTTCTTCAATGATGGCAAAAGGAAATTTCAAGCCGCTTCCAGGTAAATCTTTTGCTGAATGTGCGCCGATATACAGGTTATATAGTGGCAGGGCTGGCTTGCCGTCTAATTCTATGACCACGTTTTTATCAGACTTTGTGACCTTGCGTGGTGGTCCGTATGGCTTCCAGCCTCGACCTACGCCTGTTGTCGCCACTAGATTATCGCCGTATAAACCCACAGCCATCACTAAGCCGTCTGAGACCGTATCGTTAAAAATCTGCACGGTTTTACTAAAGCTAAAGCCATCACCCGCCATGCCACCCATGACCGGTATTTCGCCTAACACGCTTTTAAAGCCTTCGAGCAATTCAGAGCCATTCACGTTTAGACCATCAGAGTAAACGAGCACTGCCTTCAACGTTTCTGATTTTAATTGACGCGCCAAACCTGCTGCGGTTTCAAACGAGTTTTGCATCCCGGTCATTTTTGTATGTGTGACACGTTGGATGGTTTTTTCCCACAAAATTGCGGTTATTTGCAAACTGTCATCAAAAACCCCAGAGGCTGTAATCTCGCCTGAAGTGGAGCAACCGATAATCTGCGCTGTCGGGTAACGTTCTTTTAGCGTGGAGGTAAGCTTGGATTCACCAAAGCGTTTTACTGACCCAAAAACTAAAACTAAGTTAGCTGTTGGTAACGGTGAGTTGGTAGCTAAGTCTTTTAGCGTCATTTTAGCTGTTAATGATTCTTGCCTAACTATCATGCTAACCCCTTGGATTATTGCGTAAAACAATAAATTTTAATTGAATTTGTATAAATTTGTAAACAAATGTAACTTTTATTATAGAATACCCTTACGGGTGATAGGAATAAATATTATTATTATTTCTGTAATAAACAATTTAGTCTGCAGCGTAAATAGTATTGCTTAGTAAACCCGTCTGTATATAAAATGAAGCTCGATGCGTTTTTTTAAGTGATTTTGAACGACGGCTATAAATTAAATATAAGGAGCTTACTGGTGAGCCAGGAGAAGCTAAGTCAAGAAACTTTTAACCAGAACAAGCTGACCATGGATGAATTGTCCAAGGTAAAGGTAATGGTCATTGATGACAGTAATACCATACGCCGTAGTGCAGAGATTTTTCTTAAAGCTTCAGGTTGTCAGGTGATTCTTGCAGAGGATGGCTTTGATGCCTTAGCAAAAATATCGAATGAACATCCTGATTTGATTTTTGTAGATATCATGATGCCTAGGCTGGATGGTTATCAAACCTGTTCCCTAATCAAAAGAAATGCACGTTATAAAGCAACCCCCGTCATTATGCTTTCTAGCAAGGATGGGCTATTTGACCGCGCACGTGGGCGCATGGTCGGCTCAGATCAATATCTTACAAAGCCCTTCACCCAAGAAACGCTACTAGACGCAGTGCAAATTTATGCTGCGCATGGCAAAGTTAACCAACAAGAGGTAGAGTAAATATGGCCATACAAACTATTTTAGTCGTAGATGATTCTGCAACAGATCGTTTTTTTCTCACTGAGTTATTAGAAACTGCAGGCTACGAGGTAATTGGTGCTGAAAGTGGTGAAGAGTGTTTAGCCAAGGTGAATTCAAGCCCACCAGACTTGGTGTTATGCGATGTAGTCATGCCGGGGCTAACCGGCTTTCAGGTAACACGTACTCTTACAAAAAATGCTGCCACCTCCCACATCCCTGTGATTCTTTGTACTGGGAAGTCGCAAGCAACAGATTTAGCTTGGGCGTTAAAAATGGGTGCAAAAGCTTGTGTCACAAAACCAGTGATTAGCGCAGAATTGTTAGCGCTGATTAAAAGCTTAGACTAAATTTTAAAATTCTTAAAATAACTTGATTTTAAAACAACCTAAGTTTGGTTTTAATTACTATCAATAGTTTTACCCATAAACTCTTTTTGGATTGATTAAATAATCGTGGCAAAAACTTCAAATTTACGTGAATTCCAAGAGGCGATACTATTAAAGCTAAAAGAGGCAACTCAGTTTGGTAGCGCTGAATCAACGTCACGTTTAGGTGTGACGTCAGGCGATAAAAGGTTTTTAATCAATTTAACTGAAGTTAAAGAGGTGTTGCCAGTGCCGCCTTATCAGCAAGTTCCTCTCACTAAGTCATGGTTTTTGGGGGTTGCTAATATTCGAGGTAATTTGTATAGCATTTCAGATTTAGCACAGTTTGTCGGCATGCCACCTACGCGTAAGTCAGTTAACAATCGTATCGTATTATTAAGCACGGAAACGACTGCGCAGGTCGCCTTAGTGGTTGAAAGTTTAGTCGGCTTACGCAGTGTTGAGGTGATGCATGCTAAACCGCATCACGATGAATTGGATCGTTTATTTAGCAAGCAAGTATTTGTTGATGATGATGGTAATGAGTGGTTTGAACTTGATGTAGAAGCGCTTGTGTTAAATAAAGATTTTATTCAGCCCAACACCTGATAAAAGTGATGGTGGTTAGGGGATTGTTTTTTTGTTGGTTGATTAGATTTGAATGGTATTGAAAACGTTTTTTTAAAGCATAATAAATCTAGGAATTGGGGTTAAACATGGCATTAAATTTTGCGGCTATTAAAAGTCTTCCGCCACAAATTGGTGATTTCTTTAAACACTTTAAAAATAAATTATCTAGTTTAGTACCGGCTAAGAAGGTCACCTCAGATACAGGTGGTTTGGGCGCCGGATACCGCCAGCTTTTTCTACAAATTGTGGCTTTTATTTTGTTTGCACTGTTGAGCTTCTGGGTAATTAACCAGGTGCGCGTCAATGGCCCTATTTATAATGTGTTGGATGCCTACGAGAAATTAACTGCCGATACAAACCCGCCGCCTATGTTCCCTCTAGATGCGTTTGCGTCCTATAATGAGGCGTACGTGGCTTCCACTAGCTTTAACAACCTTAAGCGAGATAGTGCTTTGGCCAACGCGGCAAAAAGTGAAGCAATGTTTAAGGCGCGCTCAGCGTACTGGCGTAAGAATTTGAACAATGAAAAGCTGTCAGCATCGTTAGAAGACGTGATTAAAGCGGGTGAGAACTTTTTTGAAGTGGCAAATAGGCGTTATATTCCAGCTTTGCCATTAGGTACGGTTGCAGCGTCTGCACCTTTGCTGGATTTGACTGCAGCGTTTGAGTTATCTAAACAGGCCGGTAATATATTTACGTTGCAAATTGCTAAAGAAAACAAAGCGCTGATTGAATCACAAACGCAGTTTATTCAGTTGGTGTTGTTCGGATTGATGGTGTTGGGTCTGGTATTGTTGGCCTTGATGTATTTTTACGGTAAAAAACAAACGGCTCAGTCTATTGTTTTAACCAACCAATTGGCTCGAGAGGGACAAGAGAACCAGGAAGCCGTTTTGCAATTGCTTGATGAAATGGGGGATTTGGCGGATGGTGATCTTACCGTTAAAGCGGAAGTACGCGACAACATTGCGGGTGCGATTGCTGACTCTATTAACTACACGATTGATAGTTTACGTGACTTAGTGGTGGAGATTAACCGTGCGACTGAGCAGGTGACTTCAGCAACCTCTGTGGCGCAAGGTACTTCTGAGCAGTTGTTAAGCGCTGCAGAAACGCAAGCGACACAAATCACACAAACAACCGATGCCGTTAATGACATGACGCGCTCTATTTTGCAAGTGTCAAGCAACGCGGCTCAGGCTTCTCAAGTGGCGCAACGTTCGCTAGAAGCGGCTATTCAGGGTTCGCAAGCGGTGCAGAACACGATTTCAGGTATGAATGAAATTCGTACGCAGATTCAGGAAACTTCAAAACGTATTAAACGTTTGGGTGAAAGCTCACAGGAAATTAGTGAAATCGTGGAACTGATTTCAGACATTACTGAGCAAACGAACATTCTTGCATTGAATGCGGCAATTCAGGCGGCATCAGCCGGTGAAGCCGGACGTGGGTTTACAGTGGTTGCGGAGGAGGTTCAGCGTCTGGCGGAACGTTCATCTGAGGCGACCAAACAGATTAGTGCGATTGTGAAAACCATTCAAACTGATACACATGGCGCGGTGGTCGCGATGGAAAAAAGTACCGAGGGTGTGGTTGAAGGGGCGCGTGTTGCTGATGCCGCGGGCCAGGCGCTGACCGAGATTGAGGCGGTTACGACCAGCTTGGCACATTTGATTGAATCTATTTCAACCGCGACAAACGCACAAACAGAGTCTGCAACTACGGTTGCGAACAACATGCAGATGATTCAGGAAATTACGACGCAAACGACACAGGGTACTAAATTAACGGCAGATTCTGTTGGTCAACTCACATCTCTAGCTGAGGAGTTACGTGATTCAGTAGCTGGATTTAAACTCTAATTATTGTGTTTAATTATCATATTTTTACATTATTGTTACGTGCTTAACTTGTAGCCTAGAGCAGAAAAACTCCATGAAAAAACCGTATATTAAAATGGGAGTACAGAATGCCTGAAGCATTTGATACTGGCCCATTATCTTGGGTTAAAGATGAAATTGATCAGTCACTAAAAAAAGTGCAGACTAGTTTCGCAGAAGTAAACGAAAATCCAAGTGAGTTTGCATCTTTGCGCTTTACCATTGCACATTTATATCAAGTGAGTGGTGCGCTCGATATGGTTGGGTTGGAAGGCTGTAAGCGGTATTGCACGGAAATTGAAAAGCTGACCAATAAACTAGAAAAGCAACTGATTCCTGTTGGTCAGCCAGTTATGGCGCAACTTATGCATGCTGTTGACGTGCTATCGCAGTACTTGCAGGATTTATTAAATGGGTTGCCTGATGTTCCTACGAGATTATATGCGAGCCTAAAGCCGCTAGTAGAAGCGCAAGGTGAGGTGTTGGAAGAAAGCGAATTATTCTTTCCTGATACGGATAACAGTGCGCCTAAAGACTTGCCAACGAATCCTATTGCTGAGTCTGCTATCCCTATTTTCGTTTCAGACCAAAGGGTATATTTTCAGAAATCTTTATTAGATTGGCTACTGACCAAAAATGCTGATGCTTTAAGTAATATGCGCGAAGCACTTTCAAAAGTGCAGCAGGTACAAAATAAAAGCGTACATAAAACACTGTGGTGGGCTGCAACAGCCTTTACGGATGCGCTAGCCCAAGAAAAAGTCAGCGCCAGTGCTAGGGCTAAAAAACTTTGCAGTAAGCTGGATCGCCAGTTACACAACATGGCGCTTGGGGAGTCTAAGGCGCCTACGCAACTACTACGTGATTTACTCTATTACGTCGCGATTAGTGATCGAAGTAGCGACACTATTGCTAACGTTAAAGATGTTTTTGAGTTGGATGATGTGTTGCCTCGTCATGGCGCTACAGCTGAAGATGGCGCCACTTCAGCCAGCGCCGAGCGTGCTACATTGGCACAACTAAATGCGGACTTGCCCAGTTTGAAGGATTTATGGTCTAGTATTAGTGTGCGTGGCGCTGATGCCAATAGCGAGGATATGGCTACATTTGTTAATAAGCTCGAGCATATAATTAGCACTGTGCAACAAAACATAGGTAACCGGCATGTCGTCAACCTATTTAATACAATCCACGCAACAGTGCAGGCATTGCAAGAGGATAAAGCCAAGTTTGATGAGGTTTCTTTGATTGAGGTTGCAGCTTCGTTAAACTTGCTTGAGCATAGTTGCGATCATTATCAACAACTTGATGCTGAAACACATCAAAAAATCAACACCCAAACCGCACGACTTCAATCAATTGTTGATGGTGTTCAATTAGTTTCGGCAGCAGACGCTTTCGCTTCTAGCAAGCTCGACACAGGTTTGGTTTATGCTGTTGCTAAACAAATTATTGAGGCTTTAAGCCTGTCAGAAAAAGCACTGGATACATTTTTCCGCCACCCGGCCGATACCAGCGTGTTAGATGGTGCGTCCAAACCTTTACAGGAGGTGGCAGCTGCATTTGATATGCTGGAAATGCCTGTGCCTAAATCAATTGCACATTTAAGCTTGGCTTTTGTTGATCACTTTAAAAGCCTTCAACCTCAACATCAGCCTAGTGACGCAGATAACGCCAGCTTTGAGCTGGTGGCTGAGAGCTTAAGTATGTTGGGGCTTTATACCGAAGAGTTACCTAACGTTCGCGTGGAGTCGGAACGTGCATTATCTGATGCCTTGCATCGCTTAGAGAGTGGTGCACATGCGCATGGCTTGGCTGTCACAGCAGAAATAAGCGAGTTAGCGCAATTTGAACGTCCAACAGGTAGTGCCAAAGGTGATGGTGATTCCGATACTGTGCCGACTTTTGCAATCAGTAAGCCTGTACAGCCAATTTTAGATGAAGTTACTGATCAGGCGCTAGATGCCGAACTTCAGGAAATATTCTTAACGGAAGCTGAAGAAGTTCTAGGCGTATTAGCGCAAAACCTACAAGCGTTGCGCGTTAATGCAACTGATTCAGAAGCGTTGGCTGAAGTGCGTCGCGCCTATCATACCCTCAAAGGCAGTGGTCGTACGATTGGTCTGGTCGGCATGGGTGAAGTGGCCTGGGCGGTTGAAAATTTACTTAATTTGGTGATAGAACATAAAACATTTCCAACAGCGGCTATCTTGGCTTTTGTTGAAAAAGTAAGCGCTGAATTTGCAGGCTGGGTTGCAGAGCTGCACCAGAACCAAAAGGTAACACTAAACCCAGGACCGTTCCAAACGCAGGCTGCCAAATTGTTGGCTGAGTTTGAACATGATTTGGCTGTCGCTAAACCAAAACCACAAAAAGAAGAAGTGCTCATTGGCGGGACACGTAAGTTAAGCCGTGCATTTTTCAATATTTTCTTGGGTGAAGCGCAGCAGCATTTACAGGATTTAGTAGAAGCGCATCAAGCTTTAGTCGTTGATTCAATCGACTTGCCAACGGCTGAAAGTTGTAGAGCTGCGCATACATTAGGCAGTAATGCGCTGACCGCTGGTTTTAAACCGATTGGTGACTTGGCACGTGCATTAGAACACTGGCTTGATGAGCATAACAGCACCTGGACCGCACAACACATTGCATTGTATGGCAACGTGGTGAAGGCGCTCGCTGACGGCTTAGAAAAAGCTAAAGCACTTAAAAATCCTAAATCAACACGCTCACTTATTATAGCCCTTGGTGCCTCTACCGCTACGATGCAGGCTGCGGCAACGCTACAAGCCGCTGCCGACGTGCTGGAAGTGCAAAAAGCTGAAAAATCAGCTAAAAAATCAAAAGGCAAAGCGAACAAGACAAAAGTGGCTACTGATGCGGAGCAAGCGGTGCCAGTGGTTGACGTTACGACTGTCATGCCTCCAGCGCAGGATGAGTTGTCCGCTGAGTCTATGTTGGCTGCAGAGCAGGCTGCACAAGTTCAGGCGCAATTACGTAAAGATGCCGGTGTAAATCAAGAGCTTTTGGCTCTGTTTGTTGAAGAGGCGCGTGAGTTAGTGCCGCAAGTCGGTAAAGATCTGCGCGGATGGCGTAGCAGTCCACAAGAGCTGGAATATTCAGATTCGATGCAGCGCGCATTACATACGCTTAAAGGAAGTGCGCGGATGGCGGGTCAAGCTGCTATTGGCGACAGCGTGCACGGCATGGAAGATCGTGTGATGCGTGCGCTTAGGCATCAAGTGACTTCAGATGATTTCGATGAGATGTTTGCTGAGTTTGACCGTATTGGTTATATGCTTGAAGACATTATTGGTGGTGGCAAGACCGATGCGACAAATGCTGAGCCTGTGTTTAAAGCAGTTGCACCTAAGCGTCAGGCTGAACGTAAAACGCAATTCTTGCGTATGCGTGCCGATGTGTTGGATCGGCTTATCAATGAGGCTGGTGAAGTGTCGATCATGCGTTCTCGTATGGATCGAGAAATGCAGAACTTCAAACAGTCATCTACAGATTTAACTGACAGTATCAGCAGGTTGCGTACTTACTTGCGTGAGTTGGAAATTGAAGCTGAAACGCAACTGCAATCTCGCATGAGTTTGTTGCAAGAAGCCAATGAGACATTTGACCCATTGGAATTTGACCGATTTACACGCTTGCAAGAATTAACCCGCATGATGGCTGAGAGCGTTAACGACGTGGCGACGATTCAGCACGGGCTTTTGCTAAATCTTGATCAAACCGATGCGGCGTTACAGCAACAAAACCGTATGAATCGTGAGTTGCAGCAGGGTTTAATGGGCGTACGTATGTTGCCTTTTGCAACCATTACAGAGCGCTTGCAACGCATCGTGCGGCAAACGGCCAGAGAGCTTGATAAGCGCGTTGAAATGACCATTGAAGGTGAAAGCATTGAGCTGGATCGTGGCGTACTGGATAAAATGGGCGCTCCGCTCGAGCATCTATTGCGTAATGCGGTTGCGCATGGTCTTGAATCAGCAGAAGAGCGTGCTAAATTAGGCAAGCCTGAAGTTGGTCACATCAAACTTAAAGTAAGCCTGGAAAATGATGAAATTACGCTAGTGATTACCGATGACGGTGCCGGTGTTAATTTAGCAAAAGTTAAACAAAAAGCCATTGAAAAAGGGTTGTTTACACCAGATCAGGAAATAACAGATCAGGCATTGATGACGGTGATTTTTGAGCCGGGCTTTTCAACAGCCGATACCATTTCGCAAATTGCTGGCCGCGGTGTAGGTTTGGATGCGGTGCGTAGTGATATTGCTACGCTAGGTGGCCGTATTGATGTTAGTAATGCATCGGGTTTAGGTGCGATGTTTAATATTTACCTGCCGGTGACACTTTCAGTTGCGCAAGTGGTGTTGGCGCGCGCTGGTAATAAAGTGTTTGCGATTCCATCAGTGATGGTGGAGCAAGTGCAAAAGCTCAAACCCAATGATCTAACCAGTGCTTATTTAGCCAATCAAATTGATTGGGCGGGGCGCGAATATCCGCTACACTTTTTATCAAAATTGATTGGTGATACGGATCATATTGCACAGTTACACAGTTATACACCAGTGGTTTTATTGCGCAGTGGTAGTTATCGTACAGCGCTACATGTTGATGAAATTATCGGCAACCAAGAGGTGGTGATGAAGCCGATGGGCACGCAGTTGGCACACGTGCCGGGCATGATTGGCGCCACGGTAATGGGTGACGGTGCCATTGTTCTGGTGATTAACCCAGTGTTATTGGCGAACCGTGAAGCGCTATCTGTGGGGGCCATTAAAGTATCGACTGTAGCGCCCGTGGTGGAACAGTTGAAAAAAGTAGCCTTGGTGGTAGATGATTCACTCACCATGCGCAAAGTGCTTTCTCGTGTGCTGGAGCGTGAGGATTTTGAAGTGGTGACCGCTAATGATGGTATGGATGCTATTCAGAAACTGCAAGAAATTTCACCAGATATTATCCTGACCGATATTGAAATGCCGCGAATGGATGGTTTTGAGTTTTCACGCTATGTCCGTGATAATCAGGCAACATCAAAAACACCACTCATTATTATCAGCTCACGTACCGCAGAAAAACATCGCAATGTTGCCGCTGAGTTAGGCGTTAATGCTTTCTTGGGCAAGCCTGTGCAAGATGATGAACTAATTGCACAAGTAAATGCTTTGCTTCAATAGATCAAAGATACAGGCGCCATTGTGACGCCTGTATCTTTGATCATAAAAAATAGCCGGTTTGTGACGATATCTCACTAGTATCTCCGAACGATTTCACTTAGACTATATTGGTGCCATTCTCATGCACAATTGATTAAACAATTGATGCTCAAACTCTGCTCTGTGCAGTGACATACTCAAAGATTAAACGATCATCTGAAAGAATTTTTCATGGCTAACGAGCTTTTTAACAACGGTAAACATATTTGCATTAAATTTAGCGACTTATCAGACACGGATGCCTCACAGGAGGCTGTGCAGTCAAATCAATTTCTGATTGTCAGTGATGGTCATGGTGCGTTGATAGACCCGGGTGGCAATATGACCTATAACGCTTTGGTGATGGGGATGGGTAAGTATTTTAATTTTCGTAAACTGCAATATATTTTTGCCTCGCACCAAGATCCGGATATTGTAGCTTCTATCAATAAGTGGCTGATTGGCACTAAGTGTCAGGTATTAGCGCCAGCAATTTGGGAGCGCTTTTTGCCGCACTTTTGCAGCGTGGGCAATACGGAGGACCGTATCATTGGGATTCCAGACCAAGGGATGAATATAATGCTGGGCAATGCGACAATAAAAGCGATACCAGCACACTTTTTGCACTCTGAAGGCAACTTTCAGTTTTATGATGTCACTAGTAAAATTTTATTTTCAGGAGACCTTGGCGCCTCCTTGGTGCACCATGATCTAGCGGCAGAACCAGTCACCAACTTTGAAGCGCATTTGCCAACCATGTTGCCATTTCACAGGCGCTATATGACTTCAAACAAAGCATGTCGATTGTGGGCGCACATGGTACGTGCTCTTGATATTGAGTCTATAGTCCCTCAACACGGCCGTGCTTTTGTAGGAAAACCTATGGTAAACCAGTTCATCTCGTGGGTTGAAAATCTTGAGTGTGGTATTGATTTAATGACGCAGGATAATTATAAAATTCCTTAGTTATTGACCCGGCACTGTTTATCCAAGAATCCGTTCGCATTGAGCTTTGTCGAAATGTGAATGAATTCATGTGCTTCGACAGGCTTCTCGCATGAATAACCAGCTTCAGCTGGTATATTCTGCGGTGATGCCAAGAACTGGTACAGCACGAACGGTTGTCGCCGTATCAATAGCACCAATCGTCTGTCAATGCGCTTAAATTGAGTAGAATCCACTAAGTCTCCGCGCTTGTCATGTGACTAAATTTCTTGATTGGCAAGCGCGAGCTTCTCTCGCCTTGATTGGTGGCTCATGATTATTTTTCTGCGCTTTGCATGATGATCACCTTCTTTAGCAACGCGCAATAAGGTAAAATTTGCCTTATGTTAGAAACCAGTCCATCAGCCTTGGATTCACCCCAAGCACTCCTCAATTTTGTTCATCTGCGTTGCCATAGTGAGTATTCCATTGTGGACGGCATTGTGCGAATTGATGATTATGTCAAGCAGGCAGTTAATGATCAAATGCCTGCACTGGCACTCACTGATCTGAGTAATCTGTTTGGCGCAATCAAGTTTTATAAAGCGGCACGTAGTCATGGTTTGAAACCTATTATCGGCTGTGATATCTGGTTAGAAAACAGTGCTAATCGCGAGCAGCCTTCACGATTACTCTTGTTATGTCAGTCACATGCTGGATATTTGTTGCTTTGCCAGTTGTTAAGCCGAGCCTATTTGAGCAACCAGTATCGCGGGCGCGCGGAGTTTAAGCGTGAGTGGTTTGTTGAAGGCGGCACAGAAGGTTTGCTGTTGCTATCGGGCTCGATGGCAGGTGATGTTGGTCAAGCGTGTTTACAGGGTAATCAAGACCTTGCACTTAAACTGGCAGCTGAATGGCAGGATTTGTTTCCGGAACGTTTTTATTTGGAAGTGCAGCGCATTGCTGCCATTGGCCAGAATGCAAATAACGAAGAAGATTACATTCATCACGCACGTTCGATAGCGAGCCAGCTGGGTTTGCCTATTGTAGCAACGCACCCCATACAATTTATTACGCCCGATGATTTTAGGGCGCATGAAGCGCGCACCTGTATTTCAGAGGGTTATGTGCTGGCAGACACACGCCGACCAAAAAATTTCACCACAGAGCAATACTTTAAAACCCAGTCTCAAATTGCAACTTTGTTTGCAGATATGCCAGAAGCTCTGGCCAACAGCGTGGAAATTGCCAAGCGCTGTAATCTCAGCTTAACCTTAGGTAAAAACTATTTACCTAACTTTCCAACACCCAATAATGAAGGTTTAAATGACTACTTAATCGCAGAAGCACGGCGTGGTTTAGCCAAGCGCTTGGCTGTGTTGTATCCTGATGAGAATGTACGCGCCAACAAGCAAGCGCAATATGATGCGCGGTTGGATTTTGAAACCAACGTGATCAATCAAATGGGCTTTGCCGGTTATTTTTTGATCGTGGCTGATTTTATTAACTGGGCTAAAAATAATGGCGTGCCAGTAGGGCCTGGGCGTGGTTCTGGTGCGGGTTCCGTGGTGGCTTACAGTTTGGGCATTACGGATTTAGATCCTTTGGAATACAACTTGCTGTTTGAACGCTTTTTAAACCCAGACCGTGTGTCCATGCCCGACTTTGATATTGACTTTTGTCAAGAAGGGCGCGATCGCGTCATTGATTATGTCAAACAAAAATATGGCTTAGATGCTGTTTCACAAATTGCTACTTTCGGTACCATGGCGGCCAAAGCGGTGATTCGTGACGTTGGTCGCGTATTGGATTTACCGTTTCACTTTGTCGATGGCATCAGTAAACTTATCCCTTTAGAGCTGGGCATCACGTTATCGGATGCATTGGTTAAAGAGCCGCAATTGGCTGAACGACGCGAAAATGAAGAAGAGTTGCGTGAATTACTCGAGTTGGCATTACGACTGGAAGGTTTAGTTCGCAATGTCGGTATGCATGCCGGCGGTGTGCTGATTTCACCCGGTAAGATATCTGACTTCTCTCCCGTGTATTGCCAAGCCGATGGTGCAAGCTTGGTGAGTCAATATGATAAAGATGACGTTGAAGCCGTAGGTTTGGTGAAATTTGACTTTTTAGGTCTGCGCACACTCACTATTTTAGAATTAGCGCTAAATAATGCAAATAAGCAGCGCGCGGCTGAAAATTTGCCGCCATTATCTTTTGAAACCTTCCCGCTCAACGATAAAGCAACATTCCAGTTATTAAAAACAGCGAATACGACAGCAGTGTTTCAGCTTGAGTCCAAAGGCATGAAAGATATGCTCAAGCAAGCGATGCCTGATTGTTTTGAAGATATTATTGCGCTGGTGGCTTTGTATCGGCCTGGCCCGATGGATTTGATCCCTGACTTTTGCCGCCGCAAACATGGTAAACAGCGTGTAGAGTATCCGCATCCACTCACGGAGCCAATACTGAAAGAGACTTATGGCATTGCTGTATATCAAGAGCAAGTGATGCAGATTGCGCAAGTGGTCGCGGGTTACAGCCTAGGTGGCGCAGATTTGCTACGTCGCGCCATGGGTAAAAAGAAGCAAGAGGAAATGGACGCACAGCGCAAAACCTTTACCGAAGGCGCGGTAAAAAATAATATGACGGAACGTCAAGCGACAGAGTTGTTTGATTTACTGGAAAAATTTGCGGGCTATGGTTTTAATAAATCGCACGCGGCGGCCTATGCACTGGTGGCATATCAAACCGCTTATTTAAAAGCGCATTATCCGGCAGCATTTTTGGCGTCTACCATGTCGGCCGACATGAACAACACAGACAGCGTGCATATTTTTTATGATGATTGCGCGCCTAATCAGGTAGAAGTCTTACCACCAGACGTGAACCAGAGCGAGTTTAAATTTACGCCCATCAATAAAAACCAAATGTTGTACGGCTTGGGCGCAGTAAAAGGCACAGGGCAAGCCGCGATTGAGATTATTTTACAAGCACGCAGGCAAGATGGCCCGTTTACCAGTTTGTTTGATTTTTGTAGCCGATTGGATTTACGCAAAGTGAATCGTCGCGTCATTGAATCACTGATTAGGGCAGGGGCTTTTGATAAGCTGGAGCCGAACCGCTACGCTTTGTTAGCGGGCGTGAGTTTAGCCATTAGCGCGGCAGAGCAAGCCAATGCTAATAGCAATCAAAATAGCCTGTTTGGTGAAGCCTCTGATAATGCGGTACATGTGTTGCCGAGCGTTGCTGCTTGGCCTGAGCAGCAGCGTTTACAAGAAGAAAAAGCTGCTTTAGGTTTTTACTTTAGCGGTCACCCTTATTGGTCGTATCAAAAAGATTTAAGTCAATTTATTAGTACCACGCTGGCAAATTTAACTCCTAAAGAGCAGCCGCAGTTGCTGGCGGGGATCGTTTCCGGGGTGCGCATCCGCATGACAGCACGTGGTAAAATGGCGATTGTAGGACTTGATGATGGCACCACAAGAATTGAAGTGGTGGTGGGTAGTGAGTTACTTAATCAGAACCAACAATTATTAAAAGATGACCAGTTGGTGATTGTCGAGGGGCGCGTTAGCAATGATGAGTTTTCTGGCGGCGTGCGAGTCAATGCGAGAAAGCTACATGATTTATCTAGCCTTAGAAACAGTCGCGCGAGCTTTTTAAAAATATCATGCAACGGCCAAGCTGACGCCGTTAAATTAAAATCGCTGTTAAAGCCTTATTGCATCAGCACATCACAAGAGCAGCGCGGTTGTGCGGTTAAAGTCGAGTATCACAACAAAACTAGTAGGGTTGAACTCATGTTGGGTAATGACTGGCGCGTGGATTTGCATGAAGAATTGATTGCAGGCTTAACTGAATGGTTAAGTCAAAGTAATGTAAAAATCCTATATAATTAAACATTCCACGGCGCATTCAAACTAATACTGCGTTCTCGGGTCTTGCCGTACTGTTTGTACTGTCTGCGGCCCTCCGCCTTGTCTTATTTTGAATACGCCGTGGAATTGTACTTTTTTAGAATAAGCTTTGATTATTGAGTTAAGCACATGAAAATAAGTTACTTAGATTTTGAACAACCCATCGCTGAACTTGAGAACCAAATTGAAGGGTTGCAAGCAGCGCATGATGCCAATGAAGCTTTAGATGTTTCTAAAGAGTTGGCTGCGCTAGAAAAGAAAAACAAAAAACTGTCTGAAGATATTTACGGCAAGTTAAGTGCTTGGCAGATATCCCAGTTGGCACGCCATCCACAGCGCCCTTACACGCTAGATTACATTAAAGGCATATTTACAGACTTTGAGGAGTTGCATGGCGATCGCGCTTATGCAGATGACCCTGCAATTGTCGGTGGGCTGGCAAGGTTTGAAGGGCAGCCAGTGATGGTGATTGGGCACCAAAAAGGGCGTGATATCAAAGAGCGCCAATATCGTAACTTTGGTATGCCACGCCCTGAAGGTTATCGCAAAGCCTTGCGCTTGTTCCGATTAGCTGAAAAATTCAATATTCCAATTATCACGCTTATCGATACCCCGGGCGCCTATCCTGGTATTGGTGCGGAAGAGCGCGGACAATCTGAGGCGATTGCACGTAATCTATATGTGATGGCTGAACTTAAAACACCTATTATCGGCGTGATTATTGGTGAGGGCGGCTCAGGCGGTGCTTTAGCACTTGGCGTGGTTGATCAATTATTGATGCTGCAATACGGTACTTACTCCGTAATCTCTCCCGAAGGTTGTGCTTCAATTTTGTACAAGAGTGCAGATAAAGCCTCCGTCGCAGCAGAGTCGCTTGCCATTACGGCTGATCGACTCAAGGCGATGGGGTTAATCGATAAGATTATTACGGAACCATTGGGTGGCGCGCATCGTTCGCCAGAAGATGTGATGCAAACATTGCGTAGCGCACTAAAAGAAGAATTAACACGCTTAAAAGCCAAATCTATTAAGTCGCTGTTAGTAACGCGTTACGAGCGCTTAATGAGCTATGGAAAATTCAAAGAAGTTGCTGAAAAATAGCCCGTCAGCCAGAAGGGCTGATAAGCTTGCCAAGCAAGTTCAGTCAAGTCAGCCCGACGCCAAATTAACGCACGCTTTAGTTTCCAAGCTTCATTCTTTTCTTACTCAGCATTTATCGCCGCAACCTAAATTGTTGCTGGCGTTAAGTGGCGGTTTAGATTCCTGTGTTTTGCTACACCTGTTAGCAGAAGTTAAACACATATTTCTTTTTGAGTTACAAGCGATGCATGTACATCATGGCTTAAGTCCTAATGCAGACGCGTGGACAGCACTTTGTGCAAAAACGTGTGAATCCCTACATGTGCCATTGCAGGTAGTCTATGTAAATGTTGATCCGTCTAGCAAGCAGGGCATAGAAGCCGCTGCCCGCGAGTTACGTTACCAAGCCCTGTTTAATTACAAATTTGGAGAAGTATTCCCAGATTATGTAGTGACAGCCCATCATCAAGATGACCAAGCTGAAACATTGTTATTGCAGCTGTTGCGTGGCGCTGGCGTAAAAGGATTATCCAGCATGGCTGCATTAGATGAAACACGACGGCTATTGCGCCCGTTGTTGGATGTGTCACGACATGCACTTAATGCGTATGCCGTGCAGCACCAGATTGAATGGTGCGAAGATGAAAGTAACGACAACACACAATATGAGCGTAATTTTGTGCGTCACAATGTCATGCCAGTGCTGGAGACACACTTCCCCAGTGCTAAATCTGTGATTGCAAGAACGGCCTCACATTTAGCTGAAGCTAATGGTTTGCTTGATACACTGGCCACTTTAGATGCCAGAGAATTGCTGTTAAATAACAGTCTTTGCTTGCAGGGCTTGAGCCAACTTGATATTCCACGCGCTAAAAATGTATTGCGTTGGTGGTTTGCACAAAATCAACTGGCTATGCCAAACGCAGAGCATTTAACTGAAACGCTTCAGCAACTACTCAACGCCAGAGCAGATGCTGATTTGAGTATTCAGTTACAGCATTTGACGCTAAAGCGTTACCAAAAAAGAGCGTATCTTTATGTTGATAAAATCGCAGAGCCGTTTGATTTGGCTTGGAACGGGGAGCCAACGCTGACTTTACCCGATGGTGGTCAATTACATTTTAAGCAAGTCAGTGGGACTGGTTTGGCGCTCAAGTTTGGCATGACTAAACTCAGAATTACCAATCGCGATGGTGGCGAACGCTTTAAACCGAATTCGCTTAGGCCAACTCGAACACTTAAACATTTACTGCAAGAGGCTAATATCCCGCCATGGCAACGTGCGCATTTGCCGCTGATTTACTGGCAAGATACACTTGCATATGTTCCAGGTATTGGTGTAGCCAGCGGGCTTCCAGCCGGATTTAATGAGATCGGTCTTGAAATCATATGGCAAGACTCATAGCATTTAGTCAGCATCACGCAAAATCGCTTTTAGAGTCTTTGAATAATTTAAATAAAATCAATGCGGCAGACTTCATTGACTCTCCGAGATGGTTTTGCAAGATATATTTACAGCGACACAATGAAAGACCTGATTTCGGCCTCATTGTTGAACGCACAATTTATCTTGCACAGAGATTGTTATCGCTTTGGACCGTGATCCACTATCTCAAAGATAGGGTCGATCCAACCTTGATATACACCAGACTCATTAAAGCGAAAATTTTCGAAACTAGGGTCAACACCTATTTTAAGTTTTGGGTGCTTGATAAACATTTCCCCTTCTTTAATTCCTAATGTTTGTTGAGCGGTGCTGGTGAGTTCTTTTGCTAACGCTTGAGAGGCCACTATATGTTCTCCCCATAATTTGTTGGCCGTTGCGGTGCCGTGAACAAAGGGCTGTAATATACGCCCATCACCCAAACTAGTAACTTGCGGTATTTTAAGGCTAGCGTCTGCAGCAAGTTGATTAATATAGTGCACTAGCATTTCTGCCCGTTCGGCACCGCCAAATTTTAAAACCTTAATGACCCAATCTGAACTTCCTTTTAAAGCAAAAACCACAGCATCTTTGCCTTCGCCTAAAAGTTCACCTTCAACTAATGATTTTGGGCCAAATAGCTTTAACTTGGTGGCGGGGTTAAATATCCCAAGGACAATATTGAAAGATAGTTCATTTGTGTCCTTAAGAATTTTATCTCTACGTGTCTGAGTGCATGCTTTGTCACAATCAGGGCTTTCTTTGCCTAAAAGAGCATTGCTGTAACTTTCAGGAAAAGTAAAAGTTTCTTTGAGAAAACCAGCCAAGCTGGGTTCGTGTGTTGAATCAGCGTTCTGTTGTGAGTGATTTGATGTTATTTGATTTAAAGCAACCGTACGCTCGGGTTCACTGAGGTTAAGCAGGCTTTTAGCGGCTGATAGCCAGGTTTTTAGCTCATCTTCTGGCATGAGCATTACTACAGTATGCGAATCACTGTTGACGGCAGGTTGGTTTTGCAAAATTAATTTCTCGGTGCGCTCAAATTTTAAGTTAAAAGTATTGGTTGCATGAAAAAGCAAACCACGGGGTCAAAAGCAAATAATAGGCTCGAGTCTTTCATTATCCTAGAGTCTTTCATTAACATCGTGCCATGAGGGGCGGGCATTATTTTCTTTACCGCATCATTAATCAACATGTCTTAATAGTCGGTTTTCTAGCATCAATAGCCAGTATTATTTCTTTTAAGTAACAACTTCAGTTGAGGCCAAATATTTTCTAAAATCATTGGCTGTGCAAGTGCATTGGGATGCAAGCCATCTTGTTGAATCAGGTCAGGCTGGACTGCAATATTTTTTAGCATAAAAGGTACCAGCGGGATTTTATGCTCATGGCTTAGCCGTTGGTAGCTTTGGCTGAATGCTTCTGCATATTTGGGGCCATAGTTGGGTGGAATTTGCATGCCAATCAGTAATACTTTAGCGCCAGATTGCTTACTTTGTCGAATAATATTGCTGAGGTTAGTTATCATTTCGTTAACAGGTAAACCACGCAAGCCATCGTTTGCGCCAAGCTCTAAAACAACAATGGTCGGTTTTGTTTTTTGGAGTGCAGTGTTGATTCGGCTAGCGCCGCCGCTAGTTGTTTCACCGCTCATGCTGGCGTTAACGACATCATAATGATAATTTTTATGCTGAAGTTTTTTTTGCAATAATGCAGCCCAGCCCTGCTGTTGTGGAATACCATAGGCGGCAGATAAACTATCGCCAACAATCAAAATTTTAGGATTTTCTGCATTTGCAGCAGGTGCCCATGCAACCAAACCCAAAACACACAAACTAAGTAGTGCAGTCTTTAATACTAAAAATAAGCGGAACAACATCAATGCAACAGCCTCCTATCATCCAAGCACACGATTTATATTATGAAATTATCAACCATGATAACCAACTTCGTATTCTACAAGGTTTAAATTTAAGTATAGCCACTGGCGAGCAAGTGGCTATTATCGGCAGTTCAGGCTCTGGTAAATCTACATTATTAAGCTTGCTTGCTGGGTTGGATAGGCCAACTAGCGGTAGCGTTCAAATTAATGGCAATCTATTTAGTGGGTTAGATGAAGATGGGCGCGCCACTATACGTGCTAAAACCATGGGCTTTGTGTTTCAGTCATTCCAGTTGCTGCCTTCACTCACTGCGCTTGAAAACGTGATGTTGCCTCTGCAATTAAAAAGTCATCCGCAGGCAAAAGCATTAAGCTTGGAGGCTTTGGATAAAGTAGGTTTAAGTCAACGCTTGCAACATTACCCTAAGCAATTGTCAGGCGGCGAGCAACAACGTGTTGCGCTCGCGCGAGCATTTGCTACCGAGCCTGAAATTTTATTTGCAGATGAGCCCACAGGTAATTTGGATAACGCCACTGGGCAGATGATTATTGAATTGCTATTTAAAATGAATAAAGAGGCCGGCACTACCTTAGTACTGGTGACGCATGATATTCAGTTGGCTAACCGTTGCCAGCGCCAACTCCATTTACAAAACGGACGATTAGAAGAATTGGCTAGCGCATGATGTTAACGCTTAAGTTAGCCTGGACTCAAACCCTAAGTTTGTGGCGCGCAGGGTCGCTGCGTGTGTTGGCCTTTGCTTTGGTGCTAGCCGTGGCGGCAATTACTGCGGTGAGTTTTTTTACGCAGCGCGTAGCGTCCGCACTTAATCAGCAGGGTGGATTATTGCTGGGCGGAGATATTGCGGTGATGGCGGACCACCCCATTCGCCCAGCCTTTATCAAGCGCGCACAAAGTCAGGGTATGGCTCATGTTAGTACCTATGAATTTGCCAGTATGGTCATTCATGGAGAAATAAGCCAGCTAGTCGAAATAAAAGCGGTTGAGTTGGGCTTTCCGTTACGCGGAGATCTCACCATCGGTGCCAAGATTGATGATGTAGGACAAACAGTAAAAGCCGCACCTCAGCCTGGTGAGGCTTGGTTAGAGCCACGTTTGGCTAATTTGTTGGGTGTAAAGGTGGGTGATGAAGTTGAAGTGGGCGAACGGAAATTGCGTATTGGCGCGATTTTGTTACGTGAGCCTTCACGCGGTGGCGATATGTTCAGTTTGGCGCCCCGATTACTAATGAACACAGCAGACTTGCCCGCAACCAAGTTGATTCAATACGGTAGCCGTGTGAAATATCAGCTGTTACTTGCGGCAGATCCGCAACAGGTTAACGATTATTTTTTAAAAACCAAGGCAGAGTTAGGTCGTGGTGAACGCATAGAAGACGTACGCAACGCACGTCCTGAAATTAAATCGGCTTTAGATAAAGCGCGCCAATTTTTAGGCTTATCTGCCATGGTAAGTGTGATATTAGCCATGGTAGCCATGTTGTTATCAAGTTTGCCCTATATCAAGCAGAGCTTGGATACCTTTGCACTGATGCGCTGCTTTGGCGCACGGCAAAGTACGGTGTTGCAGGTGTTAGCGCTACAAACACTTTTGATTGCGTTTTTTAGTGCAGTAGCAGGCTCGGCGCTCGGCTATTTGGCACAATTGGGTTTAGCTAAATTAGCCAGCAGCTTGTTTGTTGAAACACTGCCAACATTATCTGTAACACCTATCTGGGTAGGGTTCGCCGCCAGTATGATGATGATGGTAGCTGTGGTGATTCCACACGCTTGGCAAATGCGCAACCTCACCGCGATTAACATATTAAGGCGTGAAACACTTGCCCAGCCAATATCCACACAAGCCAAGTTTTTACCGGCGGCGATAGTCATGGTCGCCATGATTTTTTGGCAAGCGCATGATACAAAAATTGCCGTCTATACCATGTTGGCGGTGGGCGCATTATGCGTGGTTATTTCAGGTTTTGCCTATGGCTTGGTTGGCTTAGTGCAGCGGTTATTTAGCTTAACACCGCAAAATAAAACACTTTCATCGGTTAGTCTGGGCATACAAGGGCTTAAAAGAAGAGCCGGGCTATCTACGGTGCAAATGATCGGTTTTAGTATGGGGCTGATGGTGCTGATGTTGTTAGCGCTAATCCGTGGCGATTTGATTCAAAGCTGGCAAGCCTCTTTACCCAGTGACGCGCCAAATCGTTTTGTCATCAATATTCAACCTGCCCAAATTGCAGGCATCACTCAATTTTTTGTACAGCAAAAAATTAAAGATACAGCGATTTTCCCCATGGTGCGCGCACGGTTAATCAGTAAAAATGGTAAGTTAATCAATGCCGCTCAGTGGCAAGATGAGCGCGCAAAACGGCTCGCTGAGCGCGAATTTAATTTGTCATGGGCTGCAACCATGCAAAGCGATAACCGCTTGTTAGCTGGTCGGTGGTGGACACCACAAGAACATGGCAAGCCGCATCTCTCACTCGAGCAAGGGTTGGCAGAAACGTTAGGCGTGCAATTGGGTGATAAGCTAGTGTTTGATATAGCAGGCAATCTAACAACACTAACCGTGACCAGCCTCAGAAAAGTAGAGTGGGATACCATGCGCGCTAACTTTTTTGCGGTGACGCCACCTGGCTTGTTAGAACCGTATGCTGCAAACTTTATCAGCAGTTTTTATTTGCCTGTGGGTGCAGATGCCCCATTAAATCAATTGGTTAAGCAATATCCAAATTTAACCGTGATTGATGTGGCAGCGCTGATGCAGCAAGTACGCGGCATTATGCAAAAAATGAGTAGCGCTATCGCCTATGTGTTTTCTTTTAGTTTAATCGCCGGTGTAGCTGTGCTGTATGCGGCATTAGTGGCAACAAGAGAAGAACGCATAGCCGAAGCCACGTTGATGCGTGTATTTGGCGCATCAAGACGGCAGGTGAGTATTGCTTATGTCGCCGAGTTTGCTTGCATTGGCCTTATT
Source organism: Methylotenera sp. (assembly GCA_041675545.1). Lineage (GTDB taxonomy): Bacteria > Pseudomonadota > Gammaproteobacteria > Burkholderiales > Methylophilaceae > Methylotenera. The sequence continues at coordinate 31,890 of JBAYTS010000008.1, forward strand.
GCCTCATTGACAGCAACCATTGCCGCTAATTTTTTAGCTTATTACATCAGCGCAAATATTTTGAACATACCATTTCAATTGAATATAACGTTAGCACTAAGCACCATGCTAATTGCCGCAACCGTTATTCCACTTGCTGCCTGGCTAGGTTTGCGTGGTTTTTTAAATATTCCGCCTAGGCAATTACTCAATAGTATTTAATGATTGGTGGTTGTTTACAACCACCAATATGGCTGTAAACAACCACATTTAGGTTAAACTCTCACTGTTTTAAAAATAAATAAGACGCTTATGCTTTGATTAAATGTGATATTTATTTTCTCCTGATGTTTGGAATAGTTATTGCATGTAAAGTCGCTGGAGATAACATTCTTAGAACAAAAAATTAAAGGAACTAGGGAACATGATGCGAAAAACATTACAACCGAAAATAATTTTGGCTGCGATACTTGCAGCCTACGCAATGCCGCAGTTGGCATTCGCAGAAGATAAAGCCAATACATTATCACTTAAAAAAATCGACGTGATCAGCACGACGCCATTGGCCGGTGTTGGCCTGCCGATTGAGAAAATCCCATCAAACGTGCAAGTTGTTAAGGGTGAGGAATTGAAAGAGCAAGGTAGCTTAAGTATTGCTGATTTCATGAATAATAACTTGTTGGGTGTTAGTGTGAATGAAACGCAAAACAACCCATATCAACCAGATATTCTGTTCCGTGGTTTTACTGCTTCGCCATTGCTGGGTACACCGCAAGGCTTGTCAGTGTTTCAAGATGGTGTGCGTGTGAACGAGCCATTCGGTGATGCAGTCAACTGGGATTTGATACCTGTTAATGCGATTGCGGGCATGAATTTGATTCCAGGTTCAAACCCAGTATTTGGTCTTAATACTCTAGGCGGTTCTTTATCTATTACGACTAAAAATGGCCGTACCCATCAAGGTGGCGCGATTGAAACCAGCTTCGGTTCTTGGGGACGTAAAACTACAGCGGCTGAGTTCGGCGGTGTGTCTGCAGACAATTCAATTGATTACTTTATTGCAGGCAATTATTTTGATGAAGATGGTTGGCGTGATCATTCGCCTACTGAGGTGAAGCAGGTTTTTGGTAAAGTGGGTTGGCAAAATGAAGCCTCTCGCTTGGAGTTGAGCTACACAGGTGCTGATAATGACATGATTGGTAATGGCTTAATCCAAAAAGAATTAATGGAAGAGTTCGGCCGTGAAACCATTAACACCAAGCCAGACCAAACAGAAAATACACTGTCATTCCTGAACTTGAATGGTAGCCACTGGTTTAATGATGATGTGCAGTTGACAGCAAATACTTATTTCCGTGATTCAAAGCGTAAGACTTTGAATGGGGATGTGAACGATGATTTTAACTCAGACAACCTATTTGATCCCGATGTTGACGATTTAGCAGCTTATCTTGCTGCTGAGTGTAACAATACCGGCGGTGATGCTGAAGTGGGCTGTCCTGGTGCACTTAACAGAAGTCAAACAAAACAAAAAGGCTATGGTTTTAATGCGCAGTTAGCATTTAATCAAGCCTTATTTGAAAAACAAAACCAGTTTATCGTGGGTGCAGGATACGACTATTCACGTATCAAGTTTACGCAATCTACAGAAATGGGTTTGCTAAATGCCTCTCGCGGGGTAGATGGTATTGGCATTCCTAATGAAGAGGCTGATGTCAATTTGCATGGTAAAACTCGTAGCTATGGCTTGTTTGCTACTGATACGCTGTCTTTGACTGATCAATGGCATTTAACTTTGTCTGGGCGTTATAACCATATTAAAGTTGAGAACCGCGATCGGTTAATACCAGATCCTGCTGTTGATGCTGCTTCATTGACAGGTGATCACAGCTTTAATCGCTTTAATCCTGCCGTTGGTTTGAGCTTTACGCCGACTAAAGATATATCTGTTTATGGGGCATACAATGAAGGCATGCGCGCACCGACTTCAATGGAGTTAGGTTGTGCTAATCCTGCGCAACCATGTAAGTTACCCAATGCGATGGCCGGCGATCCACCACTTGATGAGGTGGTTTCTAAAACGTTTGAAGTCGGCGCACGTGGTAATTTGACTTCAGATATCAAATGGTCTGCAGCGGTTTACCGTACAGAAAATCACGATGACATACAGTTTATTGCTACCAATGCAACCAACGGTATGGGTTACTTTGATAACGTTGGTAAAACCCGTCGTATGGGTTTGGATTTAGGTTTGATGGGTAGTGTGGATAAATTTTCCTGGAACGCAGGCTATAGTTATCTCAAAGCAACCTATGAAAGTGATCTGCAATTAACTAATGCATTGAATTCAAGCTCAGTTACAGTTGGTCCAAACGATGTAATTAATGTTAGCAAAGGTGATCGTTTAGCTAACTTACCTGAGCATGCGTTAAAGCTACGTTTGCAATATGCAGTGACCTCAAATTGGAGTGTTGGTACTAACGTCAACACATTCTCAGATGTTTATGTGCGCGGCAATGAAAACAACAAACATCGTGCGAATGATGGTGATGCAAACCATGTGCAAGATAGCGGTAAAATTGGCGGTTATACCGTGGTCAACTTGGACACTCGTTACAAGTTTGGCAATAGTGGCTGGCAGGTGTTTGCCAAGGCAATCAATATTTTTGATAAAGAGTATGCTTCAGGTGGTTTGCTAGGTGAAAACTGGTTTGCAAATGGCGCGTTCGCTGGTGAAGATGAACCATCAAAAATGGTGATGCCTGGTGCGCCGCGTGCTGGTTGGCTTGGTGTTCGTTATGAGTTTGGTAAACCAAAGTCATCAACAGCTTCTGCTGATTAACTAATACAGAATGCCGACCAGTTCGGCATTTTGAATTTTTAGGAAACATGGCACTTGAAAAGTCGTATGTACCACAGGCACTCCGATTTTCTAAGAGATAAATCTCTTGAAAAGTCGTATGTAGGAGTGTAATTTATTGCACGAAATTGGTGAAAATTTTGCCACGATTCCTCCGCGCAATAAATTGCGCTCCTACAATTTTTAGACGTAATAGACTGGATTAGGAATACCCTTTGCAACTCGCACATAACACATCAAATAGCGCTTCAGCTATGATCAAGCAACAATCTAAGGTATTGATTGTTGAGGATGAAGTATTGTTTGCACGTGCCGTGACGCGCCGGTTGCAAAAGTCAGGCTACGAATGCGCGCATGTTGAGAACCTGCAAGATGCGCGCAATATTTTGAAGCAGTTTTATCCGGATATTGTATTGCTGGATATGCGCTTACCTGATGGTAATGGCTTGGATTTATTGCCAGAATTTGTGGCCAAAAATGCAGTAGTAATTGTAATGACTGCGCATGGTGAAATTAGTGATGCAGTCAATGCCATGAAGCAGGGTGCGATTGATTATCTTAAAAAGCCGATTGACCTTGAAGAATTGTTACTTTCAATTAAAAAAGCAGAAGCAACCGCTATACAAGCGAATAGTCTGGATTACTCGCGCCAACGTAATACTCACGCTACTGAAGGCGTTGAGTTGCTGGGGGATAGCCCAGCGATGCAAAGCGTTAACACACAAATTAAACGTATTGCGCAGTTGGTCTCTAGCGATAGTGTGCCGCCCACCGTGCTGATTAGTGGTGAAACCGGCACAGGCAAAGATGTGGCTGCGCGTTTATTACATTTGTCATGCGCTAACCACGACAAGCCCTTTGTGCACATTGACTGCGCCTCATTGCCGGCAGAGTTGATTGAAAGTGAGTTGTTCGGACATGATAAGGGCGCGTTTACAGGCGCCGTGAGTGCTCGCCCGGGTTTGATTGAAGCCGCTGAAGATGGCACGTTGTTTTTAGATGAAATTGGTGAGCTACCGTTAGCACTACAAGCAAAGTTGCTCAATGTATTAGAACGCCGTGTGGTCAGGCGCTTGGGTTCTACCAAAGAACGTGCGGTGCCTGCGCGCTTTGTCGCGGCAACTAATCGTGATCTACATGAAATGTCGCAGCAGGGGCGCTTTAGGCAGGATTTATACTATCGCTTAAATGTGATGAGTGTTGCAATGCCGCCACTGCGCGAGCGTGCTGGCGACATGCTATTGTTAGCGAAGCATTTTGCAGCGCAAACTTCTAGACGTTATGGTTTGGCGAGCGCCAACTTTACGCCAGAGGCGATCAATATGATGCAAACTTACACATGGCCCGGCAATGTGCGCGAGTTAAAGCATCAGGTAAGTCGAGCGATATTGCTTTGTCATAATGGTCAGGTCACTGATATTGATTTGGCGTTGCCAATGCAACGCACAGCAGAGGCAATCAGCCAACCAGACCTACAGCAATCGACCCTGGACGCAGCAGAAAGAGCAATTTTGCTACAGGTGTTGGCCGATACCAGAAACAATGTGTCAGAGGCTGCACGTAAGCTTGGCATCACACGTATGACCATGCGTTACCGTATGGATAAACATCAAATTAAACATTAGGTTGTTTGAGTAGTCAGCTACTTGTTTACCAGTTAGCGCTAATTAACTGAGGTAAACCTTCGCTCTGGCGCGGGACCCGCCAAGATTTTACCTATACTTCGTTCATATAAAGCAAAGTTAAAATTCAGTAAAATGATTCCCTCACCCTTGCAGGGGGAGGGTAGAAACTTAAGTATGGTTGCAGTCAGTTGTTCTCAAAATAATCGTGGGCAGACAGTTACATCGTCAACTCACGAGGATTGGTAACCGCGTGGGCACAAAAACGTGCCCACCCTACATTTATTGATTTTGAACAAATTATTTGAAGAACAAATTAGCCTTGGGGTTTATTGGTGTCTTTGAGGCGTTGACCCGATAGGCCACCGGCTTTGACTTGCGGTAATTTAATTTCCATCGCTCGTATTTACAATTTTTAACGCCTTCAATTTTCTTAAAAAACCCTCGCATGGTATGATTCAATCAATTAAAAATTGAGAGAATTTCATGCAAATCGGAACCCCTTTAAGCCCCAATGCAACACGTGTCATGTTGTTAGGCAGTGGCGAACTCGGTAAAGAAGTCATTATTGCATTACAGCGTTTAGGGGTTGAGGTGATTGCCGTTGATCGCTATAAAAATGCACCTGGTCACCAAGTGGCTCACCGTTCCCATGTCATTGATATGACAGATGATCAGGCGTTACGTGATTTAATTGCGCAAGAAAAACCACATTTAATTGTGCCTGAAATAGAGGCGCTAAACACTCAAACCCTTGCTGATATTGAGTCTGCTGGCATTGCTACGGTTATTCCAACAGTTAAAGCGGTGCAATTGACCATGAACCGTGAAGGTATTCGCCGGCTTGCCGCTGAAACGCTTAATTTACCTACTTCACCCTATGCGTTTGCCAAAAGTGAGGTAGAGCTACAAACGGCAATTGATGCCGGCATTGGCTATCCATGCTTTATTAAACCGACCATGTCATCATCTGGCAAAGGGCAATCTCGCATTACGCAAATGAGTGAAGTTAAAACTGCATGGGATTATGCAGCCACTGGTGGGCGTGTGAATCAAGGCGTGGTGATTGTTGAAGGTCAAATTGATTTTGATTACGAAATTACGTTACTCACGGTGCGTGCTAAAAATGCGCAGGGCGAAATCACCACTTATTTCTGTGAACCCATTGGTCATGTGCAGGAAAAAGGTGACTACGTTGAAAGTTGGCAGCCGCAACCGATGGCTACAAAGGCCTTGGAAGAATCTAAACGCATCGCTAAAGCCGTCACTGATAGTTTAGGTGGCTTGGGTTTATTTGGTGTTGAGCTGTTTATCAAGGGCGACCAAGTCTGGTTTAGTGAAGTAAGCCCACGCCCGCATGATACGGGCATGGTAACCATGGCGAGTCAGCGTTTTAGTGAGTTTGATTTGCATGCGCGAGCTATTTTGGGCTTGCCCGTAGATGTAAGCCTGACGGACGCCGGTGCAAGTGCCGTGATTTACGGCGGACATGAAACTAAAAATTTAGTATTTGATGGCGTAGAAGCCGCATTGGCTGTGCCCAATAGCGACATTCGCTTATTTGGTAAACCGGAATCCTTTGTTAAACGCCGTATGGGCGTGGCATTGGCTACTGGTAAAGATGTTACCGAGGCGAGAGCGCGTGCAAAATTGGCGGCTAGCCTTGTTAAACCAAAAGTGGTTTAAGCTGACACTATGCTAGATAAAATAGAAGAAGCGGGTAGTGATAAAAGGACGATCTTTGAATTGCTGGGTGGTGAGGCCAGCGGCATTCAAAACATCCGCCAACTGGTAGAAACGTTTTACGATATTATGGACAGCGACGCAAAAGTGGCGCCTCTTCGCGCCATGCATCAGACTGATTTAACCTCAGCACGCGAGAAACTATTTATGTTTTTAACGGGCTGGACAGGTGGGCCACAGCTTTATATTGAGCGCTATGGTCACCCGATGTTGCGCAAGCGGCACTTGCCGTTTGCGATAGATGAATCAGCCCGAGATCAATGGATGTATTGCATGATTAAAGCCATGCATCAATTAGACTACGATGATGAGTTGATGAAAAAGTTAGCTGGCCAGTTATACGGCGTGGCTGATTTTATGCGGAATCAGTAAGGGGGCGTTCAGAACGCCCCTTGATTATAGTTTCACATCTTTATAATGTTACTTTTTATATAGATTTATTTCAGCTTCTAGTTTTACTTGCTGGCGAGTAACCCGCCTAGTAATGCCGCAACAGGCGCTTTTTTAGCATTTGACTGTCTGGTAGCTGTCGCCTCAATACTTTGTGAGCTAGGCTCATAAGGCTTATCAAACCAAGGGTCTGTGCTTTTTCTCTTCGCGGGCGTACGTCTTGTTACTGAGTCTTCTTGTGGTTTTGTTTGGGTACTTGAAGGGCTTGATTTACCGCGAGGAGCACGTGACGGTGCACTTGGTTTATCAAGCGCAATCACTTCTTTAGGTATTTGGCGCTTAATCAGCTTTTCAATCTCTACGATATATTTTTCTTCATCTTCACTTACAAATGAAATTGCTACGCCGCTAGCACCCGCACGGCCGGTACGACCAATACGGTGTACATAATCTTCTGGAGCGCTAGGGATTTCATAGTTAATCACCATCGGCAATTCGCTAATATCCAAACCGCGCGCAGCAACATCAGTAGCAACTAATGCGGTGACAGTGCCTGCTTTAAAAGCATCCAACGCTTTAATGCGTTCTTGTTGTGTTTTATCACCGTGAATCGCGTCAGCGGCAATGCCTACTTTAGCTAAGCTACGGCTTAGGCGGCTAGCAGTAATTTTGGTTTTGGTGAAGATAATGACTTGTTTGGCATCAGCTTCTTTTAATAGCTGTATTAGCAGTGTTTCTTTATCAGATTGTGCAACTTGATACACTTTTTGTGTAACGTTGTCGTTCGTAGCATTGCTACGTGCAACTTCAATGAGTTGCGGCTTGGTTAAAAATTCATCCGCTAATTTTTTAATCTCGTTTGAGAATGTGGCTGAAAACATTAAATTTTGACGCTGTTTAGGTAGCAACGCCAAAATCCGTTTTAAATCAGGCATAAAGCCCATGTCTAGCATTCTATCGGCTTCATCCAGCACTAACATTTGCACTTGATTAAGCTGTACTGTTTTTTGTTCAATATGATCCAACAAACGACCAGGGGTAGCAACCAGCACTTCAACACCAGTTTTTAAATGCGGCGTTTGCGTTCTGATATCAACACCGCCATACACCACCAATGAGCGCAGTTGCGTATGTTTTGCATACGCTTTTACGCTTTCTTCTACCTGAATTGCAAGCTCGCGTGTTGGCGTTAAAATCAACGCCCGTACCGGGTGCTTGGCTGGGGACGTGCTGCTACTGGCAAAAGGTAACAATTTTTGAAGTATAGGCAAGGCAAAGGCTGCAGTTTTACCTGTGCCGGTTTGTGCACCTGCCATTAAATCAATTCCAGCTAGCGCCACAGGGATCGCTTGCGCTTGAATTGGCGTAGGCGTTGTGTAACCAGACTCGGTGAGTGCTTTAAGTAACTCAGGCGCTAAGCCTAAGCTGTCAAAGTTTAGATTTTCTAAATTTTTGGTTTCAAAAATTGCAGTTTCTGTCATGGGTTGGGTGCTGTTCTCATGGTGTTTTTAAAAAAGTAATTTATTTTCCCTTCGATAAGCTCAGGGAATGTAAGTTAATTTACGTTCCATTCGACAAGCGGAGGGAACGTAAATTAACTAGTCTTCGACAAACCCAGAGAGCGTATTGGTGTTCTCTGAGTCCGCCGAAGGGTATTATTTATTAAGCAAAACTACGTGGGCGGCGCGGTGCACCGCTACCAGCGTTTGCATTGCCAAAGCTACGTGAATCGCTGTTAGCGCGTGCAGGACGGCTATCATTGCTGTCACGACGTGCAGGAGCGGCTGAACGATCACCACGCGGTGCATCAGTGCGACCTTCGTAACGTGCGCCTAGTACGCGGTTATCACTACGATTTGCATCTGGGCGGCTACCACGGCTGTCATTACGCGCAGCGCCTGCACCATCACGTGAAAAAGGTTTTTTACCGAACGCAGCAGCATCACCAAAACTACGGTTAGGCGCGCCTGCACTTGCACGGTCACCAAAGCTACGGTCACCGCTTGGGCGGTCACTGCGGTTGCGGTCACCACTTGGACGGTCACCAAAGCTACGTGGGCGATCGCCAGCAGGTCTTTCAGAGCGGTTGAATTCAGGTCTGCCTGCATAACCCGCTGAATTACCATTGGCTTCACGCGGAGCTGAGTCACGATTACCACGACTTTCGCTATCACGGCTAAAGCTAGCATTACGGTCACCACGAGGCTCACTGTTACGGTTATTAAAACCGCCACGGTCGCTACTACCACGGTCATCACGCGGTTTAAAGCCACCGCGACCACCTGGTTTGTGTGCGTCACGGCGAATATCACCACGATCACCACGGCCATTACCTGGGCCATCCATTTTCATGGCGCGTTTTGGCTCAAAGCCTTCAACCACACCCGGTTCCATACGGTTACCAGTAAATTGTTCAATTTTACGTAAAATATGACGATCCATATTTGATGCAAATGAAATTGCAATTCCTGTTTTGCCAGCACGGCCGGTACGGCCAATGCGATGCACGTAATCTTCAGCAAATTTTGGCAAGTCGTAGTTAATCACATGGCTAATACCTTGTACATCAATACCACGCGCAGCAACGTCAGTTGCCACTAACACTTTTACATCACCCTGACGCAATTTAGTCAGCGTACGGTTACGCGCACCTTGTGTCATATCGCCATGTAAAGCCGCTGTTTTATGGCCAGCCGCGTATAAGTCCTCAGCCAATACATCGGCATGACGTTTAGTGCTGGTGAAAATAATCACTTGGTTTACTTCAGGTGCAATCAACAGGTGCTCAAGCAATTTGTTTTTATGCGTCATGTCATCTACATAATGCAGGCGTTGTTCAATGTTGGCATGTTTTTCTTTTTGCGTAGCCACTTGAATTGTTTTTGGGTTTTTAAGAATCTGTCTAGCAATACGTGCGATGTCGCCATCAAGTGTTGCAGAGAACAATAGCGTTTGACGCTCAGCAGATAGCTGCTCACAAATGCGCTCAACATCAGGTAAAAAGCCCATATCCAACATGCGATCAGCTTCATCTAAAATCAACATTTGCAAACGTGACAAATCAATACGGCCGCGTTCCATGTGGTCTAACAAGCGACCTGGTGTTGCTACTAGAATATCCAAAGGTTGTGATAGTAATTTATTTTGTAATGGGTACGGCATACCACCTACGATACTAACCGTGCGAGCGCGGATGTATTTACCGTATTTGCGGGCTGCTTCATTCACTTGTGTTGCAAGTTCACGCGTTGGCACTAATACTAAAATGCGTGGACCGCGGCTTTTTAATTCATGCGGTGTTGCAAGCAAGTTTAATGCTGGCAACATAAAGGCTGCGGTTTTACCCGTGCCGGTTTGGGCAGAGGCCATCAGGTCATGACCTGCAGTTACCACTGGAATGGCTTGTGCTTGAATAGCGGTTGGGGTGGTGTAACCAGACTCCTCAATAGCACGAAGAATGGTAGAGTCAAGATTAAACGATTCAAAAGACAAAGTAGTCCCTTTCAAAAAATAACAGCTTATTAAAAAATTTTAATAAGCAATAAAAAGGGCGCTAAGTAAAAACGGGCATATCATTTGCACACACGCAATTAGTTTAAGCGTATGAGCAAGGGCAATATAAACGCGAAAATATTTGGTTTAGTTAAATTTAAGCTAATCCGAATTAACGAACTAACTGTTATTAAATGTAAGCTAAACAAGCTAATATAATCTTTACCAGCGCACGGGCACAGCCGCTAACCAGTAAAAATCGATATCGATTTTGATAGATGCTACAAAATTTCACGAGCATCAAAAAGGGTCAGGGCGATGATTCAAGCATTACGAAAACCTGTAATGCGAATGAAGCGCGCAGTATAACCATTTGAATAAGTTTGTCAATTTAATTTAATGATAAAAGCCAATTAAATAGTTGTTTAGTGTGTTAAAATCGCCGCCTTTCAATGAACTGGTAGCAACACAATGTCTCGTAATTTAAGAAATATCGCAATTATCGCCCACGTTGACCATGGTAAAACGACTATGGTGGATAAGCTTTTACAACAATCCGGCACATTTTCATCTCACCAAGCAGTTTCTGAGCGTGTAATGGACAGTGGCGACATTGAAAAAGAACGTGGTATTACCATTTTGGCAAAAAATACTGCGCTTACCTATGAAGGTACGCACATTAACATTGTTGACACACCAGGTCATGCCGACTTTGGTGGTGAAGTTGAGCGCGTTTTAGGGATGGTGGATGGCGTAGTATTGTTAGTGGATGCGGTTGAAGGCCCAATGCCGCAAACTCGTTTTGTAACGAAAAAAGCTTTGGCACTTGGTTTAAAACCAATCGTAGTGATTAACAAGGTAGATCGTCCAGGTGCGCGTACTGACTGGGTAGTTAACCAAACGTTTGATTTGTTTGCCAACTTGGGCGCAACCGACGAGCAATTAGATTTTCCAGTGGTTTATGCCTCTGCCATCAATGGCTACGCCATGTTAGATATGAATACACCAAGCGACAATATGCGTGCCTTATTCGACACCGTTTTGAGCCATGTTGCATGCCCGGCTGGCGACAGCACCGCACCGTTACAATTGCAAATTTCAGCCTTAGATTACTCAACTTATACAGGTCGCCTTGGCATTGGCCGTATTACCAACGGTAAAATCAAAACAGGTCAATCTGTGACGATTATGAACGAAGATAAACAAGTTGCGGTGGGTAAAATTAACCAAGTGCTTGGTTTTAAAGGCCTTGAGCGCGTGCCAGTTGAAGAAGCTGAAGCAGGCGACATTGTCATTATTTCTGGTTTAGATGATATTGGTATCGGTTTTACCGTGTGTGATCGTGAAAATCCAAAAGGCCTGCCGCATTTAGGTGTGGATGAGCCAACCTTGACCATGGACTTTATGGTGAACACATCACCATTAGCAGGTACTGAAGGTAAATTTGTGACTAGCCGTCAAATTCGTGACCGTTTGACTAAAGAGCTGTTAGTGAACGTGGCGTTGCGTGTAGATGAAACTGAAGATAATGACGTGTTCCGTGTTTCTGGCCGTGGTGAGTTGCATTTAACTATTTTGCTTGAAAACATGCGTCGTGAAGGCTTTGAAATGGCCGTTGGTAAGCCAAAAGTCGTGTACCGTGAAATTGACGGCCAAAAATGTGAGCCGTATGAAATTTTAACGGTTGATTTGGAAGACGAACACCAAGGTGCCGCGATGGAAGAATTAGGTCGCCGCCGTGGTGAAATGCAAAACATGGAATCAGACGGTAATGGCCGTACACGTTTAGAATATAAAATTCCGGCACGTGGTTTGATTGGTTTCCAAGGTGAATTTTTAACCATGACACGCGGTACCGGTTTGATGGGTCACGTGTTTGATGAATACGCCCCGGTGAAAGCCGATATGCCGGGCCGCCGTAATGGCGTGCTGATTTCTGCTGAACATGGCGAGGCTGTTGCCTATGCGCTATGGAAACTGCAAGACCGCGGTAAAATGTTTTCATCACCGGGTGATAAATTGTACGAAGGCATGATTATTGGCGTTCACAGTCGCGATAACGACTTGGTAGTTAACCCGATTAAAGGTAAGCAATTAACCAACGTGCGCTCTTCAGGCACGGATGAAGCGGTGCGCTTAATTACACCTATCGCAATATCACTAGAGTCAGCAGTAGAGTTTATCGATGATGATGAGTTGGTGGAAATTACACCCAAAACTATTCGTATCCGTAAACGCTATTTAACAGAAAACGAGCGTAAACGTTCCGGTACTAATAAGTCTTAAACGGCTTTATCAGACAGCTGATCATCAGTACTAAAGCCAGGAAACTGGCAAGTACTGCTAATCAGAACAAACTGATAATCAGTACTCAGAAAAAACTGATAAGTACTACTAAGCCCGCTTCGCAGGCTAGTATTACTAATAAACCAGTAAACTGGCAAGTACTGCTAATCGTAGTTGAATTACTTAAACCCAGCCCTTGCGCTGGGTTTTTTTATAGATTCTTGTTGTTTTCATTGACCTAGTTTAAAACCTTAATACTTACAAACCAACTAGGCCAAACTGGGGTCGTTTGCATTCACACTCATGCGCTCAAGCGTTCATTAAGTAAATCTTGCGCAAGCGCGCGCTCACGTGCGCTACCTGCACGCACGGCATCAAACAACACCAGCAACTCATATAAAGCAGGGTTACCTTGTGCCGCATACGGCACATTTGGGTAAAGTGGATAAAGTGCCATGCCACGCACTGTGCCATTTTTGTCTGGCCACACAGGCGGCAACTCGCTAGGCGCCAATATTTTTTCTTTGATTGGTGAAGCCGCATATAAAGTTGGCAGGCCTCTAGTTACCTCACCACGCACCGCAGGGAAAGCATAACGCGCACCAAACAGCACAAATTGACGCAAAGCCTCGCGCACTAAACGAGGCTTGCCATCTGCATCTTTAAATACCAATTGCGCTTGCTGCGCGCGCACCAAACTTGCATGCACTTTAGAAGCTGCCAAACCCAACTCTAACCCCAATGCGGCATAAGTCGGCATTGACTCTGCTTCAAGCGATAAACGTAGCAACACCACCAAATCTTGTGGTTTCAGTGCAATCTGTTCGTTAGATTTTGAGTTTGCCATACACTTTAATTATCCATTCCTTATTCCTGAATTGGGAATATATCAATAAAAAACAACAATATCAATAGATTAATAAATTTATTCCCGATTCAGGAATGGGGAATAGTTGAGGCGTATGTTATATACATACAGCCTATATGTATACAAATGAGCATTCTCATTGGCATCGTCATGCTGAGCAAAGCGAAGAATACAGATAACTGGCTGATTGCAATGGATGCTTCGCTACGTGCATATTCTCATACCAACTGACCACTGATTCTCATACCAACTGACCAGCCATGCTCATTTCCACTTACCAGTTGTTCTCATTGGTCCTGAGCATTAAATAAAGCTGTGCATATTTAGAACACCAGCTTTGTGACGGTGTCAAAGATTATGACTGTAATCTGAGTATTTGAAATTCATTCTACTTGAATTGTCAAAACAAGCGAGATACAATGTAACTCAATTTATATGGAGTACATGATGGCTACTACAAGCATGGTACATGTTCGGGTTGATGAAAATATTAAACAAGAAGCTACAGAAACATTAGCGCTAATGGGGCTTTCTGTTTCTGATGCTGTGCGCGTATTCTTAACGAGAGTAGTCGTTGAGAAGCAACTTCCTTTTACTCTTAAAGTCCCAAATCCAGAAACTCATGCAGCAATGATAGAAGCAGATGCTATTGCCAACCGACACAAAGCTCGTTTTGTAACTGCTAATGAGTTGTTCTATGACCTCGAAAAAAACAGCATCAAGTAAACGCGCCAGAATTCCGCGTTCAGCGGATTATACAAAGTTTTTTCTCAAAGACTGGGAGCGCCTATCGCATTCCGGTCGATACGACATGAATAAGCTTAAAGAAGTTATGCTTCTCTTAATAGCCAATGATGCTCCACTTGGGCCGGAATGGTTAGATCATCCTCTTGGCGGAGACTGGGATGGTCATAGAGAATGTCATGTAGGTGGCGATTTCTTATTAGCCTACAAACTCGACAATAGCAATAAGATTGAGCTGATTGTATTTGTTCGTGCTGGTACTCATGCAGATTTGTTTGAATAAACATAAAATCTAGAGACCTTTGCACGAACCAGAAAATGGTAATTTTCTTAAAAAATCTATCAATTTCCGTCATTCCCGTGTACCAGTACTTGGCATCCCCATAGAATATATGTGCTAAGCCAGTATTTGGCTTCCCCAATTTGCTAAGCCAGTGAACTGGCAAGCAAAGTGTAAAAGGTCATCCCCAATTTCCTAAGCTACTAAAGTAGCAAGAAAAGTGTGATAAGCCAGCAAGCTGGCATACGACTTTTCAAGTGCTTTCACGCATGAATAACCAACTTTAGTTGGTATATTCTGTGGGGATGCCAAGTACTGGTATAGCCATTAGAAAATCGGAGTACCTGTGGTGCAAAACTCTTGATTAAATCAAGCTAATAGGTACGTTGGTTTTAAATTACCCTAATAGTCGGATGACTGATTTCTAATGATGAGATTATATTTTAAATATGGTTCATTTCAGCCAACTGGTGGTTGATTGTAGCTATTAAAAGCCGGTAGCGTGTAATAAATTACGTATAGCTGATTGATTGTATTAACTAAATTTAATGGGTATGAAATTTGCATATTCCGCACAGCTTTTTACTTAATTGCTTTACTTACCGTGCAGAACTTCATGTTGAAAAATATCACCCATTATTTAAAATTAAATTTTAATCACACCAACGGTCATCGTTTAAATCTTAATTACATTAGCCTAATGTTTATTGGCTTAATGTTTGTATTGCCATTTGTCAGTTTGTATCATCATCTGCCTATTCCATCATTTTATGGTGAATGGGTAGCCGCAGTTTTAGGGCTGGCGGCCATGTTGCCGCTATTACGCAAGGCCGCTTGGCAGCCGTTACACATTCCGCAAATTGCGCTTATTTTTCCGGGGTTGGCGGCTATTTTAGGTATGCAGTGGATGCTAGGCATGCTGCACTCGCACCAGTATGCGTTACTGGTGCTTTCATATTTAGCATGGGCATTCTTTTTAGTTGTTCTTGGCAGTTATTTGCGCCGTGAATTTGGCTGGGAGAAAATCGCCACCACGCTGGCTTTATTTTTGGTACTGGGCGGGCTGGTTAATGCAGGTATTGTTGCGTTGCAATATGCCATGCAAAGCGGGTTAGCGCTCTCTTGGCTGCCAAAGCTAAATGGCTATGGCGCGCTTTCTCAAGCTAATCATTTTGCCGACTACACCGCGCTGGCTACCGCATCACTTATTTACTTATATGCCAAAGGCCGGTTTAGCCTAAAAGTATTTGCCGTATATTTAACGCTATTTTTAACCATGCTGGCATTTTCAGGCTCGCGCAGTGCATGGCTTTATTTAACCGCGCTTACAGTGTTGGCTATAGGCTTGCAGGTTGCCGCAATCAGGCAGCGCACGGGTTCTACAGCTAAGCGTAGCCTATTGCGCGTAAGTTTGCTGTTGCTACCTATTTTTGCATTATTGCAGCTTTTAATTCACGCAATACTGCCCGATGGTCTTATTGTTTTATCGGTAGAGCGGCTGATAGACTCAGCCAATGTTAACAGCAGCTCTCAGCGCTGGCAGCTGTGGCAAACCAGCTGGCAGTTATTGCTGCAATCACCCTGGCTTGGCATTGGTTTTGGGCAAATGTCATGGCAATCGTTCTTATTGCTTGATGCGCCGGTTAGCGCAAACGCGCCACGTATTTTTGATCAGTCACACAATCTTTTTGTGCACTTACTCACAGAGATGGGCATTGTTGCCCCGTTGCTGGTGTTGGCTGGCGTTATTGCCTGGCTACGCGCTTTTAATTGGCGTGCAATAAGCATTGAAAGCTGGTGGCTACTGAGCTTGTTAGCCGTTGTAGGCGTGCATAGCCTATTAGAGTACCCATTGTGGTACAGCTACTTTTTAGGGCTTGCGGCTATATTATTAGGCGCAGGAGAAGAAAAACTCAGCGCAATCAAGCTGCCTAAATCAGGCGCTTTGCTTGGGCGTAGTGCTTTATCGCTTTTATTACTAGTTGGTGCTACTAATTTAGCCAGCTTGGCGATAGCAAATCACAAACTAGAAACCTGGCTGCACCGAGCCATTAAAGGCGACATCAGCACAGAACAGCAAGCGCAGTTTTACGATGCGCTACAGTGGGTGCATCATTACTCACTGTTGTCACCCTATGCAGAGCTGATGATGGCCACATCGCTAACAATAGATACTAGCAATATCGACGACAAACTATGGGTAAGCCAATCTGCCATGCGCTTTATGCCCACGCGTTACATTGCTTATCGCCATGTGTTGTTACTTAAACTTAAAGGCGACCATGCCGGCGCGGTTAAACAACTCAAGCGCACACTTATTGCCCACCCTGGCAAATTTACCAAAGAGCTAGAGGCAATGCCATTTAGATACTGGCAAGATTATCTGGATGTTTTGAGTGAAGCGCGACCTATCCCGCTAAAGAATAAATAACGCGTGGTTTTGTGCTCCAAGGGGCGGTAGCCTCGATGTAGCCACTTCGACAGGCTCAGGACAGGCGTAGAAATCGAGGGCTTGGAAGCGGGGTGATCCTCGATTACGCTACGCTACATCGAGGCTACGCTTGGCTGTTTATTCAATAATCCGTTCGCATTGAGCTAGTCGAAATGTGAACGGATTATTGTACTTCGACAGGCTCAGCACGAGCGGTTGTCAGCCCAGTAGGGTGGGTCGCTTGTGACCCACGCGTTGCAATGGTTAAATTTTCACATCCCGCGTGGGGTTAAAACCCCACCCTACAAAAATCGCCTACATTCAATAGTAGCAGCCTTGATGTAGCGAAATCGAGGGCTTGGAAGTGTTGCGTTCCTAGATTCCGCTACACTTCATCGGGGCTACGCGGACTGACTAATTGGCTATTAACAACCAACCACCACCACCAACAACCACCAATACAACCACTTTTTATAGGAGTTTTAGATCGTAAAAGCAGGAATTCCTCCTTAAAAATTATTATGTAACAATAGGTTACATTTACTTACAATTAGTTGGCACGCTGATTGCATTATAAGCTCTGCACACATGGGGTGATTACTGGCTAGTTGGTTGGTTGTGTGTCGGGATTGTCTGATCCTCCCCTCCTTGGTGATAAAGCTGTTTTACCAAAGCAGTAGTCACGGGATTCAGGTGTAACAAATGGATGCGTTGATAAGTCCCCAGATTGGCGCAGTCTTAAAAATACAGTTATGGGGTTTTTTATATCCAAGGAGATTTAGATGATGCAATTTAAACAAAAGGGTTTCACCCTGTTAGAACTATTAGTGGTAATTACACTATTAGCCGTGTTATCAGTAGGTGCTTTAGTAGCGTATGACGGTGTAGGTGATAACGCGCAAGCAACCGCTGCTGCAAACAACACAGCAGGTGCAGACCGTGCAATTCGTACTTATCGTGCCATTGAACTTAAATACCCAAGCCAATTTGATAACCTAGTGGCTAAAGATGGTAATACACCAGATTTCTTGGCAGCTACCACTCAAGCAGCTTTCGGTAAAGTAACTTTACCAGCAGGTGCTTTTACATCTGCAGTAGCAGCTAGCTTAGAAGCAGTTGGTATTAATGACATTCAAACACGTAATTTGGCTCCTGCAACGGCTAATGTTGACCCTAACTTGCAACACAATGAAGGCGCTGCGGGTACTGCTGTTACTGAAGAGGCTGTCACTGCCTTAACTAACATCTCTGTAATGCCGGCATTTACTACTGCGGCTTGTAAAGTTGGTGGTGCGGATATTTCCCGACTAGATGGTATTGCTTTATCTGCTGCTGATAGTGCTCGTTTAAATGTCATCAATGATTTCTTAGAAGATGACGAGTGTCACTTTGTTATTGCGGTAGGTTTTGGTCACGATGCTGCACACAGCACAGCTGATTCAGCAGTTGCTATTTCAACAGCACCAACTTACGTAAGCAAAACAATCAACCCAGCTACTAACTATGCACGTTATGTTGCTTTGTTCCACATGGGTACTGAAGATGGCACTGTTGGTGACGTTGTGGAAGCTGATTTAAAAGCTAAACCAACACTTATCGCTATCGTTGATACAGAAGGTAAAGTAATTGACGAAAGCATTGCAAGCATGAACCCATAATTGATTTTTAATTGAATCGTTATAGATTTTAAGCGTAAGGCAAGAGGCAGCGCTGTTAACAGCGTTGCCTCATTACTGTATGTGCCGAATAGTTAAAGGCAACATTTAAAAAAAGATGATGGTATAAAAAATAAACATGCCTGTGATATTTGAGCTAAAGCCCAATACCCGCCATGCCGCTAAACAGCGCCGTGGTTTTTTGCGTTTTTTGGCTTCGTGTGTGAATAGTAAGTTTAAGTGTATATATTCCACGCTAAAGCCACGCTGGGTTTTAGCTGAGGTATTAGCGGTAAAAGTGAGCGCTAGACCCAATAAATGCAGTGGGTTTACGTTGTTGGAGTTGTTGGTGGTGATAGGTTTGTTAGGGCTAGTGGCGTTGGGCAGCGCCAGCATGCTGATTGACGATGGCGACTGGAAGCGCCAAGAAGAAACCGAAAAACGTTGGGATGCTATCCGCAAAGCCATTATAGGTGAACCTAATGTAAGCCTAAACGGCTCTCCCTATGTGGCAGGGTATGTGGCTGATATGGGGCGCTTGCCACTTAGTATTTCTGAGCTAATAGAACGCAATGTGAGTTTTGATAGTGATGAAGACTTTTTAGACGATACACCTTGCGGATTTGACCATGATAATAATGCAGTTACAGCAGATATCAATATTCAGCAACCCGTGTTTGCAGAGGTTGCAATTCCAAATTACATAGTTGCCGTGCCACCCACTGATTACACCAACACCGTGAGCGGTGGCTGGCGTGGACCGTATCTTTATACCGCAGGTAGCGGTTTTTATGGCGATGGTTGGTTTGATCAGAATACTGGTGATGCTTGTGATTTTGATTGGAGCATAATTACCTCCCCAGTGAACCCTGCCAATTTAGATGATATAACGGATTTGCGTATACAAAGCTTGGGTAGCGATAAGAATGTGGGAGGAACACAAACTGCACAAGATTACCCCGCCAATAACTTGAACATGGTGAATCAAAACGAATGGGTGTTAAGTACAGCACCTATCACATTTAATATTCATTTTAATCGTGCAGTAAGTGATGGCGTTGCTGTCGGAACGCCAGATGACGTTCCTGATGAATTGACAATCCCAGTAGCAAACTCTCCACATCAACTACAACTCAAAATATATCGTTATATAGATAATGGCGACGCAACGGCGGATGCCGCAGATATAAATGAAACAGTTGCCAATACTACATTCGTATTAACCAATGGTTTAACACAGGCACCTGCACAAACAATTGATTTGTCTGGTTTGCCCATTGGCCGTTTTGCGGCTGTAATTTGGTGTACTCAGAATGACAATCTGCCTGAAGCAATTGCAGACTATTCAAACGACGTTGTTTACGATGGTGATTGTAATGAAACTACTCTCGGAAACGCGGGTGTTGTTAATCATAGTCCAGTCTACTTCACCGTAACTCACAACACCCCTCAAGTCACAATTACTTGGAATCTCCTTTAAATGCGTTTAAATGATTTACTTGAAAAGCTCCCGTTTTTACAGCGGGTTAATTCTGTTTTGGTGTGCGAGGTTGACCACGCAGGGTTAAGAGCGGCCGTGGTTGAGCGTAATGGCGATGAGGTTGCCAGCACGTTTGAGGCCAGCTCTGAGTTGCTGGATTTTAATGCCGCCGTGGCTGAGGTGGTGAAGCATGTGCGCGAGCAGGGTTGGGTTGGTAAGTCGGCGGTGTTGCTCACGCCTGCGGTGTTGCTGGCAATGGTTGATTTGCCTATTCCGCAAAAAAACAAACTAGCGCCGGCTGAAGTGGCAGAAAAAATCAATTGGGAGTTAGAGCCGCTTATTACCCAGCATTTAAGCACGCTAGCTTTGGGTAGGGTGTTGGTCGCATTGGGTTACATGACGCCTGAGCAGATTGAAGACGTGATTAGCCAGCAAGGCTATAGCAATAACACACATACCTTAAGCCCTACTGAGACGTTTACCTATAAACGTTTTGGTGATGTGGCGATTGAAATGGGCTATATCAATCAGGCGCAGTTGCAAAAGTGTTTAGATAGCCAAGGCTGGTTTCAATCAGCCGGTGACGAAATTAAATCTGGCTGGTCTGCGCAGGGTTTGCTGGCGAGTGATGATGCTGAGTCTGGCAATATGTATCAATGGCTTGCCAGCGGGGTAAACCAAAGTTTGCTGCGCCAATGGCAGGCGGCGTTTACCGCACAGCATATTAAGCTTGAGTACCTGTACCCGTTGGCAGGTTGTGCTGCCAGCTTGCTTGATTTAGGCAACAAAGGCTATAAAAACCAGCTGTTGCTAGAGGTTTATGATTCTGTCATTGCCGGGGTGCGTATTGCGGGTAACCGTATTCATAGTTTGTATATTCAGCCCAACACGTTGCAAGACACGGTAGCCAATGTTGCTGAAACTTATCATTCGCTAGAAACCGCTGAAATCGACGCGGTGTGGCTGGTGGATTCAGTGTCTAAACATGAAGTTGAAGCCAGTAAATTAGCCAGCGGTTTAGAGGCGATGGTGCCGCAACCGATTAAAGCTTTGCCGCGAACATCTCACATAGTCACTTTGGGTATGCTGGGTGCGGCACGCCATGTGCTAAAAATGAAAGGCGCGCATATTGTAACCGGCGTGCCTGTTAGCAATCCGCAGCCCGGTTTGCTACAGCGTTTAGAGGTGCGGGCTATTTTGGCTGGGTTGGCGTTATTGCTCACCATAGGCGTGGCAGAGGCGGTGCTGCAAGTGCGGCAAAGTTTGATTGAGGCTGAAAATGAGCGTGTGAGTAAAGACTTAAAAGTGGTTGATGATGCCATTGCCAGAATACAAGCTAAAGTGGATGAGATTAAAAAGCTTAAAGACAGTATTAAAACGTTGCAAACAGAGCAAAAAGAAACCGAAGCTGCCGCAAGTTTGTTATCTGCCGATTTGCCTAAGCGTAACCAAACGATTATTTCGTTATTAAGTGAGTTAAATCGGTCGGTGTCAGATGAAGTGGTGATAGACCGCATTGCAGAAGACCCGATTTATGGCTTTAGTTTTAATGCCTGGGCGTTAAATGATAAATCTGCACAGGAGTTTGTTAAAACGTTTCAGGTGGCGGTAAATCCTTTAGGTTATAAGTTAAAAGATGTGACGGTGTCTAGCCAAACGGGGCGCTTGGGTTTGATGGGGTCTGCTGTGAGCTTTAGCGCAACCTTGCTAGACGATAAAGCTTGGGCGACGGGCAAGTATTCAGTTAACAAAGGCGCTTTAACTGCCGCTGGCAGCGCGCAGGCAATGGCTACACCTGCGGGGGTGCAATAATGGCGTTAGATAAAATCAGTAATCGTGAGCAGGTGCTTATTTTTATAGTAGCGGCTACGTTTGTGGCAGGTGGTTATGGTTTGCTTAGGTTTGTGCCGCAGACCAAGCAGCTAGCCGAGTTGCAAGCGACCGTTAAAGTGAATCAGGATAAAATTAAAAATCCGAACTTTCCGGATGAACCGGGCGAGGATGCTGAGGATTTACAAGAAAAGCTGGAAGACTTAGAAGGCGTCATGGTGAATGCGCGCGCTAATCTTGATGCGTTGGAAAAAAATCTTGCGCCTACCGATAGCCAGGAAATGGTGCTTAAAATATCCGAAGCCGCTCGTGCGAGCGGGGTGAGGGTGATTGAAAATGTACCGTACTTGGTACAAAGCAAAGATGGCGAAGCGGCTAATCAGGCCAATAAACCTAGGCTAACTAAAAGAGCACAAAAAAAATTAAATCGGGCAGCCAGAGCTAATGCGCTTAAAACAGGTGTGGTAGCCTCTGCCGCCGGCGGTATTCCCAAAGAAGGTGAGCTGATTTATCGCTTAGTGAATGAGCTGGAAACCGCACGGCCTTTTCAGCGTATTAGCGTTGAAGGCAATTTTTCCGATTTACAAAAGTTTATTCAATCAGTGCGCTCTATGCCTTGGCAGGCCACCATTGTTAAGCTGGATATTGATGTGGCGATTCAAACGCCGCCGCAGGGTATGCCGCAACCGATTACCGCACGTATGATTATTGCGATTTAAGGATTTAATTGATGGCATTAAATCCTGAGCAGTTGATAGAGGCGGCACTGAAACAAAACCTGATACAGGCGGATACGCTTAATCAGTTACGCACAGAGTCGCGCCGCAAGCGCATTGATATTTTAGATGCGATTATGGCGCATTATCGCTTTCCTATCAGTGTGCTTTATCGTGCGGTGGCCGAGATGCGCGGCCTAAAGTTTGTAGATTACGCGCAAGCCACGCCAGACGCTGAATTGCTGAAAAAAATCCCGCAAGCGTTGGTGCGGCGTAAAGGTTTATTGCCATTAGCGCATGATGAGCCAGGCGTATTGTTAGCCACCGCAGACCCGGACGACCGCGCCAGTATAGAAACCGTGAGGCGCATTTTAGGTAGCCAGTTACGTATAGCCGTGGCTGAGCCTAACACGCTGAATGCGGCAATTAACCGTGCGTATCTTAACCAGGCCGCCGCGCCCATCAGTGTGCCAACGGCCGCAGGCGAGGTGGATTTAGTCAGCTTGCTTGATAGTATTTTTAAAGAGGCTTATTTGCGCAGGTCGTCAGATGTGCATTTAATGCAAGATGAATATGGTTTGCGCATCCGTTTGCGTGTAGATGGTGAGTTGCAAGATTATGTGACAGACAATATGCATAGCACGATGGTGGCGAGCGGGCTTATTTCACGCATTAAAGTGTTGGCAAATTTAGATATTGCCGAGCAGCGCGAGCCACAGGATGGCGGCATGGCTTATTACTTGCCGCCGCCAATAGATAGTGAGTTTAATGTGCGCGTAGCCACCGCGCCAACGCGGCTAGGTGAGCGTGTGACCATGCGCGTGCTGGGGCAAGATGCACAAGATTTAACCTTAGCTAAAATTGGTATGTCTGAGCCAGATCTGCTGATGTTTAACAAAGCCATTAGAAAGCCATTTGGCATGATTTTGCTCACAGGCCCTACCGGCAGCGGTAAATCAACCACGTTATTTGCGGCATTACGTGAAATCAGCTCGCCTAGCATCAACATTATGACGGTAGAAAACCCGGTGGAATATGTGATGGAAGGCGTTTCGCAAATTCAAACCGGTGCAAAAGTAACGTTTGCCAGTGCGCTACGGTCACTATTACGCCACGACCCAGACGTGCTAATGGTGGGTGAAATTAGAGATGAAGAAACCGCAGACGTTGCCCTAAAGGCCGCGATGACAGGGCATTTGGTGTTTTCAACATTGCACACTAACACTGCGGCAGGCTCTATTGGCCGTTTGAAAGATATTGGCATTGAGCCGTTTTTAATCGGCTCGACCATGAACGCGGTGATTGCACAGCGCTTGGTGCGTAAATTATGCTCACACTGCAAAGTTAGCCATGTCGCGACGGCTGAAGAAAAAAAACTATTAGACTTGCCAATTGAGGCTGAAGCAAAAATTTACGAACCCAAAGGCTGTGCTTTTTGTCAGGGCTCAGGGTATCGCGGGCGCTTGGGTTTATTTGAAACGCTATGGTTTGATGAAGAGCTTAGTAAACTAGTCGCCAGAGGCTGTACAGAAGAAGAGCTGGAACAACGCGCTGGCAGCGAGCGCCTGCGCCCAATGTGGGTGGATGGCACCGTTAAGGTTTTGGCTGGCATTACCACGATTACTGAGTTGCAAGCCGTTGCGGTAAAAAGGCATTAGCGATGGCAAAATTTAAATATACCGCTATCAATAGTGCAGGCAAAGAAAGAAAAGGCAACATTCAGGCCTTGGACACCAATATGGCAACAGCCGCTTTAAAAGAGCAAGGGCTGTATGTGATTAAAATTAACGCTGAAGCCGGTAAAGCTGAAGGCGGCTTGTCGCAGGAGTTTGATCTTGCCAGCTTAAATAAGTATCGCTCGGTTTCTAAAACCCAATTAGTGTTTTTCTTTAAGCAGCTTTCATTTATGTTGCGCGCAGGCTTGCCAGTGATGCAGGCTTTGCAGCTCTCTCAAACCCAGATTTCAAGCGGACGTTTACGTTTGGTTATAGGTGAGATGCTAAGCGACCTTGAAAACGGTAGCCAAGTGTCACAAGCCATGGAGAAGCATAGCGATGTGTTTCCAACCATTGCGGTTAATCTAATGGCGGCGGGAGAAAGTACGGGTTCGCTAGATTTGGTAGCAAACCGCTTGGCAGACCACCTTGAGAAAAAAGCCGCGCTTAAATCACAAACCATCAATGCCATGATTTACCCGTCAGTAGTTGTAGTTGCGGCAATAGGCGTGGTGATATTTTTGGTGGTTAAAATTATCCCAACGTTTGCTAAATTTATTGTGGGCAAAGGCAAGTCGCTACCTGCTTCTACCCAGTTTTTAATTGATGCCTCAGATTTTGCCTTGAAATACGGATTGTATATTTTAGGGGCGTTTATTTTTACCGCAATTGCTGTAGCCATGGCCTATAACACGCCATTGGGTCGCCTTAAGATAGATAGTTTTCTGTTAAAAATTCCAGTAATTGGCAAGTTGCTCTCTCATGGCGCGATGGCAGAGTTTAATTGGTCGCTATCGATGATGTTACGCAGCGGTTTAACCGCCTACGATTCACTCAAAATATGCGGCAAGGTGATTGCTAACCGCTTAATTTCTACCAAGCTATTTCTAGCGGCTGACCAAATTTTAACCGGGCGCGATTTAGCTTCCAGCTTAAAGCATCCCGCTATTCCAGATTTAGTCATACAGATGACAGCCGTTGGTGAAAAAACCGGAACGCTAGATCAAGTGCTGCAAGAAGTGGGCGTGTTTTATGAAATGCAATTGCAAGTAGGCGTAAAGCGCATGAGCGCCATGATAGAGCCCGCCATGATATTGGTGATTGGCGGTATTGTCGGTTTCGTGTATTACGCGTTTTTTCAGGCCATGTTTTCTTTGGTATCGAAGGGTTAATAATTTTGAGTTTAATTAAGCGTCATCAAAAAGCGATAAAAGTTATCAGCGGTATTTATTTATCGCTTTTTATAGCGACTAACGTCATGGCGGCAGATGCTTTTTCAGGCTATTACGGTGCTAATAGTCAAAATCAACAAAACGGCAGAGCCGCGCGCGACCCATTTACCACCAGCGACAAAATGTATGGCGAAGTTGGCGCACAAGCGGCACAACGTGCAAGCACCGCACAAGGCTTTATTCCTGGCTATAGCGCTCAGGCAGTACCCAAAATGCGTCTAAAAGGCTTTGTAACTAAAAGCAACAAAAAAGCAGCGGCACTACTGGATATTGATGGTGTCGGCGTGTATTTGGTGAGCGAGGGTGATGAGATTGGATTGCAGGCAATGGGGCAGAACAGTGTGTTAAAAATCATCGGTGTGAGTACTAATGGTGTGAAAGTGCAGTCAGGCCAAGTCAATCAGGTCATTGTGGTGCGATGAGTGTTTGAGTGATGAATAAACCTTTAGATATGATTTTGGATAAAACAAGAATGAATCAAGTTATGGTGGCAAAAAAATCACGATTATCAATACGCGGCTGTTTGCAAGTGGCGGTGTTGGGTATTGCATTGTCGGCTGTATTACCAGTGCAGGTTTATGCGGCAGATGAAGATTCAGTTGCTGCGGAGCCTTCTGTATTAGGCATTGCAGAGGGTGAGCGTGTGATAGAACCCGTAACCGCATTAGCAAACCCAACACCGGTTCCGGCAAAAGCGTTACGCAATAATAGTGTTACCTCTAAATCTAAAACTTCATTCCCTAAAAAACCAGCAACTACCGCTGAAAATGCCATTATCAGCAAGCTGGAGTTTAAGCAGGCCAATATGGTAGATGTTGCGCGTGCGCTTGCAGATATGTCAGGTTTAAACATAGTGGCGACTGAAGAGGCGGCTAAAAAATATGTGACGGTTTTTTTGCAAAACATCACAGTTAAAGATGCGTTAGACACGATTAGCAAAAACAGCGGGCTTTGGTATCGACAAGATAAAATCAGCAAAACTTATCGCATCATGAGTACTGATGAATATCAGCGTGACATGGTGGTGTATCGAGAAGATACAACCAGAGTATTTAATGTATTGCATCCCAACGCAATTATTGTTGCTACAGCAGTTCGCGACCTTTACGGTGACCGCGTTAGATTAACGTTAGGGGCAGAAGACACAACCGTCATGCCTAGCTTAGGTGGCAGTGGATCACAAACATCAATTAGTACAACAACGACAAGTAATAGTAACCGAACAAGAACTACACGTAATACTACTGTGAATAGGCAAAATAATAACGCTAATAATAATGTGAATAATGATGACCCTGCAGGCGCAGTGAAAGATAGACTGACCCCTGAGCAATTGCAAACGTTGGGTAACACTTTAGCTAAATATGGGGATGTCAATGCGTTGTCATCAGAAGCATTAAAGGGCATAACTAGTAGTGAGCAGCCAATTTTCATTACGCTAAATCGTGAGCATGACTTAATCATAGTCCGTACTAGCGACAATGCGGCGATGCTAGAGATTGAAAAACTCATTAATCAGATGAATAGACCCACACAACAAGTGCTACTTGAAATGAAAATTCTCTCTTTAGATGTAGGTGATTCATACCGACAATCTTTTGATTTGGATTATGTGCCCAACTCAGCACAAGTGTTTGGCCCTCCTACTGATCAAGATAAAACTCCTCTTTTTACTCCTGCACCAGTGAATGCAACAAACACACAAACCATTGGCCCTGTTGGAAATCAAACCACTTTAACTTCTACTGGTGTTATATCTTCAGGTGTAAAAAATGTATTAGGGCTAGGCAATTTTGCGTTGGAAGGGGGGACATTCGTTTATCAATTTATGAATGACAAAATTCGTGCGCGTATTCAATTGTTGCAAGAAAATAACAGAATTAACACGTTGAGCTCACCTATTCTATTAGCGACTAATAATAAACCCGCCCGCGTGTTTGTAGGTACCGAGCAGGTAGTCACTACGGGTTTTGATGCGATAGCAGGAGGGGCGAATAGTGTTTCTGTAGGCGCGCCAGCTATTATTCCTGTGACTGAAATTAGAAATATTGGCAATACGTTACAAGTGATGCCAAAAATCAATGCTGACGGCACTGTTACGTTACTTATTCAGCAAGACTCATCGTCACTGCTTCGTGGCGCAAGCACCATCCCAATTCCCGTTGGTTCAAATATACAGAGCTTTAATGTTGACTCCGTGCGTACCTCAAATATCCAAGGTACCGTGGTGGCTAAAAATGGCCTAACAGTTGCCATTGGAGGGTTGATTGATACCAATGATAGTGAGTCAGAGCAGAAAGTGCCATTGTTAGGCGATATACCTTTTATAGGTGAGCTATTTAAACGAAAAGTACAGTCAAAAGGTAAGCGAGAGCTCATTTTGTTAATTACGCCGCATATTATTGACACCCCTCAAAATGGAGAAGATTTAACCCGCGATGCTATTGAGCCACTTTCAGACCAAGAATGGTAGAGCGTATTAAATGAAAAATTTAAAATTAAAGGAAAGCCACATGAATTTAACCGGTGTACTGATTGTGTTTTTTGCACTGTTTTTAACAGGTTGTGCCACTTCTATCCCACAGGCAGAAAACTTTCCACAGGGTAAGCAGAAAAAAGCCATGGCGGCGCAACACTGGGGTGTGATTGCGGTGGATGCGGTGGAGCAAACGCGTTTGGCGTTAGGTAAGCAGACGTTGAGTAAAGATAAGCCGTTGTATGTGGCTGACAATGCGAATACTGATTTTAGCCGAGCGTTTCGTAAGTATATGATCGCGGGTTTGCTTGATGCAGGTTTTGTGGTTTCTGCCAAAAAAGAGGGCGTTATTGAGGTTGGTTATGAGGCGCAGGTGATTCGTCATGCTTCTTCTTTTGATCCACAGGCTTTTGGTTATAAACCTGGCATGGCTACAGCAGGGGTTGCAGGGTTTTGGATATTGCGTGATGCATTACGTTATGGCTCAACAGCCGGTACGGTTTTGGCAACCGCGGCAACGGCAGGTGCCTATGACGGTTATCAAGCAAAAAATCCAGGTGAAACAGGTGTGGAGTTGCTGATTAGCACATCGATTATTCATGATGATAAATATGTGATGCTGAACGCGGATGCTTACTATATTGAAAAAGGCGAGGCTTGGTTGTTTGAAGGTTGTAAAGGTAAAAATAGACGCTTATGCCGTTGATGGTGATAGCGTTTACTGATAGTGGTTATTGATATTTAAAAACTGAATATAGCGTGATGACTGAACCCACATCCAAAAAATCTGCATTAAGTGGTGCGTTAAAACTGGTGGTCTTGTTTTTGATGATCGGGTTTTGGGTTTGGTTGTTTGAGTGGGCACCCGTGATGGATTTATCCACACGGTTTAGCCATGCTTTTGAGCGTTTAACGGGTAAGGTTACAAATTTAGCGCCGCCATCTACAGAGCCGAGTGCACCAGTCATGGTAAACGTTGACGGCTGCGAGTCGAGTTTGCCGCCCAATGGTAGCCAGTTTAGTTATCCTCAAGCTAAACACCAGCAAAACAAGCTACATTCACGATTTTATGTGTCTAACGAGCATTTATTTCCAATGCTGTTAATTTTATCTGACCCCGCAACGGCAGCGCGTTTTAAGGTGGTGATGGTGCATCCACGGCAATCTAGCCAAGTGCAATTACCCGCAGCCAATTATGATTTAAAAGTGCAGGCCGGGCTTTCGTGGTGTAATTTGAGTAAGGGATTTATCAATGGCGCAGAGGTTATTGCACCGCAAGCGCTGGAAATTAAAGGCGGTGAGGTCGCTAACTTACGACTTATGCCATTTGGTGATGCACCTGCCGATATTATGT
This sequence comes from Methylotenera sp., assembly GCA_041675545.1. Lineage (GTDB taxonomy): Bacteria > Pseudomonadota > Gammaproteobacteria > Burkholderiales > Methylophilaceae > Methylotenera. The sequence continues at coordinate 61,043 of JBAYTS010000008.1, forward strand.
TTTCATACAGCAAGTCACTAGGTGTGATTGAGGGTAGGCAAGATCAGCGCCCAGAGGGTGTTGGCGTGCTTAATTTGCAGCGTGTGGTAGGTGGGCATTACGCGGTTGAAGGTAGCATCAATCAGGTGCCAATCAACTTTTTAGTAGATACAGGCGCGACCATTACCGCCGTATCGTCAGATTTTGCCAAGCATGCAGGAGTAACTGATTGTGAGCCATATAAAACACAAACTGCCAATGGCGTAGTGAATGTTTGTTTAGGCACCGCACGTGAAATGACAATTGGGCAATTTAGATTAAAAAATGTAAAAGTGAATTATAGCAATGGTTTGGGCAATACTTTTTTGCTAGGCATGAATGTGATTGGGCAATTTCGTATGGAGCAGCAGGGCGATGTGATGCGGCTGACGCTACATTAGTGATTCGTGCCGTATCAATAGAATGGTTTTTGAATAAAGTTAACCGCATAATTTTAATGTGAAATTTAGCCTGAATTATTAGCTAAATGATGGATGCTGATAGATAAGGCTACCCAACGTCATGCTGAGCACCGCGAAGCATCCAGTAGCCTCACTTCAAAACCTCTGGATGCTTCGCGATGCTCAGCATGACGGGGTTTAAGTTAAGTTTTTAGGTTCTAATGGAGAATCTTGATTTATCTGATTCACCGCATTTTAATCACCGTAAACAGCAATAAATGGCAGCTATAAATTGGTTGCAGGCGCTCTAAAACGCTAAATTAACATCTTGGATTTAATGAAATTTGCTATTTCAAAGTAGCGAGTGGTTGTACTTTGTACTTAAAGTGGTTTACTACAACCAAAAATTGGTTTATTACAACCAAAATGTAATAATTTTGTAAATGTAATCAAACACATAGAGATTTTAGGTAAAATAAATCGGTAAAATTAACGTGTTTTTAGTACGTGTTTTTTGCTTTTTTATTCAATAATAATAGGAGATTGCTATGTTTCGTTTATCTTTAGGTACTACCTTAATAGCAGCAGCATTTTTTGCAAATACAGCAGTGGCAGGTCATCAAAACTTTAAACCAAAGTCACATGATAATTTAGGTAAATGTGTTAATGCAGCTTTATCAAAACACGATGGTACGATTGTAAAGCTTGAGTTTAAAGCTGAAGGTAAATCTGGTGTTTATGAGTTTGATATTGAATCAGCAGATGGTAAAGCTTGGGATGTTGAGTGTGATGCTAAATCGGGCAAAATTACTGAAGTGGAAGAGGAAGTTAAAGCGGATGACGCTAGATTCAAAGCGCTTGTTAAAGTAAGTGAAGCTGATGCTAAAGCTACCGCATTAGCAGCACACGCAGGCACTGTGGTTGAAACTGAGTATGAGCTTGAACCAGAAGGTAAAGCATCATACGAATTTGATATTAAAACAGCTGATGGTAAAGAGTACAAAGTTGAAGTGGATGTTGCAACAGGTAAAATTGTTGAAGACAACTTAGAAGTGTATCAAATCGGTAAAGAGTAATTTAGAATCAATTGTTTTATGACATGTAAACTATAAGCAATTGAGCTTCAATTAAACCCAGCACACGTGAAGTGGCTGGGTTTTTTGTTTTATAAGATGGCTGCTACTGATAGATAACGCTACCTAACGTCATGCTGAGCAGCGCGAAGCATCCATTAGCATCACTTCAAAAACCTCTGGATGCTTCGCGCTGCTCAGCATGATGGAGTTTAAATTTTTAGTTTTAATGGAAAATCTGTATTTAATCTCAATCATAAGCGTTTGTGAATCAATGGCTTACCGTTTTTTGTGGTGAGATGATTTGTGATGAGTCATCCCGATTTTGTGACTCGTACAAAATCATGATAGATACGCGACGATTTTTAGCGCGACCAATTGGCGTTTCATTTTCACTAATGGGTTGTGAAGAGCCAAAACCGAGCGCACTCAGGCGTGCATCTGCAATCCCGGCACTGCTTAGCATTCTGACGACGCTACTTGCTCTTACTGCCGAAAGCTCCCAATTAGAGAAAAATATATCGTTGTGAATAGGGATGTTGTCTGTATGCCCTTCTACTTGAATGGCGCGTTGGTTGTCTTTAATTAAGGTGGCGATTTCACCCATGATGCTACTTGCTGTAGCTGATAAATCAGCCGAGCCTGGGGTGAATAATAAGCTGTCATGAATGTCTATGCTGATGCCGCGGTTATTTTGGATGACACGAACTTTGCCTTCACTAATCAATGGCGATAACGTGTTTGATAAATCGATGCCCATGCTGGTCATTGATTCACGTTCTCTGCGCATTTTTTCACTGTAAAGATAGGATAGCGGCAGGGGTTTAATCAGTGAGGTTTGTTGACCTTTAATTTTACCTTCAGCGCCTAAGCCTTTTTGCTTGCTGTTTTGGTTGAGACCTGATGCGCCGTCGCCACTGAATGCGGTGCCCATAGAGGTTGTAAGTTGTGTATATTTGCCTTGATTTACGGATGAAATCGCGTACATCACTACAAAAAATGCAAATAACAAGGTGATGAAGTCTGCATACGAAACCAGCCAGCGGTCTGGGTTGTCTTCATCGTCATTAAATGGCTTTCTTCTAATCATGATTTTTTAATGCTTTAAATATAGCGCTTGGGTTGATATTTAAAAACTATGATTTTTTAAACAGCTACTTTAAGTACGCTTCAAGGCGTTCTTCAACAATTCTTGGGTGGTCGCCATTGGCAATGGATACCCATGCGTTAAGCAACATTTCACGGCGTTTCATATCATTTTGTATGTGGGCTCTAAGTTTGCCCGCAATCGGCAAAAATACCAGATTAGCCAAACCAACGCCATAAATTGTAGCGACAAAAGCTACCGCAATGCCGCCACCTAACCTGCTCGGGTCAGAAAGATTTTCCATGACATGAATGAGCCCCAGCACCGCACCTAAAATACCTACGGTAGGGGCATAGCCGCCGGCAGCATCCCAAATTTTGGCTGCATTACGCAGGTGCATTTCATGAAAATACATGTCAATCGCCATAATCTCACGTATTTTTTCTGGTGGCGTACCATCAATCATGAGTCTTAAACCTTTAATCACAAAAGGGTCGGTTTCTCTCCGCAAGTGTGATTCCAGCATAAAAATGCCTTCTTTGCGTGCATAAGTACTCCAGCCAATGGTGCGTACTGCCAGTGCTTTTCTGTCGTCAACGGGTAGCCTGAATATCTGGCGAATCATTAAAAGGCCAGCGATGAAGGTTTTAGGGTTGGTTTGTAGTAACACCGCCCCAAAAGTCCCCATCAATACAATCATCAAAGCGGCAGGCTGTATCAGTGAGCTAATGTGCCCACCTTCAACTGCTTGCCCAAGCAGAATACCTGCGAGGGCGATGACGATGCCGGCTAAACTACCCCAGTCCATGATTTCTCTCTTAAATGTGCGCGTAGCCTGGCTACGGCCTGGCTATGTAATTGACATACGCGTGATTCTGATACGTTCATTACCGCGCCGATTTCTTTTAAATTAAGCTCTTGCTCGTAGTAGAGCCCCATCAGAAGTTTTTCTCGCTCCGGTAGGGCGTCAATAGCGGCAATTAAGGCATCACGAAAGTCACTGACTAACAAACCTTTAATGGGGTCGCTAGCGTTGTCGGTTTGAAAACGGTCCAGAAAATGCTCGCCACTGTCGGAATCATGAAAGTCTTCGTAATACACTAATTGGTGACCACTGCAATCACCTAGCATGCCGTGGTAATCGGCAAGGGATAGGTTAAGTTTTTTTGCAACGTCAGCTTCACTAGGCGGCTGGCCGAGCTGTTGTTCAAGCTGGCTGATGGCATGCTCAACATCGCGCATGTTTTTACGGATGCTGCGCGGTAGCCAATCTGAGCTGCGAAGTTCGTCTAACATAGAGCCGCGAATCCGCTGTGCAGCGTAGGTTTCAAATTGCGCTCCATGTGTGTCTTCGTACCGGTTTACTGCATCCAGCAAGCCCATCATGCCCGCCTGAATTAAATCATCAAGCTCCACGCTAGGCGGGAGTTTGGCCTTTAGCTGGTAAGCCAGCTTTTTAACTAAGATCGCATGTTGGTTGAGCAACTCGTCTTTTTGGTCTTTTTTTCCGTGCGCTGTGTACATAAAAATTCTTTAGTTTAGCGATTACGATGCCGTCTTCATATTGGAAGCGTAATCATGCTTGAAGTCTAAGCGTTGTGCAATTTGTTTCAGTGCAGTAGATGCAATGGCTAATGGAAACGCATCAATCACAGAGCGTCCAAGTTTAGTTGCGCGGCTTAAATGGTCGTCTGTTGGCACCGCACCAAAGTATTCAAGCTCAATTTGCATAAAGCGCTTTGCAACTTGCGATATATTGCGAAACACAATTTGCGCTTGGGCATCTGTTGCTTCATCCACAATAATGCCAAAAGAGCGTCTGCCAAGCTCACCGCAAATTTGTTTAATGAGGGTGTAGGCTTGGGTGATGGATTCAGGTTTGCGGTTGAGCTGAATAATTATTTCGCTCTCGTTGAGGATTTTTAGCGGCAATACTTGCTGTGTATTGAGTGTGGCGTCAACGAGTATGATTTCATAAGACTGTGCCAGCAGATTAAACGCGTGATTAAGCGGTGTGCTGGCGTCAGTATCCATAGGCTTGGCTAACAGGTTTTTAGGCATTAACTTTGCTACAGAAAAACCGAGCTTAACTTTTTTTGTGGCATGCTGTACGGACGATTTTGTGCAGGCAACTTCAAGCAAAGAGGGGAGTTTATCGACTTCATAATCAGCTTCACGCGATTCATGTGAAGCATGCACCACTAACACATCATTGCCTTGGCTTATGATAGAAGCTGCAAGATTGCTCATTAGTCGCGGCTGATTTTGTGTAGAGGTTGCTGAAATAATAGACACGATTCTAGGCTTGGGTGCGGCCATAATGCGGCGTAAGCCAGCGGCTTGATCATTTTGAAAGCTAGACATGGCTAATCTCCGCTAACTGCAGTGCATTTGCTGTACTGACTGTGTTGCCCATGATGAATGGTATTTCTTCATCTAAAAATTGAAATGGTTGATGGCTGGCAGACTTTAAATTAAGCGCTAATTGAATCAAGTCTAATTTATTCGCTACGTGGATGTCTTCCGGCACGCGTTGCCCATTAGCGGTGTAAAACAATTTTAACTTCTCTCTAATAATCACATCCAGAGCGCTACCGATGGTGGCCGCTTCATCTAATTTAGTGATAATGCAACCATCCAGTCCTTTGCCTTTATACGCTTGAATCACATCGGTCAATGTTTCACCGGTATTTGTCGCGTTTAAACACAATAGTTTTTTAATCGGCGTTTTAGTGCCAGATAGCATGGCAATTTGTTCTGTCACCATGCGGTCGCGCTGGCTGACGCCTACGGTATCAATCAGTATGGTGTGCTTGTTTTTAAGTTCGTTGAGTGCGATTTTTAAGTCAGCTTCATCTTTCACTGCATGTACCATCACCCCAAGTATTTTGCCGTAAATGCGCAATTGCTCATGTCCGCCAACGCGGTAGGCATCCGTGGTGATTAAGCCTAGGTTTTGGGTGCCATGTTTCATTACATAACGTGCGGCTAGCTTTGCTGTGGTGGTGGTTTTACCAACCCCTGTCGGGCCAATTAAAGCAAACACGCCACCTTGGTCTAACACCTCAGTTTCGTTTTCAATGGTGTTCAGGTTTCGGCCCAAAATGTATTTAACCCATGCTGTGGCTTTTTTGCTATCCAAATTTGCAGGTAATTTTTCAGCTAAATATCTGGATAATGCAGGGCTAAAACCAGCGGCTAATAAGGTACTTAATACTTCAGACTTTACCGGCTCACGCTGCTGGATATTCCCCCATGAAATTGCCGTGAGTTGTGATTCAATCACATTGCGCATATTACGCATTTCACTCAGCATAAACGCCATCTGCTGGTTAGTGGCTGATTGTTCTTGAGTATGTTTTTTTGCGGATGTCGCTCTTGGTTGAGGTTCAGCTTGCATGTCAAGATCAGTAGTATTCATGTTGCTGGCAAGGCGAATTTCTTTAGGGTCTGGATCAGCCTTTTGCACAGGTAATTCCGGTGCCTGTACGCGATTATTTTTATTTAAAAGCGATAACAATGTCGTGGGTTCTTCACGGCTTTCAGTTTGTGCGTAATTAAACTCCTGCACATGGTTTACGGGCGCGTCGTTATTGACATAAGCATCCATGTCTTCTTCCCTAAACGCCATAATCTCATTACCGCCATGTACAGCACGGTTTGAGAGAATCACGGCGTTATCGCCTAATTCTTTACGCACTGTGCTGAGTGCTTCGCGAGAGTTTTTGCCAAAAAATCGTCTAATGTTCATCATGAACCTCCAATAAGACTAGTGACGCGTATGGTTTTTGAATCTGGTAATTCTTCATGTGACAGCACACGAAGGTGTGGCACCGCACGGCGCAAAAATTTAGATAGCGCGGCTCGAAGCGGTGCCGCTACAAGTAATACGGGAGTAAATCCCATTTGTTCTTGCTGTTTTGCTGCAGTTTCGGCTTGTCTTGATAAAGTTTCTGCCATGCCCGGCTCTATGGCTGAGCCAGTTGTGCTGGATTGCATCGCTTGCATCAGTAAACGCTCAAGATTGTTGTCCAGTGTCATCACTGTGACTTCATTGCCGGTAGGGAATAACTGTTGCACAATCGCGCGACCCAGTTGAACGCGGACAAGTGCGGTGAGTTCGCTGGTATCTTGTGTTTGGCTTGCGTATTCAGACAGGGTTTCCACAATCGTGCGCATGTCGCGAATATGTACACCTTCGGCTAATAAATTTTGCAGTACTTTTTGAATCACAGATAAAGAAAGCAGTTTTGGTACTAAGTCTTCAATCAGTTTGGGTGACTCCTTGCTGACGTGATCAAGTAATAACTGCACTTCTTGGCGACCTAATAGCTCAGCCGCGTGCATCGAAATAATATGATTCAAATGCGTGGCAACCACAGTGCCTGCATCCACCACGGTGTAGCCCATGCTTTGCGCACCGTCGCGCATGCTGGCATCAATCCATACCGCAGGCAAGCCAAACGCTGGATCAGTGGTGATTTGTCCAGGCAAAGCACCCGTTACCATGCCGGGATCAATCGCTAAAAACTGACCAAAGTTAGATTCACCGCTGGCTATTTCTACGCCTTTGAGGGTAATGCGATAACCAGATGGCCTAAGCTCCAGGTTGTCGCGAATATGCACGGTAGGGGCGAGAAAGCCGATTTCTTGTGCAAATTTTTTGCGCAGGCCTTTAATGCGTTTGAGTAAATCACCGCCTTGCGATTTATCGACTAATGGAATTAAGCGGTAACCTACTTCAAGCCCTACAATATCTACAGGGGTAACATCGTCCCAACTAGCTTCCTCAGCCTCTACGGGCGCTTCTACTTTTTCTTCAATCTCAGGTTCGACAGCCGCTACTTTTTGGCGCTCACTAGCCATGTAAGCCATGCCAGCTAGCACGGCAGCGAGTGTTAAAAATGCCAAGTTAGGCATGCCGGGAATAACGCCCATGCCGCCAATGATGCCTGCGGTGACATAGATGACTTTTGGATTAGAGAACAACTGAGTCATCAACTGACCACCAATATCTTCTGTGTTGGCAACGCGGGATACCACCACACCTGCTGCTACAGAGATAATAAGGGACGGAATTTGTGCAACCAAGCCATCACCAATCGCGAGTAACGTATAATTTTTAACCGCGTCACTAAACGCTAAATCATGTTGCGCCATGCCTACAATTAAACCGCCGACAATATTGATAATGGTGACTAAAATACCTGCCACAGCATCACCACGCACATATTTACTTGCACCATCCATGGCACCATAAAACTCAGACTCCTGACCAACCTCCGTGCGCCGGCGACGGGCTTCATCTTCACCGATCAAGCCTGCGTTTAAATCAGCATCAATTGCCATTTGCTTACCAGGCATGGCATCCAAGGTAAAGCGGGCGCCAACTTCAGCAATACGACCAGCACCTTTGGTTACAACAGTAAAGTTGATAATCGTTAAAATGATAAACACCACAATACCGACAGCGTAGTTGCCACCGATCAAAAAATGCCCAAAGGCTTCAATGACCTTGCCTGCAGCGTCAGGCCCAGTGTGGCCTTCTGTTAGCACAACGCGTGTTGAGGCGACGTTTAAAGATAAACGCAGCATCGTGGTTACTAACAGTACGGTAGGGAACGCGATAAAATCCAGCGCTTTAGTGGTTTGCAAGCCAATGAGCAATACCATGATAGAGAGTGCGATATTAAAACTGAATAGAACATCCAACGCGATTGGAGGTAACGGCAAAATCATCATGGATAATAACAATATGATGATAAGCGGTGCCGCAACGGTACGACTGCCGAAATTATTCATCCATGCTGGTAGGTTAAGTGAGTTCATTAGGCTAATACTCCTAATTCATTAGTTTCTTCATCTGCGGCGTTGTTAATCATACTAGGGGCTGGCATTAAGCTATGCGGATCAAGCGCATCGGGTACAGGCAATGCATTTGGAATTTCCGGACGCAAGCCGCCATCTTTTTTAAAGATACGCATTTGAAACACATAAGCCAAAACTTCAGCCACGGCTGAGAATAACGCCTCCGGTATTTCAGCGTTTAGTTCAGTGTGGGTAAATATGGCACGTGCCAGCTTTGGAGATTCAATCGTAAGTACATTATTGTCTGCCGCAATTTCGCGAATTTTTAACGCAACCGCATCAGCACCTTTAGCTACAACTACCGGCGCACGCATGCCATCTTCTTTATATTTGATTGCCACGGCATAGTGTGTTGGGTTGGTAATCACAACATCGGCATTCGGGATTTCAGCCATCATTCTGCGTCTTGCCATTTCACGTTGTTGCTGACGAATTCTAGCTTTAATTTCAGGATTGCCTTCAGACTCTTTAGATTCTTGTTTGACTTCTTCTTTGGTCATTTTGAGTTTTTCTGCATAGTTATATAGCTGAAACGGCACATCAATCGCAGCAATCAAAACCAAAGCACTCACGATGGATAAAAAACCAAATAACAGTAAGTCACCCATCTGTGAAATACCAGCCGCAACCGGTAACAATGAAAGCGAAAGGATCGCCTCCATGTCATTTGAAATCACCATAAAAGCAACAGTCCCCACCAAAACAGCTTTAGCCACAGATTTAACAAGCTCAATGGCGGAGTTTTTTGAAAACATATTGCTGATGCCTTGTAACGGATTCAGCTTGTTAAATTTAGGTATCAGTGCTTTTTCACTAAAATTCCACCCACCAATAAGTGCGGGCGAGCTCAAGGCCACGATCATTAAAATCAATGCGAGGGGCGAAAATGCTAGTGCTAAATCATAAATGCCATTAGCGATCTTAATCAGCAATAAAATAGGGTCGTAGGCCATGGCGCGATCAAAACGCAAGCCCTCGCTCATAGAGGTCTTTAATGATTGATTCAAATATTCGCCCATCATCAACATGCTTAAGCCAGCGGCGAGCAGCACAGTAAGCGTCGCCAGCTCACGTGAGCGGGGCACATCACCTTCTTCACGCGCTTTTTCTATGCGCTTGGGCGAGGCGGGTTCTGTTTTCTCTAAATCGCTATCTTCAGCCATGACGATTCCCGTTTTTTAAGTAGCCCTAGTTATTTAGTGAAAAATAAGCTGGGTTTTATACCGAATGGTAGCCATTATTAGTTGAAACGATGTAATTGCATCTTTGGAATAAAAGGGTGAAAACCGCCTTTTCTTGAAGTGACGAGATGTAATTTGTTGATAAGTCTCTTATTGCAGTGTTGTTTTTAGAAATTATAAAAATAATTTAAATTTATTTTTATAATATAAACAATTAGTTATGATTTATTTTGAATTTATTTTAAATTATTTTGCTAAACACCCTAAAGTTTATCGAATCGTTGCCGATATAAGTTTATGTTAGGTGACGTCGTAATTGTATTATTGCTTGCGGGCGCGATTGCTGCTGATTTGGTAATAACGGCAAACACCAAAAAAACTTTAGGATAAATATTAAAAGTTAATTAATTTATACAAAAATACTGTTATATTTAATTTGCATGGTGAATAAATACAACAGAATACTCAATATGTACCAGCCACACGTAGGTGTTTGTAAGACAAACACCTACGTGTTTGCGTCTGTGTCACTTACGCAAAAAACCGAAGGTTCTCAATTGTTAAGTATGTGTTAAAGGCTCAAAGTACGTCTAACCAAGATAGTACGTTTTTAACAGATGCAAAAATTAAAGAATCGGGAACAAAAATGAATGAAATAGATTTGATGTCGGAAATTAAAGACGCCAACCTCAACTATTTAATGTTGGCGCAACAACTTATCCGTTCTGATAAAGCCACCGCAATTTTTCGATTAGGTATCAGTAAAGAGATTGCAGATTTACTTGAGGGTTTAAGTAATTTGCAACTTGTTAAGCTTAGCAGCACCAATATGATGTTAGCGCGCTTCCGGTTTGATGACAGTGCAATTTTGGGTATGTTGACTAATTACACTAAAGATCGCGCTCAAGCACATTTACATACCGCAATTTTAATGTCTGGTCAGGCGACTGAGGCATTTGCGTAGTATTGGATTGAAGTTGAGCCAGGAGAAAATCATGAATAAGAAAAGCGTAGTGAATGAGTCCGAACAAATTCAGCTAGCGATGCAAATGATTAAGCTGGGTGCGAGATTGCAGTTACTTGAAGCGCAAACTACGCTCTCTCGTGAACGCTTGATTAAACTTTACAAAGAGCTAAAGGGTGTTTCTCCACCGAAGGGCATGCTGCCTTTTTCGACTGATTGGTTTTTGACTTGGCAGCCGAATATTCACTCTTCTATTTTCTTTAATATCTATAAGTTTATGGTGGATTACACTGATGTAACTGGTATTCATGCAATTATCAAGGCTTACAGTTTATATTTACAACAAGTAGAGCAGGAAGGTTCAGACGTTGAGCCGGTATTATCAATGACGCGCGCTTGGACATTGGTACGCTTTGTAGAAAGTAAAATGTTAAAACTGCAAAGTTGCAGTTGCTGTGGCGGCAATTTTATTGTGAACGCCTATGATCTAAATAATAGCTATGTATGTAATTTGTGTCATGTGCCTTCTCGTGCGGGTAAAACAAAAAAAGCCAAAGCGCTAAGTTATAAATTAGTGCCAATGACCGCATAACAACTGCATCGATAATAAATCAATAATTAAGGGGGATTTTCATGAAAGACGTTTTATTTTTCGATAGCATGCTCACCCCAAAAATCATTACATTCGTTTACTGGCTATTACTATTTTCGGCTGTAGTGGCAGGTTTGAGTACTATGTTCGGTGGTTATGGCGGGTTCTCAATAGGTAATTTCTTTACTGGCTTGCTATATGGTGTTGGTGGTGCAGTGGCGGCAAGAATTTGGTGTGAATTGCTGATAGTGCTGTTCAAAATGAACGAGGCGCTCCAAGATTTACGCCATAAGTAAATCGCTTGAAAAATAGATATCAACCCTGACAATGCGGCAACTGAACTAAAATTAGTTGCCTGCCTGTAAATAATTAACCACTCCTAATGCTGAAAAATTAAGCCTCGTGTTTAATTGAGGTGTTAAGCTGTAATTTTTTTGGCTTATTAAATGCAGCAAAACCTATCTGCAAAGTTTAATTTAAAACCTGCAACCTTAGCTGTACTTATTCAGTGCGTGGCTTTATTTACTGTGTTTTGTGTTACATGGGCTATTTACTGGCTCATGGCAATCATTTTTAATCTTGATTTAACTTACCCCATTTTTACGTTGGTATTGCTGCAGGCATTGTTTGCAGCTTTTTTTTCACATTTGTCAGGCATGGCTACTTGGTGGCGTTGGATACATTTAGGCTTTCCAATGGTTGTTTGGGTAATGTCAATTTTGCATATTCCCAATACATTCTATTTGATAGGTTTTATTGTCACGCTAAGTCTGTACTGGACGACATTTCGTACTCAAGTACCATTTTTCCCCTCGCGCCCAGTCGTTTGGGAGCAAGTGCTAAGTCTTTTGCCACAAAATAAGCCGATACGCTTGATAGATATAGGTAGCGGCTTAGGTGATTTATCCATGTGCGTAGCTAAAGCGCGGCCAGAAAGCTTGATTGAGGGCATTGAAATAGCGCCATTGCCTTGGTTGGTCAGTGTGGTGAGAGCCAAGCTTAAACGCTCTCGTGCAGTTTTTAAATTTGGCGATTATCACGCGTTGGATTTTGCAAATTACGATGTGATTTTTGCTTATTTATCGCCCGCAGCTATGCAGGCGCTGTGGCAAAAAGCACAAGTGGAAATGCGCACAGGCACTTTACTTATTAGTTATGAATTTGAAATTGAAAATGTACCGCCTACGCAAGTAATTAAGCAAAGACATCATGAAAAAAGTCTGTATATGTGGGAAATAAAATAAAAAATTAGTATTTACACTGAATTAAATTAAAAATAAAACCTTACGGTAACTAGTTGATTTTTTATGCTAATCAATGCCGGCGAGGCGCTTACTTGATTTAATCCCATGTGAATTCAAATGCTGGCTTGAAAAAATCGCTTTATTCAAACAATTAAATTACGCTATATTGGTTATTGTACTAAGTAAGTTAAAGTAATTTTTAGAGTTAATCATCTTTCTGGGGCGCTTAAAGAATGTTTATTATCATTGGATATGTTGTTATTTGCGGAGCCGTATTTGGCGGATATGCAATGGCAGGGGGGCACTTAGGTGGCTTGTGGCAACCACTGGAGGTTGTCATGATTTTTGGTGGTGCCCTTGGTGCTTTTGTTGTAGGTAATGATGGCAAGGCCATCAAAGCTACGGTTAAAGCGTTACCCGGTTTGTTTAAAGGCTCCAAGTTTAACAAGGCGCTGTATATGGATTTACTAGCGCTTCTGTTTGAAATCCTTACCAAGATTCGTAAAGATGGCATGATGGCCATCGAAAATGATGTAGAAAACCCAGAGTCAAGCCCATTATTCAGCAAGTATCCAGCACTGCTTCACGATCATCACCTTATTGAATTTATCACCGACTATCTGCGCTTGATGGTGTCTGGCAATATGGATGCGTTTCAGGTTGAAAATCTCATGGATAATGAAATTGAAACGCACCACATGGAAGGGCATGTGCCTGCGCACTGTATTGCAAAACTAGGGGATGGCTTACCCGCTTTTGGTATCGTAGCGGCGGTGATGGGGGTAGTGCATACCATGGAAAGTTTGCATTTACCACCAAATGAATTAGGCGTTTTGATTGGCCATGCATTAGTGGGTACATTCTTAGGTATTTTGCTGGCCTATGGTTTTGTGGGGCCGCTTTCTGGTTTGTTAGAGCAAAAGCTTGAAGAAGGTACCAAAATGTTCCAAACAGTTAAAGTTACTTTGTTGGCTAGCCTGAATGGCTATGCTCCTGCCATTGCAGTTGAGTTTGGTCGTAAGGTACTTTACTCAACAGAGCGCCCTACATTTGCCGAGCTTGAAACCCATGTTAAACAGACTAAAGGGAAATAAGATGACTAATCACGGGGATAGTCATGGCTGAAGAACTGCACCGACCGATTATCGTAAAAAAAATCAAGAAAAGTGGTGGTGGCCACCATGGCGGGGCATGGAAAATCGCCTATGCTGACTTTGTTACCGCTATGATGGCTTTCTTCTTGCTTATGTGGCTGCTAGGCTCTACCTCAAAAGCGCAAAAAGAAGGAATTTCTGATTATTTTAAAACGCCGTTAAGGGTAGCGCTCATGGGCGGCACCTCAGTTGGGGCCAGTGATACATTGATTAAAGGTGGCGGTGGTAAAGACCTCACTAAAAAGCAAGGGCAGGTAAAGCCGGTTGATGGGCCGCCAGGTAAACAAAAAGCCGTGGATATTAAAGATGCCAAAGCCGCGCTTGAGAAAGCAGAAGCTGAAAAACTTGTAGAGCTGAAAAACAAGCTGGAAAAAACCATTGAAGATAGTCCGACCTTAAGCAAGTTTAAAAAACAACTTATTCTTGATATCACTACTGAAGGTTTGCGAATTCAGATTGTAGATGAGCAAAACCGACCGATGTTTGAATCTTCAAAAGCTGAAATGCAACCTTATGCCAAGCAGATTTTGAAAGAAATTGGCCAAATGTTAAACGGCGTTACTAATAAAGTCAGCTTGTCTGGCCACACTGATGCAGCATCTTATTCAAGCGGTGGTAAAGCGTATAGCAACTGGGAGTTATCAGCGGATCGCGCCAATGCTTCGCGCCGTGAGTTGGTTGCTGGCGGTATGGATGAAACAAAATTACTGCGTGTTGTAGGGTTGGCTTCGGCTTCACTGTTTGATAAAGACGATCCGCTTAACCCAATCAACCGGCGTATCAGCATTATTGTAATGAATAAAAAAGCTGAAGAAGATGCGATGAAAGATAGCGCTGCCATCAATCTACCTTCGGATGCAACAAGTGAAACAATCGATCAAACGCTAGCGCAGTAAACGTTGTTTAAAACACAAATAAAACATTAAGTTGGCGCAACGCTGTAGATTAGTTGGTTTTATAGAAAGTAAGTATTTTGAAAGATACCTCGTATGGAAATGAAAACATTACCGATTGCTGAATTAAGAAAGCTGCTGGGCGCAGTATCTGATCATGGTAAGCAGCATTTAGTAGAGGTAGAGGCAGACCTGCTGCAAACTACATTTTTATTAAGCGAAGCCATTGAGAAGCTTGGTGCCAGTTTTACAGCGGTGCATGAGGCCGTGACTGAGCAACAACACGTGTTAGATGCATTAGTCGCTAAATATGCGCTTGATCAAGCAGAGCTCAATAGGCTTGATGCTTTTAAACAAAAAATTGGTGAAGAAGTGAACGCGGCGGTGACTAGCCTGCAATTTCAAGACCTTACCAGTCAGTTGATTTCAAGAACCATCAAACGCGTGAATGGCTTAAAAAACTTGTTGCATGAAATAGAAACCCATAGTGGCGAGATGGATCCAAGCCATGAGCATCAGGAAATTGCCAAATTTTTAGATGCAATGAGCCATAGCTTAAATGAGGGTAGTCATGCGCTGTCCGGTGGCTTGCGTCGTTCAGTCGGTCAGCAAGATATGGCAACAGGGGAAATTGATCTTTTTTAGCAACAATCGCTAAATAAATCATATTTTATGCCGTTAAGTAGTGTAGGTTAAGCATTAAAGCGCCTTGATTTTGTAAGATCTAAGGTGAATTTTGTTAACAATGAAAAAGTGAGTAAAGCAATGGCAAAAACAATTCTAGCAGTGGATGACTCAGGTTCTCTACGCCAAATGGTGGCATTTAGTCTTAAAGCCGCGGGTTACGATGTTGTGCAGGCGGTGGATGGGCAAGATGGCCTCAATAAGGCAAAAGAGAAAACAGTTGACCTAGTGCTGACAGATCAAAATATGCCGATTATGGATGGCTTAACGCTTATTAAGCATTTACGCGAATTGGGCTCGTATAAAACTGTGCCAATTTTGATGCTAACTACGGAATCCAGTGATGAAATGAAAGCTAAAGGTAAGGCTGCAGGTGCTAATGGCTGGCTGGTAAAACCATTTGACCCCAAACGGTTAATTGAAGTGGTGCAAAAGGTCATCGGATCTTAACTTTAAATTTAACTTTCTCGCTTGATACTCAGGATGATGAAGGTTAAATGAGCAAATGTTGATGGTGAATAGTTAGCAAGGAAGTAAGTTGATAAGCGGAGTACAGCAATGACAATTGATATGAGTCAGTTTTACGAGGTCTTCTTTGATGAGGCAGACGAGCTATTGGCAGAGGCTGAGCGCCTACTGTTAGGCATTGATATGGAAAGCCCGGATGATGAAGAGTTGAATGCCATTTTTAGGGCGGCGCACTCTATTAAAGGCGGGGCGGCCACTTTCGGCTTTATGGACATGACCGAAATTACCCATGTGCTTGAAAATCTGCTGGACAAAATTCGTAAGCATGAAATGGCCCTGACAGCTGAGCATGTGGATGCCTTTTTGGCAGCAAAAGATGTGTTGGCGATGGAGTTAAACGGTCATCGCAATGCCACAGAGGTTGATCAAGAGCAAGTAGCTGATGTCAAAATGGTATTGAAGTCACTTTCAGATGCCAGTGGTGTTGTGATTGCAGCGCACCCTGTAGCCGCACCTGCGCCCGTAGCCGCACCTGTACCTTCTGCACCCACACCAGTTGAGTATTCAGCCACGGCTGAAGTTGCGCAACATGAGATTCCTGACGGGTCCAGCTGCTTTAACATTGTGATGCCCGAAATTACCGAAAGAGACGTTGAAAACCTGCAGGAGGAGCTAGGCTTATTGGGTTTGGTGGTGGTGAGTAAGCAGGCCAATGGTCGTTATGTATTGTCACTTACTACAGATTCTTCACAGGCCGATATTGTTTCTATCTGCTCATTTATTGTGGATGCCGATGACTTAGTGATTACATTAGCGCCAACGGCTACAGCTGTTAGTCCAGCTGTAGAAGTCAGTGTTGCAACTGCAGCACCAGAACCTGCAAAAACAGAATCAAAAGCCACATCAGGCTCAGGCGTTGCAATTCATGAAGAAGTCGGTTATGGCTTGTTTGAAGAAGAAGGTAAAGAAAAAGTAGAGGAAGGTTATGGCTTTTTTGCACCGTTCCAACCGCATCCAGATGCTGTTGCTGCCGCTTTAATTGGCGATGATACTGTTTTGACCGTTGCTAACAGCGGTGAACCTGCCGTTGTGGCGGCTGTTGAAGCCGCTACAGAAGCTGGCTCAACTGCCCCAGGTGGCGTTGAAAGAAGAAGCCCTGGTCGCCGTGAGTCAGATAAAGCCACATCTAATGCAGAAACCTCGTCTATCCGCGTCGGCGTAGAAAAAGTTGACCAACTCATTAACCTTGTTGGCGAGTTGGTGATTACACAGGCCATGATTGAGCAACGCATCAGCCACCTAGACCCGGTGCATCACGAGGCGCTCATTAACAGCGTAGGCCAGCTCACCCGTAACACGCGAGATCTGCAAGAGTCCGTGATGTCTATCCGTATGATGCCGATGGATTTTGTGTTCTCACGCTTTCCACGCATGGTGCGTGACCTGGCCGCCAAGCTCAATAAAAAAGTAGAGTTTGTCACAGTAGGTGCTGCTACAGAGCTGGATAAAGGCTTGATTGAACGCATTGTGGACCCCCTAACTCACCTAGTGCGCAATAGTGTTGATCACGGTATTGAAATACCGGTTAATCGTAGGGCAGCGGGTAAAAGTGAAGCCGGCACATTAACACTTTCTGCCGCACACAAAGGCGGCAGTATCGTGATTGAAGTGACCGATGATGGTGCCGGTTTAAATCGCAATAAACTGCTAGAAAAAGCGGCAAAAAATGGTTTGGCAGTGAGCGAAAACATGTCAGATACTGAAGTATTCGCGCTTATATTTGCCCCGGGTTTTTCTACTGCTGAAGTCGTCACCGATGTTTCAGGTCGCGGTGTGGGCATGGATGTGGTTAAACGAAATATTGCCTCAATGGGCGGTGTGGTTGAAATTCGCTCAGCACTAGGTTTTGGCACCACTATTTCAATTTCATTACCACTCACATTGGCGATTCTTGATGGTATGTCAGTGTCGCTAGGTAAGAGCATTTATGTGATTCCGCTCAACCTGATTGTAGAAACACTACAACCGCGTGCGGAGGACATAAAAACCGTGACCGGCGAAGGCCGCATGGTACATGTACGTGGTGAATACCTGCCGATTATTGCGCTGCATAGTTTATTTAATCACGCAACGGACATTACCGACCCCACAAAAGGGGTGCTGGTACTCATTGAGTCTGATGGTAAAAAATCTGCCTTATTTGTTGATCGACTAGTTGGACAGCAACAAGTCGTCATTAAGAGCTTAGAAACCAACTTTAAAAAAGTGCCGGGTATTTCAGGGGCCACTATCATGGGTGATGGCGGTGTGGCGTTGATATTAGATGTTTCAGCCATTATTCAAATGGGGCAAAACACCAACTACCTCACAGGCGCACCACCGTTTTCAAACCAAAATAATCAACCATTACAAAACCAAAGAAATGCATAAGGAGCTTACAACATGAGTACAGATACTGCGACCAGCAACGCGTTAAAAGCAAAAAGCGCAGAAGGTGAATACTTAACTTTTGTATTGGGTGCTGAGGAATATGGCTTAGAGATACTTAAAGTGCAAGAGATTCGCGGTTACGATGCCGTTACGCAAATTGCCAACACGCCTGATTTTATTAAAGGCGTGGTTAATTTACGCGGAAAAATCGTACCGATTGTTGATTTACGCATTAAATTTAACTTGGGAAAAGTTGAATACAACGAACTCACGGTAGTGATTATTCTAAACCTGCACGGACGTGTCGTCGGCGTGGTGGTAGATGGCGTATCTGATGTGATTGCCTTGAAAGACGAGCAAATTCGCGATGTGCCGTCATTGGTGACCAGTATTGATACTAAATACATTGTAGGCCTTGCAACTTTGGAACAAAGAATGCTGATACTTGTAGATATTGAGCAGTTGATGAGTAGCCAGGAAATGGCGCTGATGGATGCGGTTGCAGCGTAAATGGTTATTTGGATTAAATAAGTTTAAATCTATGCAGGGGTAGTTATGAGTGCGAGTTTTTTTGAATCAATCAGTCATGTATTTCAAGGTAAACAATACAAAGCGCTTCAAGATGAGGTGGCAGAGTTTCATGCATTAAAGCGTGAAATAGACAAAGCCCGTTGTGTGGTTGAATACACCCCAAAAGGTAACTTGCTTACGGTTAATGAAAACTGGGTTGACGCACTAGGCTACCAATCAAATGAGATGGTAGGGCGCCACCACTATGATTTTCTCTCTCAAGAAGTGCGTAATACCCAACAAATGCAAGCGTTATGGGATAAGTTATCTCGTGGTGAGAACGATACCGGGCAGTATCAGTTTGTGGCTAAAAATGGAGAAAGTCATTGGTTTCAAGGCTATTTCAGCCCTATTCCAAATGCCAAAGGCGAGATATATAAAGTCACTAGTTATATGACTGACATTACTAAAGACAAGCAAAAAACGGCTGACTCCGAGGGACAGATTGCTGCGATTGGTAAATCTCAAGGTGTGGTTGAGTTATCTATGGAAGGCAAAATAATCAGTGCAAACCAAAGCTTTTTAGATATCTTTGGATACACCGCAAATGAGATAGTTGGTCAGTCTGATAGTATTTTTTTAGATGCCACACAACGCGACTCAAAAGAATATCGTGATTTTTGGGCAAGTCTTAAACGTGGTGAGTATCAAACCGGGCAATATAAACATCTGAGTAAAAGCGGCTCAGATGTCTGGATGCAAGCAAGTTACAACCCCATTATCGATATTTATGGTAAGCCTGTAAAAGTCGTTAAATATGCGTCAGATATCACTGTGCAAAAAGTTAGGGACAATGATTATTTAGGTAAAATTAACGCAATACAGAAGGCGCAAGGGGTCGTCGAAGTTGGTTTAGATGGTACGATTTTGCAGGCTAATGACGTTTACCTAAATATGCTGGGCTATACGGCTAACGAATTGATAGGCAAGCATGTGAGCATTGTACTAGACCCAAACTTTGCCAAAAGTGAAGCCTATAAAATCTTTTGGGCTAAATTGGTTGAGGGCGGCAGTGACATCGGTCAATATAAACGGATTGCAAAAGATGGTAAAGAAGTCTGGATACAGGCCTCATATAGCCCAATACTAGATTTTAACGGTAAACCATTTAAATTAGTGAACTACACCATTGATATTACCGAACAGAAACTAGACGCGGCGAATAATGCTGGTCAAATTTCCGCCATTAACAAAATTCAGGGCGTGATTGAATTTGACTTGGCAGGCAAGATTATTGCC
>JBAYTS010000009.1:0-78595 GCA_041675545.1 Methylotenera sp.
CAAGCAAAGAAAGCCATTGCAAGCTGGCGAAAGGATTATAACGAAGTAAGGCCGCATAGCAGTTGTGGGCGCATGCCGCCTGCAATCTATGCACAAAAACTAAGGCAGGCAACCTGATTTTTAGACGGACTTTTTTCAGAATCAGTTGGTAGTGTTATTGGGGGCAGGTCAAATCTGCCGTACAAAAGGCGGATATGCAACTGGTGTACGGTTATATTAAAAATGCAGGCTTGTTGGATTTTGTGGCGGCTTGGTATATTAAAGCGGTGCGGTATATAGATTTATGTAGGAGCGAATTTATTCGCTCCTACATATTAGGCGTAAAAAAAGCAGTGTTTCACGTGAAACACTGCTTCTTAATTTTTAACGTTTAATTTTAACGTTAAATTATTTTTTAACTGGAGGTGTTGGTGTTCTTTCAGTTAACAGATAAATAATATAGTTTGCTTTTTCTGCAGCGGTACAATCTGCACCGATAATTTCATTGCAGTGTTCAGTAAATTTCTCTTCTACCTTGTCGATATCTTTAAAGCGTTTTTTGTTAACAGCAGGTGAAAGCGGGGCAATAGATTTACCAGTGATAATATTTTTACCTACATTGGCAGGGTTGGTGGTGTGGCATGATGCACAGGCCATTTCTTTGCCGTTTGCAGTTTTGATTTTGCGATTAAAAAACATTTTACCTTCTGTAACAGAAGAGACAAATTCAGGATTGACCGTTTGTGCAATGCTTACGTATTTTTTTGTTAATGCTTCAGCGTTGGTAATAGGGCTGGCAGCTTGTGCTGAAAATGTAGCTAAGCCTAATAAGGCGGCTAAAATAAGATGAGTGTGTTTCAATTGTGACTCCTAAGTAATAAAAATCAAAAAACTAAATTCAAAAAAACCAAATCCAGTTAAAAAACGTATTGATTGTAGTTGAAATATGAAGCAATTCTAAACTAATTAGGGCTTGTGTCATATCTTTATAAGGAAATTTTATGCCAATTTCGTTAAGAAATTATGACCAGCTTGCTAATAAGGAGTGGTCGGTGATAAAACCGGCATAAAACACCTTGTTAAGCATGACCTAAACACAAGTTTAAGTTAAACTCCCATGTCTTGAGCGGTAACGTTTTTTGTGATTAGGCGATAGAATTTAAACCATGAATTTTCCTGATATTTTTGATGTAATTGTGGTGGGTGGCGGTCACGCTGGCACTGAAGCGGCGCTTGCAAGTGCGCGCATGGGGCAAAAAACACTATTACTCACGCATAACATTGAAACTTTGGGGCAAATGTCTTGCAACCCCAGCATCGGCGGCATCGGCAAAGGGCATTTAGTTAAAGAAGTAGATGCTTTGGGCGGTGCGATGGCCGCGGCGACCGATGAAGGCGGCATCCAGTTTAGAATTTTAAATTCAAGCAAAGGCCCGGCGGTGCGTGCCACCCGTGCGCAGGCCGACCGCGTGTTATACAAAGCGGCGATTCGTCGAAAATTAGAAAATCAACCTAATCTCTGGTTGTTTCAGCAAGCGGTTGACGACATCATTTTAGAAGGTGAGCGCGTTGCCGGCGTGGTCACGCAAATTGGTTTGCGGTTTAAATCAAAATCTGTGGTGCTTACCGCAGGCACGTTTTTAGGTGGCTTGGTGCATGTTGGGTTGCAGAATTATCAAGCGGGCCGTGCAGGTGATCCGCCGTCTATTTCACTTGCAGCGCGGTTGCGCGAGTTAAATTTACCGGCAGGCCGTTTAAAAACCGGCACACCGCCACGTATTGATGGACGTACTATTGATTACAGTGTGATGACGATTCAGCCCGGTGATGACCCTGTGCCTGTGTTCTCGTTTTTGGGTAACGCCGCACAGCACCCTGCACAACTCCCCTGCTGGATTACGCATACCAATCAACGCACGCATGACATTATCCGTAGCGGTTTAGATCGCTCACCGATGTACACGGGTGTGATTGAAGGTGTAGGGCCGCGCTATTGCCCAAGTGTGGAGGATAAAATTCACCGCTTTGCGGATAAAGACTCGCACCAGATATTTTTAGAGCCTGAAGGCTTAAATACGAATGAAGTTTACCCGAATGGTATTTCTACCAGTTTGCCGTTTGATATTCAGCTGGCGCTAGTGCGCTCAGTAAAGGGTTTAGAAAACGCGCATATTCTGCGCCCGGGCTATGCCATTGAGTACGATTATTACGACCCGCGCGCCTTAAAAAGTTCGCTCGAAACCAAGTCGATTCAAGGCTTGTTTTTTGCCGGGCAAATTAACGGTACCACGGGTTATGAAGAAGCCGCCGCGCAGGGTTTGTTAGCGGGGGCAAATGCTGCGCTGTATGCGCAAGGTAAAGATGCATGGTGCCCGGCGCGTGACGAGGCATATTTAGGCGTATTGGTGGATGATTTAATTACACGCGGTGTGAGCGAGCCTTACCGTATGTTTACTTCCCGTGCTGAATACAGGCTGCAACTGCGTGAAGATAATGCCGATATGCGCTTGACTGAGTTTGGGCGCAAGCTGGGTTTGGTGGACGATGTGCGCTGGGAGGCGTTTAGCCGGAAGCTTGAAGCCGTAAGTCGTGAACAAGAGCGACTGAAAAAAACCTTTGTACAGCCTGCAAATCTACCTGTAGATAAAATGGTGGAAATGTTCGGCAAACCGTTAGAGCATGAATACAGCTTGTTTGAGTTATTGCGTCGCCCGGAAGTCAGTTACGATGCCCTACTTACTTTAGGCGCAGACGGCTTGGGAGAGATTGAACCAGCCGTGCGCGAGCAGGTGGAAATTGCCGCTAAATACCAAGGCTATATTGACCGCCAAGCCGACGAAGTGGCGCGTAGCCGTGGCCAGGAAAACACAGCATTGCCCAGTGATTTAGATTATTCACAAATCCATGGTTTGCCGATTGAAGCGCAACAAAAATTAAACGCACAAAAGCCCGAAACTATCGGTCAAGCCAGCCGAATTTCTGGCATTACGCCGGCTGCGATTTCACTGCTATTGGTGTATTTAAAACGTAAATCTCGCGCAAAAGTAATTGAGCTTGATGCCTTAACACCAGATGTAGGGAACGCAGCATGACGACCAATAATATGCCTAGCAACTTAAAGGCGGACGCACGTGCGCAACTGCAAGCAAAGCTAGCCTCAGGCTTGCTTGAAATGGGTTTGAATTTAAGCGAAGAGCAGCAACAAAAACTGCTTGATTACGTAGCGCTGATTTATAAATGGAACCAAGTGCATAATCTTACCGCAGTCCGTGAGCCTTTGGATATGGTGACATTGCATATATTAGATAGCTTATCTGTATTGCCCTATATTGAGTGTAAACACTTACTTGATGTCGGTGCAGGTGCTGGCTTGCCTAGTATTCCGTTGGCAATTTGCTTGCCTGAGTTGCAGGTGACGGCGATTGACGCGGTATTAAAAAAAGTGAGTTTTATGCGCCAAGTAAAAGCGCAATTGGGTTTAACTAACTTTACCGTAATCCATGGGCGTATCGAGGACCAGGAAGTTGCTGAGCCCGAAAATACAGGGTCGGAAATTAAAGAAAAATTTGATGTGATTATATCGCGCGCGTTTTCAGAAATCGGCTTGTTTGTAAAACTCACTAAGCATCTGCTTGCTGAAAATGGCCAATGGCTGGCAATGAAAGGCACAATTCCGCAACATGAGTTTGAGAAAAGCCGCATCATCCCTACCAAAATTAAAGTGCTAAACGTGGCGGGGTTGGATGCTGAGCGGCATTTGGTGGTTTTAGATAATCCGCTTAAAGCACAAGCGAACTAAAAGAAAAATATAATGAAAATAATAGCAATCACCAATCAAAAAGGCGGTGTGGGTAAAACAACTACTTGCGTCAATTTGGCAGCAAGCCTAGCGAGCTTGGGTAAGCGTGTATTGTTGATTGATCTGGATCCACAAGGCAATGCCAGTACGGGTAGCGGTATTGATAAAGCGCATCTCAAATTAAGTATTTACCATGTATTGCTGGCTGAAAAAACATTAAAAGAAGTGGTCATTAAAAGCGAAAAAGGCGGTTTTGACATTGCGCCCTCAAATAGAGAATTAGCCGGCGCCGAAGTTGAACTCGTGAACGAGTTGGCACGTGAAAATCGCCTTAAAGTCGCCATTTCCAAATTGGGCGATGCTTACGATGTGGTGTTGCTGGATTGTCCCCCTGCCCTCAACTTGGTGACGGTGAACGCGCTGACGGCTGCCAGTGCGGTGATGATTCCGATGCAGTGCGAGTATTACGCGTTAGAAGGTCTATCGGACTTGGTGAATACCATTAAAAAAGTACGCGCGCATTTAAACCCAACTTTAGAAATAGAGGGTTTGCTGCGCACCTTGTTTGATAACCGCAATATGCTGGCGCAACAGGTGTCAGCACAGCTGATTAGCCATTTTGGCGATAAAGTATATAAAACAGTCATCCCGCGCAACATTCGGCTGGCCGAGGCGCCAAGTTACGGCTTGCCAGTGCTCAATTATGATAAAAGCTCAAAAGGTGCGGTGGCTTATTTGGAATTAGCGCAAGAAATCATTAGTAAAGGTAATCTCTAAAAAGTAAATTTTTAGAGAAATATAAGCAGAGAAAATATGGCTAAATTAAAAGGTTTAGGACGTGGGTTGGACGCATTGCTCGCGGGCGATATGGGTAGCGTGGGCGAGGCGGATTCGCTATTGATGTTAAAAGTAGAGCAACTACGCCCAGGTAAATATCAGCCGCGTAGCTATATGGACGACGCTGCTTTGCAAACCTTGGCGGCTTCAATTAAAACGCAGGGCATTATGCAGCCAATTTTGGTGCGCCACATTGATGATGAGCATTATGAAATCATTGCCGGCGAGCGTCGTTGGCGTGCCAGCCAAATTGCAGGATTAAACGAAGTGCCGGTACTGGTGCGAGAAATTGCCGATGAAGCTGCGCTGGCGATGGCGTTGATTGAGAATATTCAGCGCGAGAATTTAAACCCGTTAGAAGAAGCGCAAGGCATTAAGCGTTTGATAGATGAGTTTGCCATGACGCATGAAAAAGCGGCTTTAGCGGTTGGGCGCTCACGTGTTGCCGTTTCTAATTTATTGCGCTTACTCACTTTAACTGCGCCTGTGCAAGACCTGTTGATGAATGCAAAGCTTGACATGGGGCATGCGCGTGCTTTGATTGGCCTAGACGGTGCGCAACAGGTGATGCTGGCTGAGCAAATTGTGTATAACGATTTGTCTGTTCGAGAAGCCGAAAATTTGGTTAAAAAGTTTAACGAACAAATCGTTAAACCCACACAGAAATCTGCGCAAACACCAAAAGCCAATCAGGATATTTTAAGACTGCAAAATACTTTAAGCGATAAACTTGGCGCGTCAGTCAGCATTAAGGCGGGTGCCAATGGCGCAGGGACGTTAAAAATTAATTATGCAAATTTAGATCAATTGGACGACATTATTAGTAAAATTACGCGCTAAGTGTTTCATTTTGCATAAAACTACTTGTAGATCCTTGCAACTTAAGCCTTGACTAAAAATCGTTAATAATTCAAAATCGCGATCTTTGCTACTTGAGCCTTTTGGGCAAGTTCAAAATTAAACGCAAAATAATTATAAAAACGTTTAAAAAGCTTCTAAATTTAACTAGGTTTAAGTCATTGTCAGCATCCAATACTTCAGATGTTTTTAGTAAAATGCTTAAAATCCAGCTCATTGCCACATTGGCGGTAGCTGTAGTTATGTTTTTATTTTTTGGTTTACATGCCGCGATATCAGCAGTTTTAGGCGGGGTTAGTGTGTTGGTTGGCGCTTATCTGGCTTCATTGGTGGCACGGCGCGCTGAGGGTCTTGCTGATGCAAGCGCTATTTTAGTAAATTTACTAAAGGCAGAAGCGATTAAGATTATAGTGATTGTCGCGGTTTTGATGATCGTATTTGTTTTTTATAAGCAGTTAGTGCCGTTTGCACTGATTGCAGGTTTGGCGGCAGCGGCTATATTTTCAGGTGCGGCGCTAAGTCATCAAGTTAAACGTGTAATTTAAACAATATATTAGTTAGAGTAAAACAGATTATGGCTACAGAACACGCAGATAACGCACAACATGCATTGACTCCATCAGGCTATATTGAGCATCACTTAAGCTTTAATGCGCAGCCGATGACGGACAGCGGTGGTTTTTGGACATTACATGTAGATACTTTTGTTATGTCAGTAGCGCTAGGTTTGCTGGTGATGGGTTTGGTGTGGTTGGTTGCGCGTAAGGCGACCTCAGGTGTGCCAACTAAAGGCCAGGCGTTTGTTGAGCTGGTATTTGGTTTTATTGATGATCAAGTAAAGAATATTTTCCACGGCAACCGCCATAGTTTCATCGCCCCTACTGCATTAACCGTGTTTTTATGGGTGTTTGCCATGAATTCCATGGACTTTCTACCAGTAGATTGGGTTGCAGGTATCGTTTCATTCTTTGGCGGCGAGCACGCTAAATGGCGCGCAGTTCCAACCTCAGACATTAACACTACGTTTGCTTTAGCTTTGTCTGTATGGATTTTGATGATTTTCTTCTCTATTAAAGTCAAAGGCTTAGGCGGCTGGGTACATGAGTTGTTCTGCTCACCGTTTGGTAGCAAGGTTTGGGTATGGCCAGCCAATTTTCTGTTTAATTTGATCGAATACGTTTCAAAGCCACTTTCACATTCATTGCGGTTATTCGGCAATATGTACGCTGGCGAAGTTATTTTCTTGCTATTAGGTTTGTGGGCCGCCACTGGTGTTTCAGGCACAATTTTCGGTGCTATTTTAGGTGCAGGCTGGTCAATCTTCCATATTCTTATCGTAGCGTTACAAGCTTTTATTTTCATGATGCTGACTGTGGTTTACTTAGCCATGGCACATGAGTCGCATTAGTTTTAATTTGCTTTTAAGTGGTTTAGTTTTAATTGAGTAGTTTTATTTTTAGGTGGTTTTGGTAGTAAGTTTAATTTTTGAGAGGGTAATAAAATGGACGCATCATTAGTAACGGCATTATCAACAATTCAAGCCTACACAGGTATTGGCATTGGTTTAATTATTGGTTTAGGCGCTGCAGGTGCTTGTATCGGTATTGGTATTATGTGTGCTAGCTTTTTAGAAGGCGCTGCACGTCAACCAGAAATGATTCCACAATTGCAAGGTAAAGTGTTCTTGCTATTAGGTCTTATCGATGCTTCTTTCATTATTGGTGTTGGTCTAGCGATGATGTTCGCGTTTGCTAACCCATTATTAAGCGTAGTTGCTCAGTAATTAGCCGCTAGATGATATGTTTGGGTTGGTTAAAGACCCAACACACATCTAATGACTTGTTATATGAACGATTTAATCTTAAATGATTTTAGTCTTAATGATATTTAATTTGGATCAAAAATGAACATTAACTTTACACTGATCGCACAAGCTATTGCATTTGCTGTGTTGATTTGGTTCACAGTAAAATTTGTTTGGCCACCGCTGTTAAATGCGATAGAAGCACGCCAAAAAGAAATTGCTGATGGTTTGGCAGCAGCGCATGAAGGCAGAAGTGCTTTAGAGGTTGCGGCTAAAAAATCAGAGTTTACTTTGAACGAAGCCAAGCAAAAAGCCAGCGAAATTATTGGCCAAGCTGAAAAGCGTGGATCACAAATCGTTGAAGAAGCTAAAGGTAATGCTAAGGTCGAAGGTGAGCGTATTTTAGCCGGCGCTAAAGCTGAAATAGACCAAGAAGTAAACCGTGCAAAAGAAGGTTTACGTTCGCAAGTGTCTGCATTGGCGATTGCCGGTGCTGAAAAAATCTTGCGTAAAGAAATTGACGCAAATGCACATAGCGAAATGTTATCTAAACTCGCAGCGGAACTTTAAGAACCAATAAGGGAAAACAAGACATGGCTGAAATATCAACCATCGCAAGACCTTACGCGGTTGCTGCTTACAAGCTAGCAAGCGAACAAAAAGCGCTTGCGAAGTGGTCTGAAATGTTAAGTTTTGCAAATGCAGTCGTCAGCGATGCGCAAATGCAAGCTTACATTCAGGATCCAAAAGTAGTGAGCCTTGATTTGCAGGCCAACTTTTTGAAGGTTTGTGGCGATAAGCTCAACGAGCACGCACAAAACCTGATTAAGGTTTTGGTTGAATACGGACGTTTATCTATTTTGCCAGCAATAGTCACGGCTTTTGAGGAATTAAAAGCGCAGGATGAAGGCACTTTAGATGCACAAATCATTGCCGCAGCTAAACCTAGTGCAGCAGAAATTAAAGATTTGGTAAAACGTTTAGAGGCAAAGTTCGGTAAAAAAATCGAAGCTAATGTTTCTGTTGACTCAGAACTTATTGGCGGCATTAAAATTATTGTTGGCGATACCGTGATAGACGCGTCCGTCAAAGGTCAGTTACAAAATTTAGCCTACGCGCTTACGGCATAAGGCACAGCCAGAGAAAATTATAGGAGTTTAGTAAATGCAGTTATCTACATCAGAAATCAGTGAGCTGATTAAAAGCAGATTAGAAAATTTTTCTACCTCAGCTGAAGCGCGTACACAAGGTACTGTTATTTCAGTGACTGACGGTATCGTTCGTATTCATGGCCTATCAAACGTGATGGCAGGTGAAATGATTGAGTTCCCTGGCAATACATTCGGTTTGGCGCTTAACTTGGAGCGCGACTCAGTAGGTGCAGTGGTTCTAGGTGACTACGAGCACATTACTGAAGGCGACATTTGTAAATGTACCGGTCGTATTTTGGAAGTTCCAGTTGGCCCTGAGCTAATAGGTCGTGTTGTGAATGCGTTAGGTCAGCCAATTGATGGCAAAGGCCCGGTTAATGCAAAGTTGACAGACAAAATTGAAAAAGTGGCACCTGGCGTGATTGCGCGTAAATCAGTTTCACAACCAGTGCAAACCGGTTTGAAGTCAGTTGACTCTATGGTGCCGGTTGGCCGTGGTCAACGTGAATTGATTATTGGTGACCGTCAAACAGGTAAAACAGCGGTTGCGATTGATGCCATCATCAATCAAAAAGGTCAAAATATGACCTGTATCTATGTTGCGATTGGCCAAAAGGCTTCAACTGTTGCTAACGTGGTACGTAAATTAGAAGAAAACGGCGCGATGGCTTACACCATCGTAGTTGCTGCTACAGCTTCTGACTCAGCTGCTTTGCAGTTCCTAGCACCATATTCTGGTTGTACTATGGGCGAATATTTCCGTGATCGCGGTGAAGATGCATTGATCGTTTATGATGATTTGACTAAACAAGCGATTGCTTACCGTCAAATTTCATTGCTATTACGTCGTCCACCAGGCCGTGAAGCTTATCCAGGTGATGTGTTCTATATTCACTCACGCCTGCTCGAGCGTGCTGCTCGCGTGAACGAAGATTATGTTGAAAAATTCACTAACGGTGCAGTTAAAGGCAAAACAGGATCCCTCACTGCACTGCCAGTCATTGAAACTGCAGCCGGTGACGTTTCTGCTTTCGTTCCAACTAACGTGATTTCTATTACCGATGGCCAGATCTTCCTGGAAACAGACTTGTTTAACGCGGGTATTCGTCCTGCGATTAACGCCGGTATTTCAGTGTCTCGCGTTGGTGGTGCAGCGCAAACTAAAGTCATCAAGAAATTGGGCGGCGGTGTTCGTTTAGCTTTAGCTCAATACCGTGAATTGGCAGCGTTCGCACAGTTCGCATCTGATCTGGATGAAGCAACACGTAAACAGTTAGACCGCGGTCGTATGTTTACTGAGTTGATGAAACAAGCGCAATATGCACCTTTAAGCATATCAAACATGGCAATTACCTTGTTTGCAGCTAATAAAGGTTACTTTGATGATGTTCCCACCAACAAAGTATTGGCATTTGAAGGTCAATTACATGGTTTTATCGCTTCTAAATACAAAACAATTGCTGACGCAATTGAATCAAGTAAAGATTTAAGCGGCGACAATGAAAAAGCGCTTGATGCGGCGATTCAAGATTTTAAAGCTACAAACGCATACTAATCTTTAACTATTAGGACAATAAAATGGCTGGTAGTAAAGAGATTAGAACCAAGATCAAAAGTGTAGAAAATACACGTAAGATCACCAAGGCGATGGAAATGGTGGCCGCTTCTAAAATGCGTAAAGCGCAGGATAGAATGCGTGCATCACGCCCATACGCAGACAAAATTCGTAATGTGGCTGCCCACCTTTCTTTAGCGCACTCAGAGTACAAGCACCCTTTTCTTTTAAAGCGTGACAATGTGAAGAATATTGGCATCATCGTAGTAAGCTCTGATAAAGGGCTTTGCGGTGGCTTGAATACCAATGTGTTGCGACTCACGATTAACCAGATGAAAAACTGGGAATCAGAAGGTAAGGCAATTACTGTCAGCGCCGTTGGCAACAAAGGTTATGCATTTATGAACCGTGTTGGTGCCAATGTTAAATCGCATATCACCGGCTTAGGTGATGTACCGCATCTTGAAACATTGATCGGTACTATCAAGGTGATGCTAGATGCTTATACCACTGGTGAAATTGATCAGCTACATATTTGCTATACGCGCTTTATCAACACCATGAAGCAGGAGCCGGTGCTAGAGCAATTATTGCCACTCACCGCTGAGCGTTTAGGTACGCATCCTGAGCATGAAAAAGCAGAAGCGCTTACTACCAGTGGTGTTATCAAAAGTGCGCTACAAATTGGTGCTGCAAAAGGACACTGGGATTACATTTATGAGCCAGAGTCAAAGCCTGTGATTGACCAGTTGATGGTGCGTTATATCGAGTCGTTGGTTTATAACGCGGTATCAGAAAACATGGCTTCAGAGCAGTCATCACGGATGGTGGCAATGAAATCAGCATCGGACAACGCAAAAGAAGTTATTGGCGATCTGAAACTGGTTTATAACAAAGCGCGTCAGGCAGCAATTACTAAAGAGATCTCCGAGATTGTCGGCGGTGCGGCAGCGGTTGCTTAAGGTCAGAAATAGAACATTAAGTTAGAATTCAACAGATTAGTTTGAATAGGAAATTAAAATGAGTACAGCAAACGTTAGTGTAAAAACAGGTAAAGTAGTGCAAATTATTGGTGCGGTGGTTGACGTTGAGTTTCCACGCGACCAAATGCCTAAAGTATTTGAAGCGTTGATTATTGATGATGCATCAAGTAGTGCCGAAGCAGGCTTAACGCTTGAAGTGCAGCAGCAATTAGGTGACGGCATTGTGCGTACCATTGCAATGGGTTCTTCAGACGGCCTTTCTCGCGGCGCAGTGTTTAAATCTACCGGTAGCCAAATTACTGTACCAGTTGGTACTGGCACGCTTGGCCGTATTATGGATGTGTTAGGTCGCCCAATTGATGAGGCTGGCCCGATTGAGTGTGACGAACGTCGTGCCATTCACCAAAAAGCGCCAACTTTTGAAGAGCTATCTCCTTCAGTGGACTTACTTGAAACAGGTATCAAGGTGATTGACTTGGTTTGCCCGTTTGCTAAAGGCGGTAAAGTTGGTTTGTTCGGCGGTGCGGGTGTAGGTAAAACCGTAAACATGCTTGAGCTGATTAACAACATTGCTAAACAGCACTCAGGCTTATCAGTATTTGCAGGTGTGGGTGAGCGTACGCGTGAAGGTAATGACTTTTACCATGAAATGGCAGAAGCTGGCGTTATTAAATTAGACGACATGAAAGAATCAAAAGTAGCGATGGTGTTTGGTCAAATGAACGAGCCACCAGGAAACCGCTTACGTGTTGCGCTTTCTGGCTTGACCATGGCAGAAAAATTCCGTGACGAAGGCCGTGACGTATTGTTCTTTGTGGATAACATCTACCGCTACACATTGGCCGGTACGGAAGTATCAGCGTTGTTAGGCCGTATGCCTTCAGCCGTAGGTTACCAACCGACTTTGGCTGATGAAATGGGCCGCTTACAAGAGCGTATTACTTCAACTAAAGCGGGTTCTATTACATCTATCCAAGCGGTTTATGTACCTGCGGATGACTTGACTGACCCGTCACCAGCAACCACTTTCCAACATTTGGATTCAACCGTTGTGTTGTCACGTGATATTGCTTCACTTGGTATTTACCCAGCGGTAGATCCATTGGATTCAACTTCACGTCAGTTAGATCCATTGGTTGTGGGCGAAGAGCATTATCAAGTTGCACGTAGCGTGCAACAAACATTGCAACGTTATAAAGAATTACGTGACATTATTGCTATTTTGGGTATGGACGAATTGTCACCGGAAGATAAATTGGCAGTTGGCCGTGCACGTAAAATTCAACGTTTCTTGTCACAACCATTCCATGTGGCTGAGGTGTTTACAGGCGCGCCAGGTAAATACGTGCCATTAAAAGAAACTATCAAAGGCTTTAAAGCCATTGTTGCCGGTGAGTATGATCACTTGCCAGAGCAAGCGTTTTACATGGTAGGTGGTATTGAAGAGGCTGTTGAAAAGGCAAAAACACTTAACTAGTTGATAGTGATTAGCCTCTAGTTATAGAGGCTACTTATTAGTTAATCGTTTTAAGGAAAAAATAATGGCAAATACTGTTCATATTGATGTAGTCAGCGCAGAGGCAAGCATATTCTCAGGTGAAGCTGAGTTTGTAGTTGCGCCTGCTAGTGCTGGTGAGGTGGGTATTTACCCAAATCACGCACCAATGATTTCAACTATCAAACCAGGTGCACTGCGTATCAAGCAGTCTAATGAGGCGGAAGAGGTGTTGATCTATCTCTCTGGCGGTTTGTTAGAAGTGCAGCCGGGTGTAATTACGGTGTTAGCTGATACGGCAGTGCGTGGTCATGATTTAGATGAGGCAAAAGCGATAGCTGCGAAGGAAGCCGCTGAGGAGGCGTTGAAAAACAGAACTTCAGATGTGAACTATGCGGTAGCGCAAGCTGAATTATCTGAGGCGCTAGCACAAATTCAAGCCATTGAGCGTTTACGTAAAACAGCTCACTAATTAAAGTTAAGCGGGCGGAGTAAGATCAGCAAAAAGGCAGCCTAGGCTGCCTTTTTTGTTATACTTTACCAAATAAAGGTAAGCACTTCGCCCGCGTAGCCGCGCATGAAGTGCTTCCTAAATACATACTGAAAGAATCAAATGGTAATGAATCGATTGAACATTGTAATTCTTGCGGCTGGCAAAGGTACGCGCATGTACTCAAACAAGCCAAAAGTGCTGCATCAATTGGCTGGTATGCCGCTGTTGCAGCATGTAATTAACTGCGCCAAACAATTAAATCCAGTAAAAATCATTGTAGTTTATGGTTACGGCGGTGACGCGGTGCCACAAGCATTCAAGCATGAAAACATTACATGGGTTGAGCAAACCGAGCAACTTGGTACTGGCCATGCTGTGCAGCAAGCCATGCCGTATTTAGATGAAGACGCCACAACACTTATATTGCTGGGCGATGTACCGCTGCTGAGTGTTGATAGTTGTAAAAGGTTGCTGGAACAAACCGAGGAGTTAGGCCTGCTGACGTTTATAAAGCCAGACCCCACCGGTTATGGTCGTATCATTCGTAACAGTGAAGGTATTGTTACTGCAATTATTGAGCACAAAGATGCTACTTCTGTGCAACGTGAAATTAAAGAAGTGAACACAGGTATTATTGCTGCAGAAAACAAGCATCTGGCAAGCTGGCTAAAACGCCTTACCAATGATAATGCTCAAGGTGAATATTACCTGACTGATATCGTCGCCATGGCCAAGCTGGAAGACGAAATAGCAGTACGTGAAATTGCAGATGACGAATCATCTACAGATGGCTGGACCGGTCTATCTAACAAAAGATTTACGATAGCGACAGAGATATCCCATGATGAAGCATCTGTGACCGGGGTGAACTCTAAGAAAGACCTGGCAGAGTTAGAGCGGACATACCAAAAACGCTATGCTGATCGTTTGCTACAAGCGGGTGTGACATTGGCTGACCCACTAAGAATAGACGTGCGGGGCGAACTAAGTGTCGGTAAAGATGTAGAAATAGATATTGGCTGTGTTTTTGAAGGCAAGGTAACTTTGGGCAACAACGTTAAGATTGGTGCGTATTGCGTGATTAAAAATGCAGCCATCGCGTCAAGCGCTCAAATCGCCCCGTTTACGCATATAGATGACACGCAGATTGGGGAAAATAGCCGTATTGGACCATATGCACGCTTACGTCCAGGTACTAGACTGGCAGCGGATACACACATTGGTAATTTTGTAGAACTCAAAAATGCACAAGTGGATGTCGGTAGCAAAATTAACCATTTAAGTTATGTAGGTGATAGTACCATCGGTAAAAACGTGAATATTGGCGCGGGTACTATTACTTGTAATTATGATGGCGCCAATAAATTCAGAACAGTGATTGAGGATAATGCGTTTATCGGTTCAGATTCACAATTAGTGGCACCTGTAACCATCGGGCGCGGCGCTACCATTGCGGCTGGTTCAACGATTACAAAAGATGCGCCAGCAGATGAGCTGACCTTTTGCCGCGCTAAAGAGCAAAAATCCATTGCAGGCTGGAAACGGCCTGTGAAAATTAAGAAATAATTGATTAAGAAATATTTGCAAAGTCGTATGTAGGAGCGAATTTATTCGCGATTGCAATGTTGCTTTCGCGAATAAATTCGCTCCTACTTAAAATGAAGAAAGAAAAAATATGTGTGGCATTGTAGGTGCAGTAGCAAATAGAAATGTGGTTTCCACGCTGATAGAAGGCTTAAGCCGCCTAGAGTATCGCGGCTATGACTCAGCAGGCATTGCCGTGTTAAATAGCAGTGGTATAGAGCGCGTGCGCGCTGTAGGCCGTGTAGCGGCTATGACCGATAAAGCTAATGCATCACAACTCAGTGGGCAAGTTGGCATTGGCCATACCCGATGGGCAACGCATGGCGGCGTGACAGAAAGCAATGCACATCCACATGTATCTAATGGTGAGCTGGCAGTGGTGCATAACGGCATTATTGAAAACCATGATGAACAGCGCGAAAAACTTAAAAAATTAGGTTACGAGTTCACCTCACAAACAGATACAGAAGTCATCGCCCACTTGATCCACTATTACCATAAAGATTTAGCGCTATTAGCGGCAACCCAAAGGGCAGTGGCCGAACTGACCGGTGCATTTGCTATCAGCGTGGTGTCAGTCAAAGAACCTGAGCACATGGTTACAGCACGCTTGGGTTGCCCGCTATTGATTGGTCTAGGAGAAGGTGAAAACTTCATTGCGTCTGATGTTTCTGCGGTGCTTTCTGTCACGCGTAAAGTAATTTACCTTGAAGACGGCGATGTGGCTGATATTCGCCGTGAAGGCGTAACGATTTATGGTCGTGACGGCGTGCAAGTCATGCGTAAAATTCACGTGAGCGACGTATCGCTCGCTAGTATGGAGCTCGGCCCTTATGCACACTTCATGCAAAAAGAAATCCACGAGCAACCACGCGCCTTGGCAGACACGATTGAAGCGCTGATTGATGACAATCGCTTCTCCCCTGCGCTGTTTGGTGATGGTGCCAGTGAAGTGTTTAGCCAAGTAGATAGCATATTGATTCTTGCCGCAGGCACCAGTTATTACGCTGCACTCACCGCCAAATACTGGTTAGAAAGCATTGCAAAATTGCCA
Organism: Methylotenera sp.; assembly: GCA_041675545.1. Classification (GTDB taxonomy): domain Bacteria; phylum Pseudomonadota; class Gammaproteobacteria; order Burkholderiales; family Methylophilaceae; genus Methylotenera. The sequence goes on from JBAYTS010000009.1 coordinate 15,593, forward strand.
ACCAGTGTGGAAATTGCCAGTGAATATCGTTATCGCGAATCTGTGCCAAATCCGCGCCAGTTGATTGTGACTATTTCTCAATCTGGTGAAACCCTGGACACAATGGAAGCGCTTAAACACGCGAAGTCATTAGGTCAAAACCTAACGCTAGCCATTTGTAACGTACAAGAAAGCGCCATTCCAAGAGCATCACAATTGGTGTTCTACACGCGTGCCGGTGCAGAAATTGGCGTAGCTTCAACCAAAGCTTTTACTACACAATTGGTCGCCTTATTTACCTTGGCCGTGACCTTGGCAAGGCAGCGCGGCTTATTAACGAGTGAGGCGGAACAATCATATTTAACTGCCTTGCGCCAACTAGCAAGCAGTGTGCAGCATGCACTCAATTTAGAGCCGCAAATTCGAGAATGGGCAAAATCATTTGCCAATAAGCAGCATGCATTGTTTTTAGGGCGCGGCATACACTACCCGATCGCACTGGAAGGCGCGCTCAAACTTAAAGAAATCTCTTACATTCACGCCGAGGCTTACCCTGCGGGCGAGCTTAAACACGGCCCGTTAGCGTTGGTAGATAACGACATGCCGGTAGTCGTGATTGCACCAAATGATGCCTTGTTGGAAAAAGTGAAATCTAACATGCAGGAAGTCAAAGCGCGCGGTGGTGAGTTGTTCGTATTTGCCGATAGTGACAGTCACTTTACGGAGTCAGAAGGTGTGCATGTGATTCGCACGCCGCGCCATGTAGGCGTGCTCTCCCCTATTTTGCACACTATTCCTGTACAGCTGTTGGCGTATCACGCCGCTTTAATTAAGGGTACAGATGTGGATAAACCCAGAAATTTAGCAAAAAGCGTGACGGTTGAATAGCTTGATTGCTCACCGTTTTGATATTAGACGGAAAAATTTAAGCAGTCTCAAAAAGTTAACTACTGCGCCGCAAGAATAAAACGCTCATTCGGAGTATGCGTTCTGCTAGTAAGCTCTGCTAGGCGCTTTCAAAATCACTGGCGTGATGTTAAAGCTGCCATTGTCATGCCCCACCAAAATCTCTCCATCTTGAATAGTGCAGCTGATATTCATGCTGCGTGTGGCCATATTTGCGAGTGCTTGCGTATCAGGCAGATTGATGACGGTGAGGTTGTTGAGTTTTAGCAAGGCTTTACTGTTTTGCGACCACCACATATCGGCAATTCGCCCACCGTAAAGCATGACTACTACTTGTTTGGCGCGCCCTGCGGCTTTGCGTATGTCTTTTTCTGTAGGTAAGCCTACATCCATCCAAAGTTCAATGGCGCCGGTAAGGTCTTTTTGCCATAAATCCGGTTCTTCATCATCACTTAAGCCTTTACCGAATATCAGTGCCTCATTGGCGTAAAGTGCAAAACCAAGTAGCCTGACCATCACCCGTTCATCGGTTTCTGAAGGGTGTTTAGCTAGCGTGAGGCTATGCTGTTGGTAGTAATTGCGATCCATATCTGAAACTTGGAGATCAATTTTATAAATGGTGGATTTAATAGCCATGGCGATATTTAGCGTTCTTTGAAGTGAATGCATTATACCCATATTACCCGTCGCCTATTACGTTAGCTTGGTTTCTGTTAAGCTTTCACCTTTCAAATTTGTAAATTATCATCATGGCTCAATACGTAATGTCTATGCTCCGCGTGAGCAAAATCGTCCCGCCTAAAAAAACCATTATTAAAGATATTTCATTATCTTTCTTTCCTGGCGCTAAAATTGGTTTGCTGGGTTTAAATGGATCAGGTAAGTCAACGGTACTGCGCATTATGGCGGGCGTGGATAAAGAATTTGAGGGCGAAGTGCAGTGGCAGCCGGGCATTTCTATCGGTTATTTGCCGCAAGAACCGCAGCTAGATCCTGAAAAAACCGTGCGTGAAGAAGTTGAATCTGGCATGGGTGAAGTAATGCAGGCGCAAGCCAATTTAGAAGCGGTATATGCGGCGTATGCTGAGCCTGATGCAGATTTTGACAAGCTGGCAGAAGAGCAAGCTAAGTGGGAAAACATGATTGCAGCGAGCGGCTCAGATTTAAGCACGCAGTTGGAAATTGCTGCTGATGCACTGCGTTTACCACCTTGGGATGCAAAAATCGGCCCATTATCTGGTGGTGAAAAGCGCCGTGTAGCCTTGTGCAAACTATTGCTTTCCAAGCCAGATATGTTGTTGTTAGATGAGCCTACCAACCATTTGGATGCAGAGTCAGTTGAGTGGCTAGAACAGTTTTTGGTGCGCTTCCCCGGTACGGTGGTTGCGGTAACGCATGATCGATACTTTTTAGACAATGCAGCGGAGTGGATTTTAGAGTTAGACCGTGGTCATGGTATTCCATGGAAGGGTAATTACTCAAGCTGGTTAGACCAAAAGCAAGCACGCTTAGCTCTTGAAGAATCACAAGAGTCTTCACGTCGTAAAGCGCTGAATACTGAACTTGAGTGGGTGCGCCAAAACCCGAAAGCGCGCCAAGCTAAGAGCAAATCACGTATTGCCCGATATGAAGAGCTTGCCAGTGCCGAGTACCAAAAACGCAATGAAACGCAGGAGATATTTATTCCCGCTGGCGAGCGCTTGGGCGACCAGGTGATTGAGTTTGACAATGTTACCAAAGCCTTTAATGACCGCTTATTGATAGACAATCTGAGCTTTAGCGTTCCTGCAGGCGCCATCGTGGGTATTATCGGCCCGAACGGTGCTGGTAAATCAACACTGTTCAAGATGATTACAGGCATGGATAAGCCTGACAGTGGTGAGGTGAAGATTGGTCAAACGGTTAAATTGGCTTATGTTGACCAAAGTCGTGACGATTTAGCCAACGATAAAACCGTATTTGATGAAATTTCAGGCGGCTCGGATATTTTAACCGTGGGTCGTTATGAAACGCCATCACGCGCCTATATTGGACGCTTTAACTTTAAGGGCGGCGACCAGCAAAAGATTGTTGGTCATCTTTCAGGTGGTGAGCGTGGCCGTTTGCACTTGGCTAAAACGCTGATTTCTGGCGGTAATGTGTTGCTGTTGGATGAGCCTTCGAATGACTTAGATATAGAAACCCTACGTGCCTTGGAAGACGCGCTATTGGAGTTTGCAGGTTGTGTACTTGTGATTTCACATGATCGCTGGTTCTTAGACCGTATTGCCACACATATTCTGGCGGCTGAAGGTGATTCGCAATGGACATTCTTTAACGGTAATTATCAAGAGTATGAGACTGATAAACGTAAACGCCTAGGTGAGGAAGGCGCGAAGCCGAAACGTATTCGCTACAAGCCAATTACAAGGTAGTTGAAGTTGTGAAAGTCTTAGCCCTCTCTGGTAGCCTTCGGGCGTCATCTAGCAACACGGCTTTGCTTCGAGCGGTTGCCCGTTTGGCGCCGTCGGATATGGCCGTTGAATTATTCGATAGTCTTGGGCTACTGCCACTTTTTAACCCTGACCTTGAGGTGACGAGCCCTTCCTCTGTTGCATACTTGCGTGAACGGATTATGTCTGCAGATGCGCTGATTATTGCAAGCCCGGAATACGCGCATGGCATGACTGGCGTCATGAAGAATGCGCTTGATTGGATGGTTGGCTGTGAGGCCTTTGTTAATAAGCCAGTTGCTTTACTAAATGCTTCGCCAAGGGCGGTGCATGCTCACGCCGCCTTGAGAGAAACTGTTTCTGTCATGTCCGCACGGATTATTGAAAATGCATCCATTACTGTGCCTGTTCTCGGCTCTAATCTGAGTGAAGATGGAATTGTACTTCATCCCGAAATTTCAGCATCGCTGAGAGTAGCACTTGTTGCATTAGCTGTTGCTGTTGAGGCCGGGCCTGTTTGAGGGCGTCTATTACTGTAAATCCAGCAAATTAGCGGTATCCAGCTTGCTTGTCATTCAATATGGGTGCGCGATTTATGCGGCGCATTCTTTGCCAGCCAGTCCCATAACGCTGGCGGAATAAAGCCAAGTAGGGTGGGCAGACCCTGCCCACGCAGCCTTAAACATATCGTGGGCAACAAGTTGCCCACCCTACAACTGAGTAATAAGCATGGGATCTCGTCTTTCATTATCAGACTCAATACGGTAGCCGCATATTGCGATATTTCATTTGGCGGACTACTTTGTTCGTGTGGTTTTCCCTGCTTGAGTTATTCAACATGAATGCGTTTTTTATGCGGTGCATTTTTCGCCATTAAATCCCACAAAATAGGTGGAATAAGCCTCATTAATCTTGCCACCCAGCCCATTTGCCACGGAATCACACAGAAGCGGCGTTTATGTTCAATGGCATCTACAAACTTGGCGGCGGCAACATCGGCATGCATTAAGAATGGCATCGGATAGCTGTTAATGTCGGTCATCGGCGTGCGGATGTAGCCAGGAGCGATCGTGATGACAGCAATATTGTGGGGCAACATTTCAACACGCAAGCTTTCTAAATAAGCGATAGCGGCCGCTTTAGAGGCGCTGTAAGCACCTGCACCGGGCAAGCCGCGTATGCCTGCCACACTGGCGATGCCTACTAATTTACCTGCGCCAGCGCGACGCATGGCATCAATAAATGGCTGAAAAGTGTGTACTAGGCCGAGCACGTTAATGTCCATAACAGCTTGAAAAGCGGCAATGTCCTCTTTGTGTGCGGTTAATGTGCCACTGCTTACACCAGCATTGGCAATCACTACATCAGGTGTGCCGTGTTGTTGTATGAAGTCTGCGGCGGCAGTGGCTAGTGCGGCGCTATCACGCACATCAAGCGGGTAAATTGCACATTTGATGTTGTAGTTTGTTTCTAGAGTTTTCTGTAGTTTTTGTAAGTGCTCACTACGTCTGGCTACTAATCCTATAGTGGTATTTTCATGTTGGTGACGCTTGGCATATTCATGAGCAAGCGCTTCACCTATGCCGCTTGATGCGCCTGTAATAAAAACCTTCATCGGAAAAATCCTGGAAAAATATGAGTTGAATAATGCGTATAAAAAAACCCGCTTCTATTTCGAGGTAGAAACGGGTTTATTCTAAGCGGTTAAGGCTTATCGTAAGGTTGCCAAAATCACCAGTTTAAAATCTTTTGGTAAAAAGCTTTAAACCAGTTTGATTTTTCAGTTACTTTTTTGCCGGTGTCGCCGCCTTTGCCTTATCGGCACGAATGTTTGCAATGATGTAATCTGCGGTTTTTAAAGCGGCATCATTGTTGCCCGCCATAGTGCTGGAGGTAATGAATTGGCCATTGATAATTAAGCTAGGCACGCCAGTGGCACCTGATGCACGAAAGATGTTCGCTGCACGGTTCAAGCTGGTATTGGTAGAAAATGACCCGAAAGCTTCTTCAACTTTCTTTTTATCTAAACCAGCTTGCTTGGTTACCCAGTCAATCGCTGCTTTTTCATCCGTTGGTTTGAGTGTTTTTTTTGTGTGAATGGCTTCAAATAATGGTGCGTGTAGTTTCTCTAAAACACCTAAAGTTTCCATTGCGTAATAAGCTTTTGCCATTGGCGCCCATGCTTGATGTGGCAAACCAGGCACACGCTTAAATACGACGTCAGCGGGTAATTTTTTAACCCATGCGTTTAATGAGGATTCCATTTGGTGGCAATGGCCGCAGCCGTACCAAAACAATTCGGTCACTTCAATTTTATTGGGGGTGTCGGTGGTGATGACTTGCGCGGTTTTATCAAAATCTTTGCCCAGTTGCGGGTCTGCCATCACATTGAATGAGGCAAGTAACATTAAAGCGGTTAATAATTTCTTCATTGATATTTTTCCTTGTAAATGATGCTTCAAATTTGCACTAGCAAGCTTTAGAACGAATGATACTGAATTTGGCTGACATAAGTTATTGTTAATAATAATAGTGTTGCTTCCGATTGACCATCATTTTGATTATTGGTTTTCATTATCTACTTTAATCAGGTCGGCTTTAAAGCCGTTGCTGGATAATTCGGTTTTTGATTTGTTGATTTGATCTAGATTATCTAAAGGGCCTACGCGCACGCGGTGCAAAATACCTTTGTTCGGAATCGTTGCTGTTTGTACTTGTGCTTCAAAACCTAGTAATGCTAATTTAGCCTTCATGTTGTCGGCATCTTCCTCTGTTGCAAAAGCGCCCACTTGTAAGAAGTAACTGCTGGGGGTAGTCGTTTGAGGTTCTTCTTTAATTTTGATTTCTTCAGGCGTAACTTTGCGCTCGGTACCTGGCAAAATGGTGTAAAAATCAAAGCGTGTTTTATCATCCACGTTATCTATCTGGTCGTTATTAGTTTCGGCTTGCGTCTTCGCGGTTTCTGCAATTTTTTCAGATAATGGTTTAGCCGGCTTTTCCAAGCTGGTAAAGGGGCTGTCAATGCCATTGATATACATGACAACCGCCAGTGATGCGCCTACGCCTAATAAAACCCCTACTAAAAATCCAGCAAAAAAAGGACTGCCTTTGCCGGTTTTTTTAGTGCGTTCAGGGCTTGGTTTGTAATCTCTACTCATGTTCTTGTAATCCTTTTTTTTAAAGCTAGCCTACATTTTATTGGGGGCGCTGACGCCAAGTAAATCCAGCCCATTTTTAAGCACTTGTTGCGTGGCGCTGATTAAGCTCAAGCGTGCCAGCTTAAGCGCTTCGTCATCAATTAAAAATTTATATTCGTTATAGTAGCTGTGCAAGTCGCTGGCCAACTCTTTTAAGTAGTTGGCTATTACATGCGGCGCAAGCTCGGTGGCGGCATTAGCAACCACTTCCGGGTATTCGCTCAGGCGTTGCATCAGTGCGGTTTCATGCGCAGTTGTGAGCGGGCTTAAATCTACATGAGCCAAGTGTGTAGCATCATTATTCCATTGGCTTAGCACGCTGCATATACGTGCATGCGCATATTGAATGTAGTAAACCGGGTTGTCGTTGCTTTGGCTACGGGCTAAATCAATATCAAACACCAATTGTGAATCTGCCCGACGTGCAGCCAAAAAGTAGCGAGTGGCATCGCAGCCGACTTCTTCAATCAAATCGCGCAAGGTCACATAACTGCCGGCACGTTTAGAGAGTTTTACTTCTTCTCCGCCACGCATCACGGTGACCATTTGGTGCAATACATAATCAGGCCAGCCTTGTGGAATGCCAATATCTAAAGCCTGCAAGCCAGCGCGAACGCGGGTAATGGTGCTGTGGTGGTCGGCGCCCTGCTCGTTAATAACGCGCACAAAGCCGCGATTCCATTTATCGGTATGGTAGGCAATATCAGGCACAAAGTAAGTGTAGCCTCCATCGGTTTTACGCATGACGCGGTCTTTATCATCGCCAAAGTCGGTGGTTCTGAGCCAAAGCGCTTGATGTTCTTCGTATGTGTGGCCGCTGTTAATGAGTGCTTGCACCGTTTGTTCAACTTTACCTGTGGTGTAAAGCGCACTTTCGAGTGAAAACACGTCAAATTTAATTTGAAACGCTTTTAAGTCTAAGTCTTGCTCGTGGCGTAAATACGCCACGCTAAAGGTGCGGATTGATTCTAAATCGTTAATATCACCGCTGGCAGTAACTTCAATGTCATCGGCAATGACCGTGTGTTTAGTCAGAAAAGCCGCCGCAATATCGTTGATATATTCGCCACGATAACCGTTTTCTGGAAAGCTCACATGGTCAGTCGAGATGCCCTTGCATCGTGCCAAAACAGAAATGGTGAGGTTATCAATTTGGGCGCCGGCATCGTTGTAATAAAACTCACGCGTCACATCCCAGCCATTTGCATCTAACAGACGGGCTAAGCAATCCCCTACCGCCGCACCGCGCCCGTGTCCTACGTGTAAAGGCCCGGTCGGGTTAGCCGACACAAATTCCACCTGCACTTTTTGTTTATCGCCAATGCTATTGCGCCCATACTGGTTGCCTGCTTTAAAAATGTCTTTAATGACCACTTGTTTAGATTGTGGGCTCAAAAAGAAATTGATAAAACCGGCCCCTGCAATTTCAGTTTTAGCGATATAGTCGCTAGCCGGCAATGCATCGAGAATTTGTGTGGCAATGATGCGTGGGTTTTGTTTGAGTGGTTTAGCCAAAACAAGCGCCAAATTTGTGGCAAAATCGCCATGGTCCGCAGATTTTGGGCGCTCTAACAAAATGGTTAAGTCAGCAACGTCAGGCGCAATAGTTTTTGCGGCGGTGGCTAATAATTGGGTAAGATGTGTTTTCACAATAATTGCATAAAATGCTAAAAGCGGTATTTTAACCCAGATTATCACTTCAGACGCGATCGTGATAACACGGGTGTAGCGCCTGCATTTGCTTTTTCTTTAGGGCACTTCTATAGATTCAAGTTTTTAAATTAGACAAGGCGCGAACAAAAAATAATGACGCGGTATATGTTTGATATATAAGGAATTATTTTTTGTGAGCAACGCAGTATAATGACGAAAATTGGATTTATAGAAGTGCCCTTTAATCAGACTTTTTAATCACAGCGTAATCAATCACCATTGCCCAAACCCATACTAAAAATTGCATTAGATGTACCGTTAGACCGCTTATTTGATTATTTAAGTGGTGGGCTAATCGTGCAAATTGGCCAGCGTGTACTGGTGCCATTTGGTCGCCGTAGCCAGATTGGTATTGTGGTGGGCGTTGCAGATAGCAGTGAGTTTGCCATAGAAAAACTAAAACCCATCACGCAGGCGTTTACGGATGAGCAACCGCTGGATGTGCAAATGTTAAATTTGGTTAAATTTAGTGCGGATTATTATCAATATCCGTTTGGTCAGGCTTTGTTGGCTGCATTGCCTGCACGTTTGCGCCAAATTGTACCCGCTGTGTCACGCAGGCAATTTGCTTATCAGCTGACAGATTTGGGGCAACAAGCTGATGTTGAATGCATTGCAAAAAGGCAGCGTGTGTTGCGTAGTGTATTAGCGGCGTTGCAAACGGCTAAGCAATTGACTGAAGTTGAGTTGGATGCCATTGCTAGCACGGCGCGCAAAGCCGCGAAGGCGCTGGTTGATTTAGGTTATGCTAAAAGTGAGCAGGTGCTGGCGGCGCAGCGCGTGCCAGCTATATTGGCAACGCCGGAGCCGCCATTAAACGATGAGCAGGCGCAGGCAGTGGCAAGTATCACCAAAGATATTCATGCATTTAAAGCATGGCTATTGCATGGCATTACCGGTAGCGGCAAAACTGAAGTGTATATCCGTTTGATGCAACATGTATTGCAAGATGCCACTTCTCAAGTCAACACTGCTCAAAAACCAAACATTCAAAATCATGGCGCGCAAATACTGGTGCTAGTGCCTGAAATCAATCTCACGCCACAACTTGAAGCACGGTTTAGAGCGCGGTTGCCCCAATTTACCTTGGTCAGTTTACACAGCAGCCTAAGCGAGAGTGAACGCTTACATCATTGGCAATTGGCGCAATCAGGTGTTGCGCAAATCATCATCGGCACGCGGCTTTCTATTTTTACGCCGTTACCGCACTTAAAGCTGATTATTATTGATGAAGAGCATGATAGCTCGTATAAACAGCAAGACAGCATGCGCTACCATGCGCGGGATGTGGCATTGGTACGTGCAAAACGCTTGAATATTCCAGTGGTGTTGGGCTCTGCGACGCCAGCGCTTGAAAGTTGGTACAACGCGGTTGGCAATCAAGCGCAGTCTGATAAAGCGACATCTAATCAAAACCAAGCCAATAAATACGGCCTGCTGAGCTTAAAGCAGCGTGCAGTCACCGCGGCACAGTTGCCACAGATTGATTGTATTGATACGACTAAAGTGAATCTGCAACAAGGGCTCACGCCTCAGCTTATTGCAGCTTTACGTTTAAGATTAGCACGTAAAGAACAATCACTCCTGTTTATCAACCGCCGTGGTTATTCGCCAGTGCTGTTGTGTTCAGCCTGCCATTGGATTGCCGCTTGCACGCGTTGCAGCAGCAAGCTGGTGGTGCATTTAGGGCAGCGGAAATTACGCTGTCACCACTGCGGACATGAGCAAAAAATCCCCCACCAATGCCCCAGTTGCGGCGATGCCGATTTGCATCCGACTGGTCATGGCACACAGCGTTTAGAGCAAACCTTGGCATTACTGCTGCCCACTGCGCGCATTGCGCGGGTAGATCGTGACAGTATCAGCCGTAAACATGCGCTGGTGGATATTTTAGACCGTGTACATAATCAGGAAATTGATATTCTGGTGGGTACGCAAATGCTCGCCAAAGGCCATGACTTTCCAAACCTGACTTTGGTCGGTGTGATTGATACCGATAGTGCTCTGCATAGTCCGGATTTTAGAGCCAGTGAGCGTTTGTTCGCGCAGCTCATGCAGGTGGCTGGCCGTGCAGGCCGCGCTGATAAAGCGGGGCAAGTGATTATTCAAACCGCGTTTCCAGATCACGCCTTGTTTAATGCCTTGCGCCGTCAGGATTATGAAAGTTACGCCAACGACTTGTTGCAAGAGCGCGAACAAGTGCAGTTTCCGCCCTATGTGTTTATGGCATTGTTGCGCGCGGAAGCTAATGATTATGCATTGGTGCTACAGTTTTTGCAGTTTGCATTTGAGCAGGCGCGCGGTTTAAGCAATGAGGTGTTGGTTTATGACCCGGTGCGCCCGCAAATGGAACGCTTAAAAGGCATGGAGCGTGGGCATGTGCTGATGCAGGCGAGCCATCGGCCTGCATTGCAAAAATTACTTAAGCATTTAGTCGGCAAGATCAGAGCGCAGGCGATTGCCGCCAAGGTGAGGTGGTCGGTAGACGTTAATCCGCTAGAATTTTGATGATAGCAAAATAGTGACGGAGTAGAGGAGGGGCGCGGGTGATACTCAAATGATGATGGATAACCATTGTTTCATGCCCGTGGAGTTATGGTGGGTGCAATGGGGCAATCGTACCCTAATCCTTGGCAATAGACTAGTATCATAGGCGTATCACGCGCGCCCCTCCTCTACTCCGTCACTATATTAATGCTATATTTTCAATCAAACACACACTACACAATCCGTTTAAAACATCCCATTTTGCGGCAGGGTTTTTAGACCTTGTAAAGCAGCAAAAGCACCGGCAGAGCCTGCTCCGCTTGCGCTATTTAAACCAATATGCATCGTAATATTGTTGTGAATCTGGTTAAGGTCACCACCGATACGAGCCGACTGGAACATGCCCTGATTGCGGATTTGTTGTAATACCTGCCCTTGCCCGGGCACAACAACACTAACGCCGACACTATTGTTAGAGAGCGTCACCGTGGCAACGGTGCCATCATCCGCGTTCGCAGACACTGAACCAGCGTGACCTTGTAGCGCACTGGAAACCAAGCCGCCAGCCTGTGCAGATGACGAAATATCAACTTGCATATCAATGCCGTTATTAATGCTGTTAGATTGCCCCGCTACCTGAATGCTTTGAGAAACGCCGCTCACGTTGGCTAACCCCCCGCCCCCGCTCACAGAATTAGTGCTACCGTCTTGCGCTGAAGCTACATCCTGCCCTTGCGATACTATCGTAACTGTAGGCACATATTGCACGGTTGGTGTACTGCCATTCCCTCGAAAATCGATATTAAGATTAGCACCCGCAGTCACCAGATTGCCGGTTGGTGTTTGCCATTGGCTCACCATTTCTATGCCAAAATACATCACTTGATTATTGCTGGCAAACTTGCCGCGCATGTGGCCTAAGTCACTATCAGATACCTCCTGCATATTATTAAATACATCAATGTCAGGCGGCAACGCAGCATTAGCCATGGGTGAAAAAGCGACCATCCCGGCAAGTGCTAGCGCTAGTTTTTTTGGATGGCTTTTGATATTTGCCTTTGCATGCTTATGGCTAGGTATCATGCTTAGCGTTGGCATAGACTCAGTAGCCAATTGGCGCAAATACTGTGCATGCTGAATCGAATTCATTTTAGAAACATTGGTTGAAGTATTCATTTTTAAACCTCCTTAAAACACCCCGGCTTAATTAGTTCACCAGGTCATTTATTACTTTAGCGTGGCGCTATCGGCGTCTTGCTACGCTCATAATCCGAGCAGGTCAGAACGCACAAACCCATAATCAAATAACTCGGCATCGGTTAATGGGCGGTAGTTGTCGATTAAGGCGCGCGCAGTCAGACCTTCCTTTGGTCGCAACAAGGTTGACTCACGATCAAAACCCTGACCAATCACCGCAAATACAATTCCGTTCCAGCTGGTATCAAATTCTGCCCGCTTCATAATGCGGTTACCCAAGGCGGGGTCTGCAATATAGACTTTATCTGCGGTGGCTTTTTTAAGCACAACAAAATGTTTATAGCCTTTGTAATTCAGTAATACGATAGTCGGGATAGTAATTTTTTCTAATGTTGCGGGTTGCACGTTGTAACCCCGCCCGCGCATACCAATGCTCTGCGTGTAATTTTTAATATCTAGCAGTGAAAAACCTTTTTGACGCACCAGCGCCACGTCACTTACTTTTAACATACCTTCAATGACTTGTTCTTCGGTCAGGTTCTGGTTGTAGGCGTAGTTCAAGATGGTTGCCAACGCCGCTGCCCCACAGCTAAAATCCGTGTGTTGCTGCACCATATCGACAAACTTCATTTCACGCATGCTGATGAGATTTTTGCGTATGACACCACCCCCAGGCAGAACATTGCCAAATGAGATGTCAGCGGCCTTTACCGATGAAGCTAATGATATTGAGGTTGGATGTTCAATGCTCGCTGTAACGACGTTCGCAAGCATGACTACCGCGAACGCTAGAATTTGTTTGTGCTTAATGTGGTGTTGCATGGCAACTCTCTTTCCGCACCTTAATTGCTGCTAACATTACTGCTAAGTAACGCGATAGAAATATTATTAGCGGTTAAGTCCCAGTCGGAAAATGCCGACCGGGACTCGTTCAATAGCCTTTTGAGCTATCTACGCGCGACAGTAATCGCTACCGAGAAATTACTCAGTAGGACCGCCAGGACCGCTACCGCCACCAACGCCAGCTTGAGTGGCTGAAATTGCCAACCCGTTAAATTGTTGGTTGTTGGTACCTGACGCAATATTCACACCAATGTTGCCGGAGGCATTCATCAGCGCGTTATCACCCAATGTTGAGGTATTGGTCGTTGCCAAGTTAACAGCTACCACGACTGGAATATATCCAGACACAGTACCAGTCAGTGATTGGACGCCAGCTTCAACGAAGCCTAGCGTACCGCCCTCGCTACCTGAGTAGGTTCCGCTATTATTGAATGCGAGTGCACCGCCGTCGTCGTTCAGGTCGCTACCGCCTTGAGTTTGAGTGTCTAAGTCAAAGTGACCATCAGCTGAACCGCCTGGATGTGGAGAGTGTTGTTGGCCAGCAGGAACACTCGCAGCGTCACCAGTCCAGATATCAGGATAAACATCGCCGATTTGATCTGAAGTGCCAGTAGTAGTGCCTGATGCGCTACCACTATAGCCACCAAAACCACCACCGAAGTAACCACCACTAGCATTCAAGGCTAGATTAACTTCAACGTTTTGCACTTCTTCTTTATGAATTGGTGTGTTGTTTGTTGTGTTGCCGCCGTTTAACTGATTAGCTTGCACGGTAGCAGTAGCGATACGTGCCACAGCAACTGAAGCAGCTAAATCGTTCTTTTGTTGGTTGTTGTTACCAGCAGAAATGTTAACGCCAATGTTACCAGAGGCATTTTGCAATGCGTTACCACCTAATGTTGCAGCATTAGTATTACCTTGGTAGTTTGTAGTATTACCAACTACAGCTTGTGTCGCAAAAATTTCCGCATCAGATGAACCGAATACAAAACTTGCGTCAGCGGCAGAGAACGCTGCTGCATTGGCTTGCTGGTTGTTGTCACCTGCAGTTACGTTTACACCAATATTGCCAGAAGCATTATTGAGTGCATTGCCATTAACAGTAGCGGCGTTAGTTACTTCATTATTTAACACTTCGTTACCGCCGTTAATTTGCTTGTCATCCACAATAGCAGTTGAGCTGGCATCAACATAAGCAAAGCCACCTACATATACACGGCCTTTAACTTCAATATCCTGCTCATAACTAATGTCTTTTTTAATACTGACGCCATCGTGGTTATAATTATCACCATTTGGGCCATCATTACTGTCATTAGCGAAAGCGAGAGGCGAGATAAATAGTGCAGCCAACGCCAACGCAATTGGGGTTTTATTTAATTGTAATTTCATGATATTCTCCGATTAAGGTTGGTTATAAAACAAAGAACTACGGTTTCGCACCCAGTTGCACCTGAAGTGCGAAGTTATTGGCCGTACTGTTGCCCGACCCCGCCGACTGGTTGACCTGAACTAGCCCGTGTGCACCATCAAACGCGGTATCATTGATCGATACTGCCTGGTGACCCTTGCCGGCTCCTGCGCCAGTTGGTACTGCATTTGAAGTGGCGGCGGAGAGCACGCTTTCCGCTACCACCTCTTCAAAACCCATGGCAAACGCCGCACCGTTAGCCTGTGCATTTCCTACCCCGCTGGATTGGTTCACTGAAATCAAGCCTGAGCTATTTGCAAAGACATTGCTCCCAATAGACGCAGTTGCGAGGTCTGGCAAGTTGCCTTGCCGTGGATCTGTCATTTGAATGCCGCTAACTAACCCGATAGCCGAGCCGCCTTCTGCACCCAATGCCACTGCTGCGGCATTTGCCTGGACATTTGAATCTCCTGCGGTCATGTTGACGGCAAACCGCCCGCGCACATGACTTAAAACGTTGCTATCAATGACACTCTGTGTGACATAGCCAGGTAAATCTGGCAAAGGATCTTGCGCCATGACCAAGCCGCTATGTAACACCGCTGGCACTACTAGCAATGTTGAAACTAAAATGGTTGAACCTTTCATTGCAACCTCCTTACTGACCGCTGGTGCGCATTACTGCGCCAGCTAAGCCACTTAAAGCGCCCGTCGCGCCGGCGATGCCACCAGCCATTTGACCAGTTGCGCCACCTACTGCGCCGCCTACCGTGCCGGTGAGCGTTGATCCGAGCGATTGAACTGAACCGCCGCCCGTACTATTTAGACCATGCCCGCCCAACGTAGCATTTGATAACCCCATCGCATTTGTCGCGTTCGCCACTACCCCTAAACCCTGTGGGGTATCAGTTGAAATATTGGCAAACTCGCTATCACTAATTTCCATAGATTTAAGGCTAGCTTGCTGGCCGCTCACGACTTGCTTTACTTTGTCGTCAGGTGAAACATCGATAGTAGTAGCGCGTCCAGGGCTACCTTCACGAATAGCATGGCGAACAGGCACATCACGCTGCAACACCACAGTGCCATCACCTGCCATAAGCGGTGCGGCATACAGCCCTTCCAGTGCAACAAACAATGCGGCTGGAATCGCTGTGTTTATTTTATGTTTATACATATCTCTATTCATCGTATGTCTCCATCTCACCTTTGGTTAACTGTCAGGTTGACGTTCTGGAAATTTTGGCGCCCGCTAACATCATTAGTTGCAGTGCGCCGATTACCGCTTCCACGTTCATCCCAAAGAATGACTGCCAGCTTCTCGTTGTCGCCAAAGTTCTCCGCTATACAGTTTGCTGCTATACCGCCTTTACCGCTGATGACTGACAAATCAATATCCGTCATCGGTTCTACTTGATGCTCCGTAGCTTGATTACTCATCAAAGACAGCGCATCTAAATCTTCAACTAACCCAGAAAGCGGGTCAGCAAGCGCGGAAGTCGAACAGCACATGCCGATTACCCCTAACATGCAACCAACGAACCGCAGTCCGTTTAATCCGTTATTAACGGATTGATGTTTAGTCAACCAGCCCATGCCATTCTTCTCCTTGCTCACTGCCCCTAACTTTATTACTAGATCATTTTTGTTCTTATTGCTGTAATAGTATTAGCAACGACTGTGCCACGTTTGTAACTAATTGTTTTTATTATGATAATTATAATTTTTTCTAATTCGCTATCAGGCTAGGATGTATCATTTGTATGACATAAGAATCGGTGTATTTTTGTATGTCATTGAAATATATGAAGAAAAATAATTGCAAAAACTGTTTCAGTTTTGATACACAGTTAACGCATAAAATTATGCCGATGATGCAGGTGTACGCTAATCGTTATTTCATGCTAAATATGCCGCTTCATGATTGAAAAGCGCTAGTGACCAGCTAGCGCTGGTATGACAAACCTGAGGGGTTGAGGCAGTAACGGCTATAAACTTGCCATTAGTTTGCAAGATCAGCCAAGTGTTGGCTTGGGCTAATTTAATAAGGTAAACCCCCAGCCTTGCCGGGGGACTCGCAAGGTTTGACCTATACGTCGGTCATATAAAATGAAAATTGAAATTTAGCAATATTATCCCCTCCCCCTTGCAGGGGGAGGGTTAGGGGGGGAGGTCGAAACGTGGCAATATTGCTGCTCTACCATTCCCTCTGCAAGAGGGAATGTTCGGTTCTAATGAATTATCAGGGTAGATTAAGATGAAAAATTGGGATTAACGTAGAACGTTTTAAATAGGTCGCTAATGCTATCTTGCTTCAAAGTCTAACTCGTATTTTTGAATCAATCTGTACAAGGTCATGCGTGACACTTTAAGCGCTTGCGCTGCTGTTGACATATTGCCATTATTTTTTTTCAAGGCATTGCGAATAACCTCCATTTCTGCCGCGTTTCTGGCAGCTTCCAGCGTAGTGACTAACCGTTTGCCATCACGCCGATCAAGATCAAGATCCTCTGGCGTAATCAGACGCCGCTCGCACATCACCATGGCACGGCGGACGCGGCTGATAAGCTCGCGCACATTGCCAGGCCATGCGTACTGGTTCATGATGCGTAAGGCTGAAGGGGAAAATCCTTTGACGTTGCGTCGTTTTTCGTGAGAAAACTTTTCAAAGAAATACTTAGCCAACACCTCCACATCGCCCTGTCTTTCGCGTAGTGCAGGTGTTTTAATTTTAAGTACATTTAAGCGATAGTAAAGATCCTCACGGAAGCGTCCCTCTGCAACTGCAACTTCTAAATCAACGTGGGTGGCCGCTAGTATGCGCACATCCACTTTAATTTGTGAAGTACCACCCACACGTTCGATGGTTTTTTCCTGCAAAAAGCGCAAAAGATTCACTTGTAATTCAAGTGGCAAATCACCAATCTCATCTAAAAAAATGGTGCCGCCGGCAGCCGACTCAATGCGGCCAATTTTGCGTTGGCTCGCGCCCGTAAAGGCGCCCTTTTCGTGTCCGAATAATTCTGATTGAATAAGACCGCTTGGCAGTGAGCCGCAATTTACAGCTACAAATGGCATCTTTCGCCGGCTTGAGCGCTCATGCAGCGCAAGTGCTGCCAGCTCTTTGCCAGTGCCACTTTCTCCGGTAATCAACACCGGCGCATCAACGCCGGCAACTTTGCGTAGATTGCGAAACAGTTCCAGCATCTGCGGGCTAGCACCAACCATTTCGTCATCACCTGTCGGTAGCTCAAGATCTGTGGCCGCATCCCCCCACTTTATTGATGCCATGCCGTGGGCATGGCCTAGTGTTGCTAATAGTCTTTCTGGTGTGGGAGGAAGCGTGTGAAAATCATAAAAGGACTCGCTGATGACCTGCTTGACATGGCTTTTGTTCATGCAACCTTTGGGTAGCAAAGCCACCCACTCTACACGATCCACATTGCGAAAAAGATTTTCAACCGACGTAGCCAATGAACCGTTTAGTCCATCAAACTGCGCAATGGCGACATGCGGGGTGTATTTGTCGATGATATTAGCTGCACCATCAACATTATTTGCTAATTTTACATCCCATCCTGCATTGCACATTTCACCCATCAGCACCGAAGGGTTATCGGAAGCATTAAAATAAAGCAAATTTCGATTTTCTTTATTGTACATAACTAACCGCCTTTGGTTTTTAAATACCAAAAAAACAGATCGCGCGAGCATATAACTGTATTCGCCACATGCCACATAAGCAAGCGGCTATAAAGGGTATTAAATTGTTATTTAATTAATATTATTTATAACCATTTCAGTCAATTATATTTATAAAATAATGGCAAATAATTAATTTATCTCATGTGTTGACCCTGCTTAAAAACTGCATAGTATTTAAACCTTAACGTGTTGGATGGGGTTGCTAGCACCTGACTACGGCTTAAAAAATCGCAGCCGATTGCGCCCAGCCAATTTAGCCTGATACATCGCAATGTCAGCTTGTTTTTGCAGCTCTGGCACGCTATAGCGATGGTCGATAAACATCGTGATGCCGATACTGGCGCTAATGTTATATTCACGCCCCATCAGTTGAAATGGCTGATTGATAGCGGCCAGTATTTTATTGCCGATCACCTCGGTTAAGGCTGTTGCCTCCTGAAGGTCTTCACTCAGGTTTTCTAACATGACCAAAAATTCGTCCCCACCCAAGCGAGCGACAGTATCGCCTTCACGCACGCTAATCGCCAAGCGCTGGGCAACAATTTTCAGCATCAGGTCGCCGGTGTCATGACCTAATGAATCGTTCAGTACTTTGAAATTATCCAAGTCCGCAAACATTAACGCACAATGTCGTCTGGTCCGTGCGCTGGTAGCAATGGCTCTATGCATTCGGTCTAACAGCAAGCGCCGGTTGGGCAACCCTGTTAGCGAGTCATAAAAAGCTAGTTGCTGTAATTCATCTTCTTCCATTTTGCGTGTTGTAATATCGGTGAACGTTGCAACATAATGCGACACCTCGCCTGCCTCAGTTTTTACCGCGGTGATGGTGAGCCACACCGGAAGTAAATCTCCGCACTTTTTGCGGTCCCATAGTTCACCTTGCCATGCGCCCGCGTGATGAATACCAGACCACATGGCCGCATAAAAATCTTCATCATGGCGCCCGGACCTCAATAGATGCGGCGTTTTCCCCACCACGTCCTGAGCCGAATAACCGGTCATGTCGGTAAAGGCCTTATTCACTTTTAAGATGATATTGTGGGCATCGGTCACCATCATGCCTTCACGCGCCTCGAACACCGAAGCCGCTACGCGCAGCTCCTGTTCTGCCAGCTTGATCTCACTAATATCAGTCAGTGCTATGCGGACCGCCAGCTTGCTGGTATAAACCTGCGTCGAATTCTTTAAGTCTAACGGACGGCAAGTTAACCGCGCGTAAAATGCGCTACCATCTGCTCGCCGCATTTTTACATCGCAGCTTGCATGCTTGTCGTACAGCCGCACTAATTTTTGAAAATACTGATGCCAGCAAGCACTGTCTTCAGGCGATATAAAGTGTTGAAAATATTGCTTTAACAGTGTTGCCCTGTTTTCGCCCAGCAACTCAGCGCTGACTAAGTTGGCCTCATCAATCACACCATTCTCGCTAAGCGTCAGATACCCGACTGGTGCAAATTCATACAGGCTTACATAATGGTTAAGAGAATCTGCCAGCGCCATTTGAGTACGTTGTAACTCGTCATTTTGCATTTCGAGCTCAAGTTGGTGTACATGAAGCTCATTCAAGCGCTCGTCTGTCTTAGCGTCTGCGACCTTATCCTCATGCATGCGGGCCATTTCTGCCTCAGCGGCTTGGCGCAACTTAGGAAACTGTAGCAACTTGTCAGACTCTTTTTTCATGATAAAGGCCATTCTTAATTCCGGATTGTTCATTATTGATCCGGCACTGTTTATCCAAGAATCCGTTCGTATTGAGTCCTGAGCTTGACGAAGGGTCGAAATGTGAATGAATTCTTGTACTTCGACAGTGAGCGTAGCCTTGATGAAGCTTAGCGGAATCAAGGGTTTACACAGCAACCTAGATTGCATTTCATTCCATCGAGGCTACGCTGACTCCATTTTGAGGGGTAATAATCCTTAACCGAGTGCCATGACGGTCAGGCGCTTATTTAAGCTCCCGCTCACATCACTTTTATTGCCCACTATTTCGCCTGGAGATTGAATCAACCTCAAATTTCGTTTCGGCTTCTAGTGACTCAAGTATGTTTTTTCCAGAGAAAAACCCACACTGCTTGGCTTGGTGATAAGACCGTGAAGCAACCGAGTGCGCATGTTTATCAGAAAAAGGTTCCTTATCATCCGCATCGTATTTATTTTTTTTACTCTTTGTGTCCCATGCATGTCTCATTTTTTAGTCCTTTACTAAACAATCACTAACAACCACTGCGGCAGAGTGTTCGTCACCACTCTGCAATCAAGTTTTAATCACGGGTTATGGAAAAGAGATTGAGTACACTCTCTAAACGCTAACGGTCATGCCAATCAAGCGCTGGCAATTCCACAGCCTCATCGTATGCGCATAAAAAAGCGCGTGCAATTGCAAATAGAGGGGGGGGTAAAAGGTAAGGAATGGCTATGCGAATTAACCATTTATCGTAAATAAATGGTTAATCTGAGGGTGATCTTTTAAGCGTGATTAGTTGTGTAGTGTAATCAGATAGCTACGCAGGTTATCTGATTTATGGTTGAGGCCGAGCTTTGAGCGAATGTTTTTGCGGTGAATACTGATGGTTTCTGGTGAAAGTGACAAGGTTGCGGCAATGGCCTTGGTAGAGGCGCCCTCACGCACCATGGAGGCCACTTGAATTTCTTTGGGCGTTAGGGTTTTATACACAGATGAAAGGCTGGACGCTGAGCCGTAAGAAGTAATCAGCCGCTGCAAATTGCTATCTAGTGCGTTCAGCAGACGCACTTGCTTGGGTTCACGGCTAGTGCCTTTAAGTTTTTGTAAAAATGGCATCACTTCCTGCTTGAGTTCAAGAATCAGTAGATTTTTAGCGTCTGAACCTTCTGTCTCCCGCAGTTTGATCATAACTCTTAGCGCTGTATTGACTTCTTCAGCCTCTACTTTGGCACGCGTCAACTCGGCTACCGTTTTCTCAACCTGTTTTTCCAAGTGTTTGCGCGCATCTAACAGCACTTTTTCCGCCTGTTTTTGCACGGTAATGTCTAAAAACGAGCCTACGTAATGGGTTAGCTGTCCCTCTGCGTCGGTGACGGCCGTAATGTTCATCCAGCTTGGAAACAACTCCCCATTTTTGCGCCGGTTCCAAATTTCGCCTTGCCAGTATTGGTTACGGTCAATCGCCTCAAATATCGCTCGATAAAACGCGTTGTCGTGCTGTCCAGACTTGAGTATAGAGGCAGGCTTGCCGATGGCTTCTTCAGCCCGATGGCCAGAGAGCCTTGTAAAGGCTTTGTTGACGCGGATGATGATTTTATGCGCATCTGTCACCATCATAGCTTCCTGCACCTCGAAAGCTTTGGCGGCGATGCGCAGTTCTTCTTCGGCTTGCTTGCGTTCAGTGATGTCAGTCAGCGTAATACGCACCGTAATCGTGCCATCCTCGGCTATTACAGGGAGCGCATCCAAGTGTATAAACCGTAACTCAGCATTTTCACGTTTGATTTGTATATCAAAATTATTTTTGTCACTTTGACAACTCAAGCGTGCCATATACAGATGAAACTGGTTAACCCATTCGGGTGCGAGGTATCGCGAGAACGGACGCCGCAATAATTTTTTACGCTCGCAGCCCAGCAGCTCGGCGGCACTAAAGTTCGCCTCTATAATCAGGCCTGTGGGCATTAGCGTAAGGTAACCCACAGGCGCAAACTCAAACAGATCTAAATAGCGGTCGCGAGATTCTTCCAATGCAATATGCGCGCGCCGTAATTCATCATTTTGCATCTCCAGCTCAATCTGGTGTACTTGGAGTTCCTGTAATAGCTTATCTGCAGGTAGTGTATCCGCGGTTGCTGCCTTGGGTTGTTTGGCTAATTGCAACTCAGCTTCATACCTCAAATTACGGCGCTCAAAAGCCGCTCTTTTTCTACCCTCTAAACTTCTACGGTCAGGTTTATTGATTGGAGTATCACTCATTTGACCTCCTCAATTGCGAGTAAAATCAGTTGTGTGCTGGTCATTTTCCCCACAATGCGACGTGCATTCAGTCGCATTTTTCGATGCCCAATGGTCGGGAAATCATGATCAACCAAATAATCATTAAATACTTCACCGCGAGTCAGCGCGGCTTCCAGTAAGTTACGTAATTCCTGAATGTTCCATTGACCGCTACCCAGCTCATAAATCGGCAGGCCGACGACTGCATCTGATGATACTTTGAACACCTTGTAAAACGAACTGCTGACAAAAACCACCTGTAAAGCATTGTTCAAGACTACAAGAGGCTCGCGCACAGTATTCACAATGCCCTCAGCCAGCGCCAGCGCATCTTGCATGACAACTACTTCTATGCGTGCCGTGATATTGGTAAAGGTAAGCACTAGCCCGTCAATCACATTATCTAAGCTGCGGTAAGGCTGAATCCGTACCAGATACCATAGACCATTGGTCGATTGTATTTCTCGCTCGTAAGGCGCGAGCGTTTCCAGCACTTCTTGTGCAGGCAGTAGCAGATCGTCACCTAATAAATTAGTTTTAATGTCGCCTAGGTGGCGGCCTACATCGGCTGGCACCAAGCGATAAATTTGCACGGCTTCACGCGTGAAGCGGCGAATATGCAGGTGTCGATCCAGAAAAATAATGCCGGCGCTCACATTGTCGAGCAGGTTTTTCATGTCACTTTGCATGCCTGACAATTGCTCAATATTAGACTGTAACTCTGTATTGACTGTAATCAGCTCTTCATTGACTGATTGCAACTCTTCTTTAGAGGTCTCCAGCTCCTCGTTGGTAGATTGAAGCTCCTCGTTGGTAGATTGCATTTCTTCGTTGCTGGAGAGCAACTCTTCATTGGTGACTTGTTGTTCCTCAATGGTTGCCAGCAAGGTTTCTTTGGTATGTGCAAGCTCTTGCTCTAGCGTGTCTATGCGCAGTTTGGCGCTGTTTTCAGTCGCGCGTGGCAAGCGTTTAGGTTTTTTAGGCGTAGTGGTTTCAATGTCTTGAAAGCTCAGCAGCAATATATTCTCGCCTGCTTCAGCGCCTTCAAGTTTACGTAAGCTGACGTTTACAATCGAGATGCTACCGTTAAATGAGATCGATACTTCTCGGTTTAATGCCTGCAAGTTATCTTTAACAACAGCATGAATCATCGAAAGTAGCTCTAGTTGCAAACCTTCACGCGCCATATCAATGACGTTGAGTGAAGCCTGGCCAGGGGCGGGCCGTAAGTATTTGCCAGTATCACCATGCACAAAAAGAATATTGCCCTGCATGTCGGTAACGACTGAAGCCGGTGCAAACAGCTGTAATAACATGCGTCGCGTTAACTCTACAAAATTGGCATCCCTAGGCTTTTTAATGATTGCCTCAGGCACTTTACTGGTGATAGCGGTGCCCCATGATAAACCGCTCGTCAACAATTTGCGTGCAGAAGTAATACTATGTATGGCGCGATAAAGCTTCCATTTTCGGCTAACTGATTCAAACAGCTCAGTATGATTACCGATGCTTTCTGATGGCGAAACTAAAAGTATGCCGTCTGGCTTGAGCGCATAATGAAAAGTAGGAATCAACCTGTTTTGCAATGCCGGCTCGAGGTAGATCATCAAGTTGCGGCAACTGAGTAAATCCAGTTTAGTAAAAGGCGGGTCTTTAATCACGTTTTGCACGGCAAACACAACCATCTCGCGAATGTCTTTGCGTACGCGGTAGCCTGAGTCTTCCTTGATAAAATACTTGCGCAACCGTTCAGCAGAAACATCCTGTGCAATATTGGGTAAATAAAAACCTGCACGTGCGGTCGCTATCGCATCGTCATCAAGATCAGTCGCGTAAATCTGGGTTCTGAACTCTCGCTGGTTCTCGTCTATCCATTCGCGTAGCAAAATAGCAATCGAGTACGCTTCTTCGCCCGTAGCGCAACCTGCCACCCAAACGCGGAATACATAATCATGGTCTTTGCCTGCTAACATTTGCGGCAAAATATTGAGTTTTAACTCCTCAAAAGCCTCCGCATCGCGAAAAAAACTAGTGACATTGATGAGTAGTTCTTTAAATAACAGTTGCACCTCAGCTGGACGCTCCTTGAGAAAACGCAAGTAAACTTCGGCATCTTCAATACTATGCAGTGACATTCGCCTTTCAATGCGGCGGGTGATGGTAGTTTTTTTGTACTGTGAAAAATCATGCCCACAACCACTACGTAACGCCATTAAAATATGGTTAATGCCAACCTCAGTCAGTTGAGATGATTTTGCAACGCCAGGCGTTATCAGGGGCTGTAAATCTCCCATTAGCTGTTGCGGCATTTCTTCAGCGGGGAGTATATAAGTGGCATAGCCTGCTTGGATGGCACTGGCGGGCATGCCGTCAAACTTTGCGCTTTCAGGCTTTTGTACAAGTGAAATACCACCAACACCAATAATGGCGCGTAACCCTAGTGTACCGTCAGTGCCAGTACCCGAGAGCACAATGCCAATGGCTCTTTCTCCCATGTCTTCAGCCAGCGAGCGCATAAAGGTATCAATCGGCATGCGCTGACCCCGTGGCTCATTAGGTACACTCAATTGTAACTTGCCGTGAAAAATCGCCATATCGCGGTTAGGTGGAATCACATAAACAGCATTGGGAGCAACCTGCATTTGGTCTTGCGCCTCAACTACGGGTAGCCGTGTTGAGCGTTGTAAAATCTCGGTAAGAATACTGCTATGGCTAGGGTCAAGGTGTTGTATCAGTACAAATGCCATACCACAATCATTGTGCACATGATGAAAAAACTGCTCAAACGCCTCTAGCCCACCGGCAGAAGCCCCTATACCGATGATAGGAAAGCTGGCTCCCGTTGTGGCCAAAACCGGTGCTTGTCCTATAGATTTTTTGCTTACTTTTTTGGTAGCCACAAGTTGTCTTTCTCTAAATGCAAGCTATTGTATGTAATCGGATAAATTATAAAATACTTACCACTCATTTTGTACTATATCATGTCATTCAACAGCGTGCTCCAGTCTGGATGCTAATGATATAAGTTGTTGCACCTGGTCATAAAAAACCCGTCGTCATAAAAAACCCGTTTCAGCGCATCGCTAAAACGGGTTGAAATAACAGGTCGAGATTAGTCGCTAATTGCGACTTGCCAAAATAAATTAGAAGTTATACGGGAACTTAATGCCCACAGTCACATCCGGCGCATCTGGCGTGACGCCCATGCCTACGTTGGCCACCATTGAAAGCTTGTCGGTCATGGCGTAGGTGACGCCAAAGTTAAGAGAGCCAGCACTGGCATCACTACCGGTGACGCTGTTCCAGCCTTGGCCAGCTTGTTTAATACGTGCTTTATGTGAAAAACGGTGCGCATAAGACATGCTGGTGCTCATGCGGTCATTTAATGCAAACGCCAAGCCGCCACCTAATTGGTATGAATCACCTAAATCAATTTCGCCCGAAACTTTTTCGCCAGGGGTGCCGCTAATGTCGCTGAACTTACGGCTAAAATTGTGTGAATAACCAATATTTGCAAACAAAATGGCAGGGTCTATCGTTTTAACAAATGTTAACCCGGTAGAAAGCGACCATAAGCCATTTCCTGTTGGCAGGTCATTAGGCGCAGAAACATCACCGACTTTCGTAAACTTGATGCCGTAAGGATCTTTGCCCGTTGGTGCCTTTACGCGGACATTTAAAACAATATCAGGGCTTGTCGGTGTTTCAGGGAACAGGCGGTAATAGGCGCCAGCGCTCACATCGCCAATGTCAGCATTGCTCACATCACGCTCGCCCAATGTTGAGGCGCTTCCGCCTACGCCAGAAGATTCAAAAGTTGAATTACGGTAAAGAAATGGCGCATTAAAATCAAATTGTAAACGGTCTGTCACGCCATAGCGCCCGGTGACATCCAGTTGCACGATATCGGATTTAATACGGTCTAGTTTGATATTGCCTAGAAAAATTGCATCTAAAGCCAAAAAGCCTTCCAACGTTAGCTGGCGGCGGTCAGAATGGCTGTAACTAATCCCCGTTTCCAATGTAAATGTCTTGTTAAACAGTGCATTCTGTTCACGATAAACTGCCTCAGCGCTACGCGATGCCGGCGCTTCTTTCACCACAGGCTCATTGGTCACTTGATTCGCCGGACTTTCATCGCTGGTTGTTTGATTAGCGCTGGTGTCAGCCGCAACTACTGTTTTATTCACGGCATGCATCGGCCTTGCCTGTCCTTGACCTGAATTTTCAAGCTGCTGTAATCGTTGCGCCAAAGATTGCAAGGCCGCGCCTTGCGCTTCATAGCGGCTGTTTAATTCGCCAAGCTGTTTGCGTAACTGCGCCACATCTTGTGCATCGGCGGCAGAGTCTGCCGCCCAAACGTTGGATGAGAAGCAAGTAGCCACGGCTAGCGCAACCCCGCTTAATTTAAAAAAGTTATTATTCATCAGTTGGTTATTCCCGTAAAAATGCACAAAATTCGCCGTTTGCTGTGTAGATTTAAAGACCGGTTGTTTATGGTCGTTCCGGTCTAAATGACACGCGCCGACACATCCGTAAAAAATACGCACACTTCTATTAGCTTAATGACACACTTTATAAGCCCACTTAACTAGGTGCAATCAAATATCCTAGGGGGTTAAACTGTTAGCGAATAGGTATAATAAATAACTATTATTTAAAACGTCCTTAAAAAAGCCCTTAGATTTTTTTAGTTGGTTTTTAACTGATTCCTTTACCATCAAACCGCTAATTTAGATGCCATGCTGTTGGTACACAAAAATAAGTAAGCGCAGTGATTTGATAGTGCCAATGGTATTAGTGGTAAAATATGCCTGTAGAAATCACGTAGCTAAACGTATAAGATTTTATTAAGGAAGCACGGAATAAGTGAGCGAGCGGGATGAAGTGCACCACAAGGGTACTCCGATTTTCTAAGCGCTAAAGCACTTGAAAAGTCGTATGCGAGGCGCACGGAGCACAGAAACCGAGATAGTACATGGTGTACAGCGAGGTTGCGAGCACCGCGCAACGAAGCGATTCGCCCGCGTAGCCGCTTACCCGTGTTTCCTTAAGTAGTAGGTTGTACTGCGGGTGTAGTTCAATGGCAGAACGCTAGCTTCCCAAGCTCGATACGCGGGTCCGATTCCCGTCACCCGCTCCATTTTTGATTTGATTAAGACTTTTAACAGTAGAAGAAAATAATGGTAAATCTTGCACCTCCTTCAGTTCTGACTTTTGCAGGCACAGACCCCAGCGGTGGTGCTGGTTTGCAGGCAGATATTCTCACATTTGCCAGTATTGGCTGTCATCCACTCTCTGTGGTGACGGCAATCACTGCGCAAGATACCGTGGGCGTAGATGGTGTGCTGGCGATGGATGCAGATTGGGTGAATGACCAGGCACGTGCCATTTTAGAAGACGTTCAAGTGTCAGCATTTAAGTTAGGGCTGTTAGGTTCTGTTGAAAATATCGCAGTGATTGCCGAAATTATGGCCGATTATCCTGATATACCATTGCTGATTGACCCGATTTTAACTTCAGGCCGTGGTGACGATTTAAGCAATGATGAAATGATGGAGGCCATGATTGAGCTATTGTTTCCGCAGGCCACATTGATTACGCCCAATAGCCTTGAAGCGCGCAGATTTGCTTTTGCCGATGAGGCAGATGAGGTCGGGTTGACCAGTTTAGATGAAAGTGCAGCGCGCCTGTTGGCGATGGGCAGTGAATATGTGCTAATTACAGGTACGCACGAGCGCACTACCGAGGTAACCAACACCTTATACGGCGACAATAAGCTGATTAAAGCCTACAAATGGGAACGCCTGCCAGGCAGTTATCATGGATCTGGCTGTACGCTAACCAGCGCGATTGCGGCCTGCATGGCGCACGGGCTTAGCCTGGAAGAAGCGGTGCTTGAAGCGCAGGAATATACTTGGCAAACCCTTAAAAACGGCTTTAGGCCAGGCATGGGGCAATATATTCCAGACCGCATGTTTTGGGCCCGCGATGAAGAAGACACCCCCGTAAGCGGCGGTGATGTAAGTGTTAAAACGCACTAGCGGCGTTATTGTTTAAGTTATTTTTTGTATGATTACTGGTTTATATGCCATCACACCGGACGAGCAAAATACCGATGTGCTGGTAGCCAAAGCCGAAGCCGCGCTACAAGGCGGCATCAAAATGCTGCAGTATCGCAACAAGCTCGCTAATCACAAGCTGCAAACGCAGCAAGCGCGCGCATTGCTAGCTCTGTGTCGCCAATACCACGTGCCGCTAATCATCAACGACTCGATTACACTTTGTCTAACGTTAGATGCAGATGGCGTACATTTAGGCGCAGATGACGGCAACTTAAGCGAAGCACGTGCCAAGTTGGGTGCAGACAAAATCATGGGCGCCTCGTGTTATAACCGTTTTGATTTAGCCGTGTTAGCGCAACAAGCGGGTGCGGATTATGTGGCATTTGGTGCATGCTTTGCCTCCAGCACTAAGCCAAATGCAGCTGTGGCGGGGTTGGATTTATTCACCCGCGCTCAATCTGAACTCACTATTCCTAGTGTCGCGATTGGCGGCATTACCTTAGAAAATGCATCGTCAGTTATTAGTGCTGGAACCAATGCAATTGCGGTGATTAACGCAATTTTTAGCCCAAATTTTACTTTGGATGACGTAAAATTAACCACTCAACAATTTACTCAACTATTCACATCATGACATCACTTAACCAAACCCTTTTTGAAAAATCTCAACAACTTATTCCAGGTGGCGTGAACTCGCCAGTGCGCGCTTTTCGGTCTGTCGGTGGCACGCCGATTTTCTTTAAAAAAGGCTTAGGGTCTAAGTTATGGGATGTGGATGGTAAAGAATATATCGACTATATCAACTCATGGGGGCCGATGATTGTAGGTCACGCGCATCCGCAAGTGGTTAAGGCGGTGCAGGAGGTTGCGGCAAATAGTTTGAGTTTTGGCGCGCCAACAGGTTTGGAGCTTGAAATAGCGGCGCTGATTAACAAGCTTGTTCCCAGCATGGAGCAGGTGCGCTTGGTGAGTAGTGGCACCGAGGCCACGATGAGTGCGATTCGAGTAGCGCGCGGTTTTACGGGGCGCAATAAAATAGTGAAATTTGAAGGTTGCTATCATGGTCACTCAGATGCGCTTTTAGTAAAAGCGGGCTCTGGTTTACTGACGTTTGGTAAAAATAACCAACTGGGTGTTCCAAGTTCGGCGGGTGTTCCAGCAGAAGTGGCTGCTCACACCTTAACTTTGGAATATAACAATATTCAAGCGCTTAAAGACCTGTTTTCTCAAATTGGTGATGAGATTGCCTGTGTGATTATTGAGCCGGTGGTTGGTAATATGAATTTAATCGTGCCAACGCAGGAATTTTTGCAAACGCTGCGTGCGCTTTGTACTCAGCATGGCGCGGTACTGATCTTTGATGAAGTGATGACAGGCTTCCGTGTGGCTTTGGGGGGTGCGCAAGCTTTATATAATATCAAGCCAGATATGACTACGTTGGGCAAGGTGATCGGTGGCGGCTTGCCGGTGGGCGCATTCGGTGGTCGCAAAGACATCATGCAATGTCTGGCACCGATAGGGGCGGTTTATCAGGCAGGGACGTTGTCAGGTAACCCGGTGGCAGTGACTGCGGGCTTGGAAACATTAAAACTGATTCAGGCGCCAGACTTTCATGCCAAGTTATCAGCGCAAACTAAAAAACTGGTTGACGGCATGATGGCTGTGGCAAAAGAGGCTGGTGTGGTGTTTAGTGCACAGAGTGTTGGTGGTATGTTTGGGCTGTACTTTTGTGAGAAATGCCCCACGAGCTTTAATGAGGTGATGCAGTCTGATAAAGAGGCTTTTAACAAGTTTTTTCATAGCATGCTAGATAGCGGCATTTACTTGGGGCCATCAGCATTTGAGGCCGGGTTCGTGTCTGCAGCACATACGAATGAAGATATTGCTGTGACGTTACAGGCCGCTAAAAAAGCCTTTGCGTTACTAAAGTAGTATTCTTAACTTATACGGATTCGGGCATTGCTACGTTTCATTTTTAAATGGGCGTTTAAATGAATCTTGTTAAATAATCTTTATCTTTAATCTCTATCTTATTGAACTCATAGGTATTTAGCGGTAAACTTGAAGGTTCCGCTAAATGTTTTGTGATTAGATAATATGGTATCAGATTTAAGTAACTCAATTGATTTTGAAAATACACCGGTAACAGCACCTGAATCAATTTATTCCGGGCAGCCTGAACAGCAAGGTTTGTATCGTCCGTCAAATGAACGCGACGCTTGTGGCGTGGGCTTTGTAGCGCATATCAAAGGCAATAAAAGTCATGATATCGTGCAAAAAGGTTTGGAGTTACTCACCAACCTAACACACCGCGGTGCTACTGGTTACGACCCTAAATTGGGTGATGGCGCCGGTTTGCTCATGCAAATGCCGGACGCATTTATGCGTAAAGAGGCTACCAAGCTCAATATCAATCTGCCCGCTGCCGGGCAATATGCGGTAGGCAATGTGTTTTTACCGCAAGCCGCCAAAAATCGCGAAGCATGTGAAGTTTTGTTTACAAAAATCATTGCGGAAGAAAATCAAACTCTATTGGGCTGGCGCGATGTGCCAGTTGATAATAGTAACATTGCGCAGGCGGCGCGCGATGTTGAGCCGACCATGCGTCAGGTATTTGTTGCCTCGACTGGTACTGATCAAAACGTGTTCGAGCGCAAATTATTTGTGATTCGTAAGCGTATTGAACATGCAGTGCGTGCACTTGAATTAAAAGACAGCGCTGCGTTTTATATGCCTTCATTATCTTCACGCACCATTGTCTATAAAGGCATGTTGCTGGCAAATGAAGTGGGTGTCTATTACAAAGACTTAAACGATGAAAGCGTAGTTTCAGCTTTAGCGCTCGTGCACCAACGTTTCTCTACCAATACCTTCCCTGCTTGGGATTTAGCACATCCATTCCGCATGATTGCTCACAATGGTGAAATCAATACCGTTCAAGGTAATGTGAACTGGATGGCAGCGCGTCATGAAGCCATGCGCTCAAGCGTGTTGGGTGACGATTTAGAAAAGTTGTGGCCATTGATTGTTGATGGTCAGTCTGATTCAGCCTGTTTTGATAACTGTCTGGAATTGTTAGTCGCTGGCGGCTACAGCTTGCCACATGCAATGATGATGTTGATTCCGGAAGCATGGTCAGGCAATCCATTGATGGATGAAGAGCGTCGTGCGTTCTATGAATATCATGCAGCATTGATGGAGCCGTGGGATGGCCCAGCTGCCGTCGCGTTCACTGACGGCCGTATGATCGGTGCAACGCTAGACCGTAATGGTTTGCGTCCGGCACGTTACCTGGTGACAGATGACGACATTGTGATGATGGCGTCTGAAATGGGTGTATTGACATTTCCGCAGGAAAAGATCGTTAAAAAATGGCGTTTGCAACCAGGCAAGATGCTACTCATTGATACCGAGCAAGGCCGCATCATTGATGATGCCGAAGTGAAAAATGCAATTGCCACAGCAAAACCGTACAAACAATGGATTGAAAAATCACGCTACTTCTTGAGCGATATGCCAAAAGTGGATGACCATCTGGAGTTGGCGGCTGATTTGTTAGATACGCAACAGGCGTTTGGCTATACGCAAGAAGATATTAAGTTTGTATTACAGCCAATGGTGCAAAATGGTGAAGAAGGCTCAGGCTCGATGGGTAATGACGCAGCTTTGCCAGTGCTATCTGCAAAACCTAAAGTCTTATACAACTACTTTAAACAGCTATTTGCCCAAGTGACCAACCCGCCAATTGACCCGATTCGTGAAGAGCTGGTGATGTCATTGGTGACATTTATTGGCCCTAAACCAAACTTGTTAGGTGTAGATGAAACAACGCCGCCAATGCGTTTAGAAGCTAGCCAGCCAGTGTTGTTATTGGATGAGTTAGCGCAGTTAAAAGCAATCGCGACGCTGACGCAAAACCAATATAAATCATTGGTGCTGGATATAACCTACCCTGTATCTCAAGGCAAAGCTGGTATGGCTACTGCGGTGGCAAATGTGACTAAAGCGGCCTCTGATGCAGTGAAAAATGGTTTTAATATTTTGATTCTGTCAGATCGCAATGTGAGCGAAGCGCGTCTGGCAATCCCAGCGTTATTAGCCTGTTCTGCAACCCATGAGCACTTGGTAAAAGCCGGCTTAAGAACCAGCACTGGTTTGGTTGTGGACACGGGTTCAGCGCGCGAAGTACATCATTTTGCATTGCTGGCAGGTTATGGTGCTGAAGCAGTTTGCCCATGGCTTACCTTTGAAACCATCAAAGACATGGCGGCTGATAGCTATACTGCCAACAAAAATTTTGTTAAAGCCATCGGCAAGGGCTTATATAAAGTCATGTCTAAAATGGGTATTTCCACCTACCAATCTTACTGTGGCGGCCAACGGTTTGAAGCAATCGGTTTGAACAGTGCGTTTGTTGACCAATACTTCACAGGTACTGCCACTAACATTGAAGGTATTGGTTTAAATCAAGTAGCTGAAGAAGCTGTACGTTTACACACGGCAGCATTTAGTACAGATCCAGTGTTGGCGAATAGCTTAGATGCGGGTGGCGAGTATGCTTTCCGTGTGCGTGGTGAAGAGCACACATGGACACCGGAATCTATCGCAAAATTGCAAAATGCGACACGTACTGGTAAGTTCGACACTTACAAAGAATACGCCAAGTTGATTAACGACCAGTCACGCCGTCACATGACATTACGTGGTTTGTTTGAAATCAAGCCAGCAGGTGCAGCAATTCCGTTAGATCAAGTGGAATCAGCTTCAGCAATCGTAAAACGTTTTGCATCAGGTGCCATGTCTTTGGGTTCTATCTCAACGGAAGCACACGCAACCTTGGCGATTGCCATGAACCGCATTGGCGGTAAGTCGAATACTGGTGAAGGCGGTGAAGATGCAAAACGCTTTATCCCTGTGGCTAGCGCTACGACAATGGCGGCCGTGATTGGTGAAAAACTGATTGAAAGAGACATTCCGCTACAAGCAGGTGATTCTATGCGTTCAAGCATCAAACAAGTGGCTTCAGGCCGTTTTGGTGTAACAGCTGAGTATCTAGCGAATGCAGATCAAATTCAAATCAAAATGGCACAAGGCGCTAAGCCTGGTGAAGGCGGTCAATTGCCAGGTCATA
The DNA here is from genome assembly GCA_041675545.1 of Methylotenera sp. Classification (GTDB taxonomy): domain Bacteria; phylum Pseudomonadota; class Gammaproteobacteria; order Burkholderiales; family Methylophilaceae; genus Methylotenera. The sequence goes on from JBAYTS010000009.1 coordinate 48,623, forward strand.
AGGTTTCCGAATACATCGCTAAACTGCGTTTCTCAGTGCCGGGTGTAGGTTTGATTTCTCCACCTCCGCATCATGACATTTACTCGATTGAAGACTTGGCGCAGTTGATTCACGATCTTAAAAATGCGAATCCAAAAGCCTCAATTTCAGTGAAATTAGTGTCTGAAACAGGTGTGGGTACAGTAGCAGCGGGTGTGGCAAAAGCTAAGTCTGACCATATCGTGATTGCAGGTCATGATGGCGGTACAGGTGCATCACCCATTTCATCTATCAGGCATGCGGGTGCGCCGTGGGAATTAGGGTTGTCAGAAACCCAACAAACTTTGGTGTTAAACCAATTGCGTGGTCGCGTGATTGTGCAAGTCGATGGTCAAATGAAAACAGGCCGTGACGTCGTGATCGGTGCATTATTAGGCGCGGATGAGTTCGGTTTTGCGACAGCACCATTGGTGGTTGAAGGCTGTATCATGATGCGTAAGTGTCATCTGAACACTTGCCCAGTGGGTGTGGCAACACAAGATCCAGAATTGCGTAAACGCTTTACTGGCCAGCCAGAGCATGTCGTGAACTACTTCTTCTTCGTTGCTGAAGAAGTGCGTGAATTGATGGCTTCAATGGGGATTGCTAAATTTGAGGATTTAATTGGCCGCCCTGATTTGTTAGATATGCAAGCGGGTATCGAGCATTGGAAAATCAATGGCTTGGATTTCAGCAAAATATTCCATCAGCCAGAGATGCCTGCGAGCGTGTCACGTAAAAATAACGACGTGCAAGATCATGGCTTGATCAATGCGCTGGATAACAAATTAATCGAGCTTGCAAAACCGGCTTTAGAAAAAGGCAAAAAAGTGGTGTTGGGTCTGCCAATCTCTAACACTAATCGTACTGTAGGTACGATGCTATCAAATCAGGTAGCTACCCGTTATGGTAATGCTGGGTTGCCGCACGATACCATCCATGTGAACTTCACTGGTACTTCTGGCCAAAGTTTTGCTGCATTCTTGGCTAAAGGTATTACTTTTGACCTAACAGGCGAAGGCAATGACTATGTGGGTAAAGGCCTTTGCGGCGGCCGTATTGTAATTAAACCACCTAAAACATTCCGTGGTATTTCACACGAGAATATTATTGTGGGCAACACCGTGATGTTTGGTGCAACCACTGGCGAGAGCTACTTCAGTGGTGTGGCAGGTGAGCGCTTTTGTGTGCGTAACTCAGGCGCAACTGCAGTGGTTGAAGGAACAGGTAACCATGGCTGCGAATACATGACTGGCGGCACAGTAGTGGTGTTAGGGGTCACAGGTCTCAACTTTGCGGCAGGTATGAGCGGTGGCGTGGCTTATGTCTATGATGAAGACGGCTTATTTGCGAAACGCTGCAATATGGGTATGGTGTCTTTAGAGAAAGTTGAGCATATTGACAATGTAGCAGCTGATGCTGTGCACCATTTGAATCAACCTGATGAAGTGACATTACTGGCTTTAATTAACAAGCACGTTGAATACACTGGCAGTGAGCGCGCTAAAGCGCTTCTTGCAGATTGGGATAATGCACGTGGCAAGTTTGTTAAAGTGATGCCAAATGAATATAAACGCGCCTTAATCGAGCTTGCTGAAGATAAAGCGTTGGTAGCGGCTTAGAGTCGCTTTTAATATGAAACAAGTAAAGAGACTCTTTTGGGAAAAGGCTTTATAGTATGGGTAAAGTAACGGGATTTATGGAATTTGAACGTCTGTCCGAGGCAAATTTGCCAGTACAGGATCGCGTTAAGAATTACAAAGAATTTGTGCTGCATTTAACAGATGACCAAGCAAAGCAGCAAGGTGCACGCTGTATGGATTGTGGTATTCCGTTTTGTACAACGGGCTGTCCAATCAACAATATCATCCCAGATTGGAATGATTTGGTGTATCACCAAGACTGGCGCAGTGCCATTGATGTATTGCACTCAACCAATAACTTCCCAGAGTTCACTGGTCGTATCTGCCCTGCACCATGTGAGACCGCATGTACGCTTAATATCAATGATGATGCAGTCGGTATCAAATCCATTGAACATGCGATTATTGATAAGGCTTGGGAAAATAATTGGGTACAACCGCAAATCAACCCCAATAAAACAGGTAAGAAGGTAGCTGTTGTAGGTTCAGGCCCTGCAGGTTTGGCTGCGGCACAACAATTAGCGCGAGCGGGCCATAGTGTGGTTGTGTTAGAAAAAAATAGCCGTATCGGTGGTTTGTTACGTTACGGTATCCCAGATTTTAAAATGGAAAAGTCACACATTGACCGTCGTATGGTACAAATGGAGGCTGAAGGCGTTGAATTCCGCGTTAATCAGCACGTTGGTGAAAATGTAAGTGCTGATGACTTGGTCGCGGAGTTTGACGCAGTCGTATTGGCGGCGGGGGCCGAGCAGCCACGCGATTTGCCAGTGACAGGCCGTGAGTTAGAGGGTGTACATTTTGCAATGGACTTTTTGACGCCGCAGAATCAAGTCAATGCAGGGGATGTGATTCCTAATCAGATTAAAGCCACAGGCAAGCATGTCATAGTAATTGGCGGCGGTGATACTGGGTCTGACTGCGTGGGTACCTCAAACCGTCATGGTGCCGCGAGTATTACGCAGTTTGAACTGATGCCACAGCCACCTGAAAAAGAGAATAAAGCACTTGTTTGGCCAAATTGGCCACTCAAAATGCGTACTTCAAGCTCGCATGAAGAAGGTGCAAACCGTGACTGGTCAATTACCACCAAAGAACTGATTGGTGAAAATGGTAAAGTTGTAGCGCTTAAAGGCGCACGTGTTGAGTGGAAAGACGGCAAAATGTCAGAAATCGTTGGGTCAGAATTTACTATTCCAGCAGATTTGGTATTTTTAGCCATGGGTTTTGTGTCACCAGTACAAAAATTGCTAGAAGCTTTTGGCGTAGAAAAAGACACTCGCGGTAACGCGAAAGCGACAACCGAAGGTGCTGCAAGCTACAAAACGAGTAAAGACAAAGTATTCGCAGCGGGCGATGTGCGTCGAGGCCAATCGCTTGTAGTATGGGCGATACGTGAAGGTCGCCAGGCAGCGCGTGCAGTAGATGAGTTCTTGATGGGTTCATCTGTATTGCCTCGTTAATTTTATTTGCCACAGAGAACGCAGAGGCCACAGAGATAAGCTCTGAGGTTTTTTGTAAGGCTGTGGCGTTTCAATAACATAGTATTAGAAGCAGAGGTGCAGGGTTTTGCTCCGTGGTCTCTGTGTTCTCTGTGGCTAAAATGAACCAACTCAAAAACGATACCTTTCTAAAAGCGCTGATGCGCCAACCAACCGATTACACCCCTGTATGGATGATGCGACAAGCTGGCCGCTATTTACCTGAATATCGTGAAAGTCGTAAAACCGCAGGCAGTTTTTTGCAACTTTGCAAAAATGCGCAGTTTGCAACCGACGTTACATTGCAGCCATTAGATCGATATCCTTTAATCGATGCGGCTATTTTATTCTCGGACATTCTTACCGTACCAGATGCGATGGGTTTAGGTTTGTATTTTGAAGAGGGTGAAGGTCCAAAATTTGAGCGCACCTTGCAACAAGAGGCAGATATTCAAAAACTAGTGGTGCCGGACATGGCAAAACTGCAATATGTGTTTGATGCAGTTTCGAGCATTCGCAAGGCATTGGATGGGCGAGTACCTTTAATTGGTTTTTCAGGTAGCCCGTGGACACTGGCTACCTACATGGTCGAAGGTAAAGGCGGCACAGACTTTTTAACCATTAAAAAAATGGCCTATGCCCGACCTGATTTATTACATCATATTTTAGAAACCACCGCACAAACAGTGATTCAGTATCTAAACGCGCAGATAGCAGCAGGTGCGCAGGCCGTGATGATATTTGACTCATGGGGCGGCGCGCTTTCACACGATGCTTATACTGAGTTTTCACTCAACTACATGCAAAAAATTGTGGCGGGTTTAATTAAAGATAAAGACGGTCGTAAAGTGCCTAGCATTGTATTCACCAAAGGCGGTGCACTATGGTTAGAAGCGCAAGCTGAGATTGGCGCAGATGCATTAGGTTTGGATTGGACAGTGGATATTGGCAGTGCACGCAAGCGCGTGGGTGATAAAGTGGCCTTGCAAGGTAATTTAGACCCAGCTGTGTTACTTTCAACCCCAGAGGCTATTGAGAAACAAGTGGCTAGCGTGTTGGCGAGTTACGGTCATGGTAACGGACATGTGTTTAACTTAGGGCATGGTATTACGCAATGGACGCCGCCTGAGAATGCCGCCGCAATGCTGGATGCAGTACGAGAGCATAGCCGTCAGTATCACCAGTAATGAAAAAGCCGACTTTCAGTCGGCTTTTTCATGCTTCTGTTTTATTTCAAAGACATGCGTTTCAAGGTGTCATCTTTATCAATAAACTTATGTTTTAACGCACCTGCAATGTGCAAAATGATAAATACCACAAATATCAAGCCAACAATTTCGTGTACTTCATGGAATAGCTCACGTAAGTTTTTGTTGTCTAGCCCGCCAATGAAATCAATACCAAACCACATTACACCATATTTGCTGTTTATAGCCATAATAAGGCCGCTAACAGGCATGGCAATCATCAACAAATAAAGTAAGTGATGTGCGCCGGTAGCGAGCTTTCTTTCCCACGCCTTGTATGAAGCTAACATGGCTGGCGGACGATGCGTAATGCGCCAAAGCACGCGAAGTGCAATCAAAGCCAATAAAGTGATGCCTATCGATTTGTGCAAGTTAAAATAAAACGTTCTAGGGCTTGCGGCTTCAGAAAGCTGCCAAGTGTAAACGCCTAAATCAAACAAATCGAAGGCCGTTTGTTTGGCGGCATCTTTAGGGATTTCACTCATATACCAGCCCAGTGCAAACATCACAAAAATACCAAGGGCAACAAGACCATGTAGCACAATGGCGGTTTTCGTATAGCGTGTTGAGTTGTGATTCATAGTAATATCCTGAAGGAAGTAAATGTTATGGTATGTGACAATGATCACAACCAATAATTGCATAAAAGCGCATCATTCTAATCGGTAACACTCACATAAGGAATAATTCATGCGAATTCTAATGATAATCATGAGTACGCTGGTTTTTATGGGCTGCTCTCATGCCCAAGTGCATACAGAAATACATGCCGATAACTTTGACGTAGAAAATGTTGCTGACGGTATTTATGTACACCATGGCGCACACTTGGATATTGATACGGGTTATCAAGGTGATATTTGTAACATTAGCTTTGTGGTAGGCAGTCGTGGTGTTGCGGTGATTGATACCGGTGGCAGCCTGAAGGTGGGATTGCAATTACGTGAGGCCATCCGCAAGGTGACACCGTTACCCGTACTGTATGTGATCAACACGCATGTGCATCCTGACCATATCTATGGCAATGCTGCATTTTTGCCAAGTCACTCAAATGAAGCCAAACCTGAATTTATCGGGCATGAAAAATTAGCCAATGCAATGGAGTTTCGTCGTGAGCAATATACGAAACTGAATGAAAAATTATTGGGTGAGGATGCCAAAGGCAGTGATCTGATTAAGCCTACGTTGAGTGTTAAAACCACACTGGAGCTAGACCTAGGAGATAGAAAACTTACCTTGACTGCTCACCCGGCAGCGCACACCAATACCGATGTGTCATTGATAGACAGTAAAACGGCTACGTTATTTACCGGCGATTTGCTGTTTATAGAACGCACACCAGTCATTGAAGGTGATATCAAGGGCTTAATTGCAGAAGTTGAAAAACTCAAAACCAGCCCTGCAAAACAAGTGGTGCCAGGACATGGTCCTTTTGCTAAAGATTGGGTAGAAGCACTGTCTGATTCGCAACGTTATTTAAAGGTGCTGTTAGCGGATATTCGCACGAGCATTAAAAACAATGACGGCATGGAAAAAGCCATGGACACCGCGGCGGCAAGTGAACGCGATAAATGGAAATTATTTGATATTGCCAATAGGCGCAATGTGAATACGCTTTACCCAGCATTGGAATGGGAATAAAAAAGTGACCAGGATTAGATTTCTGGTCACTTTTTTATTTTGAGCCAGCTGATTTTATAGATTTTTTTACGTTATTTCTTTAAATTATCCAGGCTACAGGGTGTATTTGGATTGACGTGTAACAGCAATAAACCGCCAGCAATCGCTAGATACTGTAAAAGTGGCAATTTAAGCAGAAGCGTTAAAATCACAGCATAAATTGCCATAATCAAGGCAACTGTTTTAGTTTTATAGCCTAATAATAATGCTAGCCCACCCACTAAATTAACTAAAATAATCAACGGCGCAAAAATTCCCGGTAAACCTAGGCTACCTAATCCAGCCTGATAGTCATGATATGCCTCAGGGTGACTCATGAAGCCGATTATAAGCGCGATAACTTGAACCAGAAAAATTTGTGAAAGCAGTACACGTGCAACAGTTGCTAGATATTTTTGCATAGTAAACCTTAATGTAAAGAATGAGTTAAATTAACTTGAAAGATAAAGAGGCATCATGCCTGTTACTGATATAGCCTGCAAGAGTGTAAGCCATGCAACATGATTTCAATGTTCAAAAAGTAACATGGCAAACCCATGCCGCGCAATTAAAAGCCGTGCGCAAGCAAGTGTTTATTATAGAGCAACAAGTGCCCATAGACTTGGAACTTGATGGCTTAGATGCAACAGCGCAGCATTTGTTAGCGATTAATGATGTCGGTGAAGCCATAGGCTGCGCAAGGTTACTGAGTGATGGTAGCATCGGGCGTATGGCAGTATTAAAGCCGTGGCGTGGCTTAGGTGTTGGCAGTGCTTTGCTCAACAAGGCCGTTGCGTTATACCGACAGCAAAATATACAAAACATTACGCTCTCAGCACAAGTACATGCGATACCCTTTTATGAAAAATCAGGGTTTGAAGTAAGCAGTGAACCATATTTAGATGCCGATATTGTGCATGTAGATATGCGCTTAAAGTAAATACATTATTAATTCAGAAATATGCAATGAATTTATATAATATCTATCATAAATCATTATTGTTGTGCACAGATGATGCCACTGAATTTAGACAGTCTTTTGTGTTTTTACTAACAACTTCTCAAAATCGGCAAGCGGTACAGCTTTACCAAATAAATATCCCTGATAGTTAAGGCAGCCATTTATGGCTAAGGTGTTGCGCTGCGCTTCGGTTTCCACACCTTCGGCGATGACCGACAACCCCAGACTCTGTCCGAGCGTTACTATGGTGCGAACAATGGCAGCATCGCTGGGATCGGTAAATAGATCTCGAATAAAAGACTGGTCAATTTTCAGCTGACACAGAGGCAGACGCTTGAGATATGAGAGCGAAGAAAAACCAGTGCCAAAGTCATCCAGTGAAAAAGTAACGCCTATCGCTTTTAGAGTATTCATTTTCTTGATGATGGTTTCAACATTCTGTACCAGCATACTTTCTGTTAATTCCAGCTTGAGTCTGCTAGGATCAGCTTTAGTCTGGCTCAGGACCTCTAGTACCTGATCCACGAAGTCCAGCTGCTGAAACTGATGGGCACTGACGTTAACAGCAAGTGTCAAGTGACGGGTATTTTGATTATTTTCCCATGCCTTTAATTGTTTACAAGCCGTTACCAGGGTCCAGCGACCAATAAGCAGGATCAATCCGGATTCTTCTGCCAGCGGGATAAATATGCTTGGCGGAATTTCACCTTTTTCTGGATGGCTCCAGCGGATAAGGGTTTCGGCACCAAAGATATTTCCGTCATGATCTACCTGAGGCTGGTAATAAAGCTTGAGTTGCTCAGGTATGGCTTTACGTAGAAAAGATTGCATTAGCACACGTTCTTCAAGCGCAACCTGCATGTCCTCATCGAAAAAATGAATCTCGTCGCGTCCGGCCTCTTTGGCTTGGAACAATGCTGCGTCTGCGTTTTTGAGCAGTTCCTCTGCTGTAGCATTATGGTTGCGGAACAAATTGATTCCGATACAGGCCGTGCAGTTATATTCATAGCCATTTAAATAAAACGGCTGCCTAATTGCGGTGCGGATTCTTTCGGCAGTTGTATTAGCTTCTTTTGCAGCTGTTTCAATTTCCTTGTTCAGGTAATCAAGAGATACAACAAAGTCATCAGATCCCAGACGGGCGACCATATCAGACAAGTGCAAGCAAGCTCTAATGCGCTTGGCAACCTCGATTAGGAGCAAGTCGCCAACACTGTGTCCCCTTGTGTCGTTAAGAAGCTTGAAGTCATCCAGATTGATAAACATGAGGGCACCTGGAGTTTCCCGGCGGGTACTGGATAGCATCATATCCTTCAGGCGTGCCAGCAGCGATTGACGGTTGGGAAGACCGGTCAGGCTATCATAGAAAGAAAGGTTGTGAATGATCTCTTCAGCTTTTTTGCGTTGGGTGATATCGGCAAAAGTGGCAACATAGTTCATCACCTTTCCGGTGATATCACAAATAGCGGAAATGCTAAGCCACTCAGGGTATCCTTCGCCGTTCTTGCGTCGGTTCCATATCTCACCCTGCCAGAATCGATCTTGATTCAAACTTTTCCACATAGCCTGGTAAAATGAGGCATCTTGGCGTCCAGACTTGAGCAGTTGCGGTGTTTTGCCAACGGCCTCGGCAGAACTAAAACCAGTTATCCTAGTAAATGCATAATTCACTTTGAGTATCACTTGATGCTCATCTGTCACCATCACAGCATCCTGAGACTCAAAAGCCGTAGCAGCAATACGTAGCTCCCGTTCTACTCTTTTGCGTTCAGAGGTGTCGCGAACGAACGCTACTAGGTAGGTTTTATCTTCAATACTGAATGCATCAAGCGACACCTCAGTGTCAAACACACTGCCATCAGCACGCTTATGCCACCACTCGAACGTCTGCGGCTGATTGTTTATGGCATTGTTGATTTTTTCCAAGGCAGAAGATTTTGAATCTCTCCCATCCGGTTGGGTGGGAGGGGATAATATATAAGGCTGCACATTGATGATTTGCTCTCGAGTGTAATGAAACATGGTGAGCGCTGATTTATTGCAGTCAATAAAGAACTCACCCGACATGATGAAAATGGCGTCTTTAGCGGTTTCGAAGAGTGATCTATAACGTTTTTCACTTACATTAAGATTTAGCTCGGCTAATTTACGTTCACTGATATCGCGCACAAAGGCGCAAAGGTAGTCCTTGTCATCCAGTTGAATATGGTTGGCAACAGCGTCTACCGGGAACAGGCTACCGTCTTTTTTGCGGAAATCAGATTCGAATTGCATTGAGCCTTGCTGCTGAAGCATGACAAATTGCTGTGGCCACATTTCGGTTTTGAAGTTAACGTCGATATCTGAGAGACTCAGGTTGAGCAATTCTTCCCGTGTATAGCCGAGTGACTTGCAAGCTGACGCATTGGCATCGACAATGCGGGAGTCTGGGGTCATCCATAGCAAAGCGTCGCTTGCGGAGTCGACGCTGAAGCGCGTTAAATGCAATGCTGCATTCTGGTTTTGTATCGACCTTTCATAGTTACTAAAAACAAACACCATGGCCACCAGATAAAGACTGGCTGTAAGCACATCAAAGAGGGAGTAACTGACATATCCAAACGGCAGAAAATGCCCTGCCAGCATTAATGTCAGAAAAATAGCCGCCGACAGCAGGCCAGCTCTGCTGCCCTTTAGGAAAAATGCTGATGCTACCAGCAGGAAAAACAACGACACGCGTGTCGTGTTGTAAGTTGCAGTCAGATAGATGGCATAAAAGAGGATGAAGCTGGCAATTAGCGCAATGCTGCTTACAAATTCTACCTTTTCTTTATGCCGATTAAGGTAGAAGACAAGGCCAAAGGCAAGGGACGAATACAGGAAGTCCGCCAAGCCTAGTAACAGGCTATTTTGAATACGGTAAAATCCCATGCCCAAAGCCACAATACCTGCAAACAGAAAAACGCTGTTGAGAAAGATAACCTTATGATCTGCGCCGTCTTTATCGACGCCCAGTGCAATTGACTTCGGCTGTAGTAACTCCTTTAAATTCATGTTTATATTCCCATATTGGTGATATGAATATATTTATATCAGGTGGCTGGTAGTGACCTCATTGTTCGTAGATATTAAGTGACTCTAGCAGGCATTCGAGGGTGCGCTTTATGGCAGAGCCCTAACGTTTTATTCCAAGTCCATTACAATATTCTGTGCTAATACTACTACCATTAATAATGCCATGTCTATCAAAGGTGTTCTATCTTATTGATTTTCTTTAAAAATATTTATGATGTGCGCTGGGTAAGTTGCGTATGAATTACATTGCCAGTGGCGATATTGACTGTACGTACATGATATGAGCTCATTGCTAATGCTCGGATGCGACATCAGGACCAATACTGGCTGTAATTCAGTAATGCTATCGGTAATATAGGATTTTTTTGTAAATTGCTTAAAGTGGGGCTATTCTATAAAATCACGCCTTATAGAATTTAAGTACATAAGCTTAATCATCAGATTCAAATTTTTTCATTCTCTCAAGGACTCTTCATGTCAAAAATAATTTTTAAAGCAGGCGAAGCAACGGTATATACAGAAGGTAAAGACGTTACCGCTGCTATGCCGGAAATTTTAATCGGTTCAGTTGATGGCCCGGTAGGCGCTGCGTTTGCCAACTTGATGGCGCAAAGCAAAGGCCACACAGCCATGTTTGCCGTGCGTGATATCAACCAAATGGTGCGCCCAGTTTGTATGACAGTGCCGAAAGTGACGCTAAAAGGTAGCACCGATGTAAGTTTGTTTGGCGGCGTGGTACAAGCAGCAACGGCTGATGCGATTTTAGACTGTGTGATTGAAGGCATTATCCCTAAAGATAGCGTGAATGATTTGTGCATTATTAGCTTGGTGTGGATTGACCCAGGTTGTATTGCGTTAGAAAAAGAAGGCAAGTTAGACAAAGCTGATATGTACAAAAATAACTATGATGCGACTAAATTGGCGATTAAACGTGCATTGAACGATGAGCCAACGATTGATCAACTGATTGCAAACCGCCATAAGATTAAACACTGTATGTGGGAAGATTCTTGGGATCAGAAGTAAAATCAATTTAATGGGCGCATAGCTTCGTTGCGCGGTACTCGAAATCCTCATGTACTTCAAGTACATTCCGGTTTCTGCGTTCCGTGCGCCTAGCTCTGCATCCCATAAAATTGATTTTTGTAGTATTTGCAGTTTAGAGAATAAAAAAGCGGCTTATACGGCCGCTTTTTTATTGGTGAGCGTTTTGATGGTATTTGAGGATGTTAGTTGTAAAACAGCTGGCTATAAAGCCGTTAATCTTTAGCTAAGGACTGGCGCACACTGCGCACTAATTGAAATACAGACCAGCCCGTTTTTAGCAATGCGCTAAAGCGGGCGATGTGTAACCTGCGCATTAAGCCTGCTGACAAAGTGGTAACACTCAACATTAAAACCGGGTGCTGTTTAAAATAACACGCCACTTGTAAGCCGCGGTCTGCAATGATGAGCGGTTGGCGTAATTGCACCATACTATGCGCTAATGCAACACGTTGAGATGCGGCTTTGAGAATCAGTTTTTGGCGACGCTCAGCTAATGTGGTTAATTTGTGATGCACTGATTTCCCCCGGATTGCTTTAATTGTCTGCATCAAGCTGCTGGTGATCTTTTGATAACTCAGCCAAACTGGCGGCAAACATTCTAGGCATGGCTTTTAAAGCGCGTATCGCAAGGACGCACAGCGATAAACCCGCGACAAAGAAAACAGCGGTCAGCGAACTTAGTACCAATAGGCGGTGGGTATCCCAAAACACGACGACCAGTAAAATGGCGAGTAACACGATACCAAAGCACAGGCAGAAAAGTGACACAAAAGCCATCACCAATAGTGAAATTAGCCGTTCGCGCCCTTCTTCCAAGTCTGTGCTAATCAGCTCAAGGCGAGTATGCACGATGGCAACAAGTGTTGCTGTCAGGTTTTTGAGGGACTGAAACAATCCCTCACCTGTAGTGTTATTTTCTGCAGACATCGAAATTTAGCGCCGACCAATAAGCAAACCGACAATTAGACCAACGCCGGCAGCAACACCAACGGCACGCCATGGGTTTTCATGGACATAGTCGTCTGTGGCCTGAGCTGCAACCTTAGATTTTTCTATGAGTGCTTCCTGTGCATCTGCCATTTTTTCTTTTGCTACCGCAAGCGACTCTTCTGTCTTTGTGCGAAGAGATGCAAGAGCTTCTCCACCTTGGCTTGCAGTGGCCTTGATTAGCGCTTCTGCATCGCTGATTACAACTTTAAAGTCAGAGATCAATTGCGCCTTGGTGACATCTGATCCAGCAGGTAAATTATTGATACTCATTACAGTTTCTCCTTGGTATTGTTAATAAAAATAAGCAGTGTGACCATTACCCAAATACTTAATTCCATGTGCGAACTTCACCAGCGATGTATTCATGCTACGCCTCACAGCTTTTTTCGGCAAGGTAATTGCTGCTTTTTTTGAGCTTTATTAAGCTAGGTCAAAACGTAAATTTACGTAGCGAAAATTCAGATTTAAGCATCAACGTTGCATCAAAGTCTGTAGTATTTTGCGTACAGGTGTGGGGATGGCCGCGCCAATCGCATCCTCTAAACTTAGCCATACTTGCCCGGATTCTTTGGCCTGAATTAGCCGTTTGGTTATTTGTAAAGGTTGCGGCAGAATGTGTAGCTTAAAATGTGTAAAGGCATGGCTTAATATTGGTAACGGCTGGTCAATCTGCACGCTAATGCCAAATTTGTCATGTGAGATCGCTGCAAAATTATCGGTGGCTTCAGTTTCAGGAAAACTCCATAATCCGCCCCAAACCCCAGTGGGTGGGCGTTTTTCAAGCAATACTTCATTGCCATGCATTAAGATCAACATGGTAATTTGTTTTTCGGGGATAGCTTTACGTGGTTTGGGCGTAGGCAGTGTGCTAACTAGATTTTGTTTGTAAGCCTCACAACTGTTATTCAATGGGCAGGAGCCACATTTGGGTTTACTTCTGGTACACAATGTAGCGCCTAAATCCATCAGACCTTGTGTATATGCCACCATCTCTGTTTCAGGCAATAAACTTTCCGCAAGCGTCCATAATTGCTTTTCAATTTTAGGCGTGCCAGGCCAGCCCGCAATCGCAAAATGCCTTGTCAGCACACGTTTTACATTGCCGTCCAGGATGGTTTGCACTTGATTGAATGCAAATGAAGCAATCGCCGCTGCCGTTGAGCGGCCAATGCCCGGCAACGTTTGAATGGCTACAAAGTCTTGTGGAAACTCACCATTATGCTCATGCATAATGGTTTGTGCGGCATGGTGTAAATTACGCGCTCTCGAGTAATAACCTAAACCGCTCCAGTGCTGCAATACTTCATCTTGCGAGGCAATAGCTAGTGTAGATATGGTTGGAAACCGCATCATGAACTTGCTGTAATAAGCAACAACAGCTGATACCTGAGTTTGCTGTAGCATGATTTCAGACACCCAAATCGCATAAGGGTCTGTGGTCTTTTGCCAAGGCAGATCGTGGCGCCCATGTATTTTTTGCCAAGTAATGAGGCGGCTGGCAAAGTCAGTCATGCATAATAGGTTCTGGGATAGTTGCGTATGGAGATTGCTAAATCGTTGATTTACTATGACTAATTAGAAGTTAAGAAGCTTTTTGAGTTTCTGCTCAGTTTTTTCTTTTGCGAGTTCTTCAGCAGTTTTTGGCTGCTCGGTTGTTGCACTGTCTGTTTTAGCCGCGTCGCCGGTAGCTGGCGCAGTTTCTGTTGGTTTACGCTTACCTAACAAACCTTTTAGCGCATCTACTTTATCTCCGTCACCGATTAAGCTTTTAACCGCGCCTGCTTTATCACCACCTACTTTGTCTAGTAGGTTAGATTTTGCAATCGCAGTGCCAAGAGAGGCAAAGTCAACGCCATATTTAGGGGCTGAGAAGGTGCCAGTTACTTTTACTGGAATTGAAACGCCTGCAAGTGCATCTAAATCAGCACCGCCTTGGCCTTTGATTGATTTAACAATAGTAGGCTTAGCTAAGTAATTAATAGTTTCATTGGCGATATCGACATCACCACGGCTATCACCTTTAGCTAGGCGTAAAATAGGGGCTTTCATGGCGAGGTCTTCATTGTGTGCGACGCCATTCTTAATATCAAAGGATGCTGATAGCTCACTGAAGTCGGTTTTTTGTGTTTGATCAGCGCCAATACTGCTTTGGCCTTTGAGGACGTTTAGCTTAGATTTTGCATTGCGAATGGTGCCAGCGATATCAATACCTTTGATTGCGCCATCTGCAAGCTGTAATGAAGATTTACCGTTAAGCGCTTTTTTCATTGCGCCAACGGTATTACCAGAGGCTGTCACATCTACATTAAGTGTGCCTTTGCCATCTAACATGTCGTTGTTAATGGCATCCACCAATAAAGGACCAATGGCGATGCCTTTCATATCTTGTTTAAACGCAATGCTAGGCGTGCTACGGGCATCAACGCTTAGTGAGCCGTTCATGCTGCCTTGATACAAATTGGCAGACAAGGGCGCAATTGTCGCAATGCCATTGGCGGCTTTTAGATCAACACGTACGTTTGAGGCTTTAGTTTTACCGTATCTTAAGTTGCCAATACGGATAGAGCCGTTTGCATTTAGTGCTTTAAGTGCGCTTAAGTCAATTGGAGCATCGCCAGTGTTTGCTTTGGTTTCTGTTGGTTTATCACTTGCAATGATGTATTTATCAAGATTAAGCTGGTCTATATCAAGATCAAAGGTATAGAGCGGCTTACTAAAGTGGCTGATGCCTAGACCACCTTTAATTTGGCTGTCATCAAACTTAACATTTAGTCCTGATAAAGCCAGCTTTTCACCATCGGCTTTAATATTTACATTTAGGCCGGATAACCGATATTTTTCATAAATAATATTGCCAATATTGATTTTGCCATCAAGTAACAGATTTGCTAATGCAGATAGATCGGCAGGTTTTTGGCTTGCAGGGTCGGTTTTTTTAGGTTCAGCTTTCTTAGTGCTAGCGCCTAGTAGTTTGTTTAAATCCAAAGTATCGGCGTTTAAATTAAACTGAATATTCGGTTTTTTAAAGTTAGCAACAGCAACCTGACCATTCAGTTTGGTGTTATCAACGTTCATCATGAACTTGCTGTTTACTAGTTCTTGTTTAGCATCAGCGTGCAAATTTAAATCAAAATTCACTTTGGCGCTACCGTTAGGGATAGCAGGGTCTTTAATATCTACATTACCAGCGAATTTAGGTAAGTCAAAAATCAAGCTTTCAAGATTGCCTTGGAAAGGAGATGAAAACTTGCCATTAATGCTACGTTTGCCTTGTGTGCCGGTAATTTCGCCACTGATACCACTGCTTTGTAGGGCTTTAGGTGAGCCTTTAATGTCAGCCAATACCAAGCTTGCTTTAAATGAATCACTCGCTTTTTCTTGGTTTAAGTTAACAGTGATTTTCTTGCTCGTTACTTCATCTTTTTGCGCAACCAGTGCCGGTGCGTTTAAATCTAGCGTAACTTTAGCGCCATCAAACTCACCAGATAATGCCAGTTTTAAGCTGTCGATTAAGAACTCACGTGTTTCAGGTTTGGCATCAATATCGCCAGACATGGTAATGTTTACGTCTTTACCGCCTAGCAAATCACCTTTAATTGAGGCGTCTAAGTCTTTTGCAGCAAAGTGTTTGGCTTCAGGGTCTGCTAGAAAGTTACCTTTTAATTTCACATCGGCAGCGATGGCAGGTTGGTTTGCAGTAGCGCTAAAGTCAGTGGCTAAATCAATCGGCTCAGCTAAAGCGATGTGACCAGAAGTTAAATTGAATTTAGAGAGTGCATATTTTGCACCTGTGCCCTCGTCAGAATAATTAACGGCTGAGTTGGTGACTTTAACGCCATCCACATCAAACTTAATTTGTTCAGACTCTTCTTCATCTTTGCTGAGCAAGTCATCAAAGTTAGTGGTGCCGTCTTTATATTTAATGATATTAGCTTGAGCGCCATCGATGTAGATAGTATCTACAACCAGCTCTTTTTTAAGTAACGGTAGAAGGGCAAGTGATACTTTAGCACCTTGAATAGAGGCAAATGTTTGCACAGACCGGTGTTCTGAAATTGAAACCTTGCCTAGATCTGCCCCAATTTTTGGCCAAAAAGCGAGCTTGATGTCACCTTCAATCGTTAAAGTGCGTTCTTTTTTGTCTTGGACTAATTTGATGATGAGTGGCTTGTAGTCGTTTGGGTTGAATGTGGCGGAGATTATTGCGACCACCAATAATAGCAAGGCAATAATGCCAGCTAAACCAAACAAGCCATATTTTATAAATTTTTTCATGGGCTGAATCTCAATACTTAAAGTTACAAAATCTTGATCTAATGATAAAACGATTAATACATCATTAGTACTATTATTTTAGCTACGCTTTATTTCCAAAAAAAGTGACTAATCGCTGCCGCCCCAAATTTCCATGCGATATAAATCAACAAACTATAAAAAATAACTGTCAGCACTAGGCATAGCAGCGCAAACATTACCATTAAACCATCATGCTCGATCTCGCCAGTGCAATAAAATAATATGGCTAAGCTAGGGAATAAATTTTTGAATGGCACTACGCCACCAAGTGGAATAGACAGTAGCACACCAACTGCCGTAAAAACAAAACCACCAAATTGTTGCCCTAACCTCCCCTCAACTAAAAAACTTAAGCGTGGTTTGGCAAAATGGCGACAAAAATCGATGATGCTGATACAGGTGCGAACTAATCTAAGTCGTATTTTTAGGCTTAAAGTGACGTTACGAATTTTTGCCGGGAGTACAATCAATGGCTCACCCCTAAACAATTGCAAGCCTAGTGCAATAAAAGCGGCACTGCCTATCAGGGCAAAAAATCCTAAAGGTATTGGTTGTAAAAAAGGCAAAATAGCCAGCACTCCTGTGAACGTGTAGGCTGATTGATCCAATTTGTCTATCGCCTCACCAAACGTAATGGGTTCGGTTTCTGCCTGCGTAGCAAATAATTCTAAAGTGGTAACAAGTTCACTGTAGCGGTTCATGTGTTAATTAAACTCAAGCGCTCTGCTTACTTAAAATACCAGATAACAATTAAACCCAGTGCAATGCGATACCAGGCAAAGATTTTAAAGTCATGATTGGCTACAAAGCGTAGCAAAAACTTAATGGCCACCAGTGCAGAGATAAACGAGGTGACAAAACCTACTGCAAACATAGCCAAATCATCAATTGAGAGTAATTGCCAGCTTTTGAGTAAATCATACGCTGTTGCGGCAAACATAATCGGGATGGCTAAAAAGAATGAAAACTCGGTTGCAGTACGGCGGTTTAAACCAAACAGCATGCCGCCCAAAATGGTAGCGCCGGAGCGCGATACGCCAGGAATAAGCGCCGCCGCTTGAGCTAGCCCTATTTGTAAGGCTTGCTTACGGCTCATGGCATCAATGGAAACCGTTTTACCTTTGAGTGGCATTTGCTCAATCGCTAAAATAGCGATACCACCAATAATCAAGGCTACCGCTACGGTAAGTGGTGAAAATAAATATTCTTTAATATGCCCATGAAAAACTAGACCAAGCAAGGCGGCAGGCAAAAAGGCAACAAACAGGTTAAGCACAAAGTTTTGCGCCTTGCTTTGGCTGCCAATATGAAAGGCTGTATCGAGTAGTTTGCGGCGGTACTCCCAACACACGGCCAGAATCGCCGCGAGTTGAATTACAATGTCGAACACCTTGGCTTTATCATCGTTAAATTGAAGCAAGTCACCAACAATGATGAGATGCCCGGTGCTACTGATCGGCAAAAATTCAGTGGCACCTTCAACGATGCCTTGAATAAAAGCCTTGAGTAGTAAGATTAGATCCATATTTTCATATTTTTCGAGATAATTATTATTAATAACTTAACAAAAAAGGGCAGCTAGGCGGCCCATTGTTGATTGTTATCTATTTATTTGAGCAAGCCTAACAGCGCGCTCATTAGGTTGCTGGAATTGGCATCCACTTCGCCATTCGGTGTCATTTTATCAATAACTTGCGGCAAATATTCAGCAATTTTATTGCCAATGTCACTTGGGCTGGTGCCTAATTTTGCGGCAATATCTGCCAGCGTGTCACTGCCTAATACTTGCTTAATTTGATCGGCTGAAATTGGTAAGTTCTCACCCTTGCCAACCCACGAAGCCGCCTCAGCTACAAAGCCGGACGCTTGAAACTTCTCTAAAATACCTTCCAAGCCGCCATTTTGGTTAAATAAATCCATGGCCACTTGTACCATAGCGCCTTTGTCACCGCCCAACTTACCCAATGCTACGCCCGCTATGCGGTCAAACAATCCCATTATGTTTCCCTTTGATTTTTTATAGTTTAAGTGTCACTTAAAACCGTTCATCATTGCGCAAATAACGCCATTGACCCACGGGTAATTTGCCTAAATTCACACTGCCAATACGCACGCGCTTTAAGCCGACTACGTGCAAACCTACCATTTCACACATACGGCGAATTTGGCGTTTTTTGCCTTCACGTAATACAAAACGTAATTGATCTTCATTTTGCCAGCTCACTTTAGCCGGCTTGAGTTTTTCGCCATCTAAACTTAAACCAACATTGAGTAGCTTCATGTTGGCTTCAGTTAAATTACCCTCTACGCGCACCAGATATTCTTTTTCTACGGTTGAGTTTTCACCAATTAAATGACGTGCCACGCGGCCATCTTGAGTGAGCACTAACATCCCAGTAGAGTCAATATCTAAGCGACCTGCAGGTGCTAAGCCATGCAAAAACCGACGCTGAAATTCTTTAGCGTGGTGCTGATTTAGCTCAGGGTCATCCAGCCACTCGTTGTCAGGGTGTACCAGCACAATCGCAGGCTGGTAATCATCCTCCGCCTGCCCGCTCACATAACCCACGGGCTTATGCAAAATAATTGTGACTAACTCTGATTGCACCTCATGCGCATAACTACTAATCACAATTTCAGCGTCCGGGTTAATACGCGAACCTAGCGTATCAATAATCACGCCGTCCACCATAACCCAGCTATTCATAATCCACTCATCCGCCTCGCGACGGGAGCAAATACCACGCTCCGCCATCACCTTTGAAAGCCGTGGTAAATCAGTGCTAATAGCCGTCGATTTATAAGCGGCCTTTGCGGCGGCACCGTATTGCGGCGTAGCAATAGCATCATAACCGTCACGTACTTTGCCACCACGACGCGGCGCTTGGCGATACTGCGGCTCGTTTTTATCAGGGCGTGGCGTGGTGCGCGTATCAGCACCTGCTGGTCTAGCTTGCCTAGGTTCGTGATTGTTGTCGGACTGCCTTGCTTCATAAGGCCTGCGCTCATTCGGCGGCGCATCCGCTGAAGTTGATTGATGCGACTTGCCATCAAAACGATGATTGCGCTGCCCCGCTTTGGCTGGTGATTGGTTGGATGGCGCACGGCTTGCCGGCTGTGGCTCTACCCTAACCGGTACGGCAGCTTTAGGCGGCGTCACACTACGGTCACGCTTTGTAGCCTCCGTACGTCGCACCGGGGCTTTGTTGGATTTAACAGGCTCGCTATCGGATTTTTTGCTGAGTTTAAGTGTGGTCAAAATAATCTGCATTCATTTAATTTGTAAGGCTATTTTAACAAAATAAAGCTGCATTCTCTGAATTATTAAAGTGTTAGCTGCAAAGTTTATTTCAGGAGAATGTGTTGTAAATAAAAGATATCCATATTCCATGATTGATTTACAATTTTTAATGAAGCGTCTGCTTTAGAGTATCTTGATTTAGAAGTTATACGGTAACACTTGACCAATTTGCGACCTATATCAATGATGGACGAACTACCGCGAAGTGGGACAAAGCGGCCGCTCAGATTAAATGCGTATACTACTTAGCCCCTTAACAGACACTCAAACTCAACAAACAATCATAAGCATCAAAAATATTATGATTGATATATTTCTATTCAACTTCTCGAATAAAAAACATAGGGAGTTTAATGTTTTTACCCCCAAATGTTTACATATATATACTGCCTTTAATACCCTAATTCTTGCCGCCACTTTTTACTAAGTCTCTACTTTAAATGCTAATATAGTCATAAGTTAGGTATAAAAATAGTTAATTGGTCATCTATTATTTATGGGTCAAATATTGGAATCCAAAAATACATTTCGAAATAGACTGTTGTCAGCATTTGCTGTTGCCTGCCTTGTTGTTTTTGTACTTATTACCATTGTATGGCAATTATCTCGAAATGCAGATTCAGCTATGGAGTTGGTTCAGCATACATACAACGTGCTCAATAAAATTGTTCAAACAAGATCTGACACCATTCAAATTGAATTAAACACCCAAAGTTTCAGAATTACTGAGAATGATAAGTTTATCGAAGAGCGTGACAAGCTCATTCAAACTAGAGAACAATCATTAAAGCTAATCAAACAATCCACTATAGATAACTCCAACCAACAGTTACGCTGGCAACAACTTCGTCAGGTTATTGATGAACGCTTAGTGATTACTAGACACATGGTGTTCTTGCGAAAAACTCAGGGACAAGAAGCTGCAGATAAATATATTGCAACTACTCCATTGCAAGCAACTCGAGATTTGATGATTAAATTATTGGTGGAAATGGAGAGTGAAGAACGTCACCTTTTGGTTCAGCGACTAAATGAACTGCAGAGAGCTAAAAAACTAACAACCGAAGTTGGCATGACTGTAGGTATTTTATTGATTATATTCCTGATTTTCACATTTGCATTGATAAGAAGGCAAGTTAATGTAATTGAGGCCAGTCGTAAAGAGTTTATGGAAAGTGAAAATAAACTTTCTACTACCCTCCACTCAATTGGGGACGGCGTCGTTGCGACCGATACAGAGGGGCGAATTACCCAAATGAATTCAATTTCTGAGAAGTTGACTGGCTGGAAATTATCAGAGGCGCTTGGCAAACCAATTGAAGATGTTTTTAATATTATCAATGAAAAAACAGGGAAGCCAGCTTCAATCCCTGTTGTGAAAGCCCTTCAAACTAGGGAAATACAAACCCTAGAGAATCACACGATACTAATTGAGCGAAATGGTGACATGCATCCAATTGCAGATAGTGCTGCACCTATTATTGACTCGGAAGGCAGTCTAACTGGAGTAGTGCTGGTTTTCAGAGATGTAACCTTGGAACACGAAGCCGAGCGATTGATATTAAAGCAAAATGTACTCCTTGAAAAGAGAGTCCATGAGCGAACAATAGAACTACTTACAAGTGAAGAGAAACTGCGTAGTGTTACTGACAATGTTCCAGCACTAATCGCTTATGTTGATGTAAATCAGCGATATATATACGCAAACCAAAGATATCTAGACCGATTTGCACCCACTTACTCCAACATCATTGGTCTAAGCGTAAGTGAAGTACTTGGAAGTGATCGATATACAATTGCAACGACCTATATAACTCAAGCGTTAATGGGAAAATCTATCAGCTACGACTGGCAACCTTTCCCAAATGTGTGGCAAATGGTCAATTATGTGCCAACGAGAGATACGCACGGCAATGTTGATGGGTATTATGTGCTCATTTCAGATATAACAGAGCGAAAAATATCAGAAATTGAGATGTACGAAATTACACATTTCGATTCACTTACAAAGCTACCAAACACAACGCAATTTACTCAAATATTAACTGATGCTATTGAGTCTGCTTCAGCAGTCAACCAATCATTCGCACTGTTGCAAATTAATATTGAAAGATTAAGTGAAATTAATGACGCTCTTGGCTTTAGCGAAGGTGATGCAGTTCTAATTGAGTTTGCAGAACGACTAAAATACGCTGCCCCAATGCCATGTAGTATTGCAAGGCTGCGAGGTGATGAGTTTGCCATTCTAGTTAACAATTGCTCACCGAACCAGTCAATTAGCCTTGTAGGTCATTTGGAAAATGTACTAGCCAAACCATTCGTTATCTCAAACATTCCTATAGAGGTCTCTGCAAAAATTGGTATTGTCATGTTCCCAGACCACGGCTCAAGTCCTCATGACCTTTATAGACATGTTGACTTAGCTGTACGCCAGGCAAAGCGAAACAGGGTAAGGTATTTCATCTTTGATCAAATCCAAGACTCTGATAAACCAATTCGTTTAGCTTTGGCGGCAGAACTTAGACATGCTATAGACAACAACGAACTAGAGTTGTATTTACAGCCAAAAGTTGCATTTAATACTTTAGAAGTCTGCAGTGCAGAAGCACTAGTTCGATGGAACCACCCAGAGCGGGGATTAGTATCCCCGTATGAGTTCATTCCACTTGCTGAACAAATTGGATTGATTAAGCCATTAACTCAATGGGTAATTGTTACTGCGATGCAAATGTTACATAACTGGGAAAGTTCCAATTTTGTTATGCCAATATCTATTAATCTTTCAGCACGAAATTTACATGAAGACGACTTGGTAGATAGAATCCATTTCTTGAAATCAGAATGGAATATAGGTTCTGGACTAATCGAGATAGAAGTAACGGAAAGCTCAATCATGGATGACGCAGAAAAGGCTTTAGAAGTATTAAAACGCATCCGTGACGAGGGTATTGAATTAAGTATTGATGATTTTGGCACAGGATATTCTTCTTTAAGTTATCTTCAAAGATTACCTATGCAATACATCAAAATCGATCAATCTTTTGTACGGGAGATGTTAAACAACAAAGAGTCTTTAATGATAGTAAAATCAACAATTGATCTTGCACATGACCTTGGCAAAAAGGTAGTTGCTGAAGTTATTGAAACACGCGAACATTGGGAAAAACTCGCTGAACTAGGTTGTGATATAGCTCAAGGCTATTTTATTGCAGAGCCAATGCCTGTTAATCGCTTTTTGACTTGGATAACTGACTTCAAACGGCCTGAGGTGCTATCAAAGATTTAACTTAGCAATGCTAAGATAGCATAATCGTAAATCCTTGAATTTATGGTGTCCACTTAGGGACCATGAGTGATTAAAGTTGACCGTCAGCAAAGGGGATATTTTTCCCATTCGAACTTTTTTAACAAAGTTCCACTATCCAAGACTTAGAAAAACTAGACCTGCAGGATTCAAAAGAAGTGTTAACTCACCGTTATATATCAGGACTATCCATTACAGCATCTATCGACAAATACATAAAAAGCCTGAGTTATCAGGCTTTTTACTAGCGCTTTATGCGGCAGAACTAGTCGCTTATGGGGTGGCGCACACAAATTGTCGGCTAACGCATAAACTGCAAATGGCGACCATTTAAAATCAACCAGTTAAATTCCTACCCAACACCATAAGCTACAGCTAATTACTCCCATAACTTGCAAGTTTCCCCATGAATTTACACATAAGTTGCAATCGCGCTGAAACCCTCTAATTTACAGGTTTCATCTCTATGAGTGCCCAATATAATTGTATTGTGAATCACGTTTTTACACTGCCTGGCCATGAGAGACACTGGAGATAAATCCTATCAGTCCAGCTGATATTAAATAATATCAGAAAACATTTTTGTCAGAATCTCTCCACCTTTTTCTAATATAAAATATCTAAAAGCCTCTGCCGCCTGTGAGGCATTGCGCTTAGTCAAGGCAACCACATGCCAGGTGCGGATGATAGGCGTATTTTGAATATCTAATATAGCGATTTGTTTGTTGGCGATTTCGCTGCCTATGGTGTGCAAAGATACAAATGAAATGCCTAAATTTGCAATCACGGCTTGTTTGACGGTCTCGTTACTCGACATTTCCATGCTTACAATCGGCGACAGGTTATGTTCAGAAAAATAATTTTCCATAATAAATCGTGTACCGGAGCCACTTTCTCTGGAAATAATTTCGAATTTATTTAAGGCCTCTGGAGGTATATTGGATTCTCCTGCTAATGGGTTTAATGGGCTTGCGATAAATAAATGCGGGTGGCTGGCAAAAGGCTCTACGCGTGTATCAATTTCTTTAGGTGGCCGCCCCATAATCGCAATATCAATTTCTCCATCACGCAGTAACTCTACAAGCTGTTGCCGGTTTCTAACTTCAACCCTGATTTGCAGATTAGGATTATCTTTTTTGAACTCTGCCAATACTTGAGGTATGAAGTATTTTGCTGTACTAACCAAGCCAATTTTCAAGACACTAACTGGTGTTCCACGAAGACGCTCCATCATCGTGCTGGCTTCGTTAAGGGTACTGGAGATGCGGCGTGCATAGACTAAAAAATACTCCCCGGCAGAGGTAAGTTCCACCCTCCTGTTCTCCCGCGTGAACAGGCTGACCCCCATATCTTCTTCCATCTCTTTAATTTGCTGAGAAACAGCAGGCGCAGAAATGTGTAGTTCTTCCGCAGCGCGTAAAAAGCTCGCATGCTTTGATGCGCACAAGAAAGTTCTTATTTGCCGAAGCGTTATATTTCGCATAAGTAAAACTTAACTATTAGTAAAGTATTTGTTACTTTAACTTAACTATAAATTTTTATATAGTGGTACTTCATGATTGATTGCATGTATTTTTTTGAATCATAAGCGGAAGGAAAGAAATGAATACGCAAACAGATGGACGTATTACCGATATTAAAGAGCGTTATAAGGGAGGGGTTCTTAAATACAAACAAATGGGCTATTGGCGCCCAGACTACACGCCTAAGGAAACGGACTTTATTTGTGTATTCCGGATTACCCCGCAAGATGGTGTAGACCCAGAGGAGGCAGCGGCAGCGGTAGCTGGCGAATCCTCGACCGCCACTTGGACCGTGGTTTGGACCGATATGCTCACGGCCTATGAAGATTATCAGGCCAAAGCTTACCGTATTGATGCGGTTCCGGGAACTGGTGTGGGCACTGACAAGGAAGCGCAATATTTTGCTTACATTGCTTACGACATCATTTTGTTTGAAGAAGGCTCTATTGCGAACATAACCGCGTCTCTGATCGGCAATGTGTTTAGCTTTAAACCGCTCAAGGCCGCACGTTTGGAAGATATTCGCATCCCCGTCGCCTATGTTAAAACCTTCAAGGGGCCGCCGACTGGCATCATCGTTGAGCGTGAACGTTTGGATAAATACGGTCGCCCCTTATTGGGTGCCACCATGAAACCCAAACTTGGGCTTTCAGGCAAGAACTATGGTCGAGTTGTCTATGAGGGGCTGACTGGCGGGCTGGATTTTACCAAGGATGATGAGAATATCAACAGTCAGCCGTTTATGCATTGGCGTGACCGTTTTCTGTTTTGCATGGAGGCGGTGAATAGAGCGCAGGCCAATAGCGGTGAGATCAAAGGGCACTATCTCAACATTACGGCAGCCACCATGGAAGATATGTATGAGCGTGCCGAATTTGCTAAACAACTTGGCTCCAATATCATTATGATCGACTTGGTGATTGGCTGGACTGCGATTCAATCTATCAGTAACTGGGCACGTAAGAACGACATGATCTTGCATATGCACCGAGCTGGTCATGGCACCTATACGCGTCAAAAAAATCATGGTGTTTCATTCCGTGTAATCGCGAAATGGTTACGCTTGGCAGGTGTCGATCATCTGCATGCCGGAACGGCCGTAGGTAAGCTAGAGGGTGACCCAATGACGGTTCAGGGTTACTACAATGTATGCCGAGATACCGTGACCAAGCAAGATCTCTCACGCGGCATCTTTTTTGACCAGGATTGGGTAGATCTAAGAAAAGTGATGCCGGTGGCTTCAGGGGGCATTCATGCCGGGCAGATACATCAGCTGTTACATCTGTTTGGGGATGATATGGTGTTGCAATTTGGTGGCGGCACTATCGGACACCCGGCAGGCATACAGGCTGGTGCTATTGCTAACCGTGTAGGAATAGAGACGATGGTGAAGGCGCGCAATGAGGGTAAAGATATTCTCAACGAAGGTCCTGATATTCTGCGTGCTGCTGCAAGGTGGTGCAAGCCGCTGGAGCAGGCGTTGGAAACATGGAAAAACGTGTCATTTAACTATGCGTCAACCGATACCCCAGATTTTGTGAGTACACCGACAACTTCTGGTTAATTTTTAAGCTGGTTAATTTTTAAGCCAGTTAAGTTTTAAGCAAAGGAAACTAATATGCACATAACACAAGGACAGTTCTCTTTTTTACCTCCGCTTACCGATGAGGAAATCAGAGCGCAGGTGGACTACGCAATCAGCAATGGATGGGCAGTTTCAGTTGAGTGGACAGATGACCCGCACCCGCGTAATGTTTACTGGAACATGTGGGAGCAACCCATGTTTGAGATTAAAGACGGCGCAGCGGTTATTTATGATTTGGATGCTTGTCGCAAGGCCTGCCCAAATGCCTACATCAAAGTCAATGCGTTTAATAGCACACGTGGCGTTGAATCAATGGTGATGAGCTTTATTGTCAATCGCCCTGCGATGGAACCCGGTTTTCGTCTCATCCGGCAAGAGGGAGAAGGCAGAACCGTACGTTACACCACGCTCGCCTACAGCACAGAAACGCCGCCAGGCAGTGTATGACCAGCATAGATTTACAGCAGATTCTGGCGGATGCCAATATCACTGAGGTATTGGAAAAACTAGATCAGGACCTCGTCGGTCTTGCTCCAGTCAAACAAAGAATCAGGGAGATTGCCGCATTTCTGGTGGTATCACGTGCGCGACTCCAGCTGGGAATTGAAAGTGCGCAGCCTAATTTGCACATGTGTTTTACCGGCAATCCTGGCACCGGCAAAACCACAGTGGCCTTGCGTATGGCCGAAATGCTGCATCGATTGGGTTATGTGCGCAAAGGCCATGTGGTGAGTGTGACGCGGGATGATTTAGTCGGCCAATACATCGGCCACACCGCGCCCAAGACTAAAGACGTGCTTAAAAAAGCCATGGGCGGCGTGTTGTTTATTGATGAGGCTTATTATCTGTATCGCCCTGAAAATGAAAGGGATTACGGGCAAGAAGCCATCGAAATACTGTTGCAAGTGATGGAAAACAACCGGGATGATTTAGTGGTGATTTTGGCCGGGTATAAGGATAGGATGGATACGTTTTTTCAATCCAACCCGGGCATGTCATCGCGGATTGCGCACCACATTGATTTTCCGGATTACAGTCAGCATGAACTGCTGGAAATTGCGCAAAAAATGGTAGCCACCATGCATTATCAGTTTGATGAAAAAGCACTGGCGGCTATTAGTGAATATATCGAACAGCGCAAAACACAGCCGCATTTTGCGAATGCACGCTCGATTAGAAATGCACTGGACAGAATACGCTTGCGTCATGCTAATCGTATTTTTGAAATAGCATCAGGCGCCAAGACAAATGCCACGATTGAGGATTTATCCACGATTACCGAGGCTGATATCCGTGCCTCGCGCGTGTTTACTGAAAGTTTAGAAAATAAATCGGCATCTAGCCAATGAGATTAGGAAAAGCGCATCGCATATGAATACACATCACACCACGTTAGCTAGCTTTCTGGTTGAGGCGTCACAAGGCTTGTCCCCAGAAAGCCAATTGGCCACCTTGCTATTGAGTATTGCAGATACAGTAAAGTCCATCTCCAGGCTAACCGAAAAAGGCGCTTTGGCTGACATGTATGGCAAGTTGGAAAGCCAGAACATTCAGGGCGAAACGCAAATGAAGCTGGATGTGGTGAGTAATCAGATTTTTATCGACCACCTAACGCAGAGCGGCTTGGTAGCAGGTTTAGCCTCGGAAGAGATGGATATGCCGGTACTGATTGCGGATGATCCAGGCAAAGGTGCTTTTTTGGTCATTTTTGATCCGCTGGATGGTTCATCGAATGTGGCGGTCAATGTATCGGTCGGCTCAATATTTTCGGTGTTGCATGCGCCTGCGCACGCGCTACCGCAGGACACTGACTATCTGCAGCTAGGCAACCAGCAAATTGCTGCAGGTTATGCGCTTTATGGCCCCTGTACCATGCTGGTGCTGACAATCGGTAACGGGACGCATGGTTTCACGCTGGATCGTGATGCGGATGAATTTATACTAACGCATGCGAACATCAAGATTGCTGAAGACACGGCTGAATACGCCATTAATGCCAGCAATGTGCGCTTCTGGGAGCCACCGATCAAACGCTATGTCAATGAATGCAAGGCAGGCACAACCAACCGGAGAGAGAAGGACTTCAACATGCGCTGGGTAGCCAGCATGGTGGCAGATATACACCGCATTCTGATGCGCGGCGGGATTTACCTCTATCCAAAAGACAACAAGGACGTAACGAAACCAGGCCGTTTGCGGCTAATGTACGAGGCGAATCCGATGGCAATGCTGGTTGAGCAGGCAGGTGGATTAGCTTCAACCGGAAGGACGCGCATTTTAGAGATTCAACCTGAAAAGATTCATCAGCGTGTGCCCGTCATCATGGGCTCACGGAATGAAGTGTTGCGGGTGGAGCGCTATCACAATGCTTATGACACGGGGACAGATGATGTGTCGCCGCTGTTTAATGACCGCTCTTTTTATAGATAAACCATTGGGAAGAAAAATCCATGTCCAGAAAGTATCCAGTAATTGCGATAACGGGGTCATCAGGCGCCGGAACCACTTCAGTGATGAATAGTTTCGAATATATCTTCAGGCGCGAAGGCATCAAAGCCCAAACGATAGAAGGTGATTCCATGCACCGCTATGAGCGTAAGGAGATGGATGCTGAACTGGAAAAATACAGCAAGATTCCAGGGAGTCATTTTAGTCACTTTAGCCCGCAAGCCAATCTTTTGCCTGAACTTGCTGATACCTTCAAAAATTTTGGTGAAACGGGACGATGCAAAGTCCGCAAATATATCCACACTAATGTTGAGGGGGCTCCCTATAACCAGTCTGCCGGCACGCTGACGCCGTGGCGGGATAGCGCTGAGGATGCTGATGTGCTGTTCTATGAAGGGTTGCATGGCGGATATGTCAGCCCGGATGCCGATGTGGCCAAACATGTCGATTTGCTGGTAGGCGTTGTGCCCATTATCAATCTCGAATGGATACAGAAAATGCACCGGGATCAAAAAGTGCGCGGCTATTCTCAAGAGGCTGTGGTTGATACCATTTTGCGCCGCATGCCTGACTATGTGCATCATATTTGCCCGCAGTTTTCACGGACACATGTGAATTTTCAGCGGGTACCCACGGTAGACACTTCGAATCCTTTTATTGCCAAGGATATTCCGAGCGCGGATGAGAGTATGGTGGTCATTCGTTTTGCCCAACCCAAGGGCATTGATTTCCCATATTTGCTCAACATGCTGCATGGCTCCATGATGACTAGGCCCAATACCTTGGTTGTCCCCGGCGGCAAAATGGGGCTGGCGATGCAACTTATTTTTACGCCCATGATTCTACGTTTAATGAATATGAGAGATTGATGGCCTGCATAGGCTTAATCAGTTTCCCATCCTGACGTTGGTTCTATGATGGATTTAATGATGTATGACCTTGAGGCACCTTGTTGGATACAGCGGGTGAAATGAATGATGGGATATAAAAAATGGCTTTAATTTCGCTTAGACAATTACTGGATCATGCTGCTGAACATCAGTACGGATTACCCGCGTTTAACGTCAACAACATGGAGCAGATTCATGCGATTTTGCAGGCGGCTGATGAAGTGGATAGCCCCGTTATTTTGCAAGCTTCAGCTGGCGCAAGAGGTTATGCCGGGGAGCCTTTTATGCGCAAGCTGGTTGAAGCCGCCATTGAGCAGTATCCGCACATTCCTTTGTGTATGCATCAGGATCATGGTGCATCGCCAGCCGTGTGTCAGGTAGCGATTCGTAGCGGTTTTTCCAGCGTGATGATGGATGGCTCGCTGGAGAGCGATGCCAAAACACCCGCCTCTTATGATTACAACGTAGATGTGACGCGTCGCGTGGTCGAAGTTGCGCATGCCGTAGGGGTCTCGGTGGAGGGCGA
>JBAYTS010000010.1:0-74398 GCA_041675545.1 Methylotenera sp.
ATGATTAATGACATGGGTATTCAGGTGTATGAAGAAGCGCCTGATGCCGAAGCGTTGCTAATGTCTGACGCGCCGGCAGCTGTGACTGATGAAGATGCTGTAGCGGAGGCTGAACAAGCGCTCGCGACCGTTGACTCTGACTTTGGCCGTACTACCGACCCCGTGCGTATGTATATGCGCGAGATGGGTACCGTTGATTTGCTGACGCGTGAAAGTGAAATTGAAATTGCGCGCCGCATTGAGGATGGCCTAAAACACATGGTGCAAGCCATTGCTGCTTGCCCAACAACGATTGGCGCCTTGCTGGAGTTGGTTGAAAAAGTAGAAAAAGATGAATTAAGTGTAGATGATTTAGTTGATGGCTTAATTGACTCTGACATCGGTTTAGATGATGCGATGACCGAAGAGTCAGAAGAAGATGAAGAAGATGACGAGTCTGAAGAAGACGAAGATGGCGATGAAGATGGTGCTAAAGCTGCCGCTATTTCGGCAGAGGCGTTAGCTAAGCTTAAAGAAGAGTTGCTTAAACGATTTGAAGTTGTGCGCGCTGCGCATCAAAAAATGACGGTAATTCTACCTGCTAAAGGCTCACAAGACCTTGAGTATCAAGCGTTATTGGCTGAAATTTTAGTTGAGCTTGCCGCATTTCGTTTTTCTCCAAAGCAAATTGAAAGCCTGTGCGACCAAGTACGCAAGTTGGTAGAAGACGTGCGCGGTCATGAGCGTAAAGTATTGGATTTCTGTGTAGAGAAGTCAGGCATGCCGCGCTTGCATTTCATTAAGTCGTTCCCGGGTAACGAAAGTAATTTAAATTGGCTGGCTGAAGAACTAAAGGTAGATAAACCTTATGTTGAAAAACTGGCTCGTTATAATCACTCAGTTTTAGATCAGCAGCAACGTTTAATTGATTTAGAGACTAAGGTTGGCATTTCAACCAAAGAGCTAAAAGAAATCAATAAGCAGATGACGACAGGCGAAGCACGTGCACGTCGGGCCAAACGTGAGATGATTGAAGCTAACTTGCGATTGGTGATTTCAATTGCTAAAAAATACACTAATCGTGGCCTGCAATTTTTGGATCTAATTCAAGAAGGCAATATTGGTTTGATGAAGGCGGTTGATAAATTTGAATATCGTCGTGGCTTCAAGTTTTCAACCTATGCTACATGGTGGATTCGTCAGGCCATTACACGCAGTATTGCTGACCAGGCGCGTACTATCCGTATTCCCGTGCACATGATTGAAACGATTAACAAAATGAATCGTATCAGCCGCCAAATTCTGCAAGAAACAGGTGTGGAGCCAGATCCAGCTTTGTTAGCGGAAAAAATGGAAATGCCTGAAGATAAGATTCGTAAAATCTTAAAAATCAGTAAAGAGCCAATTTCAATGGAAACCCCGATTGGGGATGACGAAGATTCACATTTAGGTGACTTTATTGAAGATAGCGCAACGCTTGCGCCAGTAGATGCAGCCGTTTATGCAAGCTTGCGTGATGCAACCAGTGAAGTATTAGAATCACTGACGCCACGTGAGGCAAAAGTGCTACGTATGCGCTTCGGTATTGAAATGAATACTGACCACACGCTAGAAGAAGTGGGTAAACAATTTGACGTAACACGCGAGCGTATTCGTCAAATCGAAGCGAAGGCATTGCGAAAGTTACGTCATCCTACGCGTTCAGAAAGATTAAGAAGCTTCTTGGAAACTGGTCAAGACTAATCTAAAATAAATGGTTGTTAAAGTTTTGGCCCCTTAGCTCATGCTTGGTTAGAGCAGCGGACTCATAATCCGTTGGTACTGTGTTCGACTCACAGAGGGGCCACCAATACAGAGGCGGCTTGCATGGCTTTGTTCATGTAAGTCGCTTCCATTAGTAACTAATAATGACAAGGATTCATCATGACTCAAACTAAAAAACCTGCAGTGAAAAAGGCTCCGGCCTCAGATGCTGGCGTTGAGAAGGCTGCGCCTAAACCGCGGGCAAAAAAAGTTGCGCCTGCTTTAAGTAATCAGGAACGTTACGAAATAATACAGAAAACGGCTTACTATATTGCTGAGCATAATGGGTTCGTAGGTGACCCGCATACATTCTGGGCTGAAGCAGAAGCTCAGATTGATGCAATAAAATCGTGATGTATTCGACCCAAGTTTTACAATATTTGAAGAAGCACGGGCAGCAAGCTGACTGGGAAATTGCCGCAGGCATGGACTTGGAAATCTCTACTGTACGTTCAACTTTAATTAGCCTTTCTGAACGTGGTGAGATTTCTAGTTGCAGTGTGACTAAGTTTATCAATGGACAGCCTGTTGAAGGCTTATTGTGCCGGATTGCCGGGACGATTCCACCTGCTGCGCCAGGTAGAAAAGCCGCTGTAAAACCATTGCAGTAAATTTGCTGGCGCGTACATTGATTGCCATACTGCAACCAATGTATTGTAATTGCAGCTTAATTTACGACACTTCAATCTTAGGAAGATAACCGCCTATGACGTCGTCTGCCCCTCCAAAGCAACCTAACAACCCATTGCATGGCATTACGCTTGAGACCTTGGTTAAGGAGCTGGTAGCTCATTATGGCTGGGTAGGTTTGTCTGAACGTATTGTGATACGTTGCTTCACCAATGACCCAAGCGTTGCCTCAAGTTTGAAGTTTCTACGAAAGACGCCGTGGGCGAGAGATAAGGTAGAGACGCTTTATGGCGTTATGTTGCGCGATGTTGGTCAGGATAAGGTTACGGCTGATTGACTATCACCCAGACTATTCAGGGTGTATAAGCTTATTAAAGTGGTTTTAGCTGATTAAACCTCTCAATGATTAACATGCAACCATACAGTTAGTACAAAATATCAGGGTGATTATGAATACCAGTAACATTAACCTTAAAGTGCCATTCAATGAAAAAGACCAAGCCAAGGCATTAGGCGCTCGATGGAATGCAGAATTAAAGCTATGGTACGTCCCAGAAGGACTCGATTCGGCGCCGTTTGAAAAGTGGTTATTAAATACAGACGCACCAATAAAAAGCGCAGCTAAAGCCACTGCACCTAAAGCAATGGCACCTCGTACAACTGCAGTCGATGATCAGCCGATTGATGATGATATGGATGCGATAAACGCTAGATTCCGCGAGGCTTATGAGTCACGTGAGTATGATGTGTTGTAACATTTTAACGGTCGAGAGGCTGTGCACTACGTTATAAATGGGCAATGAGTTAAAGACGGCATGAACTTTCACACATGCCTTTATGCGTTATTATTTTTTCTGTTTTAACATCGTAGCTAAGTTTGCAAATGGGTTGTGTTTTACGACGTTGGTTGGCTCTCCGTTTGTTCTGTTTCGTAACGACTCATCCAAAATGCGTGCATGCTCGTTTTCATGGCAGTACAAACATAGTAACTCCCAGTTGCTGCCATCTGGCGGGTTGTTGTCATGATTGTGGTCTTTGTGGTGAACGGTAAGTTCACGTAAGCGCACACCAGAGAATTTACGCGCGCATCGGCCACAAACCCACGGATAGAGTTTGAGTGCTTGCTCGCGATAACTTGCGTCACGTTCAGCGTTGTGACGGCGCGCATCAGCTACAATGCTGTCAAGACGCGAATGTTTAGGCGTTGTGTGCTTGTCCATGTTTCAACGTGCTATCTATAAAGAACCATTAAACATGAAAATATAGACTAAGTTAATTGCTAAAAAGTGCCTGAATCAATAATCAGTCAAAATCATCCGCGTCGTGCAATGCCAGTGTTTTTGATGAGTCGTTAGAGATGCCATCATATCCAGCATTCTCTAACTTTAGTCTATATTCACAAGTTGGAAGATGACCTTCTAACTTGCCATTGATGGTCGTTGTTTCAACTTTACAGTAAGCGCAACGATAACTGTGCATTTGATTTTCCAAGTGTTCCTGCGGAAAATCAATGTAGTATAGTTTTTTCATTGTTCGTGTTCTCCAATATAATGATTACTTCGACTAGTATAACCATCAACTCACAAAGATAAATATGAAAATTTGGCTAAAACGCTTCGCAAATATACTCACAATAAGCGCTACTTTATTTTTGACTATCGGGCTAGGTTATGTGTTCGTTAACAATCGGCCTGTAGGCGATTTTATTTCAGAGGTAGCACTTTGTTACCTAGCCGTTGCTGCTTTTAATTACATTATGTTTGGTGCTGCTACATTGTGGCATAAAAAAGCCGATATTCTAGCGTGAGTCATTATTCATAAGTCCTGGCGTAAGCGCTCTGAACAAGCAAGAGTAGCCTATTTCAGGGATGTTGGATTGACTTATAAAGTTAAAATTGCATTAAGCTACCCATCAATCACATGAAAATAAAACGATCCATATGAAAGCAATGATACTAGGCGCGGGCAAGGGAACCAGGGTTCAGCCTATCACACACGAGATACCTAAGCCTATGATTCCATTGATAAGAAAGCCTGTCATGGAATACCTGATAGATCTTCTTAAAAAACATGGGGTTGATGAAATCATGGTAAATACCAGCCATTTAGCGCCCGTGATTGAAAACTACTTTAGAGACGGTGAGCAGTTTGGTGTCAGCATCGCCTATTCTTATGAGGGGAAAATATCAGCTGATGGGGTTGTGACGAGCTTGCCCATTGGCTCTGCTGGCGGCATGAAGAAAATTCAGGATTTTTCAGGATTCTTTGATGAAACATTTATCGTGTTATGTGGAGATGCCTGGATTGATTTAGATATTACTAAGGCATTGGAGATTCATCGTCAAAAGCAGGCGATTGCCAGCGTTATTCTTAAGCAAGTGCCGCATGATGAGGTATTTAAGTATGGCATCGTTGCGTTAGATGAAAATGATCGTATTGTTCAATTTCAGGAAAAACCCACCCCTGAAGATGCCGTTTCTAATTTGGCGAGTACGGGTATTTACATTTTTGAGCCGGAAATTTTTAACTACATTCCATCTGACGTCGCGTATGACATTGGTGGCGAGTTGTTGCCAAAGTTAGTACAAGAGAAGTTGGCATTTATTGGCATCGACTTGCCGTTTCAGTGGTTAGATATTGGTAATGTCCACGATGTGTGGACGGTCACCAGCAAAATACTGAATGGTGAAGTGATAGGTTTTAAAATGCCAGGCAAGGAAGTGAGGCCAGGTGTTCATGTGGGAATTAATTTAAATGTTGATTTAAACCGGGTGCATATTACGCCACCTGTTTACATTGGAGGCAGTA
Organism: Methylotenera sp.; assembly: GCA_041675545.1. GTDB lineage: Bacteria > Pseudomonadota > Gammaproteobacteria > Burkholderiales > Methylophilaceae > Methylotenera. Next base: position 5,221 of record JBAYTS010000010.1, read on the forward strand.
CTAAGATTGAAGCAGGTGCCACTATTGTAGGGCCGACAGTGATAGGTGCCAATTGTGTAGTAGAAAGTGGTGCTGTTATTAAAAACTGTATCGTAGAAGACTATACGCGGGTGGGCAGTTTAGCTAATTTAGAAGGTAAAATTATTTTTGGTAATAAATGTATTGATCCAATTCTCGATACACAAGTTGACATCACTGAAGCCAGGCTTGAATTTATGATAGACGATGCACGCAAGCCTGTGGAAGAGGATTAATCGCATGGTTTGCAAAGGACTAGCACCATTAAGCCCGCTTAAGATTTAATGGCGACGCTAATAATTTGAATGTCTGAAAATATCACCTTCCGGTTTTAAGTCAAAAGCAATGCAAATGCGCTCCTCATTTGAGTTAAAGGGGATGGTACGGTGAAACAGTGAGGATGGAAACAGCACAATATCACCCACGCTAGGTGTTGCAATACCAACAGGGAAGTTTTCATGTTTTTGTGGGTAATTGTCGCCATGTAAGCCGTACTCAAAACAGCCTTCCAGCGGGTCTTGTTTATCTTTAGGCAACACGAGATACACCGCACCGCTTATCCAGCCGACTTCGTGGATATGTCTATCTACAAAGCCGCCACGACGCAACCGAACATACCATGAGCTGGTAAATTCAAGTTCTTGTGGAAACGATTTCATGAGCTCGCAATCAGCCCCTGCAAAGCGGTTTTGGTAATTGATAAATTCTTGTTTAACCAGTTCGCCTAATTTTCTGAATGATGCTTCCGGGCGTTTAAACAGATTGCCTGCGGATTGTTTGCCATTGATAATCATGCCTTGCGCGCGCACTTCAATCGCTGTGTTGTCGATGTCGTTTAATAAGTCTTTAAGAAACTGACTATCCGGCTCGGCTAATTCTTTGATGCTGTTCTGATAAACAAAATCAAAGCCATTTTTACAGAAGGTATAGGTATCTTCTACGCCAAAGTTAGTGGCATAGTGCGTAGATAGTGTTGCCAAGAATGGTGCATCATGCTTTTTATGGGTGCGAACTATTTCATCCAGCTTGGTTTTAAATGTATCAAAATGCTCGGCTTTGTAGGTGCAATATAGTGCGCGTTCCTCCCAGTCATCTAGTTTTGAGCGCTCAAAATGCGTCACTGCTTCATCAAAGCGCCCCGCAAGGTATAAAAACTCACCCATGTTGTAATTGGCGCCTGCGTGGTTTGGGTTTAGCTTGAGCGTGTCAAGGTAGCTTTTAATAGCTTCCTCCATATTGCCTTGGTCGCGTAGGCACTCACCGAGGTAATTATGTGCATCTGCATAGTTAGGAAACATGGCGATGGCGGACTTGAAATGCGTAATTGCTGCATCGAGTTTGCCTTCGTCGCGTAGTGCGGTGCCTAAGTTAAAATGCCCTCTAGGGTCAGCATGAATGCTAAGCGCGGTGCGGTAGTTTTTAATGGCCTCTTCAAGCATGCCTTGCTTTTGCAACAGCGTGCCTAAGTTGGCATAAGCCTCAAAAAACTTCGGGTTAAGCGCGATGGCTTTATGGTAGCTATTGGCAGCGTGTTCTAACTGCCCGATATTAGTAAGTGCGATTCCCAAATTAAAATGTAGGTCAGGTGTATTAGGTTGTAACACTAACGCTTTGGTGTAGCTTGCTACTGCAGCATCAAATTTAGATAAGCCATCTTGAGCAATCCCTAAAATCTGATAAAGGATAAATGTGTTTGGGTAACGTGATACTAACTTTTGGGCGGCATGTTCAGCCTCAGCCAGTTTTCCAGAATTAAGCCACTGCAAGACTGGTTGCATTTCCAACTGGCTTGGTTGTTGGTCAAAAGATTGAGGTTGTTTTGCCATGTCTAATCCTGCTTAGGTTTTTAACTTCACTTAGATTTAGTTTTGAATTTAGTTTTGCTTGACCTGCTTATTTTAAAACAAAACTATTCATTACGCTTTTGTAATCGCCTCGCCAATTGCCGCAGAAATTTCATGGCAACTTGTGGTTCATCCAATAATAGCGTTTCAATATTGTCAGGCTGCATCGATATTACGTCAGCTTGCTCTGATGACACAACCGCATCGGCAATGGTGGGTGTGTTTGATAGCATCGCCATTTCACCAAAGTAGTTACCTGCCTCAATGGTGCGTAGTAGCTGGTCGTGTTGTAAAAGCTGCACTTGCCCATCCACCAGATAATACATGCAATAGCTAGTATCACCGTGCTTAAAAATGTAATCGCCACGCGCGTAGGTTTTGCCATAGCGTTGCATCAGCTTTTGCACGTAATTGGTTTCGTTGCGTAGCGTGGCCGATGTTTTATCATCAAATAAACCCTTAAGTAACAAAACATCTTTTTTTCTTAAAGTAGCGATCAATTCAGTACCTAGTAAAAACACAGCAAAGTTAAAGTAAAGCCAGGTGATTGAGATGAATAAATTTTTCATGCCACCAAATACAGCGCCATAAGAAGTATTGACCGATAAAAACAGCGTAAAGGCTGGTCGCATGATTAACCAAAGAAGCGCGGTAAATAACGCCCCAATGAAAAGATGCTTAATAGATAGGCGCACCGGGAAAAATGCAAAGTAAAAAGCAGCAATTAATAGTGTTGTCAGGCTAAGCGAAATAAGTGTTGCCAATATGCCAAATTGCATCAGCCAGCTATTGGCACCAATAAACGCAATGATTTTTTCTAGCAATAGCCCCGCAAAGGTAAACAAAAAAAACAGAAATAACATGCCGATAATAGCCAGCATATCTTTAATTTTTCGACGCACAAACGAAGGCGCCTCTACCAGCGCGGCGATGTGGTAAAAGGTAGAGCGCATGGCGCCAGCCAAAGGCGTAACTGCCCAAAGCAATACAAATAAACCCAGCGCCCCCCATGCAGCTTGCTGCTTAGACGCGTTATACACCTCAAGCATAATGGTGTTACTTAATTGAGGGACTAAGTTGCCAGTAACAATAGCCAATTTCACGATTGCATAGTCGGAGCTAAACACCAATTGGCTTAACAAGAAAAACATCAGCAATACCAGCGGAATAAGCGCAAACATGGCATAAAAAGAGAGCGAGGCAGATAATCCCAGCACGTTGTGTCGCTGAAAGGCGTTTAACATTTCATGCAATACAAATAAGGGCGTGTTATAGCGTTGTTTAGCATACGCCTCGCGCGGCATGTTAATTGCCTTGCGCAACTCATTTTTTTTAGCGGTAAAGGTTACTTTTTTCATGACATGTTTTATAAGCGATATTGATGATATTTAATTTAACAATCGTTTAGATTACGCCGTTGTAGTAATGATGCTAAGCAATTAAGTATTTAAATTTCTCAGTCGCCGCCACTAAAGCCGAAGTGGTGCCGGCTTCCATTGCAGAATGCCCTGCGTCTTCAATAATATGAAGCTCGGCATGCGGCATTGCGCGGCTAAGCTCCCATGCCGTTATTGGAGGGCACACCATGTCGTAACGTCCCTGCACAATCACAGTGGGTACATGTGCAAGCTTCAATGAGGCTTCAGCTAGCAAATCGCGGTCACCCACAAAACAATCATGCTTAATATAATGAATCTGTACTCTAGCGCGTGCAAGTTCTACTTTACCGTCAACTTCATTCGCACTAGCCGGTCTTGGCAATAAGGTCATAATGCTGCTTTCAAAAGCGTTCCATTGAATAGCGGCAGGAATACTTACATTAGTATCATCACTAAAAATAAGCTGCTCGTATGCGTTTAAAGGAATATCTCTCACATTGGCTGGTAAAAATTCACATAAACGCTGCCAAGGTGCTGGGAAGAATGTTTTAACCGTCCCTAAAAACCAAGCTAGCTCACTGGGGCGGCTTAAAAATACACCACGCAAAATCAAGCCAGAAACATGCGACGTGTGTTGCAAGGCATAAGTCAACGCTAGCGTACTGCCCCAAGAGCCGCCAAATACAAGCCATTGTTGAATGCCCAACTGCTGACGGATTAAATCTATATCATTGACCAAATCGCTAGTGGTATTTTTGTCAACAGCACCTAAAGGCTTGCTACGCCCACATCCGCGTTGATCAATGAGGATGATTTTATAATGGGTGGGATCAAAAAAACGGCGCTGAGTAGGATTGCATCCACCGCCAGGCCCGCCATGTAAAAAAACTATCGGCAACCCATTCGGGTTGCCACAAACCTCGTAATAAACTTCATGTAAATCATCAGCTTTAAGTGTATGTTGAGCATGAATTTCCAATTCAGGATACAAGTTGTAAATAGTGTTCTGCATGGTTGACTGTAAGCTTTCTATATGATTATAAACAACATTTTATATTGATTAGTTGCACTCCACTATGATAGAGCATAACAAAATATTTATTTACACTGAAATGTAAGTAAATTGTAACTAATGTATTGCAATTCGTGATTGACTGGGATATAGTCCCAAATACGCACACGAACTGTGCTAAAAAATAGTTTTACTAATGAGTTAAAAATTTGAGATTACATCAAAAACGCTAACTCGTTACGGTGGAATTATTAACAACCTTAGTAGTTTAACTTTGGAGATTAAATATGCAAATCAACAAAATCAAATTGGCTCTTGGCTTAGTTGCTGGTATGGCATTGCCATTAGTGGCATCAGCTGCAGCAGACCAAGAAGCAGCAATGAAAGACTCAAATAACTGGGCTCACCCACGTGGTCAGCACAACAACCAAGGTTACAGTGCTTTAGCACAAGTTAACAAAGGTAACGTTAAAAACCTTAAAGCAGCTTGGACATTCGCTACTGGTGTAAACCGTGGTCACGAAGGTTCACCTGTTGTTGTTGGTAACATGATGTATGTACATACAGCATTCCCAAACAACGTATATGCACTTGATTTAAACGATAACCAAAAAATCTCATGGTCTTATTTCCCAAAACAAGATCCATCAGTACAAGCTGTATTATGTTGCGATAACGTTTCACGTGGTTTAGGCTACGGCGACGGCAAAATCTACTTGCAACAAAATGATGGTAACTTGGTTGCTTTAGACGCTAAAACTGGTGCTAAAGTATGGTCAACATTAGTAAATGATCCAAAAGTTGGTGCTACAAATACTAATGCTCCACACGTAATTAAAGACAAAGTGCTTACAGGTTGTTCAGGTGCTGAGTTTGGTGTACGTTGCTTCTTAGCAGCTTACAACATCAAAGACGGTTCATTGGCATGGAAAGCTTACTCAACAGGTCCTGACGCTGAAGTGTTAATCGGCGCTGACTTCAACAAAGATACACCTGAATACAGTGCATTATCAGTTTACCAAGACGTAAACGGTGGCAATAAATTAGGTGGTTCTTTTGCTAAAGTCCCTAACGACCAATTGAAAATTGGCGAAAAAGATCTTGGTACACGTACATGGTTAAAACCACAAGCAGTTAAAGATGGTTGGCAACATGGTGGTGGTTCTACATGGGGCTGGTGGCCGTATGATGCACGTACAAACTTGGTTTACTACGGAACAGGTAACCCATCAGTTTGGAATCCAGATGTCCGTCCAGGCGATAACAAATGGTCTATGACTATTTTTGCTCGTGACTTAGATACTGGTATTGCAAAATGGGGCATGCAAATGACTCCACATGATGAGTGGGATTACGATGGTATTAACGAAGTGATCTTGTTCGACAAAGGTGGTAAAACATACGCTTGGCATCATGACCGTAACGGCTTTGCATACACATGGCATGCTGGTAACGGTAAATTGGTAGCTGCTGAAAAAGTTCACCCATTTGTTAACTGGGCAACTGGCGTTGATTTGAAAACAGGCGTGCCTAACAAATTAGCTTCAGCTTCAACTCACCAAGATTACAATGCTAAAGGCGTTTGTCCAGCTGCATTGGGTACTAAAGATCAACAACCAGCTGCGTACTCACCAAAAACTGGTTTAGTTTATTCTCCATTGAACCACGTGTGTATGACATACGAGCCAGTTGAGTCTAAATATGTTGCTGGTCAACCTTGGGTTGGTGCTACATTGACTATGTTCCCAGGTCCTGATGGCGTAATGGGTGGCTTTGCTGCTTATGACCCAATGACCAACAAAAAAGTATGGTACAACAAAGAGAAATTCTCAGCATGGGGTGGTGCTTTAACTACTGCTACTGATTTAGTGTTCTACGGTACTTTAGATCGTTGGTTCAAGGCTGTTGATGCAAAATCAGGTAAAGAACTTTGGAAATTCCAAGTTGGTTCTGGCGTGATTGGTAATGCATTCACATACGGTAACAAAGGTAAACAATACGTTGGTGTGCTATCAGGTATCGGTGGCTGGGCTGGTGTTGCGATGAACCTTGGTATGACTAACCCAACAGACGCTTTAGGTGCTGCTGGTGGTTATGCTGAACTAGTAAAATACAACGCGGCTCCTGGCGGCGGTGCATTGAACGTATTTAGCCTATAATTAACTGTTGTAAAACAATTTAATTATTAGCTGACTTGTTCAAGTTAGTTCAAATGTAGTAAAAAAACGCCCCGATTAGTCGGGGCGTTTTTTTTAGGGGTTAGCGTAATTAGTTGTGATAAAGCCCCAGTTTAACGCTAACCTTAGCTGCAAAATTTAGTTACAATATAGGGCGATATCGTTAAGTTAAAAGAACTTTTAAAGTAAGGAATACTCTCAAGTTAGTTGGCAGAAATCCTGTCGTATTTAAATAAGGAAATAACAATGTTGAAACGTGTGAATAAAGTGTTAGGTTTAATTGCCATGATGGCAGTCTTGCCTAGCGTAAGTTATGCAGCAGACCTGGAAATTCCGACACTCAATGCAGATGAGGGGCGTATTGGTGAGGTTAGACGAGTAGTAGATGAATCTGAATTCAAAGTCTGTGCGGACCCTGACAACATGCCATACTCTAATTTAAAGCAAGAGGGTTTTGAAGATAAAATCGCCGAAGTTCTAGCTAAAGACTTGGGTAAAAAGCTCAGTTACACCTACGCATACAACCGACAAGGTTTTTATAGAAATACTATCAATGCAATGCGCTGTGATGTCATTATGAGTACATCATCAGACAATGATGCCCTGCGCACCACCAAGCCTTACTATCGTTCTGGCCATGTATTTATCTACAAAAAAGATAGCGGCTATAACATCACTAATTGGGATAGCCCAGACCTTAAAAAAGCAATCATTGGTGTGGTGGGACAAAGCCCTGCAACCATCCCTATGGATGCACATGGTTTGATTGCAAATGCCAGACCTTACCGTATGCAACGTGATTTAAATTTCCCGCCAAGCTTTCTAGTGGATGATTTAGTCAAAGGTGAAATTGATGTCGCAGTGGTATGGGGTCCAATAGGTGGTTACTTTGCCAAGCAATCTAAAGTGCCGCTAGAAGTAGTAATGATTCCTGAGTATGAAAATGAAAATGTAAAGGGCAAAGAATTCTGGAATATATCAGTAGCGGTCCGCAAAAAAGACAAAGATCGCATGGCTATGATTGAAGGCGCGTTAGAAAGAAACAAAGACAAAATCAATCAAATTCTAGATGACTATGGTATTCCACATGTCCCAGTAGTTGATGGTGATAGCGTGATGAAAGTTTATCGCAAGGGTGCGACTAAAGCTAAAGCTGAGCATAGTGACGCTAGCTCAAAATTAGAGTAAGATAACGCCGTTAATTTGAGTGCAATCGTCAACCAAATAAATAATATATACGTTAAGTAGCTACGAGTTCAGTAATGCGCCAGCATGAGAGGAACGTAGCTCATTTTTGTGATAAAGATTAGGAGATAGCATGTTAGGCAATAAAACATTAAAGTCAGCATTGTTTGTGAGTTTGTTTGCGTTGGCGGGTTTGGTTTCTGTAAATGCAACTGCGGCAGACATTGTACTGGTTGCAACTCAGGACGGTTCACCGCTAAACATTAAGCCAGAGTCATTTGATACCCCAGTGGCTAAAGAATTTTTGGCTACAGGAAAAAATAAATACGTTGGTAATGAAGACGCAATTAAAGCAGGTAAAAAGAAATATAACTTATACTCTTGCAATGCCTGTCACGGTGGCCACGGCGAAGGTGCTATTGCTCCAGGCTTAACTGGTTCTACTATGAAGTATGCTAAAAACCTAACCAACAAAGGTATGTTCGAAACGATTTGGCATGGTACAAATGGCGGTATGGGTGCTAAAGGTTTAGGTTTAATGGTGCCAGAAGATCCAGCTGAAGGTTTGAAAGCAGATGACGTATTAAAAGTAATTGCTTGGATTCGCAGTAATTCTAAGATTACAGGTAATGAGTAATTATTTGATCAAGTAATTAGACTGCTGAGACTTAGTAAAAAACGGCCATTTATGTGGCCGTTTTTTTATTATTTTGTTGTAAAATGTTAATCAGTTACATTTTATTACAATGAATGGAATAATTGATTATGAATAAATATTTACTTTTAGCTGCTCTGTTGGCAACATTAGGTGCATGTGGTAAATCTGGTTCTGATGCATCGTCTAATGGCTCTGCGCTAGAAGCCTCTGCAGTTAAAGCGATAGATTTTGTAACAACGCAAGATGGCGCACCATTAAAAATTGATGTGGCTTTATTTGATACACCTAATGCTAAAGAATTTTTAGCGACAGGTAAAAATCCGTATATTGGTAATGAGGAAGCGATTGCCAAAGGTAAAAAAGTATTCCAAATGTATTCATGCGTTGCTTGTCATGGTGGACATGCTGAAGGTGCAGTAGCGCCTGGGTTGATTGGGCCTAACTTTAAGTACGCTAAAAATGCGACTAATAAAGGCATGTTTGAAACGATTTGGCATGGCACTAACGGTGGTATGGGTGCTAAAGGAATTGGTTTGATGGATCCAACCGATCCTAAAAATGGCATTACACCAGATGAAACATTGAAAATCATTGCCTGGATTCGCAGTCAGGGTACAGGAATTACTGGTAACGAGTAGTTGTATAAGCCTATAAAAATAGCGCGCTTACTGTGCATGCAGTAAGCGCGTTTTTATTTGAAGGATTGCAATCTCAAAACTTTAATGTGCATGGTCTTGCTAGCAATAGTGAAGCATAGTTTTTAGACTCATTTTTTGAGCCATTATTGATTTATAATCACAACCAAGATTGCAGTTAAATTAGAATAAGTGAGGGCTTTTGTGAGTATCAATGAACAGCATGATTTGCACCACGTCGTTATTGTTGGTGGCGGCGCTGGCGGACTTGAGTTGGCAACTAAGCTTGGTGACTCTTTAGGTCGGCAGGGTAAGGCCATCATTACGCTTATTGATAAATCTAAAACCCATGTATGGAAGCCGCTACTGCATGAAATTGCAGCGGGGAGCATGAACCCGGAAAAGCATGAGTTAGTCTATTTGGCTCAAGCGCACTGGCATCATTTCAAGTTTCGTTTAGGTAGCATGGATAGCCTTGATCGTGCCAAACGTGAAATATCTATTGCACCTAATTATGATGAAGATGGGGTGGAGGTGATACCACGCCGTACTTTTAAATACGACACATTAATTATTGCGGTTGGTAGTACAACTAATGATTTTGGTGTAAAGGGTGCGCAAGAGTACTCGATTGCACTCGATACGCAAGATCAGGCCGAGAAGTTTCATCGACGGTTGCACAATGCTTTATTGCGTGCGCAAACGCAAGTGGCTCCCGTGCAAGCGGGTCAGTTAGAGGTGGTTATAGTGGGTGCAGGTGCAACGGGGGTTGAGTTAGCTGCTGAGTTACACAATACTACACGCGAATTAGCCGCTTATGGGTTAGATAAAATTGACCCAGACCGAGATATACAAATTTCATTGATAGAGGCAAGTGACCGTGTGCTACCTGCACTACCGCCTAAACTCTCTAATTCTGTTGATCTGGAACTAAGGAAGTTACGTGTACACCTTTATACTGGTGAGCGCGTGACAGAAGTCACTAGCAAGGGTGTACAAACGCACAGTGGGCGCTTTATTCCATCTGCATTAGTCGTTTGGGCTGCCGGTATTAAAGCGCCAGACTTTCTACATGAAATAGCTGGACTGGAAACTAATCGTATCAATCAGCTTGTGGTTAATCGTAATTTACAGACGACATTAGATGAAAATATATTTGCATTTGGAGATTGTGCCGCATGTCTCTGGATAGGCCATGGTGGTGAAAACGTGCCGCCTCGCGCGCAAGCGGCACATCAACAAGCATCAATGTTACTGAAAACAGTAAAGTGTCGGGTGGCTGGCAAAAATAACTTGCCAGAATTTACCTATCGCGATTATGGGTCTTTAGTAAACTTGGGTAGCTATACCACCGTGGGGAATTTAATGGGTGCGCTTTCTGGCGGTAGCTTGGTAGTAGAAGGGCTGATTGCACGCACGATGTATCAATCGTTATATAAGCTACATTTGATGGCGTTACATGGATTTTGGAGCATGACGTTATTCACGCTGTCTCGCATTATTTCAAGACGCACTGAGGCTCAGGTAAAGTTACATTGATAGCTTTCTTACTATAGGTGAATCGCAGGTAACTTGGGCGATGTTTTATTTGTTCATATAACGGTAGCGTCTATGGATAATCGTCATGCATAAGCTAACAAAAAGCCCAAACGTAATGACAATCGTATTATTTGGGATTTCAGCCTTCACCATGAGCAGATAAGCACCAAGTAGCAACAGTATTCCAATATGCTCGTTGAAGTTCTGTACCGCTATGGAATGCCCCGCTCCCACTAACTCGTGCCCTCTGTGCTGTAACAACGCATTTAATGGCACCACAAAGAACCCGGCAAGTGCGCCGATAATAAATAGCAGTGTTGCGGCCACTTGCCAATGCTGAACAAACGCCATTACTACTACAAGTAAGCCCATGACGATGCCTGCTGGCAACACTTTGGTACATTGTTCCAACTTGATATAACGTGCGGCGACAACTGAGCCAACTGCAATGCCAACGGCCAGTAGCGCCATAAGTTGCGTGGCCTGCTCAAGGCCAAAGTTAAGTGCACTGGCAGCCCAGGCAATAACAACTAGGCGTAAGGTGGCGCCAGCTCCCCAAAACAGAGTGGTCACTGCGAGTGAAACTTGCCCGCGTGTATCCATCCATAAGGCTTTAAATGAATGCCAAAAATCGATTAGCATAAATACCGGATTTTTCTTGGGGAGCTTATGATCAATCGGTAATTTTGGAATATAGATGTTAAATATAGCCGCGACCATATACAGGGCGGTGATCAATATCATTGCCAAGTAAGGGTCGTGGCTCGCTAATATTCCACCTATAATTGCCCCTAAAATAATGGCGATTACAGTGGAGCCTTCCATCCAGCCGTTGGCGCTAACAAGTTTTTCTGGGGGTAATAGTTCAGTTAAAATGCCATATTTTGCAGGGGAGTAGGCTGCAGCACCAATGCCTACGATACCGTACGCATATAAAGGTGGCATGCCTAAAACCATAGCAAGGCTACCTGTAAATTTAATAGCGTTGGCAATAAACATTACGCGCCCCTTAGGCAGGGCATCTGCGAATGACCCTACAAAAGGGGCAAGCAAAATATAGGCAATAACAAAAAACTGTTGCAGTAAAGGGGTATGCCAGTCAGGAGAGTTCATTTGTGCAAGTAGTGCAATGGCGGCAAATAATAATGCATTGTCGGCTAGCGCAGACGTGAATTGCGCTAGTAGCAATGTGTAAAATCCCTTACACATTCTCATTGGATAAACGCTTTGTGATTACATGGTTTCTTTGCATTGCGCAGTATTGTACCTCTAGTGCGTTGCCTTGAATGATGCTATTTAATCTCATCTATAAGGCTTCTGCAGCAAAATCTGCAAGGCGTGAACGCTCACCACGTTGCAAGGTGATGTGTCCGTTATGATTCCAGCCTTTAAAGCGATCAACCACGTAAGTTAGTCCGGAACTGCCCTCAGTTAAATAGGGCGTATCTATTTGCGCGATATTACCTAAACACACGACTTTGGTGCCAGGGCCTGCGCGAGTAATGAGTGTTTTCATCTGTTTCGGGGTTAAATTTTGCGCTTCATCAATAATTAAAAATTTATTTAAAAAAGTGCGACCGCGCATAAAGTTAAGTGATTTTATTTTAATGCGGGTGCGAATTAAATCTTGCGTTGCGGCACGCCCCCAGTCGCCTGCGTCATCATCACTTTTATTCAGTACATCCAGGTTATCTTCAAGCGCACCCATCCATGGCGTCATTTTTTCTTCTTCAGTGCCAGGTAAAAAGCCAATATCTTCGCCTACTGGCACTGTAACGCGCGTCATAATAATTTCAGTGTAGATTTTTTTATCAAGCACTTGAGTCAGCGCAGCCGCGAGCGTGAGCAATGTTTTACCAGTACCGGCTTGTCCTAATAAACTCACAAAGTCTATTTCTGGGTCCAATAATAAATTGAGGGCAAAGTTCTGCTCACGGTTACGTGCTGTAATGCCCCACACATTATGTTTGGGCAGTAGGTGATCTTTCACCACTTCAAGCACTGCGGTATCGCCATCGATATTACGTACAATTGCATGAAAAGGTTTTTCAAACTCGTAATAAACAAACTCATTGATGAGAAAAGTTTTACATAAAGGCCCTGTGAGCCGGTAAAACATGCGGCCAGATTCTTGCCAGGATTCCATTGCCTTACTGTGCTGATCCCAAAAGTCAGCTGGCAGTTCTGTCATGCCGCTGTATAAAATATCGGTATCTTCTAAAACTTTATCGTTAAAGTAGTCTTCTGCCAGCACGCCCATGGCGCGGGCTTTAATGCGCACATTGATGTCTTTGCTCACTAACACCACTTGGCGGTCGGTGTGTTGCTTTTGTAAGCAAATGACCACGCTAATAATTTGGTTGTCGGCCTTACTGCCTGCTAACCCTGGTAGTTCTATATTAAGTTCTTTGGTTTGTAAAAATAAGCGACCCGTTGCTTGCTTGTTGCCGTTAAGTGATAAAGGGCTACCAAGCTCTAAATTGGTTAAATCAGTGCCGACGATTTCTTCTAAACTACGGCTGACTTGGCGTGCATTGCGCGCAACTTCAGTGAGGCCTTTTTTATTGTTATCAAGCTCCTCCAATGTGACCATGGGCAGGTAAATGTCATGTTCTTCAAAGCGGAACAGTGAAGAAGGGTCATGCATTAACACATTGGTATCAAGGACAAACAGTTTGGCGCCGCCGATGGTTTTTTTGCTAGCCATACATTACTTTCTATGAAGGTGATTAAACAAAATTAAAGCATTTGAATTAAGACGTTTTTAGTCGGACTTAAAGGGTTTGAATAAAGTTTAAAACTTCTGCGGCGTGACCATCAACTTTAACGCCACGCCATTCTTTTACTAGCGTTCCATTTTTATCAATAACAAAAGTGCTACGTTCAATACCGCGCACTTGTTTGCCGTACATATTTTTCATTTTAATCACATTAAATAGCGAGCAGGCAAGCTCTTCAGTATCGGCTAGCAATTCAAATGGAAAGGTGAATTTAGCCTTAAAGTTTTCATGTGACTTTAAACTGTCACGCGACACACCAAAAATTTCTGTGTTGTGTTGCTGAAATTGCGGATAGGCATCTCTGAACTGGATACCTTGCGTGGTGCAGCCTGGCGTTGAGTCTTTAGGATAAAAATAAATGACGACCGTTTTGCCCAAATAATTTGAAAGCTGAAAAGTGTTGCCGCCGGTTGCCGGTAACTGAAAGTCTGGTGCAGGTTGGTTTAGCATTACGGTATCAATCTTCTATGTTTAGAGCCTAAGCATCATTGTTGATAAAAAGCCTTATTAAGGCAAGCGGATATTTCATGAAAACGACATTTTTTTCGATGAAAAACGGCGGTTAGCGCTACTTCTCAAATTGCGGGTGATTATTAATCGGGTAGATGTAAGTTTTTCGGTAGAGAGATGATCACGCTGGTGCCGCCCTCAAGCTTTGATACAAATTGTAGCTGCCCACCCAAGGCGTCACATACTTTGAAGGCGAACGGAATGCCAAGCCCGGTGCCAAATCTTTTAGTCGTAGGGGCGTTCATCGCGCTAGGATCCGGGATGAATGGCATGCCGCTACCATGGTCTGATAACTCTAGAGTAAAAGCGTTAGAGGAGATTTTTAGTTGGATAGCGATTGCGCCTTGATTGCTCGAGGCATCTACTGCATTTAATAGCAGGTTGTAAATCACCTGTTCTAATAGATGCTGATCCGTAAAAATGTAATCACTTTTAATAGCATTTGTTTTTGGCCAGATTGGTAGCGTGAGCTGGATGGATTTTTTAGCAATTTTTTGATGAAGTGGCTCCAACGCACCTTCTACAATATCTTTGATTCTGGTATTGCTAGGCTGAGGTTTTAGCGGGTGCAAATAAGCGAGCAAAGCGCCGGTCCAGCGTTCAAGCCGATCTACGGTGTTGATAATACCTTGTAATGACTCCCGTGTTTCAGCATCATGCTCGGGGTCATCCATCACTTGCGCCGTGGCTCGAATGCTCGCTAAAGGGTTGCGAATGTTGTGCGCCAGCATGGGCACCAGCAAACCTTGCGCGGCTTGCTTTTCGGTACGCACTAAATTCTCTTGGCTGTTGAGTAACTTGTCGGCCATCTCGTTAATTGCTTTTGATAGCGAGGCGAGTTCTTCAATACCTTCATCAGGGGCTTTATGATTAAGGTTGCCGGCACTGATTTCCGCCGTGGCTTTAAGCACGCCCTCAATTGGTTTTACAATTGAGCGTTTTAAAAATATGCGAGAGAATATCAGCAATAAAATCGCCAAAATTAACGGTGTAAATAATAAAAAAGTAGATTTGCGTTTACTTTCTTCAAGTTGGGCATCAAGCTCAATTTGCTTTTGGTTGAGTAATTGTTCAGTACGCGCGAGCAGTGTTTCGTAGCGATTAAAAAGCCCGGCTTCAAGGTCAGTATTGAGTATTTTTTTAAGGTCATCACTGGTGAGAGTAGTGTGCTGGTCAAACAGGGCTGAGGTTTCGCTTACAAAAGCCTGATAGCCGGCGTGCAGCTCATTGATGGCGGTTTTTTCGGCATGGCCGACGGATATTTTTTCTAATTGACTAAAGTGGTTTTCAACTGAGCGGGTGAAGTTGTTATATTCAGTACGCGCTTCAATGTCATCTAAAAAATAAGCGTCAAACAGCTCTTTCATTTGGCGGTATAAATCGCCACGCGTTTGTTGCACCTCTTGCACAAGTAAATTGATGCGATTGGATTCCTGGCTGGATTGCTGTTGTAAATGAATGCCAATGGCACCAACAGTCGCGACTAAGAAAATAAGTAAAATAAATGCGAGCTCATGTAAGAGCAAGAGGTCTTTAAGCGAATGTTTTTTCTTAGTCACTGCGTGTAGGTGGGCTGGAGATAAAGGTGTTATTCAAGCTTAAATGGCACAGGCACAGTAATTGTGAAATTGTTTCCACGTAAGGCTTCAGGTGGCGTGGGAAAAGGCTGTGCTTTTTCAACCATTTCTAACGCCTGTTTATCCAGTGCCTCGTAACCACTGGATTGGACAATTTTCTTAGACTTTATCTTACCGCTACCATCAAGCAGCAGTTCCACAGTCGCCTCGCCCTGCCAACCACGCATCTGTGCAATTTTAGGGTATTTTTTATGCTTGCTAATTGCGTTCCATAACGCGTTGCCATATCTTCCACGCGCATCGTCTATGTCCGTTTGGTTAATGGTTGGCGGAGTAGGCTCAGGCTTTACTGGCACAGGTGCCGGTACTGTGTGCGCTGGAGGAGTAACTTCAGCTGTTGGTGCCACCGCAATGACGTCGGGTGGTGGCGCTGGTGTTGGCTCGACAACAGGCTCAATTTTTTCTACCATTGGCGTCGGTAGCGGCTTTGTAATGGGTTTAGGCAAAGGTTTTGGCTGTATTACTTTTGGTTGCGGCTGAACAGGCTCTGGCGGCACGACGGGCTGAGGAGGCTCTGGTTTTTTAACCAACTCAACCTCTAAGATGGCAGGCGTTTTTATTTCATCAAACTTAAAGTCTGGAATCACTAACACCAGCAAACCATGCAACAACAATGAGCCGATAATGGCCCAGAGCAGTGTGTTTGTATGCGTGATGGATTGGTGAACTGCGATATTCAAAAGAAAGAAGTGCCTGCGTGATTAAAGTTAAAAGATGAGAAGCAATAAACAAAACGAAAAATTATACAACAAGCTTAATCGCTATTTGAAACCTTAATGCAATTGGCTGTATTTAGCCAGATACATTAAGCGGTAAACATGTGAATTAAGGGTGCCTTAAATAAGGCCATCTAACACTTGTACCTGTACCAACGCCCCAGCCTCAAGGTTGTCAACGCTTTCATCCAGCACAATAAAACAATTAGCTAACGACATTGAGCTTAACAACGCAGAACCTTGCGCCCCTGTGGGTTTTACGCGCCAGTTGCCATCAGTATCAGCAAACAAAATACCGCGCTGAAACTCAGTACGCCCCGTGAGTTTTTTAATGGCTTGCGTACATTCTACTTTAAACACTGGCAACGGTGCCGGATTGGGTTGTCCCATTAACCGCAATATTGCCTCACGTACAAACTGGTAAAACGTCACCATCACCGCAACCGGGTTGCCTGGTAAGCCAAAGTAATGCGCATTCGCCACTTTGCCATAAGCGAGCGGCCTGCCTGGTTTCATGGCGACTTTCCAAAACATCACCTGCCCATGCTTGGCGAGCAACAGCTTCATATAATCAGCCTCACCTACGGAAACGCCACCGCTGGTAATCACTACATCGGCCTGCTTTGCCGCATTTAACAAAGTGGCTTCAAGTAACGCAGGGTCATCGGCAATCGCGCCAAGGTCAATGATTTCTACCCCCAAGCGACTTAACATGCCATAAAGCGTGTAACGGTTGCTATCATAAACCTGGCCAATTTCAAGCGGCTTGCCAACGCTCATTAACTCGTCACCGGTTGAAAAAAATGCCACTTTCAACTTGCGATACACGCGCACATCAGCAATGCCTAGCGATGCAATTAAACCTAAATCGGCCGGGCGCATTAAATGCCCTGTAGCGAGTACGGTTTGACCAATACGCAAATCCTCACCTGTATAGCGCACATTGGCACGCGGCTTTGGCGCATCAAAGAATGTAATGGTGTTAGCGTCTAGCGATACTTTTTCTTGCACAACCACAGTGTCTGCACCTTTTGGCATGGCGGCACCCGTCATAATGCGTACACACTCACCGCTTGCTAAAATGCCATCAAACGCCTTGCCCGCAAAAGCAGTGCCAATCACCTTTAAACGTGTGGGCAACGCTACATCAATATCAGCCGCATTAAACGCATAACCATCCATCGCCGAGTTATCGTAATTTGGCACATTAGATGGCGACAAAATGTCCGCAGCCAACACGCGACCCAAACTCTCTCGCAAAGGTAAAAACTCAGCCTCGCATACCGGGCTTAAAAACTGCTGAATAAATAACCGCGCTTTGGCGACGGGCATCGAGTTTGGATCGTAGTCATCTAGGCAGCTAGGGTTTGAGATCAATTGTGAAATCGTGGTTGGTTTAGTCATTTGAGGAAATTTGTTTTCAAAATAATATTGGTATCACTTCTATTGCCATTTTAAGTCTAATTAGCGATGTGGATTTGACTAGTTGCGTAATTTCAATTCAAGTGCCGATAAATCTTCAAGCGTATTGAGGTTGATAAAAGCGTCAACGGCATCACTAAAATCGACTTCTGTGTAGCATTGGCTTTTTTGCCAGGCACTCACGCGACGCTCTCCGCTTGCTAAATATTCAGTTAGGCTAGGGAGCACGTTTTTTTTGCATAAACAGAATACGGGGTGCACGTTACCTTCACTTTTTGCCACAGCGATATCCGCATTGTTTTCAATTAACCCCTGCATTAAACGTTTTGCTAAATCTGGCGGTAATAACGGTGAATCACATGGCACGGTGAGTAGGTAGTCGTGTTTGGCTTGTTTTAAACCTAAGCTAAAGCCTGCCAACGGGCCAATAAAATCAGCCTGCTCATCACAGAGTACAGGGGGGCCTAAGGCTTGGTATTGGTTAATCTCGCGATTTGCGTTGATGATGATTTCATCTGCTTGCGGTTTTAAGCGTTTGATCACGTGTTGGATCAGTGGTTTTTGTTGTAACTGTACTAAGCCTTTATCTACGCCACCCATGCGGGTGGCGCGTCCGCCTGCAAGTATGATGGCTGAAATGGACAATGTTTAGCCGCCTGTGTGCGACATGAAGCGGACGATAGAGGGTTCTGCACGGCGTAGGTCAAAGTCGTGCCCTTTGGGTTTAACGGCCATGCTATTTAAAATTGCGGTCATCAAAGGTTGGTCGTCATTGAGGTGTGCGCGTAAAAGTGGCATTAGTTCAATTTTATCTTCTTGCCCTAAACACAAATAAAGCTCGCCTTTGCAGGTGATGCGTACGCGGTTGCAGCTTTCACAAAAGTTGTGGCTGTGCGGTGAAATAAAGCCAATTTTTGTTTGAGTATTGGCTACACGCCAGTAACGTGCAGGCCCGCCAGTTGTTTCGGTGCTGCTGATAAGTGGGTGCTTACTTTGTAGAAATTTCAAGGTGTCTGCATTGCTCACAAAAGTTGATTCACGCGTATGGGTGACATCGCCTAGTGGCATTTCTTCAATGAATGAAATATCAACAGCTTGTTGAATGGCAAAGTCAACTAATGGCAGGATTTCATCGTCATTAAAACCACGCATCAATACCGTGTTGAGTTTTATGCTGTTAAAGCCTGCAAGTTTGGCGGCTTGTATGCCGCGCAATACTTTATCTAAGTCACCAGTGCGGGTGATGTTTTTGAAGCGGGTTGCATCTAGGCTGTCTAAGCTGATGTTGATGCGTTTTACGCCGGCGTTTTTTAAATCTTGAGCTTGTTTTTCTAGTTGGCTGCCGTTGGTAGTAAGCACTAACTCATTTAAGTTTTTAAGTTTACCAATTTCTTCAAATAACCATAATGCATTTTTACGCACCAAAGGCTCGCCGCCAGTGATGCGTACTTTACTGACACCTAATCCAACAAATACTTTTACTAACCGTGCGCACTCTTCTAAGCTTAATACTTCGTCGCGAGGCAAAAAGGACATGTCCTCAGACATGCAGTAAACGCAGCGGAAGTCACAGCGGTCCGTGATGGATAGCCGAATGTAGTCAACTTGCCGACCAAATTGGTCGATGAGTTTATGGGGATTAACTTCTGTAGAATTAGGCACTTTTTCAATCATTACTTGTCGGATTAAATAGCAATTAGCAACTATATTATAGTAGCATTATAAAATCGTAATAATAGTCGTTTTGGAGAGAATAGCTTGCTAGATTCACATTCAACACAAGAGATGGGCGCAACTATCCATGCGTTAATCGCTCTGCACCAGCATAGACCTGGTGCTTTGTTGCCATTGCTACATGCTATTCAGGATAGCGTAGGCTTTATTCCAGAGGCGGCTTATGCGCCAATTTCTAAAGCCTTGGCGTTGTCTGTGGCAGAGGTGCATGGCGTGGTTACGTTTTATCATCATTTTCGCACCCATAAGGCCGGTCAGCATGTGATGCAGATTTGTCGCGCCGAATCTTGCCAAGCCATGGGTTCAGAGGCTTTGGAAGCGCACGCAAAAAAATGTTTGAATGTTGATTATCACCAAACTACCGCAGACGGTGCGATTACGTTAGAGCCTGTTTACTGTTTGGGTAACTGTGCGCTGTCGCCCTCAGTGATGGTGGGTGACGAAATATACGGACGTGTGACGGCGGCAGATTTAGATGCGCTGATTTTGGAAGCGCGACATGCGGAGGCTAAAGCGTAATGGTTACTAAAATATATATCCCCCGCGATTCAAGCGCTTTGGCAATGGGCGCTGATAAGGTAGCTATTGCGGTGGTAGCCGAGGCGAAAAATCGTGGTTTAGAAGTTGAAGTTATTCGCAATGGTTCTCGTGGTCTTTATTGGCTGGAAACGATGGTGGAAGTTGCAACGGCTAACGGTCGAGTGGCTTACGGCCCGGTAAAAGTAAAAGATGTGCCATCACTATTTGACGCAGATTTTATCGATGGTAAGGCGCATGCCTTGAGTTTGGGTTTAACTGAAGAGATTGATTGGCTTAAAAAGCAACAGCGCTTAACTTTTGCTCGAGTGGGTATTACAGACCCAGTTTCTTTGGATGATTATATTGCGCACGATGGTTACAACGGCCTGAAAAACGCACTTAAATTATCGGGTGCGGATATTGTAAAAATCGTTACTGACTCGGGTTTGCGTGGTCGCGGTGGCGCGGCTTTCCCTACCGGAATTAAATGGAATACCGTGCTTGGCTGTGAAGCTGAGCAAAAATATATCGTATGTAATGCCGATGAAGGCGACTCCGGTACATATTCAGACCGCATGATTATGGAGGGTGATCCATTCGTGCTGATTGAAGGCATGACGATTGCAGGTGTGGCCGTTGGTGCTACACGCGGATATATTTATCTGCGCAGTGAGTATCCACATGCGCTTATAGCCCTTAATGAAGCCATCGCTAACGCTGAAAAAGCGGGTTATTTGGGTGACAACGTTTTGGGTAGCGGTAAGGCGTTCCATCTAGAAGTGCGCCGTGCTGCGGGCGCCTATGTCTGTGGTGAAGAAACCTCATTGTTAGAGAGTTTAGAAGGTAAACGTGGTTTGGTTCGTTTTAAACCACCACTACCCGCCATTGAAGGTTTGTTCGGTAAGCCAACGGTAGTGAATAATGTGATTTCTCTCGCTACAGTGCCAATTATTTTAGATAAAGGCGCACAATTTTATGCAGACTACGGCATGGGGCGCTCACGCGGCACATTGCCAATACAGCTTGCAGGTAACCTCAAGCACAGCGGCTTGGTTGAGTTGGCGTTTGGTGCAACTTTACGTGAATTGTTATATGACTTTGGCGGCGGCTCTTTTACTGGTAAACCAATTCGTGCCGTCCAAGTTGGCGGTCCGCTGGGTGCCTATTTGCCAGAAAGCCAATTTGATACCCCGCTGGATTATGAAGAATTTACTAAAATTTGGGCAGTGTTAGGTCATGGCGGCATCGTGGCGTTTGACGATAGCGTAGATATGGCAAAAATGGCGCGTTATGCGTTTGAGTTTTGTGCAATTGAATCCTGCGGTAAATGTACGCCGTGCCGCATAGGTTCTACACGCGGCGTGGAAGTGATTGATAAAATCACCAGCGGTAAAGACCATGCGAGGAACATTGCACTCGTGCGCGATTTAAGCGACACCATGCTCAATGGCTCGCTTTGTGCGTTGGGCGGCATGACGCCTTACCCAGTATTAAGCGCACTCAATCACTTCGGCGAAGATTTTGGTATTGGAGACTTCGGTCTTTCTCAAGAATCTAAAGCGGGTTAGTTGCAGATTAAGGATAACATCATGGATGAAATTAAATACAACCCAAAAGTAGATTACGGTACGCCCGTTAGTCAATCGACAAAACAAATTACGCTGACGGTTGATGATAGACAAGTGACGGTGGCTGATGGTGTATCTATTATGCACGCGGCTGCGTTGGCAGGTGTAATGGTGCCAAAATTATGTGCAACCGATAGCCTGGAGCCGTTTGGTTCATGCCGTCTGTGTTTGGTAGAAATTGAAGGCCGTCGTGGCTATCCGGCGTCTTGTACTACGCCTGTAGCTGAAGGTTTAATCGTTCATACGCAAACGCCAAAATTGGCAGATATTCGCCGTGGCACCATGGAGCTTTATATCTCTGATCATCCGCTGGACTGCCTGACCTGCGCCACTAATGGTGATTGCGAGTTGCAAGATATGGCTGGCGCAGTAGGTCTGCGCGAAGTACGCTACGGCTATGATGGAGAAAACCATCTCAAAGCAGAAAAAGACGAATCCAACCCGTATTTCACGTTTGACCCGAGCAAATGTATTGTTTGCTCACGCTGTGTGCGTGCATGTGAAGAAACGCAAGGCACGTTTGCTTTAACTATTTCCGGGCGCGGCTTTGACTCAAAAGTATCCGCAGGCAATAAAGATTTCATGGATTCTGAATGTGTATCTTGCGGCGCCTGCGTTCAAGCCTGCCCAACAGCAACACTGATTGAAAAAACCGTCATTGCAGCAGGCACACCTGAGCATAGTGTGACAACTACCTGTGCTTATTGTGGCGTGGGTTGTAGTTTTGACGCTGAAATGAAAGGCGAAGAAGTAGTGCGCATGACGCCAAGTAAGCATGGTGGCGCCAATCATGGTCACTCATGTGTAAAAGGGCGGTTTGCCTGGGGTTATGCAACGCATAAAGACCGTATCACCACACCTATGATACGTAAGAGTATTCAAGACCCATGGCAACAAGTAAGCTGGGATGAGGCTATTAACTACGCTGCAAGTGAGCTTAGTCGTATCAATACCACCTATGGTAAAGATGCAATCGGTGGCATTACTTCATCGCGTTGTACCAATGAAGAGGTTTATGTCACACAGAAACTGATTCGTGCCGTATTCGGTGTGAACAATGTAGATACCTGTGCACGCGTTTGCCATAGCCCAACGGGGTATGGATTAAAGCAAACTTTGGGTGAGTCTGCGGGTACGCAAACCTTTGATTCTGTGATGCAGTCAGACGTAATTTTGATTATCGGCGCAAACCCGACAGACGGTCATCCGGTATTTGCATCACAAATGAAGCGTCGCCTGCGTGAAGGTGCAAAATTGATTATTGCTGACCCGCGTGAAATTGATTTGGTTGCTAACTCTCCGCATATACGTGCCGACCATCATTTAAAACTACGCCCAGGCACCAATGTAGCGTTAGTTTCAGCCTTGGCCCACGTGATCGTGACAGAGGGTTTAGTGCAGGAAGATTTTGTTAAAGCGCGTTGTGAGTGGGATTCCTTTGTGGCGTGGCGTGATTTTGTGGCACTTGCGGAGAACTCACCGGAAGCTTTATCAAGCGAGCTAGGCATTAAAGCGGAAGATATACGTGCCGCGGCAAGGTTGTATGCAACAGGCGGCAATGCCGCGATTTATTATGGCTTGGGCGTGACTGAGCATAGTCAAGGCTCTACCACCGTGATGGGTATTGCAAACCTTGCCATGGCAACCGCCAATATAGGTCGTGAAGGGGTGGGTGTTAATCCATTACGCGGTCAAAATAACGTGCAAG
The DNA here is from genome assembly GCA_041675545.1 of Methylotenera sp. Classification (GTDB taxonomy): domain Bacteria; phylum Pseudomonadota; class Gammaproteobacteria; order Burkholderiales; family Methylophilaceae; genus Methylotenera. The sequence goes on from JBAYTS010000010.1 coordinate 28,322, forward strand.
GTTCATGTGACATGGGCTCTATGCCACACGAGTTTCCAGGCTACCGTCACGTGGCAGATGACGCTACGCGTGCGCTGTTTGAATCAGCTTGGGGTCGGCCGTTGAGTAAAGAGCCTGGCTTGCGCATTCCTAACATGTTGGATCAAGCCAGTGAGGGCAGTTTCAAGGCCTTGTACTGTGTAGGTGAAGATATTGTGCAATCAGACCCCAATACCCAGCATGTAACGCATGCGCTGGAAAATATGGAATGTGTGATTGTGCAGGATTTATTCTTGAATGAAACTGCCATGTTCGCGCATGTGTTCTTCCCTGGGGCATCGTTCCTTGAGAAGAGCGGCACATTCACCAATGCAGAACGTCGTATTTCACCAGTGCGTCGCGTGATGGCGCCTAAAAATGGTGGTCTTGACAGCAACGGTAAACAAGAAGCCGGTATGGAAGATTGGCAGGTCACTGCCAAGTTGTCTGCGGCGTTGGGCTACCCCATGAATTACAGACACGCCTCAGAAATTATGGATGAAATTGCACGTTTAACGCCGACCTTTAAAGGGGTTAGCTTTAAGAAGTTAGATGAACTGGGTAGTGTGCAATGGCCATGCGATGATGAGCATCCAACTGGTACGCCAATTATGCACATAGATGAATTTGTGCGCGGTAAGGGTAAGTTTTTTATTACCCAATATGTACCTACGACTGAAAAAGTAAATGCAAAATTCCCCTTGATACTAACCACTGGACGCATTTTGTCGCAATATAACGTGGGTGCGCAAACGCGCAGAACGCAAAATACTGCTTGGCACCCAGAAGATATATTAGAGATTCATCCGCATGATGCTGAAGACCGTGGTATTAAAGAAGGCGACTGGGTAGGCGTTGCTAGCCGTGCCGGTGAAACCGTATTGCGCGCTAAATTGACCCCCCGTGTGCAAGTGGGGGTGGTTTACACCACGTTCCATCACCCGGAGTCAGGTGCTAATGTTATTACGACAGATAACTCTGATTGGGCGACTAATTGTCCTGAGTTTAAAGTAACGGCAGTGCAGGTGGCGCGGGTGAGCCAGTTATCTGATTGGCAAAAACATTACCAAACCTTTAGCGAAGCACAAATTGCTTTTGCACAAAAAACAGATAAAGCAAAAGCCGAAGCCGTTAAAGTTGGCTAATGCAAAGGTTTTAGATGTTCCATTAAGTACGGTTGCCGTATTGCAATGGTGTGACGGTGAGTTAAAGCAAACGCAGGATTGTTTGGCGGAAGAAACGCCTGTTGCCTTGATTTACAATGGTGTTTCGCATGCGGTAATGCTCGCCACGGCGCAAGACTTAGAAGATTTTGCGCTGGGGTTTTCACTCAGTGAAGGTATTGTGCATAACGCTAGCGAGCTTTATGGTCTCGAGGTGCAGGTACAAAGTAACGGTATTGAGTTGCACTGCGACATCGCCAGTGAACGTTTTGCACAGCTAAAAGAGCGCCGGCGTACGCTGGCTGGTAAAACAGGCTGCGGTTTATGTGGCGCAGAAAGTTTAGCGCAAGCGATGCGTTATCCAGAACCGTTAGCCATGAAAAATAAGGTTGAGGTAAGTAGTATCATTAAAGGGTTACGCACAATACAATCTTGGCAAAGCTTGCAACAAAAAACTGGCGCGACCCATGCTTGTGCCTACGTGCTTGCAGATGGAACGGTAAGCATCGTGCGTGAAGACGTTGGGCGACATAACGCGTTAGATAAGTTGGTTGGCGCATTAGCTAAAATCAAGCGTGAAGCCGGCTTCGTTGTAACTACCAGTCGCGCCAGTTTTGAAATGGTGCAAAAAACGGCTAGCGCAGGTATCAGCTTGTTGGTGGCGGTTTCAGCCCCTACGGGTTTGGCAGTGCGGGTGGCAGAGCAAAGTGGGCTAACCTTGGTGGGCTTTGCTAGAGATAATCGGCATGTGGTATATAGCAACAGTGAGAGAATTCTGTACCAATAAATTGATGTAAACTAAGATTGATGTAAAACTATAAAGTGACAGAAAAACTAGGAAACAAATGGATATTCAACGTTTAATTTCAATGGCCAATCAGATTGGTGATTTTTACGAGTCATACCCAGACCAAAGCCATGCTAAAAAAGATATTGCTGATCATCTTAATAAGTTTTGGGCGTTGCCGATGCGTAAGCAAATTGCACAATATGTGGCCGAGCAAGCCGGCGTTGGGCTACATGCACAAGTGCAAAGTGCTATTAAAGACCATCTGAGCGTATAGCAAGCGAGGTTATTTTAGTCGCAAGGGTTTGTATGGAGCGAATCCATAAATTCATTGCTGGCGTTGAAATAACCTGAAACTCTCTTTTCTATCAGCAATTCGCTTTCCTCGCCAGATAAGCGACCACTCCTCACTCGGTAGCATCTTGCCTACGCCTTTTTCGTCTTGTATCAGATATAGATTGCAACTGACTTGATGCGTGGGTTGAACGGGATGCAAATTGATATCAGTGTAATAGTGCAACAATAAACGTTGAGATTGTCCAACGTTTAAACTACTGATGCAGTTAAAGTCGGCAGGTAGCGATTTTTGCATTCCCATAAAAACCGGTTGGTAGCTTTTAACCGCATCAATCCAAGGCAGCCAAAGCGTCATTAGTAAACCCCAGCTAAACGTCAAGCCAACAGCCCAGTTAGTTACCGTTGATTTGTTACTTTGTTTTGCACGTAAGCAAGTAAAGCCCCAAATTATGGTGATGATGCATGCGATTACAAATGCAACCCAGCTGAAATGCGTTGCATCTGACCCCGATAGAAATTGCATCCGTTCTTTGATTTTAGCGGGGTAGCCAGTGAGCATCGCGAGCCAGCCTAGCCAGACTAAAAAGCCAATTAAGCCAAATAAGGTAATCCCAAACCAGTTCAATGCGGCAGCTGCACCTCTTTTAAGGTGCTCTACGTTGCCGGCACCTAGCGCGACTAGAGGTAGCAGTAATGGCAATGCGCTGATATCTTTAGAGTTTGCGCCAAAACCTAGCAATAATAGGCTGCAAATAAAGAACGTAAGGATGAGTTGAAATTTTGGTTTTGTTGCGAGTTGATGGCGGTGGCGCCAAAGGCCCCAAAGTGCCAATGGCAGCGCGGGCCAAGCGTACCAAATTAAAATACGTAAAAAATATAAATGATTAGTTTGATTAAATCCATGCAAATTGGTTTGTAGCCACTGTTCGAATAATATTGGCTGCTGCATATAAAACAGGATTAGCCAGCTCGCAGCTAAAGGGCTGGCAATGGCAATGGCAGCGCTAACCGTGGTGGCGAAACTTTTAGTGCGCCATGCTTTAAAGAGTATCGGCAACAATAGTGCTGTTGCTAATAAAATTAACGGCGACATGACACCGTTAGATAAAAAGCCCACGCCTATAGCAAGCCCAAGTAGACCGCTGGCGCGCCAAGGCCGCCGTTTTGATAGTGCTAACGCATAAAACCCCGTGGCAGTACTTGCCAAGCTGGCGACCTCCGCATTCAAGCTGTGAGCGCTCATTACGAGGCCGATTGTGCCTATCATAATAAACGTTGCATGACGTCCTACGCCTCGCGCCCATAACTCTCGGCTGGTCATTCCAACCATGAGCAAGACAATGGTCATCCATATGATATTTACGAGCCTGGCACCGTTGTGCATATCAAATAATGGGCTAAGTAGTTTAGCGCTTGCAGCTGCAGTTAAATAATAAAGTGGCGGCGACGTGACCATTGGTTCACCAGCAACTAATGGTGCAATGAAGCTGCCACCTTGAGCAATACTTTTAACAATGTTAATGCTAGGGACTTCTAGTGGCTTCCAAGGGGTGTGGCCAGTTAAGCCTAAAATTATCCATATTGCGCATAAAATAAGCAGGAGCTGTGTTTTTGCACTCTCACCCACGCGTGCACGTGGGCTTGCCATATTACCTTGCCAATCGTGATCAAGTTGAAATCGCATTTTTGAGTGAGTGATACTTATTTAATTTAAGGGCTATTTTATACGAGACTAATCAACATCAAAATAAAAAGGCAGCCTAAGCTGCCTTTTGTAGATAATAAATTGCGAGCTTGCTCGCAGTTTACACTTACATACCGTATTTTTTACGGAATTTATCAACACGACCTGCCGTGTCTAAAATCATTTGTTTGCCAGTATAAAACGGGTGAGATTTTGATGACACCTCAATTTTCACTAGTGGGTATTCTTTACCATCTGTCCATTTAATGGTGGCGCGAGCCGCGATAGTAGAGCGTGTGATAAAACTAAAGTCAGCGCCGACGTCTTGAAATACGACCTCGCGGTATTCTGGATGAATTCCATCTTTCATAATATATAGCCTCAATATTGATTGCCGAATGATACGGCAAAAATTAGATTACGCATTTTCGCGGTAGCCCGCCATTATATTTACTATTAACGGGTGGCGCAAGTTTAAAATGCGTGGGTGAATTGTTAGCCTCTGCGCATACTGTCAAAAAAGTCCGCGTTATTTTTTGTAGCCTTGATTTTGTCTAGCAAGAACTCCATTGCTTCCATGTCATCCATCGGGTAAAGCAGTTTACGTAATACCCAAATCTTTTGTAGTACATCTTTTTCAATCAGGAGCTCTTCACGGCGGGTTCCAGATTTATTAACATTGATAGCAGGGTATTGGCGTTTTTCAGCCATCTTGCGATCAAGATGAATTTCCATATTGCCCGTACCTTTGAACTCTTCATAGATCACATCATCCATGCGTGAGCCAGTGTCAACAAGTGCCGTAGCGATAATTGTCAGTGAGCCGCCTTCTTCAATGTTACGTGCCGCACCAAAAAAGCGCTTAGGACGTTGTAATGCATTTGCATCTACCCCCCCCGTGAGTACCTTGCCCGATGATGGAATCACCGTATTGTAAGCTCGCGCCAGGCGTGTAATTGAGTCAAGTAGAATCACGACATCCTTTTTGTGTTCAACCAGGCGTTTTGCCTTTTCAAGGACCATTTCAGCTACTTGCACATGGCGTGTAGCAGGCTCATCAAAGGTAGAGGCGACTACTTCACCTTTGACTGAGCGGGTCATTTCGGTCACTTCTTCAGGGCGCTCGTCAATGAGCAGTACAATCAGAATCACATCAGGATGGTTAGCGGTAATAGCATGCGCTATGTTTTGCATCATGACCGTTTTGCCGCTTTTAGGGCTAGCGACCAATAGTCCGCGCTGACCGCGACCAATAGGCGCAATCATGTCAATAACGCGGCTGGTGATGTTTTCTGCACCCTTAATGTCGCGTTCTAAGGTGAGTGGAATGGTTGGGAATAATGGTGTTAGGTTTTCAAATAATATTTTATGCTTGGTATTTTCTGGCGCTTCATCATTCACCATATCTACTTTAACTAAAGCAAAGTAGCGCTCACCGTCTTTTGGAATTCGAATTTCACCTTGAACGCTGTCGCCTGTATGCAGGTTAAAACGTCTGATTTGGGAAGGTGATACGTAAATATCATCGGGCCCGGCAAGGTACGATGTGTCTGGAGAGCGTAGAAAACCAAAGCCATCTTGTAGCACTTCAAGCGTACCATCACCGAAAATGCTTTCACCTTTTTTTGCTTTGTTTTTCAAAATAGCAAAAATTAAGTCTTGTTTGCGCATGCGGCTGGCGTTGTCAATTTCATTGGCTATTGCCATTTCAACTAACTCGGTAACGGGAAGGTGCTTAAGGTCTGATAAATGCATGAGGTCTCGCTAAAACAAGATTGGTGTGAAGATGGATAATGCCAAGAATTTAGTTGCTAGGAGTTATTTAATTTGCTGGTGAGAAAATGCTTGGTTTTGAATAATGCTACTTCATAAAAACCAAGCATTTAAATATAACGCTAAGCGTAAAGGGTTTAGATGTTGCTGTCAATAAACGCTGTTAATTGAGATTTGGATAATGCGCCTACTTTGGTTGCTTCTACATTGCCATTCTTAAAAAGCATGAGGGTGGGAATGCCACGAATGCCATATTTAGGTGGCGTTTGCTGATTATCATCAATATTTAACTTACCTACTTTGAGACGGCCCGCGTACTCTTTTGAAATTTCATCTAAAATTGGCGCAATCATTTTGCATGGACCACACCATTCTGCCCAGTAGTCCACCAAGACTGGAAGTTGTGACTGCAAAACGTCTTGTTCAAAACTTGCATCGCTAAGGTGTGTGATGTGTTCATTCATAGAAAAAACCTCAATTGAATATTATTTTGTGAATAAATGTGTATCGTAACGAAAAAAACTGGTTTCGTGAAGCATCAAATGCTAGAAGAGCCGTTATAAATTAATTTTTATTTAAGCTGGTTAGCAAAATTGTATTAACCAACAATGCTGTATTGGATGCGTTCGGCATAGTGGGATCGCTCTACTAGCTTAGTCAGCATAATTTGTCTGATTTTGCTATTGTACGTCAAAGTTAATTGGCGTGCAGGCTCATACGTGCCTCTTGGTGCAATAATGGTTGCAGCTTGTTTAATAGCTACGATTTCAGATAATAATAACACGCGTTCATCTTGGTTGCGTCCACTCACGGTTGCTACAGCACTGTGTGCTTGTGGCGCGATGAATTGTACGCCTATATCCAATCGATCTCTATTTCCACAGTTAGCCCAGCGGATGATGCCAATTGACCAGTGGGGCTCGCCTTTACCTTTAATGCCGATTAAATCTCCAATCCTGATGTTTTTCTCAGCTGTATGATGGCGTCTCAGTAGTATGCCTGTCGCGCTGATGTTTAGCGTTTTCCAACGTGAAGGAATGGCTGGAATGCTTAGCGTGGAACTGGCGTCTGAAATTGGATGGTTATCTGTATGATTGTTTTTTGTGATACCTTGCTCAGAAGCCTGCCAAATGGCGCTAATACCCACAACCAAGTCAACATCACCATTTTTAAGTGAACGATTAAAAATGCGTTGCGGAGTGATTCCCCAATGCTTAATAAGGTAGGTGAGTAGCTCTGCGTAATCATCACGATTGGCATCCGCTGGAATGCTACCATTTTTAGGTAATTGATGGCGTTGTAGCTGGCTTAAATCCTGATGCATTGTGCGCACCAAGTCAATCGTTTGAAATAAAATGTCAGTGAGAGGGTTTGGCTGACTATTTTGTTTATTGTAAGGCGTTGGCGGTTTGTTGGAACTCAGGTCAATGACAAATGCACCGGAAATGTTATCCAGTGTCGTGACTGCGCTGATTTGCGTATGATGAATGTAGTGTGCTAAATACTCGGCAATCAGCCTGATGTCTTGTTGTATCAGGTGCTGAGGTTCCGCCAGTGACATGAGTAATGCATGTTTATAGGTATTTTCGATTGAGATTACCAGGCGTGCAGATGCTAAGTTCGGGTCAATATTTTTTTCAGTCGCCATATAAGCATGTTGAACACTTATATTTTGTATGTCGAGTTGTACCGCGCAAAAGTAGAGTTGATGAAAATCACTCCAAATATATTCAGGGGGCATGACGTAGGTTTGATAATAGACCAAGGTATGCTCTGCAATGGCGTGCATGGCATATTGTATGGCGTGTGCTGAGTTTTTATCTGCGCCTAATTTGATGAGTTGATTTTGCAAATCTACCAAGGCAAGTTTGTAGCCATAGCCTAATTCAAGCCATAATGCGCCTGCGGTGGTTGCGGCTAGATGGGCTTCGTCATGCAGGGGCAGGGCCGATTTTCTGTAACGCTCAGCTAGCGCCAGAGCGGTTCGCATCAGGTGTGGGCGATAACAGTCCAACGCTTGCAGTCTGCTACTTGCAGAGACTTTTTGTCGATTTAAGGTTTCGAGCTCGGCATGTATATATGCGGCCATATCCATGGCGTTTTCAGTTTTAAGGTCTGCTAGCGCTTGGTTGATTTTTTGCGGACGCGTCTCGGCAATAAAAATGGGATCGTCTTGTAAATCTGGAATATTGAGGTTTAGCGCCATTTTTTTACTTTTCACCAAATCAATCAAAGCATTGGCGTGATTGTATGATATAGCACTAATTTTCACTAGTAAAAAGGTCATGATTTGTAATTTTTATGAATCACTTACCTTGGGGCGGTTTCAAGGGTTAATATGCCAAAATTCTTATTTTTGAAAAAACCTCGATGAAAAACTTTATGTTGGGATTGCTGTTATTAACTTTTAGTCAGGTATCAATGGCCGGAGCTAAAACTACCGCTGACTTTGTTCTAAAAGACACGGTAGGGAACAAGCATCAATTATCTCAGTATAAAGGTAAGTGGGTGCTGGTTAACTACTGGGCTACTTGGTGCCCGCCGTGCTTGGAGGAGGTGCCGGATCTCGTGAGTTTATACAATAAACGCAGAACAGCGGATTTAATGGTCTTAGGTGTGGTATTTGATTATCAAGATGTAAAAGAGGTTACCGAGTACGTGGATGATATGTATATTTCATATCCGATAGTTTTGGGTGATGATGCGGTTGTTGCGCAATTAGGCTCAGCAGAGGTGCTACCTACGACTTTTATCTACAATCCTCAAGGTGTGCTGGTTAAAATCAAGCGTGGCTTGATCACTAAACAATACATAGAGAAAATGCTTGGTGTCGTTAAAAATTAAATGGCCCATGCCGTTAAGCATGAGCCAATTTCATGAGCCAATTTACTACAGTGCTCTCAAATCTTGGTTTGAAGCTTAATGGGGCACTGGAATGCTATTGCCAGTGTCATCTAGGACGTTAAGCTGATTTTCTTCAGCAAAGTGCATCAGTTGAGCATAGCCTTCTGGGTTTACGGTTTTTAGTTTTAAATCTACCGCTAAGCAACGAACGCCGTTGACGACTCTAGGCTTGAGGTAAGGTGAGTATTTAAGCTTGCGATCTTCACCAAAAGTGGCATAGGTACTGCACATGCGGTCAACCCAGTCGCTAGGACGAAAAGGCTTGCCCGCGCGCGTGTTGCCTTCAATAATTATTTCGTTATTGGTTTGTGTTGTTGGGTCTGCACTCATTTATTTTTTACCAGTAATTACGCTGCTTGCAGCTTTTAAAATTAGCTGGCAATTATAGCATTGTTAAGGTGATTTAAAATCCATCCTCCAAGAGGATTTTCCGCCCTCGCCCGCTTGCGCTTGCATGAGGGCGGGACGCTAGTTACGTCTGTGCTTATGGTAAGTACTCAAAAACTTTGACTACTTTAGTCACGCCGGCGGTGTTGCGTGCAATTTCAACTGCATCTTCGGCTTCTTTTTGTGTGACAGAACCCATGAGATAAACCACGCCGTTTTCAGTGACAACTTTAACGTAATTGGCCTGAAAGCGATTTTCTGTAACGAATTGTGCTTTTACTTTTGAGGTTAAATAAGCATCATTAGCACGCGAGCTGACAGAGGTTTTAGGCCCAATAGTGATTTCGTTGATGACGCTACGCACGCTTTCCGTGGCAATCACGATATCTCCCGCTTTGGTTTTAGCGTTTTCGTCAGGGACTTCACCGGTTAACAATACATTGCCTTTAAAGCTGGTAATGTTGACGTGCGCATTTTCTCCCAGTGTGTCGTGTATGCTTTTTGTGGACTTAAGCTCAATGTTTTCATCTTCCACATAAACGCCAGAAGTCCGTCTGTCCGCAGCCATTGCGCCGCCTGCTGCGGCGCCGCCAACTATGACGGGCACGCAAGCGGTAATTTGTGAGGCGAGTGCGAGTGCGGCTAATAATTTGAAAGATAATTTCATGTTTAATATCCTTTGCGTGTGAGTGTTAATAGGTTCGCTTTTTTGCAAGCTATAAGGAATTTTTAAAAAGCATTTTGTATCCATTCTACTGCGTTTATTTGTGTTGACTGCATTAAAACGACATCAAAGCGGCAGTTTGTATTGCCATGAATTTGTAAATAGCGCTCTGCTGTGCGTGTAAGTTTTTGTTGCTTAGACGGCGTAATGCTCATTGCCGCGCCGCCAAAATTGGCGCTACTGCGCAAACGCACTTCTATAAAGACTAATGTTTTTCCGTCTTGCATGATCAAATCAATTTCACCATGCGGGCAACGAAAATTTTTCTCTATAAGCTTGAGTCCCTTTTGCTGCAAAAAAGTTGCAGCCAATTGCTCGGCGGCATTGCCTTCTACAAGGTGTTTCGCTTGCTGTTTGAATATCATGGCTCTAGTTCGATGCCATTAAAAGTGAATCTGGCCATTGATAACTGACGATTGATGTGGCCTGCTTGATCAAGTGTTAGTTCACCGGTTAGGCCATTGACGATCACTTCACTGTTATTAGCCTGTGTGCTGGCGGCAAGCAATTGTAGAGCATCGACGCCTAATGCAAACCAGCGTAATAGTTCATTTGAATTCAGATTGGCACTGGCATCCTTATAGGCTGTAAATGCACCATTGTTTGTCGGCAGCAAAAACGGAATATCGACAAAACGTAGCGCGTTGAGCGTGGTGCCTGAAGATGATGTGTCATTGACGTCGGAAAATGCCAACGTCGGTGTGCTGATGTTGAGGTGCGGTCTTATTGTGCGCACGTCAGTGGCTGACATCGCCAGTACTACCATGTCGTGGCTTGTCACCGCCACTTGTGCTTTAAGGTCGAATAGGTTGAGTTCTTCTGCGGTTACGCCATCAGGTAATGTAATGGCACTTATTTGATCATTTTGATCGCTAGTGCCTAACTCAGCCTGCCAAGCCGCGCGAAAACTGCTGGTCATTGCTTGCGCTGCTTCGCTGTCAGTGTTAATAATCAAAAGGTGCTGCATGGCATGGCTAGTCGCAAATTTTGCCATTTGCGTGGCTTCATCTTTAAGCGGTAAGCCAATGCTTAGCATGTGATGAGAATCTAAATAGCTTGCCATGTCGGCGGGGGTGTCATCATCGGATAGCTGGAGGGCAATAAAGTAAGTAGCACCTTCGCTTCTTGCCTGAGCATGCTGTTCGATGATGGCTTCTAAGCTGTTGGCGCTGATGTAGGTTTTAATTTCATTGTTTAGGCCATGTTTAGTCAATGCGGCTTGTAACCCTTGCTGAAAAGCTTCGGCTTGCGTGATGTTAGCTTCATCTGTAATAGGTAAAATTAAGGCAATGCCGCCTTGTGTAACAGGGCTTATTTTGGAGGCGCTTGCGTTTGATTGAAGTGCGAGGTTTTTTGCCAAGGCTCTGGCGTTGTGGTCAGGATAATAAGTCAGCCAGTTTGCAATGCTGCTTGCCACATCTTGATTTTTGGCGGCTAGGCTCAAGTCTATCCAGCCTTGAAACTCATTATCGGTATTGTCTCCACGCATGGTGATCAGTTGGTTTTGTGATTGATTGCTTAATAAAGCCCAAATTTCCTGATGCGTGTTTTCAATGTGGCTTGCTTTAGCTTCCTGTTCCGCACTGATCACAGCTGCTTCTGCTTGCATTAAATGCCACAGTGCCTGTTGTGTATCTCCAAGGCTTGCGAAAGCCTTAGCCAGGTGCTGATGTAAGCTGATTTTGGCGTCGATAATGAGGAGATTTTCAGATTGCAGTGGCAGTAATAAAAGTAATGACTCATCAACGCGGCTCTCGCTCCAGGCGATGCTGCCTTTAAGCAGTTTTGCATAAGGCGATAAGCTTGAAATGTTGGCCAAAGCCAATGTCGCACACGCTATTTTTTTTTGCTGCAGGCAACGGGTACCCTCTAAAAAGTAATTTTCAGCGGATTTTTTAACTGGAGGTTTTACTGCTGCAGGCTGAGCGCCATTTGCCTCAGCGGCAAAAGCGGGTAAATATAAACTGCCAAAAAGCAGGCATGTTGCTAAAATGGCGTTAACTAATTTTTTGGTCATCAAATTTTGCATCCTATAGGCATATTATATGTTGTTGCCACGCCAATTGGAAATCTACAAGATATTACCTTGCGTGCGTTGGAAGTTCTTAAAACCGTAGATGCTATCGCGGCGGAAGATACGCGCCATACCTCTGGCTTGTTGTCACACTTTGGCATCGCTAAAAAACTCATTGCAGTACATGAGCATAATGAGCATCAATCGGCTGAGAAATTATTGTCGCAATTAAATGCGGGGCAAAGCATTGCGCTAGTGACCGATGCAGGCACCCCAGGTATTAGCGACCCGGGTGCGGTGGTGGTTGCTTTGGTGCGTAAGGCTGGCGTTAAAGTAGTGCCAATTCCAGGCGCCAGTGCAGTAATTGCAGCGTTGTCAGCCTCTGGCATTGCGCAAAATGGCTTTCTGTTTCATGGGTTTTTACCCGCCAGTGGTGCGGCGCGGCGCAAAGCACTTGAGGCGCTAAAGTCACAAACGGTGACGCTGGTTTTTTATGAAGCGCCGCATCGCATTATCGAGAGTATCGTGGATATGTCGGCTGTGTTGGGTGCAGAGCGCCGCATTACCTTTGCACGTGAGCTCACTAAAACCTTTGAAACGATTTATAGCTGCAGTTTGGGCGAGGCTGAGGCGTGGCTACAAGCAGATGCCAACCAGCAGCGTGGCGAGTTTGTGCTGTTGGTAGAAGCGGCCGTTGTTAAAGAGGCTGAAGAGATTTCTGAAGATACCGTAAGGGTTTTGAAATTGTTGCTTGCTGACTTGCCGCTAAAGCAGGCGGTGAAGCTAGCGACTGAAATCACCCATGAAAAGAAAAATGTTTTGTATGAGTTTGCACTACAGTTAAAACAACAACCTGAATAACTATAAGCGATTCGACCATGAATAAAATAGACTCTCTTACCATTACGCGCCCGGATGACTGGCATTTGCATTTAAGAGATGGTGCTGCACTTAGAGCAGTACTGCCAGATACCGCTAGGCAGTTCGCACGCGCCATTGTCATGCCTAACTTGCGCCCACCTGTGACAACAACAGAATTGGCCATTGCCTACCGTGAGCGCATTATTGAAGCACTGCCAGCGGGTGTGCCGTTTGAGCCGCTCATGACTTTGTACCTCACCGACAATACAAGTGCTGAGGAAATAGCAAAAGCGAAAGCGAGCGGTCTTATCCATGGCGTTAAGCTTTACCCTGCGGGCGCAACCACCAATAGCGATTCTGGCGTGACCAATCTGGGGCATTGTGTTGATGCTTTGGCGGCGATGGAAAAATTGGGTGTGCCTTTGTTGGTGCATGCCGAGGTGACGGATAGTGATGTAGATGTGTTTGACCGTGAACGTGTGTTTATTGAGCGCAACATGGTCCCGTTATTGAAAAAATTTCCAGCGTTAAAAATCGTGTTTGAGCATATCACCACGAAAGATGCGGCTGATTTTGTGATGCAATCTCCAAACAATGTTGCGGCTACGATTACTGTGCACCATTTGCTAATGAACCGAAATGACATGTTCAAAGGCGGTATTCAACCGCATCACTACTGCCTGCCTATCTTAAAACGTGAAGAGCATCGCTTGGCTTTGGTTAAGGCGGCGGTATCTGGTAACCCTAAATTCTTTTTGGGTACTGATAGCGCGCCGCATGCTAAACATACCAAAGAGGCGGCTTGCGGCTGCGCGGGAATGTATACAGCGCGTACGGCTATGGAGCTGTATGCAGAAGTGTTTGCGGCGGCTAACGCGCTGGATAAGTTGGAAGGTTTTGCCAGTTTTTACGGGGCGGATTTTTATGGTTTACCGCGGAATAAAGAGCGAATCACGCTGGTTAAAGAAAGCTGGAAAGTGCCGGGGAGTTTGCCTTATGACGGTGATGTGTTAGTGCCGTTGAGGGCGGAGCAGATGGTGGAGTGGAAGCTAATCTAAATTTGTATACGTTTCTATCTGCATATGCCTCGCTCTCCAAATCGCTGTCATGATCGAACAAGTTTTTTTAAGTATACGTCGGCTTCAACTGCAAAATTGGTGGTTGAAAACAGCACGTTAAGGTGGAGTTCTCCGGTTCTTTTTAATGATCCTTTTGATGTGCCAAGAGAACTCTTGTTTGGAATAACTTCTACTGAGGTGTTTGCTGCTACGGGAAGGAGATTCAAATCATTGATAGAGCAACCTCCGGAGGATACTTCCAACTTAGAGCCTAAGCTTAGGCTCATTATTGATACGGTTAAAAATGGCATATCCGAAAAGTTGAGAGCGGAGTTGATTGCTGGCATTATGGAGATGCCAGATACATATCAGCCGACCGATATTAACTTGGATGAATTTCGTAATTTATGGCGTAGTTGGATTCCTGAGTTCAGAATACTCTGCCTCACAGAAAGCCCGGCACATTCCGCGATGTGGTTTCACTATGCAGACCAGTACAAGGGTGTTGTGTTGGAATTTGATTGTAGCGACGAGCTAGATAGCGCATGGCTTGCCGCTCAGCCAGTTAGCTATCTTGAGGCTAAACCAGAGGTGTATGACGCTTATGGATGGGCTAAATTAATTATGATGCCCAGAGAACTCGCTATTAAGACAATCTTAAATGTTTCAACATATACAAAGTCACCAGATTGGAGCTATGAGAATGAATGGCGAATTACTAGTTTTAAGCGCCCAAGTGACGATGGGCTGTTTACTGATTATAAATTCAACTCAAAAGAATTGTTGAGTATCTATCTAGGGCCACTAATTTCGCAAACTGATAAAGCTTCATTATTAGTTGCTTGTGCTAAGTATCCCAATATTAAAATATTTGAGGTTACCATCGGGATGAGCAGAGCTTTTGTTTTTGAACAAATTATGTGAGTTATGCACAATAGCCTGAAGGCATTGTTTTGTATGTAAATGGTCGCTTTCGCGCGACTGGCGAGTTTCTTTCTTTTGCTTAGCCAAAAGAAAGAAACCAAAGAAAAGGCTACCCCCTACCGCTTGTTTCCTGATAGTTACAATCTTTTGGAACGGCAAGCGGAAACTCGCTAGCGCTCAAACAGCCGCTTACCGACATCCTTCCAAAAAATTGTAACTATCAGGTGCGGTAGCAGGGGATTTAAAGTCAAAACCCCTTACGTTCCGTCATTCCGACGAAAGTCGGAATGACGTAAATGAGGCTCTTGCTGAGTGGTTGGCGTGATAAAATATGCTTGAAGCTGGCTAGACAGTCGCCGCTCACGTAAGTGAGGGGAGGAAAGTCCGGGCTGCAAAGAGCGGGATGACGGTTAACGGCCGTCCGCCGTGAGGCGAGGAATAGGGCCACAGAGACGAGCGTATTAAGTTACGGTGAAACGCGGTAACCTCCATTCGCAGCAAGACCAAATAGGCTGGCATTGGCGTGGCTCGCGTCGCCAGCGGGTAGGTTGCTTGAGCGCATGAGTAATTGTGCGCCTAGATGAATGACTGTTACGTGCAGTAATGCACGACAGAACCCGGCTTATCGGCCAGCTTCGTTTTTACTTAAAATATTCTGTTTCGGCAGACATGTTCTGTGCGAATGTCCGCACGGGTGCATTTTTTATTTGTCAGTTTCACGTGTGAGCCGGTATTTGGCTTCTCCAATTTACTATGCCGCTAAAACGGCAAATAACGTGACATGCCGCATATATTTCACACATCGAATTTACGCAATTATTTCTTTTAGATTAGCCCTGATTCTCTCCGGCAATCCACCTGTAATTACAATTCAAACGCTTTCAGTGTTGTCCTCATAATCTACATTCATATAGTTTTGTATGTGCTTAATTTATAACGATATTATTTTTAGCATGAAAATGCGCTAAGTCATTGACCTATAAAGAAAAAATAGCAAAAAAGCGCTTGCATTGCGCTATTTTTTTATCTATAGTGCAGATTAGTGGGAAAAAGTGGGGTTTTGTGGGGAATTGCTCATTTTTGTAATGTTGGGGATGTAATCTCTAAGTGCATTTTTGCTGCAGTTTAATAACTACTAAGGGTTTGTTAAAAGCGTTAGGCAGTTCCCCCTGTTTTTTAAAGATGGTTTTTAAAGATGGTTAATTAAGATTCGTGTTGTTTGACGGTGTGGGTCTTTAAAGGTAAATAACGAACATATGTTTCGCGGTGCTACACATTTAAGTTTGGATGCTAAAAGCAGGCTCGCTGTGCCAACTAAGCACAGGGAGGCATTGCAGCTTGAGTGCGCCGGTAACTTGGTGTTGACAGCGCATCCGCACCGTTGTTTGCTGTTGTATCCACAACCGGCGTGGGAGCCAATTCAAGCCAAGATGATGGCGCTATCCTCGTTTGATAAGCAATCCAGTGCGTTGCAACGTTTGTTGGTGGGTTTTGCTGAAGACATTTCACTTGATAGTGCTGGTCGTATGCTGGTGTCACCTGTGTTGCGTGATTTTGCCGGGTTAGACAAAGAAGTGATGTTAGTGGGTCAGGGTAGTCATTTTGAATTATGGAATATGGAGGCTTGGCGCGCCCAACTGGAACAAGTGATGCAGGACGAAAGTTTTACCATGCCTGCAGAATTAGAGGGCTTCTCGCTGTGACTAAGGGCGTGAACAGCGCGCCCACCAAAGCATCATTGTCTTCAAAAAAAGCGCCTCGACAAACACCGGCTTTGAGTGGCGCTGATAAGTTAGAAAAGTACCCACTAGAAGTGTCAGTATTAAATCCAAATCAGAATCAAAATATAGATGAAGCTTCATCAGCTAATGCGCATATTACTGTGCTATTGGATGAGGCTGTGCAAGCGCTGGCTATTAAGCCCGATGGTGTCTATGTGGACGGCACGTTTGGCCGTGGCGGGCATTCAAGAAAAATTCTGGCGCAACTGGGTGATGGTGGGCGCTTGATTGCGTTTGATCGCGATTTACATGCGATTGCGTCTGGCAAGTCTGTCAATGATCCGCGCTTTAGTATCGTACATAGTCACTTTGCGGCGATGCAGGCAAAGCTGGCTGAGATAGGTATTAAAAAGGTAGATGGCATTTTGCTGGACTTGGGTATTTCATCTCCGCAGATTGATGAGGCCGAACGTGGTTTCAGTTTTAGATACGATGCGCCGCTGGATATGCGTATGGATCAGAGTAGTGGCAAAACAGCGGCGGAATTTATCGCCAATACAACAGAGCAACAATTAGCGGAGGTTATAAAAAATTATGGTGAAGAACGGTTTGCTAAGTCGATTGCAAGGGCGATTATTGCGGAGCGCAATGACGGGCGCGCCATCACCACTACAGGGCAACTTGCCCAGATCGTGGCAGGCGCAGTCACGCGGTTTGAGCCAGGGCAGAATCCCGCAACGCGTACATTTCAAGCTTTACGGATTTTCGTCAATCAGGAGCTTGAGGAGTTATCGCTAACCCTGCCACAGTGCCTGGCTTTATTGGCGCCACAAGGGCGGCTGGCTGTGATCAGCTTTCATTCGCTTGAAGATCGCATCGTAAAGCAGTTTATTCGTGATCAGGAAAATCGTGATGATTTGCCTGCTAACTTTCCGGTACGTGCCGCAGATTTGCCGCAACCTAAATTGAAAAGTATCGGTAAGACGATTAAACCAAGTGCAAAAGAAGTGAAGGCTAACCCTCGCTCACGCAGCGCGGTATTGCGTGTGGCAGAACGGACGTTAGTCGCATGACGCGCCTTAACCTCATTTTATTTTTCGCACTGATGTTCTCGGCATTGGGTTTGGTGAGCGCACAGCACAAGGCACGCAAGCTTTATATTGAACTTGAGCATTTAAGCGAAGCGGAAAAGCAATTTAAGCAAGAGTATGGGCAATTGCAACTTGAGCAAAGCACATGGGCGATGCATTCACGTATCGAGCAAGTAGCTGCGCAGCAATTGTTAATGCAGGTGCCAGACGCAAAGCGTATTCAGGTGGTGACCGCTACGGAGGTTGCTATGCCGCTTAACGTACCAAATAAAACCTCAAGTGAGGTGGCGCAATAATGGCGATGCCTACGCCAATGATCGTTGTGAAATTACCCGCATGGCGTCGTCGCCTTTTGTTGGTGTTGGTGTTGTTGGGCTTTGCTGCTTTGTTGGGGCGTAGTGTTTATTTGCAAAGTTTTCATAAGCGCTTTTTGCAAGAAAAAGGCGATGCACGTTATAACCGTACACTGGCTTTACCGTCACAACGTGGAAAAATTACCGATAGGTACGGTGAGTTGTTGGCGATTAGTTCACCGGTTGAATCGGTGTGGGCCAATCCGTCTGACGTAAAAATCAATGCGAACCAAACTAAAAAGATTGCTGATTTGTTAGGTTTGAAAGTGACAGTGGTCGATAAAAAGCTTGCAAACAGTGAGCGCGAGTTTGTGTATTTAAAGCGTCGGGTTTCACCTGCATTGGGGGCTGAAGTCATGCGACTTGAAATCCCTGGCGTGTATTTGCAGCGTGAATATAAGCGATATTATCCAGCGGGTGATGTCACTGCGCACTTGGTTGGTTTTACAGGAATTGATGATAAAGGCCAAGAAGGCTTTGAGCTGACGATGAACGATACGCTTTCAGGTAAAAGTGGCAGTCGCCGTGTGATTAAAGATAGGGCGGGTCATATTATTGAGGATTTGGAAGCCGTTAAAGTGCCGCAAGATGGTCATGATGTCACGCTGTCCATTGATAGAAGAATTCAATATTTAGCGTATCGGGAATTATCGAAAGCTGTTGAAAAATTTAAAGCCGCTGCAGGTGCGGCGGTTGTGTTAGATGCTAAAACGGGCGAAGTGCTGGCGATGGTAAACGTGCCAACCTACAACCCGAATAACCCGGTAAATATTGCTGGTAAAACGCGTAACCGTGCTATTACAGATACGTTTGAGCCAGGCTCAACCATGAAAACGGTAACAGCGGCGGCGGCTTTGGAGTCCGGTAAATACCAGCCTGATACGCAAATTCAGACAGCACCTGGTTACATGACTATTGGTTCTGCAACGATTCATGATGCACATCCGCATGGCGTGTTAACAGTGTCTGAGGTGATACAGAAGTCATCCAACGTGGGTGCTGTCAAAATGGCGTTATCCCTAGAGCCTCAGTATTTGTGGAATATCTATAATCAAATAGGCTTTGGTGCAAAAACACGTATTGGCTTCCCTGGCGAGGCAACCGGGCGGGTGCGCGATTACAAAACATGGCGCCCTATTGAGCAGGCAACGATGTCTTATGGTCACGGTATTAG
Organism: Methylotenera sp.; assembly: GCA_041675545.1. GTDB lineage: Bacteria > Pseudomonadota > Gammaproteobacteria > Burkholderiales > Methylophilaceae > Methylotenera. The sequence goes on from JBAYTS010000010.1 coordinate 47,255, forward strand.
TGTCACATTGTTGCAGTTGGCGCGGGCTTATACCGTTTTTGCTAATGATGGTGAAATAAAGCCGGTATCACTGCTTAAGTTAAAAGATGTTCCAGTAGGTGCGCAGGTGTTTTCTGCTAAAACTGCGCATGAAGTCAAAGATATGCTGGAGTTGGTTGTGTTGCCTGGTGGTACTGCGTTGAAGGCGCAAGTGCTGGGATACCGTGTGGCGGGTAAAACAGGGACTACGCATAAGTTGGGTGATCACGGTTACGAGAAAAATAAATATGTAGGTTCATTTGTCGGCATGGCGCCCGCGTCTAACCCGCGCTTGATTATGGCGGTGATGATAGACGACCCAAGTAGCGGTGAGTATTACGGTGGTACGGTCGCGGCGCCAGTATTTAGCACCGTGATGGCAGATGCTTTGCGTATGCTGGCTGTGCCACAAGATGCACCTAATAATAACGTGGTGATTTCTAGTGATGTTGAAGACGTGAAGGAGAGTATATGACCTTACTCTCATCATTCAATCAACAATTCACTTCAATTACGGCAGATAGCCGTCAAGTGAAGGTCGGCACTTTATTTTTGGCATATCCGGGTGCGCATAGCGATGGACGCAATTATATTGCGCAGGCCATTCAAGCCGGTGCAACCGGTGTGGCATGGGACGCCAAGAATTTTGTTTGGAACCCTGCGTTTGAAGTAAGCAATGTTGCGGTGACTGATTTAAAAAGTCAGGTGGGACAAGTCGCGGCAGAGTTTTATCAGTACCCATCACGTAAGCTGGGCATCATAGGCGTGACGGGTACCAATGGTAAAACCTCGGTGAGTCAGTGGATTGCTCAAACATTGAGTGCATTGGGTCAAAAAACAGCGGTCATTGGCACCATAGGCAATGGCTTTGTTGATGCTCACGGCATGGGCTTGGTCGAGGCGAGTAACACCACTCCCGATGCAATTCTGTTGCAAGCCATGCTGGCTGACTATGTGCAGCATGGAGCAGATGCCGTTGCCATGGAGGTTTCATCACATGGCTTGCATCAAGGCCGTGTCAATGGTGTGGAGTTTGACTTAGCGGTGCTGACCAATTTAACGCGTGACCACCTTGATTATCACGAAACCATGCAAGATTACGCGGCCGCCAAGCAGCAATTATTTGACTGGCAAGGGTTAGGCGTGGCGATACTGAATGCAGATGATGCGTTTGGGCAAGGCGTTGCTGCATCACTCAAAACGCAGAATAAGCCTTTAATGACTTACGGCCTACTACACGGCGAGGTGCGCGGTGTAGCACTGCAATTGCATCAACATGGTTTAACCATGCAAGTGGCTACGCCGCAAGGCGATGCCATTGTTAACGCGCCGGTACTGGGGCGCTTTAATGCCTACAACGTATTGGCGGTATTGGCAACTTTATTGGCTTTTGATGTGAGTTTGTCAGATGCGGTGGCGGCGATTGCTAAAATCAAGCCGGTGCTTGGGCGTATGCAGCAATTTGGCGGCGGTGAGAAACCCTTGGTCGTGGTTGATTATGCGCATACCCCAGATGCTTTAGAGAATGTATTGTCAACATTGCGCGAACAAGTGCAAGGCAAGTTGATTTGCGTGTTTGGCTGTGGCGGAGACCGCGATACAGGTAAGCGCCCATTGATGGGCGCGGTAGCCGCTCGGTTAGCTGACCGCGTGATTGTGACTTCAGATAACCCGCGCAATGAAAACCCTGATCATATTGTCCAGCAGATAGTACGCGGAATGACAGTTCTACCTGTGATGGAACCAGACCGCGCCAGTGCCATCGCGCAGGCGATACAGCTGGCACGCAAGGGGGACATTGTTCTGGTGGCTGGTAAAGGGCATGAAAATTATCAGGAAGCAGCAGGCGTTAGAGCACCATTTAGCGATGCCGCAGTTGCAGAAGATGTGCTTGCCAATTGGGTGGTGTACGCAGGCCCATACAACAGAAGGGCTTCAGATAATCTGGCAACTAAAGCTGACGTAGCCACAGATGATATGGCGGAGAAATCATGATGATGCATTTGTCTGAAGCTGCTGTTGCGCTCAATGCAAAACACGTGGGTGCTGATGTGCAGTTTGACTCTGTGGGCAGTGATAGCCGCAATGTCAAAGCGGGTCAACTGTTCGTGGCACTTAAAGGCGAAAATTTTGATGGTAATACATTTGCGGATGAAGCTATTAAAAAAGGTGCGGCAGCGGTGATGCTGTCGGACAGCGCAGTTGAGGTTCAGCCGGCATTGTTTGTGCAGGATACACGCTTGGCTTTAGGTGAATTAGCCAAATATTGGCGTAGCAAGTTTGACGCACCTGTGGTTGCAATCACAGGTAGTAACGGTAAAACCACCACTAAAGAAATGCTTACTGCAATTTTGAGTGTGGCTGCCAAGGGTAGTGATAAGGTGCATGCCACTTATGGCAACTTGAATAACGATATTGGTGTGCCGCTGACGCTACTCAAAATGCATGCAAGCCACAAGTATGCAGTGGTTGAAATGGGTATGAATCATTTGGGTGAAATTGATTATTTAACACATATTGCTAAGCCCAATGTAGCGGTAATTAACAACGTAGGGTCTGCGCATATTGGTGAGCTAGGCTCACGTGCAAATATCGCCCTTGCCAAAGGCGAGATTTTTTCAGGCTTACCGGCTGACGGTGTGGCAGTAATTAACGCTGATAGCGAATATGCGGCTGATTGGCTCGCGCTTAATGCGAATAGAAAAGTAGTCACTTTTGGCTTAAATCAGCAGGCAGATGTCACGGCTAACTATCAAGAGTTACAAGGCGTTAGTTTAATGAATTTAGATACGCCTAATGGTCGCGTGGCGTTCAAGTTAAAAGTACAAGGTGCACATAACATCAGTAACGCATTGGCTGCGAGTACAGCCGCTTTTGCATTGGGTGTTTCAAATGCAGACATAGCTAAAGGCCTGGAAAATTTTGGCGGTGTGTATGGGCGCTTGGAGCTTAAGGCTGCATGCCATGGTGCACTGTTAATTGACGACACTTATAACGCAAACCCGGACTCAATGCGCGCCGCGATAGATGTGCTGGCTAAATATGCCGGAGAGAAAATTCTGGTATTGGGCGACATGGGTGAATTAGGCTTTGAAGCTAAAAATATGCATGCAGAAATTGGTGCTTATGCCAAGGCGGCCGGGCTAACAACACTCTATTGCCTAGGTGAATTAAGTATTGAGATGGTGAAAAGCTTTGGTGTTGGTGCGCAGCATTTTAGCTCGCCGGAAGAGATTGCTGAGGCGGTGTTGCCTCAGCTCACAAGTAGCACAACGGTACTGGTAAAAGGTTCACGCTTTATGCAAATGGAACGTGTTGTGAATTTGTTAGTAGCAAGCAAACAATAAGCGTATTGGGAGATTTTAAAAATGTTACTCGAATTAGCGCAATGGCTGGCAAAAGACATCCGTGGTTTTCACGTGTTTGACTACATCACATTGCGTGCCGTGCTTGCCACGCTTACTGCATTAACCATTTCATTTGTAGTGGGCCCAACGTTGATTCGTAAGCTTACTTACTACAAAGTCGGTCAATCAGTGCGTGATGATGGCCCGCAAACGCATTTAATTAAAGCGGGTACGCCAACCATGGGCGGTGCTTTGATCTTGGTTTCCATTGCTATATCAACGTTGCTATGGGCGGATTTAAGTAACAGGTTTGTGTGGGTGGTGTTATTCACGACCTTGGGTTTTGGCATTATTGGCTGGGTGGACGATTGGCGCAAAGTTGTACATCGCAATCCTAAAGGGTTGTCTGCTAAAGAAAAATATTTTTGGCAGTCGGTGGTGGGTTTTAGCGTGGCGATATTTTTACAGCAAACCGCCGTAGTGCCTGCCGAAACGACTTTGTTAATTCCGTTTTTTAAAAGTTTGGTCATTCCAATGAGCGGCTTGGCGTTTATCGTGCTGACCTACTTGGTGGTGGTGGGTAGTAGCAATGCGGTGAATCTGACCGATGGTCTTGATGGACTGGCTATTATGCCAACCGTGATGGTGGCGGGTGCTTTGGCCATATTTGCTTATGTCACGGGTCACTTTTATTTTTCCAAGTATTTAAGCATTCCTTATGTACCTGGGGCAGGCGAGTTGGCTGTGTTCTGTGCGGCGATGGTGGGCGCAGGTTTAGGGTTTTTATGGTTTAACGCTTATCCGGCAGAAGTATTCATGGGTGACGTAGGCGCATTGGCACTGGGGGCGGCGTTAGGTATTGTGGCCGTCATTGTGCGACAAGAAATAATCTTGTTCATTATGGGTGGTGTTTTTGTGATCGAGACAATTTCAGTGGCGTTACAGGTGCTGTATTTCAAATACACAAAATATAAAACCGGGACAGGTCAACGTATCTTTTTGATGGCGCCTTTGCATCATCACTATGAACAAAAAGGTTGGAAAGAAACACAAGTAGTGGTGCGCTTTTGGATTATCAGCATGATGCTGGTGTTGATTGGTCTGGCTAGTTTGAAAATTAGGTAAAAAGTAAACTGAACATGCAAATTGCGTTAAAAGACAAAAAAGTATTAGTGCTAGGCCTTGGCGATACAGGGCTGTCAGCGTTGCGTTGGTTGCAACGCCAAGGCGCTCGTTTGTCTGTTGCGGATACGCGTGATAACCCGCCAGGTGTTGACGCACTGAAAGCTGAGTTGCCAGAGGTGAGCATAGTTACCGGCGCATTTACCGAGGCAATTTTTAGTAATGTTGATCTGGTGGTAGCAAGCCCGGGTGTGCCATTAAGTGAGCCGGAAGTTCAAGCTGCGATTAAGCGCGGCGTTGCAGTGATCGGTGATGTTGAGCTATTTGCACAATATCGCCCAACTAGCGCAAAAGTAATTGCGATTACTGGTGTCAACGGCAAAACCACAGTGACGACTTTAGTCGGTGAAATGTGCAAAGCGGCGGGCTTGAAAACTATCGTCGCTGGCAATATTGGTTTGCCAGTGCTAGATGCGTTAAGCATGGAAACACCGGATGTTTATGTATTAGAACTTTCAAGCTTTCAGTTAGAAACTACCAGTAGCTTGCAAGTTGACGCAGCCACCATGCTGAACCTATCAGAAGATCACATGGATAGATACGCTAGCATGCAGGATTATGCAATTGCCAAGGCGCGTATCTTCTACAACGCAAAGTTGCAAGTGCTTAACCGTGACGACGCGTGGAGCATGATGATGGCGCGTTCTAAGTTGGCGCAAGTGACATTTGGCTTGGATGCGACTGAGGATGAACATAACTATGGTTTAAGAGGTGTTCAGGGTGAAACCTGGTTGAGTTGCGGTGAGCATGATTTGATAAACATGCAAGATTTGAAAATCGCAGGTTTACACAACGCCGCCAACGCTTTGGCAGCGATTGCGCTTTGCCGGGGCATTGGTTTGGATTACGTGCCGATTATTCAAACCCTTTATAACTTTAAAGGTTTGCCGCACCGCGTGGAATGGGTTGCTAACATTGATGACGTTGATTATTACGATGATTCAAAAGGCACCAATGTCGGTGCTACTTGCGCGGCATTGTCAGGTTTGCCACAAAAAGTGGTGTTGATTGCGGGCGGTGACGGCAAAGGCCAAGACTTTTCACCATTAACAGATATTGTTGCGGCGAATGCGCGCGCGGTGGTGCTTATAGGGCGTGATGCGCCATTGATTGAAGCCGAGTTGCTAAAAACAGGCGTGCCTTTATATCTGGCAATAGATTTGCCAGAAGCGGTCAATATTGCAAAAAGACTCGCACAAAAAGACGATGCAGTTTTGCTATCTCCCGCGTGCGCCAGCTTTGATATGTTCAAAAATTATGTGCATCGTGCAGAAGTGTTTGTAAGCGCGGTGCAGCGTTTGAAGGAGGCCGCATGATCACCACCATGCTCAACCGCGAACGTATTAATACCCCTAATTATGATCAGGGATTGCTTTGGGTCACCCTGGTTTTATTGGGCTTAGGCTTGGTGATGGTGTATTCATCCTCAATTGCGATTGCTGAGGCAGATAGAGCTGTCGGGCATAACAGTAGTTATTACTTAGTGCGCCAAGCTATCTTTTTGGTCATCAGTTTAAGTGCGGCTTTCGTGGCATTTAACATTCCCGTGGCGTGGTGGCAAAAAATGGCGCCGTATTTATTCTTACTGGGCTTGGCGTTGCTGGTGCTGGTGCTGATTCCGGGCATCGGGCGTGTTGTTGGTGGTAGTCGTCGCTGGCTGTCTTTATTTGTGATTAACTTGCAGCCTTCTGAGCTGATGAAATTATTTGCCGCCATGTACGTAGCTGATTACACCGTACGTAAAGCTGCTGTGATGGATAGTTTCACCAAAGGCTTTATGCCGATGCTACTGGTGATGTTGTTGGTAGGTGGTTTGTTGCTACGTGAGCCGGATTTTGGCGCGTTTGCCGTGATTGCTGCGATTTCTATTTCTATTCTTTGGCTGGGCGGTATCAATGCTCGCATATTTGTTGGGTTGATTATCTTACTGGTAGTGGGGTTTGTGTTTCTAATCTGGAGCTCACCTTACCGCCTTGAACGCGTGATCGGTTTTATGGACCCATGGGCAGATCCGTATGGCAAAGGTTATCAGTTATCACATGCGCTGATCGCGTTTGGGCGTGGCGAGTGGTTTGGCGTTGGGCTGGGTGCAAGTGTAGAAAAATTACTGTATTTACCGGAAGCCCATACAGACTTTTTACTGGCAGTGATTGCAGAGGAGCTTGGCTTTGTGGGCGTAGCTACGGTGGTGGGTTTGTTTACATGGATTGTGATTCGCGCTTTTGGTATTGGCAAAGAGGCTATTGCCAATGAACGCTATTTCGGTGCGTTGTTGGCACAAGGGCTGGGTGTATGGATAGGCGTGCAGGGGATTATCAATATGGGTGTGAATATGGGACTGTTGCCGACCAAAGGATTGACACTGCCTTTACTCTCGTTTGGCGGTAGCGGCATTTTGGCAAACTGCATCGCAATGGCAATTTTGCTGCGTATTGATTTTGAGAATAGGCGTTTGCAAAAAGGCTTGCCGGTATGAGTAAAACGGTGAAAAAAACTTTAATGGTGATGGCAGGCGGTACTGGTGGTCATGTTTACCCTGCAATGGCAGTGGCAGACCACCTTTTGGCGCAGGGCTGGAAAATCGTTTGGCTATGCACCCAAGGCGGCATGGAAAATCGCCTGATAGAGGGCAAGGGTTACGACAAAGCCACAATCACCATGCAAGGTGTGCGCGGTAAAGGTTTATTAGGTTGGGTGCTGTTACCGGTGAAGTTGGTGAAAGCGTTTAGCCAAAGCGTTGCGGCATTAAAAAAACATCAGCCTAACGTGGTATTGGGTATGGGTGGTTTTGCAGCGTTCCCTGGTGGATTGATGGCGAGATTATTAGGTAAGCCATTGGTGATACATGAACAAAATTCGGTAGCAGGCTTAACGAACAAGGTATTAGCTAAATTCGCCACCCGTGTTTTGGCGGCTTTTCCTGCGGTATTTGGTGATAAAGCAGTACTGGTAGGCAATCCGGTGCGGGCTGATATCGCAAATTTGAGTGCGCCTGAGCAGCGTTTTTCAAGACGTGAAGGCACATTGCGACTGTTGGTAGTCGGCGGTAGTTTAGGTGCACAGGCTTTGAATGAAGTGATTCCGCAAGCGTTAGCAAAGCTGCCTGTAGATCAGCGCCTGCAGGTGGTGCATCAGGCAGGTGTGAAACATATTGAGGTACTTAAAAATAATTATGCAAAAGCTGGTGTAACAGTAGATGCGCGTGCATTTATTGATGATATGGCCGCTATGTATGCATGGGCAGATTTTGTGATTTGCCGGTCAGGCGCGCTTACTGTGGCTGAGGTTTCAGCAGTTGGAATAGGATCGCTAATGGTGCCGTTTCCGTTTGCGGTAGATGACCACCAAACGACCAATGCGGCTTATCTGGCCGAGGCAGGCGCCGCTATTGTCGTGCAGCAAAAAGAATTGAGTGTAGAAAAATTGGCAAAGATTTTAGGTGATCTAGACCGTGAGCAATGTCTGAAAATGGCTAAATTTGCACGTGTTTTGGGTAAGCCGGAAGCAACAGCGGATGTGGCAGCTATTTGCCTGGAGGTAGCACAATGAAACATAAAGTAAAAAATATACACTTTGTAGGTATTGGCGGCTCCGGCATGAGCGGCATTGCTGAAGTGTTAATCAATCTGGACTTTAATGTCAGTGGCTCAGACTTGGCTAGCAATGTAACGACAAAACGCTTAACTGCGTTTGGTGCAACAGTGTATCAAGGCCATGCGGCAGAAAATGTTAAAGATGCCGATGTGGTTGTAGTGTCATCTGCGGTGAATGAAGAAAACCCGGAAGTAAAAGCAGCACGTGCTAAAAACATCCCAGTGGTGCCGCGTGCGCTGATGCTGGCAGAGTTAATGCGCTTTAGACAGGGTATCGCTGTTGCAGGTACGCACGGTAAAACCACCACCACTAGCTTAATCGCAAGTATTTTGGCTGAAGCAGGTATGGACCCTACGTTTGTGATTGGTGGCAAATTAGAGGCCGCCAATGCCAATGCAAAACTTGGCTCGGGTGAGTATATTGTGGCGGAGGCGGATGAGTCTGATGCTTCATTCTTGCATTTGACGCCGGTGATGGCGGTGGTGACGAACATTGATCATGACCACATGGACACTTATGAGCATAGCTTTGAAAAGCTTAAAAGTGCGTTTGTCGAGTTTTTACAGCAATTGCCGTTTTGGGGCATGGCGGTGGTATGCATTGATGACGCTAACATTCGCGATATTTTGCCGCGTGTGACTAAGCCGGTAATGACTTACGGTTTGAGTGAAGATGCACGTGTGCGCGCTAAAAATATACGTGCTGATGACGGCAAAATGCACTTCACTGTGCAACGCATTAACGGCGTTACCACTGAATTTGATGTCACGCTTAATCTCCCCGGCAACCATTATGTGTTAAATGCCTTAGCCGCCATTGCGATTGCCAGTGAGCTTAACGTGCCGGATGTAGCCATCATTAAAGCATTGAAAGAATTTAAGGGTGTGGGCAGACGCTTTGAGCGCTATGGTGAAATTCAAGCCACGCCACGCAACGGTAATACAGCAGGTACGTTTACGCTGATTGATGATTACGGTCACCACCCAGTGGAAGTGCAGGCGGTGATTGCTGCCGCGCGCGGGGCCTTCCCTAATCGGCGCTTGGTGATGGCGTTTCAACCGCATCGTTATACCCGTACGCGTGATTGCTTTGAAGATTTTGTAAAAGTGCTTTCAAGGGCAGATGTGGTGTTGCTGACGGAAGTCTATTCTGCAGGTGAATCACCCATCGTGGCAGCGGACACACGTTCGCTTATTCGTGCGATTCGGGTGGCGGGTAAGGTTGAGCCTTTATTTGTAGAAACAACAGATGAATTGCCACAGGCGATTTTAGATGTAGCACAAGCTGATGACGTAGTGATTGTGATGGGGGCGGGCTCTATTGGCCATGTGGCACTAAAGACTAAAGAGTTGCAACTGAGAGGATTGGCGAGGGCATGACGTTGGTGACGCCAAAATTACTATTGAACGAACCCTTGGCACGCTATACCAGCTGGCGTGTGGGCGGCCGTGCAGATCAGCTGTATATCCCAGCTGGGCTGGATGATTTGAGCGCGTTTTTACATCACCTGGATGCCACACAACCAATTTATTTTATTGGCTTGGGTTCGAATTTGTTGGTGCGTGACGGCGGCGTGCGCGGCACGGTGGTGTTGATGCATAACGTACTCACCGCATTAAAAATGGAGGGTGAGCTTGTGTATGCCGAGGCAGGCGTGACTTGTGCGAAATTGGCAAAATTTTGCGCTAAAGAGGCAAAACAGGGTGGAGAGTTTTTTGCGGGGATCCCTGGCACATTAGGTGGCGCACTTGCCATGAATGCAGGCTGCTACGGTAGTGAAACCTGGAACGTGGTGAAGCGCGTAACGACCATTAACCGAAGTGGTGAGCTCAATACGCGTGATGCGGCAACGTTTATTCCGAGCTATCGCCATGTTGAAAAACCGGTGGCTGATGAGTGGTTTGTTGCGGCTTGGCTTGGTTTAGAAAAAGGGGATGCACATGCGTCTGCACAAAAAATTAAAGAATTACTAGCCAAACGCTTGGCGTCACAGCCGCTAAATATGCCAAGTGCAGGTTCAACTTTCAGGAACCCGGCAGGTGATTATGCCGCAAGGTTGATAGAGGCGAGCGGATTAAAAGGTTACATCATTGGTGGTGCTCAGGTGTCAGAAAGACATGCCAATTTTATTGTGAACGTCGGTGGTGCAACCGCGCTGGATATTGAACTGTTAATTAAGCATATACGCGACACCGTGCTTGAGCAGCAAGGCGTTTTGTTGCAACAGGAAGTCAAAGTATTGGGTGAGCTTTCATTAAGTGAGCTGGAGGTTAAAGAATAATGCGTGATTTTGGAAAAGTAGCGGTGCTGTTAGGTGGCAAGTCCGGTGAGCGTGAAGTGTCGCTTAAGAGTGGCGCGGCAGTACTAGCGGCCTTGCAGCGGCAAGGTGTGGATGCACACGCCTTTGATCCTGCCAGCCGCCCGCTGCATGACTTGGAGCACTTTGATATTGCAATGATTTCTTTGCATGGGCGTTTTGGTGAAGACGGTGCGATGCAAGGCGCATTGGAATTGTTGGGTATTCCTTATACCGGTAGCGGTGTGATGGCATCGGCGATTGGCATGGATAAATGGCGTACCAAGATGATTTGGTCAGCCGCGGGCATTAGCACCCCAGCCTTTGAAGTGGTACAAGCTGACTCAGACTTTGCAGCGATAGAGCAAAAGCTAGGGCTGCCGTTGTTTGTAAAACCGGCTAATGAAGGATCTAGCATCGGCATTAGCAAAGTGAAACACGCCGGCGATTTGCAGGCGGCTTATGCATTAGCGGCTAAATCTGACCCATTGGTCATCGCCGAACAGTTTGTAGGCGGCGGTGAATACACCGTAGGTATTTTAGGTGATAAAGCGTTGCCGATTGTGCGTATCGTGCCAAAAAATGAATTTTACGATTTTGAAGCCAAATACCTGCGTGACGACACTGAGTACCTGTGTCCGTGTGGTTTGAGTAGCGACAAAGAAGCGCAGATTCAGCAACAAGCATTGCAGGCGTTTAAGGCGATTGGTTGCAGTGGCTGGGGGCGGGTAGATTTTTTAATGGATGCCCAAGGTAATCATTACTTTTTAGAAGTGAATACTAGCCCGGGTATGACAGATCATAGCTTAGTGCCAATGGCAGCAAAGGCGGCAGGGATTAGTTTTGATGCATTGGTGATACACATTTTGGAGTTGGCGCATGTGGGATAAACCCGCTTTACTTAACTGGATTGCCAACCTCTTGTTTGCGATGAGTGTGGTGGTAATGCTATACGCTACGCTGTATGTGGTGGTGCATTTGCCGATTTTTCCGCTACGCGAAGTGAAAGTTGACGGCCAGTTAACCCATGTAACGCGTGAACAAGTGAAGTTGATTGCTGCAAAACATTTGAAAGGAAATTTTTTCACCTTAGATTTAATCGCCGCACGCGATGCCTTTGAAAAGCTACCTTGGGCGCGCAATGTGAGTGTGCGCAGACGCTGGCCAGATAAGTTAGAGGTCATGATTGAAGAGCATCAAGCGTTTGCACGTTGGGGCAATGTGGCGTTGGTGAATACGCATGGTGAATTATTTCATGCGGCTACCAGTAATGATTTACCTGTGTTTTATGGCCCGGATGACAGTGTGATAGAGCTTGCATCGCAATATGATGCATTTAATAAAGTATTAAAAACGGCTAACTTAGACATTGCGATATTGGCATTAACACCTAGACGTGCATGGCAAATTAACACAACAGATGGCATGGTTGTTGAGTTAGGCAGGACTGATATGCAGCCACGTTTAGAAAAATTTACCAAAGTTTATGGCAGCACAATTGTCGCGTTGAATAAAAAAATTACGTATGCAGACTTGCGCTATCCCAATGGATTTGCCTTGCGAAGACCAATTGAGGCGATTAAACCCAACGAGATTAAGTCAACAGACACCGTAAAAAAACAGACAGGAGCCGTGACTTAAGTTCACGGAAGGGGTAAATGATGAGTAGAACCAAAGAAGATAAAAATTTAATTGTAGGCTTAGATATAGGCACATCAAAAATTGTGGCGATTGTTGCTGAGCTACAACCCGAAGGCACACTTAAAGTGATTGGGCTGGGGCAGCATATTTCTCGCGGCTTAAAAAAAGGCGTGGTGGTGAACATAGAGTCAACCATGCAATCGATTCAGCGTGCGTTAGAAGAGGCCGAGTTGATGGCTGATTGCAAAATCAATAATGTTTATACCGGTATTGCCGGTAGCCACATTAAGAGCATTAACTCTCATGGCATGGTGAAAATTAAAGACGCTGAAGTTTCACAAATGGATGTCGATCGTGTGATTGAAACCGCTCGCGCCATTGCCTTGCCTGCGGATCAGCAGATTTTACATATCCTGACGCAAGAATTCATTGTTGACGGCCAGGAAGATGTACGCGAACCACTCGGTATGAGCGGCATGAGGCTGGAAGTAAAAGTACATATCGTGACAGGTGCAGTGGCAGCTGCGCAAAATATTGTGAAGTGCATTAAACGTTGTGGCATAGAAGTGAGCGATTTAATTCTACAGCCCTTGGCATCAAGCTTGGCCGTGCTGACTGATGATGAAAAAGAACTAGGTGTTTGCTTAGTCGATATTGGTGGCGGTACCACTGATATTGCAGTGTTCAAGCAAGGGGCGATTCGCCATACCGCTGTGGTGCCGATTGCTGGTGACCAAATGACTAACGATGTGGCCGTTGCGTTCCGTACGCCGACGCAATCGGCAGAAGATATCAAAATCAAGCACGGTTGCGCATTGCGTCAATTGGCTGACCCACGTGAAGTGGTTGAAGTGCCGGGTGTTGATGGCCGTGATCCGCGTCAATTATCAGTGCAAACCCTGGCGGAGGTGCTGGAACCGCGTGTAGTTGAGCTTTATGAGCTGGTGCTCAATGAGTTGCGCCGTAGCGGGATGGAAGAAATGATCGCGTCTGGCATTGTGATTACTGGCGGTTCGGCCATGATGCGCGGCATGGTGGAGTTAGGTGAAGAGGTTTTTCACGTGCCGGTGCGCTTAGGCATGCCGCGATATGTGGGCGGCCTGTCAGATGTGGTTGGCAATCCAAGATACGCCACAGGTGTGGGTTTAGTGTTGATGGGTAAGCAACAGCTGGAAAGACATATCAATGGTGAGCTGGAATCCAGCTCATTTGGCAGGATTTTAGAAAGAATGAAGCGGTGGTTTGCAGGCAATTTTTAAGGTGTGATTTAGTCGTTTAGGTAAGTTGTAGTTAGTGGGTGGTAGTTGGCAGAGTCTTAGGTCGTTGGTTGCAAGCATCAGCTAACGGTGATGGACTAACAGCTATCCACTATTTTTAAAAAAAAGAGGAGGCAGTAAAATGTTTGAGATAATGGAAAGAAATTCACAAGAAGCCGTAATAAAGGTTATTGGTGTAGGTGGTTGCGGCGGTAACGCAGTTGCACACATGATTGAAAAAAACGTCGGTGGCGTTGAATTTATTTGCGCTAATACCGATATGCAAGCTTTGAAAAAAAGTCAGGCAAAAACAGTATTGCAAATGGGCGAGGCTATGACAAGGGGTTTAGGTGCTGGTGCTAAACCTGAAGTAGGCCGCGAAGCCGCATTAGAAGACCGCGATGCGATTGCCGAATTGATTGATGGTGCAGATATGCTGTTTATCACGGCAGGCATGGGTGGCGGTACTGGTACTGGTGCCGCACCTGTGATTGCGCAAATTGCAAAAGAGATGGGTATTTTGACAGTCGCGGTGGTAACAAAACCGTTTTCATTCGAAGGTAAACGCACTAAAGTCGCAGCTGATGGTCTAGAAGAGTTATCAAAGTACGTTGATTCTTTAATCGTGATTCCTAACGAAAAATTGATGGAAGTATTAGGCGAAGACGTACCGTTTCTGGAAGCGTTTAGAGCGGCTAATGACGTGCTGCACAATGCAGTTTCAGGCATTGCTGAAATTATCAATTGCGCAGGGATGGTCAACGTTGACTTTGCCGATGTGCGCACAGTAATGAGCGAGATGGGCATGGCGATGATGGGTTCTGCTATGGCAACAGGCCCAGAGCGCGCTCGTATTGCAGCTGAGCAGGCGGTGGCTAGTCCGTTGCTGGAAGACGTTAACCTAGCGAACGCACGTGGCGTTTTAGTAAACATTACCACTTCAAGCGCTTTCAAAATGAAAGAGTACTATGATGTAATGAACACCATTAAAGCCTTTACTGCGGAAGACGCAACCGTGATTGTAGGTAACGTGTTTGATGAATCTATGGGTGACAGTTTACGTGTGACGATGGTCGCCACTGGTTTAACTGGCGCACAACGCCGTCAGCAAAAACCTGAGCTCCGTGTAATGACACAAGAAGTAGTGCGTAACGGCACAACGGGTCAACCAATGTACGTTGGCGGAGCTGCGGCTGGTAATGGTTTGATGGTCGAAGATGACGCGCCGGCAGTTTTTGGCTCAAACAGCCGTCGTGCGCAGGTAGATGCGATGAAAAATTCAGGGATGGAAGAGTATGATATTCCTGCATTTTTGCGCAAACAAGCGGATTAAGTAGTTAAGGCTTGCTGTTGGTAAAGCGACACAGCCAGCTTGAGAGTCTTGCAATGAATTATGTTATTATTTGCTTGATTCATAAGGTAAATATGCAAGTCATTATCAAGTGGCTAGTACGTTTTAGAGCAGAAAAGTAGAGATTACATGTTAAAGCAACGCACATTAAAACAAGCGATTAGCGCCACAGGCGTTGGATTGCACAACGGCGAGAAGGTTACTCTTACCCTGCGCCCAGCTGCACCTGACACTGGTATTGTTTTCAAACGGGTTGATCTGCCTCAACCTAATGAAATCTTGGCTACGCCAAGCGCAGTGCACGATACACGCATGTGTTCTGCGCTAGAAGCCAATGGCGCCCGCGTTGCGACGGTTGAACATATCATGTCAGCATTGGCTGGCTTAGGTATCGATAACGTATATGTGGAAGTTGATGCTTCTGAAATCCCTATCATGGATGGGAGTTCAGGACCTTTTGTTTTTTTATTGCAGCAAGCGGGTATTGTGGAGCAAGCTGCAGCTAAAAAATTTATACGGGTCAAAAAAATCGTAGAAGTCAAAGAGGCTGATAAATGGGTACGTTTTGAGCCTTATCATGGCTTTAAAATAGACTTTACTATTGATTTCAATCACCCAGTATTTGATCATTCCGGCAAACGTGTCAAAATTGATTTTGCGGTTGACTCTTACATTAAAGAAATTAGTCGTGCACGTACCTTTGGTTTTATGCACGAAGTAGAATATCTGCGCTCTAACGGCTTAGCGCGTGGCGGTAGCTTAGATAACGCGATTGTGCTGGACGAATACCGCGTATTAAATACTGACGGTTTACGCTACGACGATGAGTTTGTGAAGCATAAAGTATTGGATGCGATTGGTGATTTGTATATGCTGGGTCACCCGATACTCGGTGCTTTTTACGCTTATAAATCTGGCCACGCACTCAATAACCAATTGTTGCGTGCATTACTGCAAGATGAAAGCGCTTGGGAATACACAACCTTTGAAAAAGCAGAAGACGCACCGACTGCATTTTTGTCACAATCCAAGCAATTAAAGCCGGAACCTATTTACTAGCTAAATCGCGTGCTAAACGCAATGTTCAAGAAAGGGGCGTGCCGTGTTAATGATCCGCCTGATGTTAGTGTTGTTAGGCATTACCGCAATGGTACTGTTTGGCTTATATTTGCTGACAGACGATAGAAAATACCTGCACTATTTCAAACAAACACTCAAATACACGCTATTTTTAGCGGTTGTGGTGGCGGTTCTGTTTGTATTACGTCGAATACTCTATGTTTAATGTCATCAAAAAGTTGAGAAAATTCACAGTGTCTTTAAAAAGCCACTATGTATTTTTGATAACCTTTCTTTGCGCGCTGTGCTTATCTGGCGAGGCGTTCGCAGTGTCTGATCAGGCGTTGTTTAAACAGGCACGTGAATCTTATGCTGCTAAAAATGAATTGGCGCTAGCAGAAGATGTAAACCAACTTAAAGCACAGCAATATATATTGGCGCCGTATGCTGATTATTGGCTAATGCTACTTAAATTAGAGCAAGCACGTGATGAAGAGGTGCAGAATTTTTTAGCCCAATATGCGGATATGCCATTTGCTGACCGTTTGCGTGGTGAGTGGCTGAAAAAATTAGCCAAGCAACAGAATTGGGCTGCATTTTTTGATGAATATACTTATTTTAAACGTGAAGATACTGCGTTACAGTGTTATGCCTTGTTTGGAAAAATGCAGCTTGCAGAGGTTGATGCGGGCGCTGATGCTAGAAATTTATGGCTCACAACGACGGATTTGCCCAGTAGTTGTAATCAATTATTTGATCTCATGCAACAAACGGAGGTGTTAAGTACCGATGATGTTTGGGCAAGGTTCAGGTTAGCATTACAAGGTGGAAAATTAAGTCTTGCCAAAAGTATTACTAAACGTCTACCTGATTTTGATGAAAAAAATCTTAATCTACTGGATATTGCAAACTTGACGCCACAAGCTGTGCTAGAAAATAAACTAAGCAGCGTTAAGTCGGGGACTAAAAAAACGAATGCGACGGTGAGTGTTTCATTCAAAACGCGCACTGGCATTGAGATCAATCTTTATGCGCTGGATCGCTTGGCACGTAACAATATTGAAAGTGCCATCGCAGTATTTAATCGACTACAAACTAATTTTTCAGCTGAAAACCGCGCTTTTGGTTGGGGGCGTATTGCTTACCATGCCGCACGTAACCATCACCCTGATGCACTTAACTACTATGAATTAGCCAAAGGCGTAAATTTAGATAGCGAGCAATTGGCTTGGCAGGTGCGTGCAGCTTTACGTGCGGAAAACTGGGCTGTGGTGAAAGATGCCGTATCAGCAATGCAACCCAAACAGGCTGAAGAAGGCGCTTGGCGCTACTGGAAAGCGCGCGCGTTAAAAGCCATGAATGCACAGGCGGAAGCAAATGCTATATTTGGCCCGCTATCTAAAGAGCGCCATTATTATGGCTGGCTGGCGGCTGAGGAGTTAGAAAGTGTGATGGGAAATCCACCGCTTCAGTACACCGCAACTGAATTAGAAGTAACGGCCATTGCCAGTCAGCCGGCTATTAAGCGTGCGCTTGAGCTGCAACGCCTTGATCTGCGCTGGGAAGCAAGGGCTGAGTGGGTTTGGGCCACGCGCGGTTTTAATGATAAAGAGTTGCTGGCCGCGGCTGAGTATGCAGCACGCCAACAATGGTATGACGTTGCGATTAGTACGGCAGATAATACCAGGCAAGTGCATGACTTTAATTTACGTTACCCAACCCCTTATCGTGATTTAATGCGCTTTTCGGCCAATCAGCAAAATTTAGATGAAGCCTGGGTGTTCGGTTTAGTGCGTCAAGAAAGCCGTTTTATGCATTATGCAAAATCAGGCGTGGGTGCGGCAGGTCTCATGCAACTTATGCCAACTACGGCAAAATGGGCCGCTAAACGGATGGGTTTAGATGGCTATAGCAATGACATGATTCATGATTTACCCACTAACATTGGCATTGGCACTTACTATATGCGCTACACATTAGAGTTAATGAACGGCCAGGCGGTGATGGCAACCGCCGCTTACAATGCAGGCCCAAGCCGGGCAAGGCGTTGGGTGGCAACTAAACCGTTGGAGGCAGCTATTTATATAGAATCAATTCCATTTAGTGAAACAAGAGGCTATGTGCAAAAAGTGATGGCTAATGCACAGATGTATGCCCCGCGCTTAGGTACTAGCATACAAAGCTTAAAGTCTCGCATGGGCGTAGTGCCCGGCAGCAGTCAGCCGGAAACGATATTAGCGGAGAGTGAATAATTTTCTGTAAAAATTAAAACAGTCCACAAAAACCACAAAAATCACGAAATAAAACAATACTGTGATGTGAGTTTGGACGCATCTGTCAGGTTGATTTCACGGCATGGTGTTTGTCAGAATCAGCTGATAAGCACCACTAAAGCCAGCATAGCTGGCAAGTGTTGCTAACCAGAACAAACTGATAAGCACCACTAAAGCCAGCATAGCTGGCAAGTGTTGCTAATTCTGGATAAGGGTAATTTTTAGGGTTATATAAAAAACAAAGGTTAAACATGCAAATAAAAAAAGTAGCGATATTAGGTGGTTCAGGTTTTGTAGGTAGTGCGGTAGTGGCTAAGCTGGCGGCAGCAGGTTACTTGGTTACAGTGTTAACACGTCGTTACGACGTGGCAAAGCACTTAATTTTACTGCCAAATGTAAGTTTGCTTGAATGCAATATTTTGGATTACCACGCCTTAAATTCAGCTTTAAGGGGCATGGATGCGGTGATCAATTTGGTTGGGATTTTGCATCAAAGCCGGCGTGTAAGTTTTAACACCATGCACCACCAACTGCCGGCACAGCTTGCTAAAATTTGTGCAGATTTAGGCATTAAGCGCCTATTGCACATGAGCAGTTTGCAGGCTGCCAACAGTGCACCTAGCCAGTATTTACGTTCTAAGGCGGCGGGGGAATCAGCGTTGCTGGCATTTAGCAATCAACTTAACCTCACCATTTTTAAACCATCTATTACTTTTGGACGTGGTGATCGTTTTATTAACCTATTTGCCACGCTCATTAAGTTTTTACCCGCTATTCTGCTCGCAAAACCCAATGCAAAATTTCAACCAATCTGGGTAGAAGATGTCGCCAGTTGTTTTGTTAACAGTCTAGAAAACACGGCTACCTTTGGTCAAAGCTACGAGTTGGCAGGGCCTACCGTATATACCTTCCGTGAACTGGTACAACAAGTGATGCATACATTAGGTTTGCAACGGCCAATCATCGGTTTAAACGACACGCTCTCGTATGCGCAAGCGTTTATGATGGAATTATTACCCATCAAGCTCATGTCGCGTGACAATGTCCGCTCAATGGAGGTGGACAGCGTTAGCCAACAACCGATACCTGCGATATTGGGCGTACAACCCACTGCGTTAGAGGCGGTGATTGCTGAATATCTGGTTGACCATACCTCACGCGGTGCATACGACCGTTTTCGCAGTATTGCAGCTCGGTAACCATTAAGTGAGTGCCGCATCAGATATCGCAAAGCAGGCTTATCTGGTCGGCGGTGCTGTGCGTGATGAGTTGCTAGGCTTTGCAGTAAAAGACAAAGATTACGTGGTGGTTGGCAGCACACCAGAGGCAATGGTGGCGGCTGGCTTTAGGCCTGTAGGCAAAGACTTCCCTGTTTTTTTACATCCGCAAACGCATGATGAATATGCCTTGGCACGCACCGAAAGAAAAACCGCAAAGGGTTATAAAGGCTTTAGCGTGTATGCCTCAATTGACGTCACCTTGGAACAAGATTTAGCGCGCCGTGATTTAACCATCAACGCAATTGCTAAAGGCAATGATGGGCAATTAGTTGATCCATTTAACGGGCTGGCTGATATCAACACTAAAACGCTACGTCATGTGAGCGATGCTTTTGCTGAAGACCCAGTGCGTATTTTACGCGCCGCTCGTTTTTCGGCGCGGTTAACAGACTTTAGCATCGCGCCAGAAACCATGATTTTAATGCGGCAAATGGTAGATGCCGGTGAAGTGGATGCACTGGTGGCAGAACGCGTCTGGCAGGAGCTTGCTAAAGGCTTGATGGAAGCAAAACCATCGCGCATGTTTGAGGTGCTACGCGCTTGTGGCGCTTTGCAGAAGCTATTGCCAGAACTGGATAAGCTGTGGGGTGTGCCGCAGCCAGCGCAACATCATCCGGAAGTCGATACCGGCGTGCATGTGATGATGGTGATTGATTATGCGGCACAACAAAACTTTAGCTTAGCCATACGCTTTGCCGCTTTGATGCACGACTTGGGCAAAGGCGCTACGCCAATGGATGTGCTACCACGTCACATTGGGCATGAAGAGCGTGGTGTTAGCCTGCTCAAAGAAATATGCAAACGTTTACGTGTGCCTAATGATTGTAAAGAATTGGGCGTTATGGTGACCAAGTTTCATGGTAAATTATTTCAGGCACCACAGATGCGTACCAGTACATTGCTGGAGTTTTTAATTCAGCTCGACGCGATTCGTCAACCTGAGCGGTTTAAGGATTTTTTAAAAGCCTGTGAAGCGGATACGCGCGGCAGAGCGGGCTTTGAGCATAATCCAACGCCAGCCGCAGATTTTATGTTGAAAGTATTAGCGGCAGCATCAAGCGTGGATGCGGGGGCAGTGGCTAAAGCCTATAGTGACACTGAAAAAATTAAAGTAGCAGTATTTGAGGCAAGGCTACAGGCAATTAAATTGGTAATGTAAATTGATCGTTTACAAAATTTAACATTTGCCGTGACTGCCAAGCCTAATTGAGGCTTAGGCCATGCTGTATTATGAGCGAAACTTTAAAGTAAAAAGGTCATTACATGTTTGATGCGTTGAAAACCATGATTTTTGGCGGTAAGCCAGCTAAAGAGCGTCGGCGCTTAGTCCGTGCAAGCAAGCGTCCAGCCATTAATGTTTACATTACAAAACAACAAATAGCGATTAAGGTAACGGAGCCTATGACTACGGAGTTGTGGGATTGGTTGGTGCTAATGGGGTGGCGCGAAGTGGATATCAAATCAAACCGCCGTAAAATAACGCGGTTGCATGATGAGACTTTTTCTAAGCTGGCTAATGCTAAACCTGTGGAAAGAGAAGCGGTTTATCGGGCAATACTAAATCTCTAAGTTGATGGTGCCTAAATGTTGTGTAAACGTCGGTTAAATACCCAGTGAGTTCTGAATAAAATATTTGGCTACAAATCCCACTAACCCAAAGGTTAACCCTAAAAATAAAATAAAAGTGCCAAATTTTCCTACTTTAGCTTCCCAGGCTAAATGCCCGACGATAAAAATCATTAACAACATTAAGCCGCCAACGCCATAAGTCATGCCAAAGTCAGTAATTTGCGTTTCAGTAAAGCCAAAAATTGTGCCGCCCAAGTTGTTCTCCTGCGCAATAAAAAAAATACGTAAAAAGTCTATCTTAATCTATGGGTTAAGTTTTAGTTGATTGAATAAATGGATCATCAAAAGCGCGATCATGTTCTTCAAACATATCTGAAAGCTCTTGGTGAAACTGGCGGTATGTTTCAGCCGGATCGTTTGTGCTATCCATTGAAAAACACGCATCTGTCAGTGCCTGCAACTTATCCATAATCTCCTGATGTGCCTGACAGTGCATACGGAAATATTCGTATTGCTCTGTCACATGCGGCCTGCTTAACATAATTTGTTCTTCGTGCTCAAAATGCCTTGCTGCAAGGTCTGAGATATAAAACAAGTAAGAAGGTAACCGACCTTGGCACGAGGTCATTTTTTCATGATCGCAACGCACGCAATCGGAGTGTTGGTTTAAGTTGCTGCAAGCACAGGTGTTACGCAGGTCAATTAAGAACTTATGTAAGAGTAGATGCTCTTTTTCAATGATAAGGTAATCAGCAGGTGATAGGGCTTTTATTGCTTGATTATGCGTGACCATGATTCGCTGCCTTTTTAACGCTGTCTTAACAAAGAACGAAATTGCAACGCTGGTTGAGACTGCCGTCTTAAATCCAGCGTTTATGCCATTAGCTTAATAAGCCCAATTGTTCCTGAGCAAATTCTGTCGGCTTGCGTTTAAAACCGCTCTTGGCAAATTGTTGCCAGCGGCCCACCACATAGCATACCATCAAATTAGCGCGCGCCTCAGCAACACTTTTGCTTCCGGTCGGCAAGTTGGCGTGTTGCGTATCAGCAATACGCAGGCTTTGTTTAAGCGTCGCTTCTATGCGATCGTACAACTGGTTAATGCGTAGTTGCAATTTTTCATCTTCATTCACAAGCGCGTCACCAATAAGCACGCGCGTCATCCCCGGATTTTTTTCTGCAAAGACTAACAGCATGGTCACAATGCGCTGCACTTGTCTTAAGCCGTCAGCTTCTTCCGCGCTAATTTTGTTGATTAAGCCAAAAACCGTTTCTTCAATAAATGCAATCAGGCCTTCAAACATTTGCGCTTTATTGGCAAAGTGACGATAAAGCGCAGCTTCACTTACTTCTAGCTTTGCGGCTAATGAAGCGGTTGTTATTTTTTCCCGTTTGGGCGACTCCAGCATTTTAACCAGCGTTTCTAAAATTTGTTGTTTGCGTTCGCCTGCCATTTTTATGTTCCTCACAAATGATTATTTAATTATAGCCTAAGGTGAGTGAGTGCTAACACTGTGGATATCCGATAATCAACAAAATTGGTTTTTTTTAATTGTTTGCTTACCCAGATTGTTTTCATGCCAAGCCGTTTTGCAGTCATCAGTGCTGGTAAGCTATCTTCTAGCATAATACAGTCGCATGCTTTAACTTTAATGGTTTTAAGCAGTTGTTGAAACCCACGCGTTGACGGTTTCGCATGAAATTTGGTAGATTCCACGCTAAATATCAACTCAAAAACATCATCAATCCCCAATAGCTCTAGCACGCGGGTGGCGTAGTTGCGCGGAGCATTAGTAAACACTAACTTACGTCCAGGCAGGCCTTGCAACATGTGCCGAAGGCGTTTGGCTTGAATGACCAATTCGGGTAAATTCTCGAACCGATGGGTTTCGTTTAAAAAGTGATGCGGGTCAATGTCATGGTGGCGCATCAGCCCTTTGAGGGTAGCGCCATAGATACGCCAATAATGTTGACGCATCTTGTGCGCAGCAGGCTCGTCTAAATCTAACGCATCCATCATGTACTGAGTCATGGCGCGATTCATCACTGGAAATATGTGCGCGGAGGCGTTGTGGAGCGTGTCGTCTAAGTCAAAAATCCAGATTTTAGTGGTCATGTAAAACTTAAATTTATTTTGCTTTAATTAAAGTCCCCACACCTTCATCGGTCAGCACTTCAAGCAACAGCGCGTGTTCCACACGCCCGTCAATAATATGCACGGCTTTTACGCCACTGCGCGCGGCATCTAAAGCGGAGCTGATTTTAGGTAGCATGCCGCCAGATAGCGTGCCGTCAGCGACTAAGTCATCAATTTGCTTTGGCGTTAAACCTGTCAGCAACTCACCATTTTTATCCAATACACCCGGTGTATTGGTTAGTAAAATCAATTTTTCTGCATTTAAAATTTCAGCCAGCTTGCCTGCAACCACATCGGCATTGATATTGTAAGTTTCACCATCTTTACCTACACCGATAGGGGCAACAACTGGGATAAAGTCGCCTGTGTCTAAAAAGTTGATAATGCTCGGATCAATTGCGCTGATTTCACCCACTTGCCCAATATCAATCATTTTGCTGGCATCATCTTTATCGGCCATCAACAGTTTATGTGCGTGAATAAAATTACCGTCTTGTCCGGTCAGGCCAACGGCTTTGCCGCCGTGGCGGTTAATGAGATTAACGATTTCTTTATTTACCTGCCCGCCAAGTACCATTTCTACCACATCCATGGTTTCAGCATCAGTCACACGCATGCCTTGAATAAACTCACCTTTTTTGCCAAGTTTATCCAGCATCTCGTTAATTTGCGGGCCACCACCGTGCACCACCACTGGGTTCATGCCAACAAGCTTTAATAACACCACGTCTTGTGCAAAGCACTCCTTAAGATGGTCGTCTGTCATGGCGTTACCGCCGTATTTAATGACGATGGTTTTGTCAAAAAAACGTTTAATGTAGGGTAGCGCCTCGGCGAGGGTTTGTGCTTTTTTTGCGGCGGTAGTTTGGCTTAACATAGGTTTTCCGTTAGCTTAATTTCTGGCAAGTTTAGTTTGCGTCATTGTAACTAAAATTTACTTACAATGTTTTGCTAAACACTTTAGATTTACGCTGAAAATTGTAAAGTTTTTGTTTTTCAGCCGGTAGGTTTTCTATAGTTTGCTCTACAAAACCACGTTCTAAAAACCAGTGCTCAGTCCGGGTAGTTAAGCAGAAAATGCTTTTAAGACCCTGTTCTTTAGCCAGGCTGGCGCAAAAGTAGAATAACTTATCGCCCCGCCCGCCGCCTCTGTAGGCAGGGTCTATCGCCAGACATGCAAACTCTGCGGTTTTTTCAGCCATAAACGGGTACAGTGCCGCGCAGCCGATAATGCGATTATCGTGTTCCATCACGTAAAAATGGTTAATTTCCATCTCTATGCGCTCACGTCCACGCCGCACTAAAATGCCCTCGGCCTCAAGCGGCTCAATCAGTTTTATGATGCCGCCAACATCGTCAATATTGGCTTGGCGCATGCTTTCCAAGCTCAACTCCGTTACCATGGTGCCAATACCCTCAAGCGTGAATAGCTCTTGAATAATCGCACCGTCAATGTGGCGGCTAATCAGGTGTGTGCGTGCCACACCGTGCTCACAAGCGCGTACAGCGGCTGGCAGGTAGTAATTAACGTCTTCTGAAACATTGATGGCTTGCTCATTCTCTTGCACATTACGTAGAAAGTTCTTGGCTTTTTCGGCGGTCATTTCACGCAGTAATTCACCGCGTAAATTATGTACGCCTTCAGAATCCATCAAAAAAATGAGCTTGTCCGCATCCAGCGCGATCGCAGCGCTGACGGCTACATCTTCCAGGCTTAAATTAAAAGCCTCACCTGTGGGTGAATAGCCAAGTGGGGATAGCATCACTAATTCGCCGTCATCCAAACGCTTCTGAATACCAACCGCATCTACCCTGCGCACTTCACCTGTGTGCTGCAAATCAACGCCATCACGCACGCCTAAAGGTTTAGCCGTCACAAAGTTGCCACTCGCCACACGAATGTCGGAACCTGCCATTGGTGAGTTGGTAATTCCCATTGAAAGCAGGGCTTCAATTTCAACTCTCACTGCACCGTTGGCTTCTTTAACTGCTTCCATGGCCTTGTCATCGGTTGCGCGTAAACCGTTATGAAATATGGGCGTGAGTTTGTCGCGTTTTAAGCGCTGCTCAATTTGCGGTCGTGCGCCATGTACCAATACCAGCCTAACTTCTAGGCTGGCAAGTAGGTTAAGGTCGTGCGATAGCGCGATGAATTGCTGCTCATCAACGACCTCACCACCAAAAGCAATTACAAAGGTACGCCCACCAAACGCGTGAATATAAGGCGCGGCAGAGCGAAACCAATGTACAAAATCTTTAGCGTTGGTTTGGCTGATTTTGTATGAAGCTTGCGTAGGTGCTGCCAGATAGGCGGATTGCTGCTCGTTTACGCCAAATGGCACTTCTGTGGCATCACTCTCAGCGTAAAGGTTAGCGGGCGTTGTATCCAAAGCTATTGCGATTTTGCGTAATAGCACTTCAGATACACCCAGCTCACCCCGTTCGATACGTGACAAATTACCTGCATCAGCCTCAATTTTAGAGGCAAGTTGCTGCAATGTTAAGTTGAGTGA
Organism: Methylotenera sp.; assembly: GCA_041675545.1. Lineage (GTDB taxonomy): Bacteria > Pseudomonadota > Gammaproteobacteria > Burkholderiales > Methylophilaceae > Methylotenera. Next base: position 72,771 of record JBAYTS010000010.1, read on the forward strand.
TTTGCGTTTAGTACGAATAAAATTGCCTAGGGACATAATAAAACACTCCGGGTATTTGTAAAATTTACATAAATATAAATTAAAATTGTAAAAATTACAAATAATTTATAGGCGATATTTTAGTGGAGGATGCCTTTCGGATGTTTGTGTTTGGTTTTATCTGGCTAGATTAAAAATCGCCCCAAACAGATTGCATGACTGAAATAGCGGTTAACGCAGCAGTTTCTGTGCGCAAAATTCGCGGGCCTAGCACTATTGATTGAAATCCTTGCGCGGTTGCGAGGTCAATTTCACCTTGGCTGAGGCCACCTTCTGCGCCTATTAGTAGCTGAATCTCCGCAGTTGGTTTTTGCATCTCCGCCAAGCGCTTTGCGCCAACGGGGTTTAGTTGAATGCGCGTAGCGGTGGCAATAGGGTTGCGACTTAGCCAGTTTTCAAGTGACATCGGCGGAAATACATTGGGTACCACTGCGCGGCCTGATTGCTCACAAGCTGAAATTGCTACATTTTGCCAATGTTCAGTACGCTTCTCCGCACGTTCTGCTGATAATTTCACCACGCTACGTTGGCTAGTAATGGGTTGAATGCAATTTACGCCAAGCTCAACCGCTTTTTGAATGGTAAAGTCCATGCGGTCACCGCTAGAAACTGCTTGTAATAAAGTGATGTTAAGTGGCGACTCGTTGCTCACTTTTCTTGCATTGGTAATTTTAACTAATACTGCATTTTTTTTGATTGAACTCAATTCACAGTCATAATCAAAACCATCACCATTAAATACCACGGCGCTATCGCCAATACTTAAACGTAATGCACGGGTGGCGTGTGCCGCTGCGCTCTCTGAGAGTTGCACGGATGCATTTAAAGCCAGTGGTGAATTTGTAAAAAAACGCAGATTAGACATAAGATTTAACCATTAAGATCGAGTTGTTAAATAGCGGGCGCTAAAAGAAAGCAAAATTGAAAACAATAGTGATAATATAAACGTTAACGTTGTCACATCAATAAGTATAACGAAATAAGGAGAAAAAAATGGCTAGCTTAAATCCCCCCGTATGTAATTTTGGTCAGCGTGCCGCTGATTTCAATTTATTAGGTGTTGATGGTAAGCGTTATAACTTGGCGAATAGCGTAGGTAAAAATGGTTTGTTGGTCATGTTTATTTGTAATCACTGTCCTTATGTGAAAGCCATTAAAACGCGCTTGGTGGCTGATTGTCGCGAGTTATTGCAATATGGTATCAATACTATTGCTATTCAAAGTAATGATACTGAAAATTACCCTGAAGATTCTTATGAGCGCATGATGGAAGAATCAAAGTTATTTGATTTTTCGTTCCCCTATGTATTAGATGATACGCAAGAGGTGGCAAAAGCCTACGGCGCAGTTTGCACCCCTGATTTTTTTGGTTTTAACGCTAATTTACAGTTGCAATATCGTGGTCGCTTTGATGCGGCAGGCCGTCGTGTGTCCGACCAAAATAATCCGCGAGATTTATTTAACGCGATGAAGCGGATTGCCGAAACTGGCGAAGGGCCTAGTGAGCAGACGCCAAGTATTGGCTGTAGCATTAAGTGGTTCGCGCAAGAGTCCATTTAAGGTTGCACCGTGAGAGCGCAGCAAACGGA
>JBAYTS010000011.1:0-72419 GCA_041675545.1 Methylotenera sp.
CAATAAAGCGCAATAAATACAGGGATTTGCACCAAAATTGGTAAGCAACCACCCATTGGATTTATTTTCTCTTTTTTGTAGAGTTCCATCATCGCCATTTGCATTTTTTGACGGTCGTCACCAAATTTTTCTTTCATCGATTGCAGGCGCGGGGCTAATTCGCGCATTTGCGCCATGCTACGGTAACTAGTCGCTGAAAGTTTAAAAAATGCCGCTTTAATTAAAATCGTAAGCAGAATAATTGCGACACCCCAGTTTTGTACAATTGATTGTATTTTTGATAACAACCAAAATAGTGGCGAGGCCACCATCGTAAGCCAACCGTAATCGACCGTATATTCTAATCCCAGTGCTGTTGAAGATAGATCATGTTTGGTCTGTGGGCCTGAGAATAAGCGCGCAGGTACCATTAAGCTTGCACCTGGCTCGATAGCGCCTAGGGTACTTTTTGAGCCAATTCTGTAAATGTCATCACTTAGTTTTTCAGTATAAAACTTGCGTGCTAAACCATCTTTAGGAATCCAGGCACTAACAAAGTAATGTTGCAATAAGCCGACCCAGCCATCATTTGATGTAATGGTTAACGGCTCTTTTGCCATATCACTAAATGCTAGCTTTTTAAATTTAGTCACCTCTGTGTAATAAGAGCCGCCGGTAAAAGTAGGCATTAACTTAGAACCTTGATTAGACTTGCTGTCATGCACAATTTGATAATAAACGGTTGGTGTAATGGCGCTGGCTGAGCCATTTTTAATTTCATACGTTACGTCAATAGCGTATTTATTGCGATGGAATGTGTAAATTTTATCTACCGAGACATCATTGTTTTGCCAGTTTAAGCGTACTTCAAGCGTATCTTTATCCACAGGCATTTGGTAGCTTGTAGCGCTACTGGTAAATGTTGCATTGTGTGATGGCAAATCGGCACCAATCAAGCCTGTTTGCGCAACGTAAAGCATCGGTTTGGCAGCATCATCTAAAAGTACAAAATTTGAGCTTTCACTTTCTGATGCACGATGCTTAAGTAGCTCTAATCTACGCAAATCACCGCCAATGGTTTCGATATCCGCTTTATATAAATCGGTAGTTACACTGATACGCTGGCCTGATAATAATTTATAGCCCGCCTCTACAGTAGCATTACTAGCCGCATCTGTACTGACGACCTGCCCGGGAACGGTCTCAGTAAGATTGGTAGCGTTGATGTGCGCTACCTCTGCTGGAGCATTTTGGGTTTGCCAGGCATCCCACAACATCAAAATAGACATTGAAAAAATAACAAACAGTACTAAACGTTTTGTATCCATAATGTTCTTAGGTAGTCTTTAATATGATTTTTAATAATAAATTATTTGTGTTTAAGGAATAGGATCATGCCCGCCAGCATGCCAAGGGTGGCAACGCAATAATCGGCGAACGGTAAAATAAGCGCCTAAAAATGCACCATGCTTGCGTATGGCTTCAATTGCATATTGTGAGCAAGTCGGGTAAAAACGGCATTGCTGACCAAGCATCGGGCTTAAAATGAGCTGGTAAGCTTTTACAACACCAACTAATAAACGCGCCACTATATTCACTGCTGGCTTTCTGAGCTTACAACCAATGGCGATTTTATCACTGAATTTGTATGCTCACTTATACCTACGCGCAGATTTAACACACGTTGATTTAATTTAGAAATTAACATATCAAACTCTTGTTTAATTTGAGTAAAATCACTTTTAGTAAACTTTTTTTGTACACGGATAATTAAATCAACATGACAAATTTCATGTTGCCTAAGCCTAAAAAACTCACGCAATACGCGCCGCATGTAGTTTCTATCCACCGCTAATTTAGCTGTTTTTTTGCCCACCACCAAACCTAAACGCGGGCGTTGGTGCAAATTAGGCTGAAAATGCATTGCTAAATATTGTGTAGAAATCCGTTTGCGGAAATTAAAAACGGATGAAAAATCATCCGTTTTAATCATTTTGGCTTGTTTTTCTAGACCGTATGTCTTAAGCCTGTACGTTAGCAACATTATGTTTGGTAACTTTAATTAAAACACTGCAATTATAAATTACCACAATTAAACTAAATGGTGCGATCGTATATTTTAAATGTCCGAATGGACCGTTAAATTACAAACCTAGACGTTTACGACCTTTAGCGCGGCGACGAGCGATCACAGCACGACCACCTTTGGTAGCCATACGAACTAAAAAGCCATGAGTTGTGGCGCGACGTGTTTTAGATGGTTGATAGGTACGTTTCATGTAAATCTCCAGCGAGCATTAAGCTATAAAGGGCGTTATTAAACCTGATAACACGCTCTTTTGTCAACGTTTATTTAGTTTTATATGGTTTAAGCTACGGCGATTATTATTGCGCCCAAAACGTTATTCTATTTAATTTATAATTTATTAAATTGCCTGTGGATAAGTTACCTTAAACCAGCTAAAATGAAGCGATTGATACTTAACAATAATATTGTTTAAAAACAAATTTATTTTGAATAAAAACAAAAAGTTACAACAATAAAATTGTTGTAATTGCACTATTTAAGGCGCGTCACAATCAATGGAAAATTTTTGGCCAGCTTGTCTCAACCGTTTTGAGAAAGAGCTTTCTGCACAACAATTTAATACCTGGATTAAACCACTGTACGCCGAAATAGAAGGTGATGCCGTGCGTGTCTTTGCGCCTAATCGCTTTGTTATGCAGTGGGTAAAAGATCGGTTTTTGAAAAAAATCGAGCAATTTGCACAAGAGCTACTTTTACCTAACATTCAAATAGAACTCTTATTGGGTGAAGCAAATACAAAAATTTCAAACGATAAATCCATCGATAAACCTGAAGCTGATACTAAGCCTGATTACACTGTCTCTGATTTTGAAGCTAAAATTAAATCAAGTCGAGTACTCACATCCGGCATTAAAGTTAAAAAAACTAATGAGAACTCCGGATTAAACCCATCATTTAATTTTAGTAATTACGTTACAGGGCGCGCTAACCAATTAGCCCGCGCAGCAGCAATACAAGTTGCAGAAAACCCAGGTAGTGCTTACAACCCGTTATTTATTTACGGTGGCGTTGGGCTGGGCAAAACGCATTTGCTACAGGCCATTGGGAATGAATTAAAATCTCATAATCCTGATGCAAAAATACGTTATTTACATGCTGAGCGTTATGTATCTGATGTAGTCAAAGCTTACGAACACAAGGCGTTTGATGAGTTTAAGCGCCAGTATCATTCTCTTGATTTGTTGCTGATTGATGATATTCAATTTTTTGCTAAAAAAACGCGAACTCAAGAAGAGTTTTTTTATGCTTTTAACTCGCTTATTGAAGCTAAAAAACAAATTGTTATTACTTGTGACACTTACCCCAAAGAAATTATAGATGTCGATGAGCGGTTAAGAACACGTTTTAGTTGGGGTTTAACGGTTGCTGTAGAGCCACCTGAACTTGAAATGCGCGTTGCGATTTTATTAAAAAAAGCTGAAGCAGTTAACTTAAATTTACCTGAAGATGTAGCTTTTTTTATTGCCAAACAAATTCGCTCTAGCGTACGAGAGTTAGAGGGTGCGCTAAATCGTATTATTGCCATGGCTAAATTTACTGGTCATGCGATTGATGTTCATTTAGCTAAAGACGCATTACGTGATTTAATTGCGATACGTGGTCGACAAGTAACCATGGAAAATATTCAAAAAACTGTCGCTGATTATTACAAAATTAAAGTAGCTGAAATGTATAGCAAAAAACGCACGCGTAACTTTGCGCGTCCACGTCAAATTGCTATGGCTTTATCTCGTGAGTTAACTAATCATAGCTTTCCTGAAATTGGTGAGGCTTTTGGGGGTCGCCACCATACCACGGTAATGCATGCTTGTGATGAGATTGATTCATTACGACAAAATGATCCAAGCGTTGCGAGAGATATAGGGTTTTTAGTGCAGGTAATTAGAGATTAGCAGGGCCAAAAAGTCTTAGTTATATTGAGGATTAACTGTGAATAAAAAGTGTATAAGGTTGTGTTTAATGATATTTAAAAATTTACTCAACAAATAACCCACAGTAGATTATGTAATTGCTAAGATAGAAAAATAGAATTTAACTAGCTGATTTTAAATAAAAATAATCAGTTATCCACAAAAAAATGCACTATTATTATTGTTATTATTTATATATATATTATTTAGGTTATAAAGATGAATATACAAATCAACCGTGAAACGTTATTAAAACCACTTACTTCTGTAACAAGTATTGTAGAAAAAAGACATACCCTGCCTATTTTGTCTAATTTATTACTTGAAGCAAAACAGGGTAAAATTTATCTCACTGCCACAGATTTAGAAATGCAAATTTCATTGTCAGTTGATAGTGCAGCTACTGGTGATTTTTCTACCACGATATCGGCTAAAAAATTACTTGATATTTGTCGATCATTACCGGATAACGCAGAAATTAGCATGGCTACTAACGATAGCCGTATTACATTAAAAGCCGGAAAAAGCCGGTTTAATTTACAAACGCTGCCTGCTGCTGATTACCCGGCAATTACTAAAACTCAAACAGTTGGTACCTTGGTTACTATTGGCCAGGGATTGTTAAAGTCGCTATTAAAGCAAGTTGAATTTGCAATGGCGCAACAAGATATACGTTATTATCTTAACGGCTTATTATTTGAGGTAATTGCTAATCGGTTAAATGTTGTTGGTACTGATGGACATCGTTTGAGTTTTACTTCTGCCGAATTAAAACAAAACTATGAGAAACAAGAGATCATATTGCCGCGGAAAACTGTGCTTGAATTAGTTAAGTTATTGGATGATAGTGAAGATGATGTGCAAATCGAGCTTACTAATAACCAAGTTAATTTTAGCTTTGGAAATATCAAATTAATTTCAAAGGTAATTGATGGAAAATTCCCTGATTACAATCGCGTTATTCCAACAGGCCATCAAAATACATTTTCTATCGAACGTTTGGGTGTATTGTTAGCCATGCAACGTGCTTCTATTTTATCTAATGAAAAATACCGTGGTATTCGCATGGTGTTGAGTAATAATAATCTAAAACTAATTAGCACCAATAGCGATCAGGAAGAAGCAGAAGAAGAGCTAGAAATTAACTACAATGGTGATGGTTTGGATATTGGTTTTAATGTGACTTATTTAATTGATGTATTAAATAATACCAATAGTGAACAAGTGAATTTTTCATTCGCTGATGCGAATAGCAGTTGCCTAATTACAGTTCCCAATAATAATGATTATAAATATGTAGTGATGCCAATGCGTATATAAAACGCATTGGTGACGTTTCACGTGAAACAAATGCGTGAAAAAATGATAGTTAAACCCAATATTTACTCATACAAAGATAATAAGCATGACTGAAAATATACCAGTAGTACCAGATTACGATTCGTCCAGTATTAAAATACTAGAAGGCTTGGATGCCGTACGTAAACGCCCGGGTATGTACATTGGAGATACATCAGATGGTTCAGGTTTGCACCACATGGTGTTTGAGGTGCTTGATAATGCGATTGACGAAGCGTTAGCGGGTCATTGTAATGATATTAAGGTAACCATACACGTAGATAACTCAATAAGCGTGACGGACAACGGCCGTGGCATTCCAACCGATGTTAAATATGATGATATTAAGGCGGTAAAACGTTCAGCTGCTGAAATTGTAATGACAGAGTTGCACGCTGGCGGTAAATTTGACCAAAACTCGTATAAGGTTTCTGGTGGTCTGCATGGCGTGGGTGTTTCTGTGGTGAATGCGCTGTCTGATTGGTTACGTTTAAAAATCTACCGTAACGGTGAAGTGCATCAGATGGAATTTAGGCGCGGTGTGCCGGTGGCACCGCTTGCTATAACAGGAAAAACTGAAAAGCGGGGGACAGAAGTACACTTTTTAGCTTCAGTTGAAACTTTTGTGTTAGTGGAATATCACTTTGAAATTTTAGCAAAACGCATCCGCGAATTGTCGTTTCTTAATAATGGCGTAAAAATTGAGCTTATAGATCAACGTAATGGTAAAAGTGAAAACTTCGCCTATTCTGGCGGCATTAAAGGTTTTGTGGAGTATATGAATCGCACTAAAACTGTGCTACATCCTAAAACTTTTTACGCGATGGGTGAAAAAGATGGCATGACCATAGAGGTGGCAATGCAGTGGAATGATTCCTACAGTGAAACCGTGCAGTGCTTTACTAATAACATTCCGCAGCGCGATGGCGGCACGCACTTAACCGGCTTACGCACAGCCATGACGCGCACGTTAAACCAATACATTGAACAAAGTGATATTGCAAAAAAAGCCAAAGTAGAAACTACAGGCGACGATATGCGCGAAGGTATTTGCTGTGTATTGTCAGTTAAAGTGCCTGATCCAAAATTCTCATCACAAACCAAAGATAAGTTGGTTTCAAGTGAAGTGCAACCAGTGGTTTCAGAGGTGGTTTCAGCTAAATTAACAGAATTTTTACAAGAAAATCCAGTGGATGCCAAAATTATCGTTGGTAAAATTGTAGATGCAGCGCGTGCGCGCGAAGCGGCACGTAAAGCCCGCGAAATCACCCGTCGTAAAGGGGTGATGGATACTATGGGCTTACCTGGAAAGTTGGCGGACTGTCAGGAACGCGACCCGGCAAAATGTGAAATTTACCTGGTTGAAGGTGACTCAGCGGGCGGTTCAGCTAAACAAGGACGCGACCGTAAGTTCCAAGCGATTTTGCCGCTAAAAGGTAAAATCTTAAACGTAGAAAAAGCACGTTTTGATAAACTTATTGGCTCGCAGGAAATTGCCACCCTCATTACTGCATTAGGCACCAGTATAGGCAAGGCCGATTTTAATGCAGATAAATTGCGCTACCACCGTATCATCATCATGACCGATGCCGATGTGGATGGTGCGCATATCCGCACATTGTTACTTACATTCTTCTATCGCCAAATGACTGAGCTAGTAGAACGCGGCCATATTTACATTGCGCAACCGCCACTTTATAAAGTTAAGCAAGGTAAAGACGAACGCTATTTAAAAGACCAGCAAGAGCTAGATCAATACTTATTACAATCAGCCTTAAAAGGTGCGGAATTAATTACATCAACAGGCGCTGAAGCGATTAAAGGTGAGCCGCTTAATGAAATAGCAAAACAGATGGTGCTTACAGAGGCAGTGATTCGCCGAATTGCTGCGCATTATGATGAAAGCGTACTGCGTGCCATGCAGGATTTGGGTGAGTTAAGTTTAAGCACTAAAGAAAGCACAGAAGAGGCCGCTGGTAAATTACGCCCAATACTAGGCGCGATTGGCTCAGAGGTGATTGTAGGATTTGACCAGGAAACCAGCGAATATCGTTTGGAAATCAACAAATTTGTGCATGGTAACTTGCAATGTTGTGTGATCGATGCAGAGTTCTTAGGCTCAGGCGATTACCGCCAAATCAGCAAAATGTCCGTTATGTTGCAAGGCTTGCTAGGTGAGGGCGCTACTATCAAACGCGGTGATAAAGAGAATGCGGTCAGCACCTTCAAACAAGCGTTAGATTGGCTACTAGAAGAAGGCAAACACAACCTCAATATTCAACGCTACAAAGGCTTGGGCGAGATGAACCCGTCGCAATTATGGGAAACCACAATGGACCCAACCGTTCGCCGTTTGCTGAAAGTGCAGATTGACGACGCGATTGCAGCCGATGAGATATTCACCACGTTAATGGGTGATAATGTAGAGCCAAGGCGTGCGTTTATTGAAAGTAATGCTTTGGGCGTGGGTAATTTGGATATTTAGCGATGTTGTAGGTTCCAGCTGATTTCTAGATAATTCCAGAAATTTCAGATAGATATTTAAAATTAGTTTTGAGTAAAAGATAAAAGCCCATTTAGGGCTTTTATCTTTTTTATGATGAAGAAGCTGTGATCAATAATAATTTGGCTGTAATGGGGCTGAAAATGCATTCTGGGCGTTAGTTTGATGTAGTAGCACACCGTTTTTTAGTTTGGTATAGAGTTTGATCCGATAAGCTCAATTTTTGAGCTTAAGATGAGTTTAGAGATTATTGATACGCAGATGAGCCTCTGCCCAAGGTAGTCTTCTGCCGTATTGTTCCATGCGATCGTATGCAGAATGAGCTTGAGGTTTATTGATAATATCATGCTGCACTAAGTGTTCAATTATCCATAAGGTGCCATAGACTTGCACCTGTTCAGTTTCTGCGGCCTTACGCAAGTTTCTATCACCAGTGATAAGGGGGCAGTTCTCTTGCTTTGCTAAGGCTAGTGCAAGGCAGTCATTACGGCTAGGTTGGGGGTATTGCTCAATCAACGCAAAAACCTTTATCAAGGACTCACCAGTTAGCTCTCCTAATTGTAGCCCAAGCGCTATCAGATGGTTATGCTGTTCGCTTAACTCTTCATGAAATAACACATCAGGTATTTTGAAGACAAAAGGTAATTCAAATATTTTATCAATTAGTAATCCTTCTTCTAAATCAATCAGAATATTGGCATCGCTAATCAATACTTGCATCTAGGCGACCATTTCTAGCATGATGCGAGAGCGATGTAATTTGACCAAAGGCATTTGCAGTAACTCTGCTGCTTTAGATTCAGAGATAATTTGTTCACCGAGTGCGCGATATACCAATTGCTCAAAGAGACAAGTAGTTTCGGCTCGGTATGGTTCACCAGGTTCTTGTGTGCGCCATCCTCGCATAGTAAATAGCTTAAATAAACTTACGCGTTTCTGGTCACTAATAATGCCTAAATCACTTGCACGAAACAGGCAAGCACCCATACTCAAACCATATTCATGTTTGAGTATGAATAATTCACGTGGCTCAATATTTTTACGAGATGCGCCTAAATGCTCAAATACACCCGTTTGGGGCAGTAAAAATGCTGAAGCAAAACGATTGCAGGCTTTTTCCTCATCCATCTCGGCAGGTAATTTACTATGCATGATCAAATGACCCAACTCGTGCGCGAGCGTAAAGCGCTGACGGCATCCAGGCCAATCCGCAGAAACAACAATGACGGGCTGGTTGCCAATATGCGCTTGCAAACCATCAAACGCATTTTTAACATCCGTTTTAGTAATGATGACTAATACGCCTTTAGATTCAAGCAAATCAATCATGTTGGGTAAAGGGTTGAGTCCAAGGTTCCAGTGGTTACGTACGCACTCCGCAACATGCTCTATATCTTCTAGGCTAGATATCTGAGGTAGTTCTGCCTCATATAAAAATGGCGGAATAGGAAATTGTGGCCACAAATTGGCGAGTTCATGCCAGCGCTCAGCTTGATCTAATACATCAGCTTCAATTTTTTTGATTAATGCTGCTGATGCACTGGCCTTTTTACGGTATTCCACTTGTGCTAATGCCACTTTAGCAGGACGGAAAAAATATTCAGTTCGTACATTTAATGCGCCAGCTAGTTTTAGCAACACACCAGAAGAGGGCATGCTCACATCGTGTTCATACTTTTTAATCATGTTGGCACTTACACCCACAGCAGTGCCCAATGCATCCATTGAAAAGCCAGTTGCAGAACGTGCCCGTTTTAAACGCTCACCAATCATTATCAGCCCCAAGGTTTATAAAATTATAAAAATAATATAAATTATAAACCATGTTTAGTAAATATACTAATTCGTATAAATGGTAATCTACTTATATAACAGTCACTTGAATATTTATTTGCAATTATAATGAGTTAATCGTTAAGTTTGGTTGATGTAAGATTCGTTACAAATAGCCCAATTTATTTGTTGAAGATGTTCTATGGCTCACTAAAAAATGGTGTAGATTTAAGGCTTTTAATTTGTTCATAAAAACCTATTTCTTTTAAGTGATTATGAAAGCGCAGTGCATCATTTCTGTCTTTGGAGCAAGCGCTCACTTCTGATTTAAAGATGTAATCGTCTGGGTACCAAGATTTGTGACCTAGATGATCAAAAATTTCAGCGACCATGTATTTTTCTACACCTTGGTAATTAGCGTATTTGCTGAAATAGCCTTTTTGAATCAGGCCTAATTGAAAGCAAAGCAGAGAAATTGCTTTAATCATCATTCGAGTTTTGTAATAGTGCCAATAACCCACATAGAGCAATTGATAGCGACTATAACAAAAGCTGCTATTGGGCTCGTCATACTCTGCAAATTCAAGCGCTACGACTAAACCCTGATGTGTTCCATGATCTTCTGCTGGTACAAACTCGGTGCCTGTTTGTGCAATAAAGTGCGCTACAATCACTTGATTTTCAGTAGGCTTAAGGTTAACTAGATAATCAAAGATATTTTTAAAATCATAGCCGTGTTCAAACTGCTCTTGTGGGTTGCCTTCACCAGTATCTAACCATGAACGGTCAATAAAAAACTTGTTTGAAAAAGCCTCTAAAAACGGCTCGTTCAATATCGCAATCACACTGTCTAGGTTTTTAAAGTCTTTGAGCGTTAAATTAAGCTCAGGGAACAACCAAGGCACACGAGCAGTAGGTATATTGTGTGCATCCAGCACTTTTAGCACACGCCTTGCCAGCGCTCTTAACTCTTTATTTTTTCCATAAACCCTATCTTCCCACCACTCTTTTAAACTAAAGAGCTCTTTAATTTTGAGTAGGTCAAAAGGGTTAAACATATTAGCTATTAACGGTGACTTGACCGTTCATCAGCATTGGGAGGAGCCAGTCGCGGAGTTTTGACAGCTTAGCATTTTGTTTCAGTAAGCTTTGCTTTTGCTCTTCAATTTTGGATACTTTTTCAAAGAACGACTTAGCTAACTCAATTGGCGGTTTAGTTACATAGTGTTTGCTAGTAAATGCCTCGAATAACAAGTTTTTGATACCGCTTGTTTTGCCTTCCCAACCAAACAATGTGCCTTGTTGATAAATTGCTGACCATTGATATGCAAAATTAAAAAAATAGTTTGTATCTTTTAAAGTAATTGCTTTGCAAAAGTTAGAGCAAATAATTGGGTTTTCAAAACGCTCCAAAGCTGACTTTGTTAAATACGCCATACGCCCAGTTGATTGAGTAGGACTACCGCCAGAGATTTCAACAATGATGTCAAACGGACTCAATAGCTTAAAGTTATTCTTATCCAAAATATATCTGGTGGGTGGTTCTAGTGCATCATTACCATTAATTCCGTTAATATCAGTTCCGCGAATACAATCAACTTTTAACGTGTAATTACCCTCAGGTATTTCTTTGCCCCAGTCACCATTTTTGTCCTGCTTAATCCAATCGGCAATCTTACAAACCTCCCACCCATCAGGAATCTCACGTTTAAGGGTTGGGATATAAACCATTTTTCCGCCAGAGGTTTTGTAGGGCTTGCCGTTGGCATCGGGGAAATCAAACTGCACAAACCAATAGTCGTACAAGGTTTTTGCCATTGCTTCTAGCTCGGCGTTGATGCGGTTGTTTACTCGTATTTTTGAGTCTATAGCGTCTAAAACATCAACAATACCTTTTTTCATTTCCTCTTGTTTGGGGACAAGAATCGGGAGACTTCTAAGAGCACCAAGAGCTATGTATGGTTGCGTTGATCCACTTTTTACAGCATCAAGGTGCGCTTTCCCTATAGGCGAATTTAGATAGAAATAAAGCCACTTTGCATTTACTTCAGAGCCAGTTTTGAATAAGCCAACGTTTTTTACGGCATAATTTATTTGCTCATTGGTTTCTATGAAGCAGAAACCACAATAAGCGCCAATCATGCTGATAATTACATCCCATTGGTCTACCTTACTTCGCTTGTTTATTTCGTTAAAATCGTATTCGCTTATTAAGTATGCAGTATCAAAATCTATTTCATCACCCTTGATATGTTTCGATGTGATCAAGGGCTTACCATACATGGATTGTTTGGGTGAATCATGAGTTCCATCGGTAACTTTTAAGCAAAACTCATCGCCTGATATGTACTTCCATGAGTTACTTAGCATAACTCAATCGATCTAACTGCTTTTTAATCGCCACTTCCAAATCTCGTGATTGGTTAAACAAACTATCCAAATTGTCTGTAAACCCTTTCATCTTCTCAGCAAACTGCTCAGGGGTAATATCCACATACTCTATCTTCACATCGAAGTATTGCCCCGCACTGAGTGAGTAATTTTTCTCTTGAATCTGCGCGTAATTCACTACCACTGAGAAATCATCTTGCGCTTGTTTGTGGTTAAACACGTCAATAATGCGTTGCTCTTCTTCCTCTTTAAGCACCGTTCTCTGGTTTTTGCCGTCTTTGATTTTTTCGCCAAGGTTAGAGGCATCAATCAGCACCACATCGGCTTTGTTGGTGGCGTCGATAAACACAATAGAGACGTTGGTGCCTGTGGTAGCAAAAATATTGCTGGGCATAGAAACCACACCTGCGAGCATTTTTTCATCGACCAGTTTTTGGCGGATGGCTTTGTCGATGCCAGATTGTGCGGTGATAAAACCTGTGGGTACGACCACGGCGGCTTTGCCAGTGGCTTTGAGTGAGTAGATGATGTGTTGCAAAAACAATTGGTAAATCGCCATTTTGTCAGTGGCTTGTTTTGGCACGTTGGGGATACCTGCAAAAAAGCGGGCTTTGTTTTCTTTGCTATCGAGTTGGTCTCTAAAGTCGCTAAAGTCCATTTTAAAGGGCGGGTTGGAGACAATAAAATCAAACTGCCTGACATTGCCTTGCTCTTTGTGCGCGGGGTGCAACATGGTGTTGCCTTGGATGACATTGGGGATGGAATGCACCAAGTTGTTGAGGATTAAATTTAACCGTAATAAGTTGGATGATTTTTGTGAAATATCTTGCGTGTAGATACTGCAACGGTTTTCACCAATCGCATGCGCTACGTTCATGAGCAACGTGCCCGACCCCGCGCTTGGGTCATAACAGCTGGCGTTTTTAATGTGGCCGCGCTGTGCTTGTGGCACCAAGATGGCTGCCATAATTCTCGCTACGGCATGCGGGGTGTAATACTCGGCATATTTGCCGCCACTGTTGCTGTTGTAGTCTTTAATGAGGTATTCAAAAATGGTGGCGTAAAAGTCAAATTTTTGGGTAAAAATACGCTCAAAACTAAAGTCGCCCAGCTTGTTGATAATAGCGCGGCAAAAGGCATCGCGTTTTGAAACATCGGTTAAAAACTCACTCACGCGGTCAAACAGGCGGATTTTCTCGCCGCTATCGGTCACTACAGCATAAATATCGTTATTGCTGATGGCGATGTCCATTAAGGTGTCGTCAAACAGTTTGGCAAAGTCGGCGCTGTTTTGTTGGTTAAACAGGTAGTTAATAAAATGTGTGGTTTTGAGGCGGGCGGTATCTGGCCCTAGCTGCAATTTAAGCATTTCAAAGTCGTCATCGCTGAGCTTGGCGATTTCGTCTTCCCAGCGTTCAGCTTGTGCTAACTTTGGGTTGATTTTTTTAATCTCGAAGGCAAATTTGTCGTTGAGGAATTTATACAAAAACACTTGGGTAATGATTTTGAACTCGTTGCCATCGTTGCCTAAACCGTAGCTAGCGCATATGGCTTTTAGGTTGTCGATTAGCTCTTTTGTTTTTTGTTGAAACTCAATTTCTACCACGGACGTGCTCCACTGTTAAACTCTTTCATGTACTCTGCCACCACCAGTTGGTTGGTATAGTTTGATGATGATGGGTTGAGCTTGATTGCTTGCTCATTAACAAAACGACCGATGACTGAGGGCATGACCATGCGGGTGAAGTAACTTTCGTTTTCTACTAATTGATTATTCACTAGCACTTGTTCATCGGTATCATGTTTTACCCCTGACAGCGCTTCAAATATTTTGCGCTCATTCTGGCTCATGTCGCCTTTTTCTTGCAGACGTTTGTGAATGCGTGCGTATTTTACGTCACCTAGGTACTTTTGACGCAACTGATTGTTTTCTCGATTGAGTTCTTTGATGCGTGTGTGTATTTTGTCTAGCACTTCAATATTGGCTGTCATTTCTTGTTGTGTTACTTCACTCAGGTTCTTTTTCTTAAATAAGCGCTCTAGCTCTTCTTTTAAACTGATAAATTTGGGGTCTTGTTGGTCAAAATTAGAGGCTAGCGCTTCTCGAGTTTGTCGTAATGTGTTTTTTAGTTGGTCTGCGAGTATTAATTCTTCTTCACCAATTTTGGTGAATTTAAAGATCACGTCTTCAAGAGCAATATTCAAGAGGTTAGCTGTATCATCCGCTGATTCAAGCTGCTCTTTTACGTTGAGCAAATTGAGGTGATTGCTGGTTTCACGATAAAGCAGATTTAGTTTTTGGAAGTCTAAATCGTCTAAGAAATCATAATCGCCTTGCAGACGAATGATGTTGTATAGCGCGCGAGCATCTTCAAGTGCCTTTTTAAGTGCGAGTATGATTTTTTTATCTTGGATTTGTGTAATTTGTTGTGAAAATATTTCAGCATTGTGAGTATCAAAGCGGAACAGCACATCTTTGATATGCTCAATCTCTTGCTTAATTTCTTCTTGTGATTTAAAAAGATAAGAGTAGTGTTCCATCTCATCTCCCAACTCGGACTGTAATTCTTCCAGGTATTCGCGGTTGGTCTCTGCAAACTCTTTGCTGATGTCAGCAAAGTCAACTACATACCCGTATCGGAATTTTTTGTAGGTGCGATTGACGCGAGTGAGCGCTTGTAAGAGATTGTGTTTTCTTATTACACGCCCTAAATAGAGCTTTTTCAATCGCTTGGCATCAAAGCCTGTGAGCAACATGTTATAGACAATCAGTAGGTCAATTTTGCCTGCTTTAAAGTCTTCTACGAGGTCTTTGCGAAACTCTTTATCGCCAATGTCATGCAAAATCAGTGCTGATGATTTGACTTTATAGCTTTGCTTTTTCTTTACTTGGTAAATTCCATATTCTTGAGCGACTTTTCTTTGCTCTACTATAGGGTCGTTCGCAGCTTCTGTAATTATTGGATGCTTTATGGCGTATTTTGCATTGAAAATTTCATAAAGTTGTTTTGCTTGATCAGAGCTGTCGCAAATGACCATTGCACCAATTGAGTTATCTTCATAGGTTTCACGTGAGTGTTCGAAGTCATTGACGATGTAATCAAGCATTGGCTCAACAAATCTGGGGTCGGCGTATACATCGCTTTTGTCAATATTGCCTTGTTGTACTTTGATTTGCTCTAACGCCTGCTGTAGTGTTAGTTTATAGCTGGTCGATATTTCTTCGCGAATTAAACGGAGTGTGTAGCCATCAGCAATGGATTTGTTGTAGTAATACTTGTGTATATAATCACCAAAAAGTTTGCGTGAGTTGTAATCATTGCCTAACAGTGGTGTGCCTGTTAAGCCTATTTTGATTGCGTTGGTATCTGATTGTTCAAGATTCGCGAGAAAGCTACCTTTCGGGTTATAGCTACGATGAACTTCATCCAAAAAGTAGACGCGCTGAATATTTACATCATAGTCCTTGCTTGAAATGACATCTGGGTCGTCTTGGAATTTTTGAATATTAACGACAGTGATTTCTGGTTTTCCAGCATTGTTGTTAATGACACTATTGGACTTTATGTCTTTGGCAAAGTCATCACGTGAGTTAATGATATGCACAATCAGGCCGCGTGCAGTGAATTCACGTTGGGCTTGTGTGAGTAAATCTAGTCGGTCTACAATAAAGTAAAACTTAGGGATAGTGTTTTTCTTTTGAAAGTATGCAGTTAAATGGCGCACGTTATAAAAAGCCAAGGCAGTTTTACCGCTACCTTGTGTATGCCAAATAATACCTTTTCTGACTCCCTCATTAAGTTTTTGCTCAATAGCTTTTGTTGCAAACATCTGAGGATAGCGCATTACATGCTTTTCAATACCATATGTTTCGCTCACATAGGCTATACCATATTGCAATAAAAAGGCTAATCGATCACGATTAAACAGTGAGGTGCAAATACGATTGGTTGGCCGTGATGGCTCTTTGTTAGTGATGAACTCCGGATTGTTGCGTATAACCTCAAGATTATTGTCTTTGAGTACTTCTAGCTCAATGTCTTCTAAGAGTGGTTTGAGTAAACTTGTTAAATTGAGGGTTTCCTCTTCACGGAAGTAATTAAAAATAGGGGCTTCATAAGATGGAGTAGCATAGAAGGCACCTTCGATAGGCTCAATTGCACCATCGTCATATTCCATGTTGTTGGAGAACACCATTAATTGTGTGATGTTGGCAAAGCGTCTGAATTTTGGGTTCTTAAAACGGCGACTTATCCGATCTCGTTCTGCAATAATTCCATCTTTATTATTGGGTTTCTTCACTTCTATAAAAACTAATGGTAAGCCATTAACTAGCAAGGTGATGTCAGGACGGAACTCTTCGTCACCATTAATACAGGGTAACTCTGTAATAACGTGGAAGCTATTTTTATTGAAGTCTTCAAAATCAATCAGCTTGATGCCAGAGCGGCTGGTGATTTTTTCAAAAAAAGCTTTACCAAGGTCTACATTATCTAAAGCGAGGGATAATTCAGCTAGTATCCGATGGGTATCCGATGGGTCAATATGTGGATTAAGCTTTAAGATAGCTTCTGAAAAAATTTTGGGGAAGATGTTGGTGTTGATATCCCACTCTGCATTTTTAAGTGATAAGTAACTATAGCCTAGTCTGACTAGATGCAGAATTGCTGGTATTTTTACCCTAGAATCTTCATTAAACTTCATATTGTTATTTTAAAAACTCAAACTGAATTTTGACGGTAATTAAATGTTATTAGCACCATAACATTATTTTTCTGGGAACAGGTCTGTAAATTTTATTTACAATCTGGGCATTGCCTAAAAGTTAATTTAGTAATTTCTGTCTCTTAACATCAAACAAAAATTAAGCCACTCAGAGTTTTTCAATCTAAAAACAATTTCTGCACATATCTTTCTGTATTGCAGCATGTATTAAAGCAATTTAAGTATGCCTTTTTAAACTTGATAGCAACTCTTTAAGCTTATTTACATTAATCATAACACTAGCAGTTATGATATTATAAATCATGTCTGGTAAAAAACTAATCGATGAGTCTCATGTCATATCGGCAAAGAGGGGTAATGGAATGTTGCGCCGAGAAGTTTGGGTGGATGAGAAAGGCAAAATAACAAGATATAATCTTGCTTATATTAACCTTCAGTTATTTAGTGGTGATAATGGTCGAGTCATCGGATTTGATAACGCACATGGTTATCATCATCGTCATTACTATGGCAAGGTTGAGGCAGTTAATTTTACCCGTTATGAAGACATCGAAATGTTATTTGAAAAAGAATGGGTAGCGCTAAGGAGTACATAATGCACATTAAAATAGAAAGCACAGAAGATTTCTTTGCTAGAGGTAGAGCCACTGCATCTTTGGCAGATAAAGGCTTATTGGAAAAAGAAAGCAGAATTGTTAGTTTTGAAAATTCAGAAGACTTGGCAAAAATAGTATCGGCGGCCAAAATTGATCTTTTCAGAAGTATTCGATCTCATTCTGGTTCTATCACTGATATTTCCAAGCGTCTGAACAGAGATCGTTCCGCCGTCAAGCGTGATATAGATGTGTTGCAATCCATTGGATTGGTAGATGTCCGTACTATGAAAAATGCAGGCCACGGCACGAAAAAAGAGGTCATTGCCAGCGATATTCAGGTTTTAATGGCATGGTAATGTATATGTAGGTAGTAGGATTATCTCAAAAATTGAGAAGAATTTTCGTTAATGTCGCTTTACTATGCAGTTAACCTATTAATTTGCAGTTATTGCAATATGAACTAAAGAAGAGAATCTGCAGCAACAGAAGAAAATTATGATAGAAAACAACCAAATCTTACAACTTGAAGTGGCCGAACTGATGGTGCAAGCATTAAATTTGGACACTACAGCTGCCGAAATTAACCCTGATATGCCACTTTATGGTGATGGTTTGGGTCTGGATTCTATTGATATCCTTGAGGTTGCCTTGGTGATCTCCAAGCGATACGGCTTACAGCTCAAAGCGGATAGTGAAGATAATCATCGCATTTTTAGTTCTCTGCGCAATTTGGTCGACTATGTTGCTATTCATAAAACAAAATAAAACTGAAATAAAACGTGCTTAATGCCATGAAAATTGCACATGGGTTAAGCGTAATGGTAATGATTGTGACCTATGCAGTGCTGGTGCATCATGTTAACGCGTCAGGTGAGGCTAGCACACTTGGCGCAATGTTGGCATTGGTGCCTATATTTCTGTTGATTATTACGGTAGCCGTAAAGGTCACATCGCGTGTGGCTGGTGTTGGTTTATTGTTGTTTAGCGGTATTGCTTCGTGGCTGGCATGGCCGTTTATCAAGCAGTACACGGGGTTTGTGTTCTGGATACAGGATATTGGCCTGCTACTGGTTTTGTTGATAACTTTTGGCTGGACTTTACAAAAAGGCCGCAAGCCTCTGTGTGTGCATTTTGCCGAGATGATCAACAACGGGGCGCTACCAGTAGAGCATGAGCGTTATGCCCATAAAGTAACCGTGGCTTGGGTGGTGTTTTTCACCATGATGATGATGACTTCAACCTTGCTGTTTTTTATGGCGCCTTTGGCAACATGGTCGATTTTTGTAAACTTTCTTACGTTGCCGCTGGTGGCGTTGATGTTTATTGTCGAGTTTATGGTGCGCCGTCGTGTGCTAGCCGATTTACCCACCGGCCATATTCTTGATGCGGTGCGTGCGTATCTGAATAAATCTGCACGCGTATAATAAGCTCTAGTTTTTACATTAAACCTTAGTTTAGCTTTAACCCCGCATGCGAACTCTGCCTCTAGTTACCCACACCTCTCTCGATAAAATAGTTGCATGGCACAAAGGCACGGCTATTTCTGTTGAAGCGTTTTTGTCGGATGTTGCATATCTGGTAACTTTACTGCCTCACGATAAGCACGTGCTGAACATCTGCCGTAATCGTTATCACTTTACCGTTGGCTTGGCTGCCGCTATTGTTAGTAATAAGATTAGCCTGCTACCACCCACGCACACGCCAGAAATGGTACAGCAACTACAGGCTTTTTCTTCCGGTGTATTTTGTCTGCATGACAATGATGATTGTGATATTGCTTTACCGCGGTTACGCTACCCGGTGGTTATACCTGAACACCAAGCGGTGAATATGGCAGTACCGCAGATTGATGCGCAACAGTTGGTGGCGATTGTTTTTACCTCAGGCTCTACCGGTGTGCCTAATCCGCATGCAAAAAGCTGGGGTTCCCTGGTGCGTAATGTGCAGGCTCAAGCGGCGCGGCTAGGGTTATCAGCAAACACCAGTTACAGCATAGTCGGCACCATACCGTCACAGCATATGTATGGATTTGAATCAACCGTGTTACTGCCAATGCAAAGTGGCAATGCCTTGAGCAGCGCACAACCGTTTTATCCAGCAGATATTTGCAGTGCTCTGGAAGCTATACCTTATCCACGTTTGTTAGTTTCTACGCCTTTACATTTGCGATTGCTATTAGAGGCCGAACTTAAGCTGTCAGAATTAGCTTTAGTGTTATCAGCGACCGCACCTTTATCTACATCACTGGCGCATAAAGTGGAAGCGCGTTGCAAGGCCCCGCTATTAGAAATATACGGCAGTACCGAAACTGGGCAGATAGCGACACGTCGTACAGCACAGGTGGCGCAATGGCAGCTACTGCCTGGCGTGCAACTAAGCCAGCGCGGCGAAAATTTATGGGCAGGTGGCGGCCATGTGGAAATACCTGTGCCTCTCAACGACATCATCGAGCCGATGGGCGTAGAATATTTTCTGTTGCGGGGTCGCACACAGGATATGGTGAATATAGCGGGCAAACGCAACTCATTGGCTAATTTGAGCCATATTTTAAATGCTATTGAAGGCGTTATTGACGGTGCTTTTTTTATGCCGGATGAGGTTTCAGACGATCATGTGACACGTTTATGTGCATGTGTAGTCGCTCCCGGCCTGACTGCTTCAGTTTTACTCGCTGCATTGCGCACCCGTATAGATCCGGTCTTTTTACCAAGGCCATTGTTATTTGTAGAATCACTGCCACGCAATAGCACCGGTAAATTACCGCGAGATGCATTGCAGAAGCTCATTGCAACGCATGTGCATCAAGAAGAAAATAGTATGATTCCGGGATTGAAACAACCGCTATGAAAAAACAGACGCTGTTAGAAATTCCTGCAGACCATCCTGCATTCGCCGGACATTTTCCGGGGACGCCCATCGTGCCTGGGGTAGTGTTGCTGGATGAGGTTATTCACACTATCGTTAGCAATACAGGACTAGCCGCTACAGCATGGCAAATCAGCGCAGTCAAATTTCTGAGCCCGCTAAAACCTGGTGAGATTGTTACTATTAAGCATGAGCAATTGGTGAATGGCACAATAAAGTTTGAAGTGCTGAAAGATAGCCGCCAGATTGTGAGTGGTAGCCTTGTTTCAAGTATTAAAACTTCATGACGCAGTCTAGCAAAAGCGCTTATACAACCTCTGCATCCTGGGTCAAGGCCGAGGAGCGCAGCAATATGCTAATGTTGCGCATCATGAGCTGGATATCGTTGCGGCTGGGGCGTAGGGTAGCCCGCTTGGTACTACATTTAATTGCCGCTTATTTTGTATTGTTTGCACCGAATAATCGCAGTGCTTCTCTTAATTACCTACCGCGTGCATTGGGACGGCCTGCCACCTGGCTGGATTTGTATCGGCATTTTTTCTGTTTTGCAGCCACCATCCATGACCGCATTTACCTGATCAACCGCCGTTATGATCTGTTTGATATTGACATACACGGCAAGGAAAACATCCATCCGCTGATAGATGCGGGCAAAGGCGTACTGCTGATGGGGGCGCATCTTGGCAGTTTTGAGGTCATGCGCGCGATTGGGCGGCAGCTTCCAGGCCTGCGCGTTGCTATGGTGATGCATGAAGATAACGCACAAAAAATCAACAACATGCTGAACGCGATTAACCCGGAAGCCTCGATGGATATTATTCCGTTAGGGCGGATTGACTCCATGCTACAAGTGCAAGAGCGCTTGGACGATGGCATGTTGGTCGGCATGCTGTCAGACCGTACGCTGGGCAATGAGCCTATGGCACAGGTAAACCTGCTGGGCGCTACTGCGGCGTTGCCAACCGGGCCGTTTCGTATGGCTGCATTGTTGCGGCGTCCAGTGGTATTTATGGTCGGGCTGTACATGGGAGATAACCGCTACCAGATACATTTTGAGACGTTGGCTGATTTTTCTGAAACCCCCAGAGGCCAGCGCGATCAGGCCGTGGAAACGGCTATCGCACGCTACACGGAGTTGCTGAACCGCTATACTCGTCTGGCGCCATATAACTGGTTTAATTTTTTTGATTACTGGCAATCGATACCTGCATCTTTGAATGAAAAAAATGAATAAAACAGAAGCCGCTCATGGTAATTTTTTACGCTGGATAATACAAAGCCTGCTATTGATCGGCATGCTGTTGGCGGCACCAATCAGTCGTGCGGAAAGTAGTTGGAGTATTGATCAGTTGATGCAAACACTGGCAGCTACACGCACTGGCCATGCCAGTTTTGTTGAAAAGAAATCCATCGCCATACTCGATAAGCCAGTAGAGTCATCTGGTGAGCTGTTTTATAGCGCCCCAGACCGCCTGGAAAAACGCACCTTAAAACCCAAGGCCGAGAGTATGTTGCTGGATAAAGACACGCTGACCGTAGAGCAGCGTGGTAAAAAGCGTGCACTGTCATTGCAAAGCTACCCTGAGTTGGCGGCGTTTATAGACAGCATACGCGGCACCTTGGCGGGCGACCGCAAGGCGCTGGAGCGCACATATAATTTGAGTATGGAAGGTGATGAGCAGCGCTGGAATCTCGTGTTACTGCCGAGCGACGATAAAATGAAAAAAGTGGTGGCTAAGATAAGCATTTCCGGTTCAGGCAATGCGCTACGTAGCATCGAGATTAAGCAGGCCGATGGCGACAGCTCTCTGATGACGATCACGCCATTGCCCGCGCCATAATCTACTGATCTCCTGAAACCGACCAACCCGTGAATTTATCCGCATTACAACGTCGCCGTACCGCTATTACCATCTGGCTGGTGCTAATATTGGCTAGTCTGGTTATTATCAGCCGTAGCCACTTTACTGCCGATTTGTCGGCTTTTCTGCCAAGTAGGCCCACGGTTGAACAGCAATTATTGATGGATCAGCTTAAAGACGGTTTAGCATCGCGCTTGATATTAGTCGGCATAGAGGGTGCAGATCAAACCACGCATGCCGAAGTTTCTAAAGCTATCGCCCAAACACTGCGCACTAACCTGGCATTTGTCAGCGTCAATAATGGTGAGCCGATTACCAGCGAGCGTGACCAAAGCTATCTATTTAATAATCGATACCTGCTAAGCCCTGCGGTTACGCCAGCGCATTTCAGTGTGGATGGATTACACACTGCCATCAGCGACAGCATAGACCAACTGGCTTCACCAGCTGGTTTGCTGTTCAAGTCACTGTTGCCGCACGATGCAACGGGTGAAATGCTGCAATTGCTGGATCAAATGAACTCCGGTAATCGCCCACAATTGATCAATGGCGCATGGGCATCACGCGATGGCAAAACCGCGTTGCTGCTGATTCAAACGCGAGCTTTAGGCTCCGACACTGATGCGCAAAAACTGGCGATGCAGGCCATACAAGCCGCTTTTGATAATGAAACCATGTACAGGGCTACCCAACCCAAGTTGCTCATGACTGGCCCCGGCGTGTTTTCGGTAGTGTCGCGCGACACCATTAAAAGTCAGGTGCGCCTGATTTTTGTCGTCAGCACGCTGCTGATTGCACTATTACTGTTCGCGGTTTACCGCTCGCTAAGCGCATTGCTGTTAGGGTTTCTGCCGGTAGCTACTGGCATCTTGGCGGGTATTGCCTCTGTTAGTCTGGGCTTTGGCGTGGTGCATGGCATTACGCTGGGTTTTGGCACCGCACTGATAGGTGAAGCAGTGGATTATTCAATCTATCTATTCATGCAATCTGATCATGCCGCTGATGGCAAAAACGAGCAAAATCGCAAAACATGGCTTGTGCGCGTGTGGCCAACGGTAAGGCTAGGCGTGCTGACCTCTGTATTTGGCTTTGCCTCACTGTTGCTATCGGGCTTTCCCGGCTTGGCGCAACTTGGCCTGTACTCAATGGCAGGGCTGGTTGCGGCGGCAGCCATGACACGTTATGTATTACCGCACCTGCTACCAGCCAACTTTCAAATTCGTGACGTGACTGGTGCTGGATTAACCTTGTCGCGCTATGCAGCACTTGCGCCACGTTTACGCTGGCTAGCCGTTGCGCTACTGATAGCATCCAGCGCGGTTGTTTACCAGCATCAAGATCATTTATGGAACAATGAACTTGCCGCCCTGAGCCCGGTATCCGCGGCGAACCAGGCACTGGATGCAAGGTTGCGCGCCGGTATGGGCGCGCCTGATGTACGTTACGTGGTGGTTGTATCCGGCGACGCTCAGGAAGCGGTGCTGGTCGCTACGGAAAAAGTATCAGCCGCATTGCAACTATTGGTCGAGAAGGGCGCGCTTACCGCGTTCGACAGTGCCAGTCATTACCTGCCCAGCCATGCCACCCAGCGTGCGCGGCAAGCCAGCCTGCCAGTTATTACCGAATTAAAACCCAGGTTGGAGAGTGCTATCAAGGATTTACCAGTGCGCCCTCAGGTATTCGCGCCATTTCTGATTGATGTGGACGCTGCCCGCAACCAGCCCTTGTTACAGCGTAGTGATCTGGAGCATACCTCAATGGCGATGGCGGTGGACGCCATGTTGCTACAGCAAGGGTCGCGCTGGAGTGCATTGCTACCTTTGACTGCACCTGAAAACGGCAATATTGATGCTGCCCAGGTGCGAGCGGTCTTGAATCAGGCGCAGGTACCCAACGCAATATTTGTGGATATGAAAAGCGAATCTAACCGCTTGTATTCTTCCTACATGACTGAGGCCATCATGTTGTCGCTAGCCGGTTTACTGGCGATCGTCATCTTGCTACTGTATGTGTTGCGCTCGCCTACACGCGTTATCGCGGTCATCGCGCCGTTGGTAGCAGCAGTGCTGACGGTAACGGCAGGGCTGGTTTTGTTCGGGCAGCAACTGATCATTTTGCACCTGATCGGCCTGCTGTTGATTGTAGCCATCGGCTCTAATTACGCGTTATTTTTCAACCAGCCACAGCATAAAGACGAAGGCATGCACGGAATCTCGCCGCGTACTTATGCATCACTGTTACTTGCCAATGTGGCGACGGTACTGGGATTTGGCCTATTGGCGTTTTCTAGCGTACCCGTGTTGCAGGCCATGGGCGTTACCGTAGCACCGGGTGTCATCCTTGCGCTGATTTTTTCCGCAGTGTTTGCGCGTAGCAGTTTTGACCGTGAGCGCAAGTCTTGATGCGCCATCTCACTGATCTGGCACAGCCCGGACAACATGCCGATACGCTGGTGATATTGCTACCGGGCGCTTATCACCAGCCAGAAGACTTCATCAATCAAGGCTTTGTGCAGGCAGTACGTCAGCGTCAGTTAGCGATTGATTTAATCATGGCAGAATTGGCGTTTAGCCAGATTGCTGACCAAAGTGTGTTGCCGGAAATTCATAGCAGCCTGATACAGCCGGCAATAGCAGCAGGCTATCGAAACATCTGGCTCGCCGGTATTTCAATTGGCGGTTACGTGGCAATAGCCTATGCCGGCAGTTATCCTGAGCAACTGGCAGGGCTGTTATTGTTAGCACCGTATCCCGGCAACCGCATGACTACGGGCGAAATAGCCTACGCCGGCGGCATTCAGGCGTGGGTGCCGGACATCATTCCCGATGCAGACACAGAGCGCCATCATTGGCATTGGCTGAAAACACATGGCAATACTAATGACATTGAAATACACCTAGGCTACGGCGAGGATGACCGCTTTGCAAAAAGCCATTTGATGATGGCGCAGGCGCTGCCCGCAAATCGTGTTGATAAAATCCCGGGCGATCATGTGTGGCCGGTGTGGCAGCAGTTATGGCATAATTTTCTTGATAAACAATTTGCTACAAATAATCATGGCTAATCTCAAGCAAACACATTGGCAGCCCACGTTGCTAATCAAGCTATCTGTGATGCTACATGCGTTGGTATTGATTAGCCTAATCGTTGCGCCGGATTTATGGCAATGGGCGCTGGCGGTACTCATTGGCAATCATTTAGTGATTGCTGCTACTGGTCTGTGGCCGCGAAGCAACTGGCTGGGACCGAACTGGATACAGTTGCCACCCGCTGCCACCCGCCGCAATGAAATTGCCCTGACTATCGATGATGGCCCCGACCCGGAAGTGACACCGCAGGTGCTGGATATTCTGGAGCACTTTCATGCCAAAGCCACTTTCTTTTGTATCGGTAGCAAAGCCGCGCAATATCCTGATTTATGCCGTGAAATTGTGCGTCGCGGTCATGCAATAGAAAACCACAGCCAGCAGCACCGGCACTATTTCTCGCTGCTAGGCATAGGTGGTTTTACGCGCGAGGTTCAGGCCGCACAGGACACGTTATTTAGCATCACGGGCGTACGCCCAAAATTTTTCCGCGCGCCAGCTGGCTTGCGCAATCCTTTTCTGCAGCCGGTATTGAGTCGTTTAGGCTTGCGCCTCGTTAGTTGGACCGTACGCGCTTTTGATACTCAGGTGAAAGATGCGGAAAAAGTAAAAAACAAACTGCTATCAGGGCTAAGCCCCGGCGCTATTTTATTGTTGCACGATGGCAATGCGGCACGTACCGATAAAAGCATCCCGGTTATTCTGGTGGTGCTACCGTCTTTGCTGGATGCCGCAGAGAGGGCAGGCCTGCATTTTGTCACCCTACAGGAAGCCGCTTTATAAATATGATCTACAATATAATTTCACACGCAGTTATACTTCAGTTGCTCACCTTTATTAGCATGCACAGAAAGTCTAGTGTTTTTCCTTGAAACCTTTATTACTATCACACTTCACTGCTACCAGCTGCATCGGGCGCGGCCTGCAACAGACATTGGATGCCTTGCGTCAAGGCAGGCAAGCGCTCAAGCCCTGCGACTTTGAAACGGTAGATTTGCCAACCTTTATTGGTGAGGTTGAGGGCGTGGATGAGGTGAACATGGCGGCCGGCATGGCTGATTATAATTGTCGCAACAATCGTCTGGCGCAATTGGGGCTGGAGCAGGATGGCTTTGCCGATGCCGTTAATGCTGCGGCAAATAAATATGGGCGTGACCGTATTGGCGTCTTCATGGGTACCAGCACTTCGGGGATTCTGGAAACGGAGCTGGCGTTTCGTAACCGCGACCCGCTGACTGGCGCATTACCTGCGGGGTTAATCTATAACAAGACACAAAATACTTACTCAGTGGCTGATTTCACGCGCCAATATTTCGCGCTCAGTGGCCCTGCTGTGGCGGTATCGTCAGCATGCTCCTCCAGTGCTAAGGTATTCAGTACGGCACGCCGCATGATAGAAGCCGGATTGATCGATGCCGCAGTGGTAGGGGGAGTAGATACGCTATGCCTGACTACGCTGTATGGCTTCACCTCTCTGGGCCTGCTCTCTACGCAAGCTTGCCGTCCTTATGATACTGAACGTGACGGCATCTCGATTGGGGAGGCCGCTGCTTTTGCCTTGCTGGAACGCCCATTAGAAAATATTGATGCAAAGTCTGTGCTGTTGCTGGGCATAGGTGAATCGAGCGATGCCTATCATATGTCATCACCGCATCCTGAAGGTTTGGGTGCACGCATGGCCATGCAACAGGCGCTGCAGAGTGCCAGTCTAAACCCAGCCGATATTGATTACATCAACCTGCATGGTACGGCCACGCCAAGCAATGACGCAGCCGAAGCCAAAGGGGTCGCAGCCATATTTGGCCACGCCACGCCGTGCAGCTCGACCAAAGGTGCCACGGGGCATGCGCTGGGTGCTGCCGGCGCGGTTGAAGCAGTCATTTGCGCACTTGCTCTGCAACAAGGATTTATCCCCGGTGGCCTTAACACACGCGAGGCAGATTCATTGCTGCGACTGAATTATCAGCTACAAAATAGCGACCAAGTGCTGACGCGCGTAATGAGTAACTCCTTCGGCTTCGGCGGCACTAATTGCAGTTTGATTTTTGGTTTGGCTCAAAGCGATTCGGAACAATCAGGAGGGCCTGAGTCATGACAACGCAATTGACCGCTTACATTGAAGGCATCGGCCTGCTAGGTCCAGGCCTCCCAGACTGGTTCAGCGCGCGTGCGGTACTGACTGGCCGGCAGCCTTACCAACCATCAAAAACAGTAATACCCGCGCCGGAGTTATTGCCTGCGGCAGAGCGCAGGCGTGCCAGTGATATTGTCAAGCTGACGCTGGCAACCTCGCTGGAGGCGATTGCAGCCACCAGCTTGGAGGCGGCAAGTTTGCCCAGCGTGTTTTCGTTCTCCAATGGTGACGGGCTTAACTGCCACGCTATCTGTGAAATGCTGGCATCAGATGACAGGCAAATTTCTCCCACGCGTTTTCATAACTCCGTGCATAACGCGGCGGCGGGTTACTGGAGCATTGCCACCGGCGCCATGGCTACTTCGTCGGTACTTTGTGCCTTTGACGCCAGCTTTGGTGCGGGGTTGCTGGATGCATTGACGCAGGTGGCGGTTGATGACAGCCGTTGCATTTTAATGGCGAGTGATACGCCGTACCCCGAACCGATGTTCAGCAATCGACCGATCCCCGACAACTTTGGTATCGCGTTGGTGTTTGCACCGCAAGCTAGTCCACAAACCATCGCTCAGATCAATGTCAGCATCACCCATGACGAGGCCTGCAAGTTTAACGATGCCGCGCTGGAAGCTTTGCGCATGGCGATTCCCGCTGCACGTGGTCTGCCATTGTTGCAGGCAATCGCTCAGCAGAAAGAGCGTCGCGTGGTGCTGGATTACCTTGATAACACACGCTTGGCCATAGAGGTCAACCCATGCTAGATAAGGCATTGCACAAGGCTAGGTTGGGTCATATTCCTCTAGACCCTACTGATTTAGACCATACTTGGATTGCAGCCCATATTCCGCATCAGGGCAACATGTGCCTGCTGGACAAAGTAGAAACCTGGGATCAGGAGAAAATAATCTGCCGCGCCAGTAGTCACCATGCTGTTGATAACCCGTTGCGCGCTCATGGTCAGCTAGGTATCGCCTGCGGCATCGAATATGCTGCACAAGCCATGGCGGTTCATGGCGCTTTGTTGGCACCGGTAGAGAGCGAACGACCGCGCGTAGGCTATCTGGTCAGTGTGCGCGGGGTAACGATGGCGGTAACGCGGCTGGATAACATTCAGGCAGATTTGTTGATAACCGCCAGTTGCATCATGGCAAGCGACAGCAATATGCTCTACCAATTCGACGTAAGCGCCGATGGCAAAACCTTGCTAGAAGGTCGCGCCGCCGTGGTATTGAATGCAGAGGCGCTAGCGGCTTCTTTGACTTATTAGAAATCGACGGCAAAAGTGCTGAGAGCCTCTTCGCTCTGACACGTTAAGTCCAACAAACGAACAAACTATAAATTACGTCATACCGGCGGAGGCTGGTATCCAGTCAAGGTGAAACAATCTGTGAGTAGTTTAAGAGCACTAACATTTCATTATCATGATAGCAATGTCACGTTAAAGCATAAAATCCCAACATTGGTAATATTTTTAATTTAATCTATATGAAAGATGAGCACGTCGCCTGACTGGATACCAGCCTCCGCTGGTATGACGATAATGAGGTTCGATGCTTTACTCAAAAAAATACTGCCCTTTTAAGAAGTCGCTATAACAATGAATTTAGGAACGAACACATGATAAGAGCTTTAGTCACAGGCGGTAGCGGCGGCATCGGTGCCGCCATTAGCCGCCGCCTCGCCGCCGATGGCTGCCATGTTTATATTCACGCCAATCAAGGCATTGCAGCTGCGCAACAACTGGCGGCAGAAATCTGTGCCACTGGCGGCAGCGCCGAAGCCTTGCAATTTGATGTCACCGACAGCGCCGCAGTAAGCGCGGCACTCAGCCCACTGGTGGAAGATGAACCCATTCAGATTGTGATTAACAACGCAGGCATCCATGATGATGCGGTATTCCCCGGCATGCGTCCTGAGCAGTGGCACCGGGTAATTGACGTTTCTGTGCATGGTTTTTTTAATGTCACGCAACCACTGATGATGCCCATGATACGCAGTCGTTGGGGGCGCATTATTAACGTATCTTCCATTGCTGGCATCACTGGCAATCGTGGACAGACTAACTATTCTGCGGCCAAGGGTGCGTTGAATGCTGCCACAAAATCGTTAGCGCAAGAAGTTGCCAGCAGAGGTATTACCGTTAATGCCGTAGCGCCAGGAATTATCGATACTGCCATGAGTGAATCTGCGTTTGATGCCCAGGCTATCGCCAATATGGTACCCATGAAACGCGCAGGCACGCCGACTGAAGTGGCAGACTTGATCAGCTTTCTTGCTTCCACTCAAGCGACTTATATCACGGGGCAGATTATCTCGATTAACGGCGGCATGATCTAGCGCTGAGCGAGCTTGAAAATGCCTAATAACATTTAATCGAATTTTTGCTTAACAACATCAAGGCGTTGTCAATTGTCTGCATGGGTCGTGATACTCTCGTTGTGATGTTATAAAAATTCACAACCCTCACTCAGCTTACTATTGATAATTTCGATCCCGACTCCGCTCCTGCTCTTGTCCACGGCTTGGCTTACGTGGGGCTTCTTGATCCTCTGACCTTGGTTTCTGTTGCTCACGTTGCGTTGACCTTGGCTGTGGTTGTTGCCTAGAATCTTGAACGTCCGAGCGCCCCTGTTGTGGAGAGGCTGGCGTTGATCTCTGGATGTCCATACCTCCTCTTTGCGGTGGCTGCGTGCGTGCGGCACCTGGGCTATCGGGCTGACGTGGTGTAGCCTGTGGCGTAGAACGCTGTATATTCTGCTGCCTAGAACCTCTCTCGTCCGGTGCAACCTGCCTTTCCTGCTGGGGGTTTCTCTGCTGAGCGGGTGCTCTTGGCGCTGTCCGCTCTTGATAGCGTTGTTTCACTACGGGATCGCGCGGCTGGTAACGGTAATTCTGCTGATGTAGCTCCTGTTGCCGCTCTACCTGTTGGGGATAATGATTCCCTGAATATTGCCGCTGGTAGGCAGGCCTCGGTGCTGGCGGCGGTGCAGACCGGCGGTCCCATTTATCCCAGCCATGTCTGTGTTGTTCCCAATCGTGCCCCCAATGGTTCCCCCAGCGTGGCGGTGCATCTGGTCGCCAACCGATAAAGTAGGGGGGAGGATGACGATAGTAGCGCACAGGGATGCGCAGGATGAACACGGGGACAATCTCTGGAGCCACAACCCACCAAGGCCCGTTGTACCATTCACTCGCATACCAATAATCATCTTGGTAAACCCAGTACAACCCGTCGTAAAAAAAGAAGTTGGCTTGCAGTCGCGGTGCATAGTAAACCGGGTAACCAGGTACAACCACCAGTTGCGGATATGCTGGCACGTTGATGCCGATGCTGACGTGCGGTAGCCCGATGCCGATGCTCACCTGTACCTCGGCAGAAGCTGCAGAAGACAGCAGCATCGCTAACAATATCAATAGCTTGCGAATTTTTAGCATGTTATGACCTCCAGTTCGGTAATTAAGCGTTATGGATATCAACGGCAAGTGACGCAAGCGCTAACCAGCCACATGAGACCCGCTCTTGTTCACGCAGTTCCGTTCGGTATTGCACATAAAAATACAGGTGCAGAGTCAGTAAATCTTATGTTTAAACTTTAAGCTAAAAGGCAATAAGCGTCTGTACGTGCGCACACGTAGCGGCAGAAAATTGATGCTATTCCATCTTTCTCGGGTTAAATGGTCTTTCTAAAATGGTTAAAATTTCGTAAAAATCTCTGTTAGCCAGCAGGTTTATATTAACGGCTAAACATGCCCAACAAACGCCGCATCAACAGCATAGGCAGACGTAGCACAAAGCCGCAAAACAGCCGTGTGTACATCCAAGTGAGCAGGGTGTTATCGCGCAGGTAACGAAAGTGCGAAACGCCGCCTTCATCGGTGCTGAAATAACGCACTGGCGCGGGCAGGTTAACCACTTTTACGCCACGCCAACTTAATCTTATTGCAGCTTCTGGATCAAAATCGAAATGACGCATCCAAGGTTGATAGCGCATCACTTTTCTTAACGGGTCGATGGGGTAAACCCGAAAACCAAACAAAGAGTCGCCGATACCGGCCCATAAAGTTTCCAGATTAGCCCACCAATTGGATATTTTTCGTCCCTGCACGCGTAGGTTTGGCGCGCTGGCATCAAATATCGGCATACCTAGCACCATGGCGTCTGGCTGGCTGATTGATGCTGTCATAAAGGCGGGTATTAGCTCCGGCGGATGCTGCCCGTCTGAATCCATGGTTAGCGCATGTGTGTAGCCCTCTGCGGCGGCTAGGTTCAATCCATGCAATACAGCGGCGCCTTTGCCTTTGTTGCGTGGTAAATAGATTACGCGCAAGCCTGAATCTTCTGCTGCCATGGCTTGTAAAACTACTTCGGAGCCATCTGTGCTGCCGTCGATTACTACCCATACCGGATTCCAGTGCAAACGGGCCGCGCGCACGGTGTCATACACTTTAGGCCCCGGATTGTAGCTGGGGATAAGCACAATATGGCTGGTAGAGGCAGTGGTCATAACAAAGGTGTTCCGTGTGAGTTAAAGCCGGATAGGGCTTCATTTTGAATAGCCATCGGAAACAATGAGTCTTGAGTAGGGGCTGGTTGCAATAAAGGTTTTAGCGCTTGAGAAAAATAGTTTTCAAGTTCTGCCATGAAGTGGTGAGCATTTTCTGGCGGGTCGAAGCGCTTGCCCAATTTAATTTTGTAATGCACCGGCATGACTGGTTTGCGGAATAATGACCAGCCCTTACTCAGGTAAGGTGAGTTGGTTTCAATCAACACCGTCTGTACTGGTACCTGCGTTTGCATGGAAATCAGGGCGATGCTGCCTTTCAGCTGGTTGATAGGCTGGCGCGTGGTGCGGGTACCTTCTGGAAACAGCAGCAGATGGCTGCCAGTTTTAAAATCTTCACTTGCTTGCACGACCATTTGCCGTATTGATTCATTGCTGATGTAACGTGCCAGACGTGCGCCGCTCCCTAGAAAAATATTGTGCATTAACGCTGACTTCATCACGCAGGCCACGTTAGGCAAACGCGAAATAATCATGACCGCATCCAGCAGGCACGGGTGATTAGGCGCAATAATCAGAGATGCTTCGCCTCTTAATGACTCTAGCTCAGTTAAATCAAAACTGACGCGGCGTGACATGCTCAGGCTGGCAAGATAAATACGAAACAAAACCATGATGGCATAGCGACCCCAATGCATGGCGTAGTGCTTGGGTAATAATACATAAAGTGGCGCAGCTACTAGCGTCCAGCCTAGGGCAAGAAAACCCAGCCATAGCAAGCCAAGAAACAACACTAGGTAATCATATCCCCCGAGTAATAATTTCCCGACAGATTGCAGGCTTAATCTGATCATGAATGCTCCGATAGATGCCAGGCGGTCGCTTCAATTTCCAGCAGTAGCTCACTGCGGCATATGTCTGCCTGCACAAAAGCAGCTTTTATTGTGCCACCAATGTGGCGTTGCATTTCATTGCGTACCAGTGATAAATCTGCAGCATTGCGGATATAGACCCTAAAAAAAACATGCTGCAAATCAAACTTCTGCTCTCCAAGCTTACGATTAGCCTCGGCAATCACAGCCTGCAGATTAGTTAGTGTTTCTTTGGTTTGTGCTACTACGTCTGACCCATGTAGCGACTGATGCCCAACAATGCTGGCCGTGCCGGATATGAACAAGAGGTTATTTAGCTCAGCACACAATAATGTTGCACGGGAAAAGCTTGGCGTGCGCGGGCCATATTCTTCCGGATATTCATAAGCGCTGACTTGACGTGGATTTTCAATCGCGATTGGCGCCTTACGTCCAAGCAGAAAAGCAATGGTAAGTGGCCCATCCGCAACGCCCAGCGCACAAGCGGCTGGCAACTGGCCGCCTACCTCGCGACCGCATGCCAGATAAGCATCCTTGCGACCCACATTAAACTGGCGGTAGCGCTCCAGGCCGTGGCTGATGCCGTTGATGTCAGCCATGTAGTTCCAGAGCCGGTAAGCATAGGGGTAATCTAAATCATCCATTAGTGCAAATATCTGGCGATAAGCGGATTCCGTGACCTGCTGTAATGATGCTAACGCTGTTCCAGTTTGCATTGGTACTGACTCAGGCAAACTAATGACACCAAATAGAAATTTATCATTAAAACGATACTGAATGTCACCGTAACTGCCATGCTCTAACGGTTTTTCTGATACCAAGGCGGCATGACTTAACCATAGCTCACAGGCTGTATCTGCGCCATCCAGAAGAGGCGCGTGTATTTGAATCATCGGGATTTCAGTATTATTGTCTATTGAAGACTCAACAAAGCACAAGGCGCCCAGAACACTTTCTAGTCTTGGCTGTGGAAGTTGAGCTATGTCAAAAAAAGGCATGTATGCGCTGTATATGCCTGATATCGGTAAACTCATGTGTTAACCGCCATGTGAAAAACAGTAGGAGATGATGCCAGACAAATATTCATGAATAAAACGCTTTAGCAATCAACAGCGCAAATTATAGCGCATCGCTTTAGTATGCATCCAAAATTGGAGCGGGCCTTTGCTTGAATACGCGTTCGGTGTTTATCCAATTCTGTTCATACCGCTCAATAGTATGAGCGTGATGGCTATCAAGGGGCGCGGTTGTTGCGTTATTCGTCAGAAATGTGGTTAAGAATAGCCATCGCAGCCGGATGATTTGCGCGTCTTTCAACTGAAATTGCATAAAAACGCTCAACCACGTCATCGGTTTGGCCTATTTTAACTACATCATGTTGGCGTTGAACTTCATCCGCGATGATGGTTGGCGCGGTAAAAATACCTACACCTGCTTGCCCAAACGCCCGCATCAGCGCGCTGTCATCAAATTCGCCAATGATGTGTGGTTGAATACGCTGAGTGTTAAGCCATTGCATGAGCCGTTTACGTACGGCGCTATCTTCTCCCGGCACCAGCATCGGTGCGTTGTCTAGGTTTTGCGGAAAATTATGACCATAATTAAGCGCCAGGTTTTTGGTGGCAAAAAAACTGATACCACACTCGCTTAGTTGATTGCTACGTCCTTTAATATCAATTTCGCTTGGCATTGGCCTATCTGCTAACACCAGATCAAGCCGATGAATAGCAAGCTCACCAAGCAGTGGCTCTAGCTTACCTTCGCGGCAAACGATTTTAATCGGTTCTTTGAGCGACATTGCCGGTGCAAGTAGTTGGTAAGCGATAGATTTAGGAACGGCATCGGAAATGCCAACCTTAAATAGTCGCTGTCGCTCATTGGTGCCGGCACGTAAGGTTTCTTCTAGTGCATTGCTTGCCTGAAATATATCTTCAGCGTAAGTGAGCGCTAACTGTCCTGCCTCGGTAAGCTCAATGCCTCGGCCAACACGGCGAAATAAAGCAACGCCTAGTGATGCCTCTAGGATGCCAATTTGCCCGCTGAGCGTTTGTGGCGTGAGATTAAGCTGTTTACCGGCGCGCACCATGCTACCTGCGCGGGCGACTGCCCAAAAATAATGAAACTGTTTGTAATTGATCATAACGCTACAATAGCTCGTAAAAACCGAACAATCAATCAGTAATAATCTGCTTTTATTGCGTGTTAAAACAAGTTAAAGTGTGCGTTGTTATTACAGTAAGGACAAAAATTATGAAACGTATGATTTACTTTTTTGCTACCAACATTGCCATTATGCTGGTGCTCTCGGTCACTATGCGCATACTCGGTGTAGAGCCATATTTGAATGAAAACGGACTTGATTTAGGCAACTTGCTGGCGTTTGCTGCAATTATGGGTTTTGGTGGTGCATTTATTTCATTGGCGATGTCTAAATGGTCGGCTAAGCGAATGTCTGGCGCGGTGGTGATTGAGGAGCCTCGCACAGTTACTGAAATTTGGCTGGTAAAAACGGTGCGTGCGCAGGCGGATATGGTCGGTATTAAAATGCCGGAAGTAGCCGTGTTTGATTCGCCGGAGGTGAATGCGTTTGCAACTGGCATGACCAAAAATAGCTCGTTAGTGGCGGTTTCTACAGGCTTACTTAATAAAATGAGTAAAGATGAAGCAGAGGCGGTGCTAGCGCATGAAGTGTCGCACATTGCCAATGGCGACATGGTGACGCTGACGT
Source organism: Methylotenera sp. (assembly GCA_041675545.1). Classification (GTDB taxonomy): domain Bacteria; phylum Pseudomonadota; class Gammaproteobacteria; order Burkholderiales; family Methylophilaceae; genus Methylotenera. Next base: position 35,351 of record JBAYTS010000011.1, read on the forward strand.
TGATTCAGGGCGTCGTGAACACGTTCGTGATGTTTTTATCGCGCGTCATCGGTTATGCGGTGGATAAAATTATTTTCAAAACTGAAAAAGGCACCGGACCGGCGTTCTTTATTACCATGATGATTGCGCAATTTGTTTTAGGTATATTGGCATCGATCATTGTGATGTGGTTTTCACGTCAGCGTGAGTTCCGTGCGGATGCGGGCGCGGCAAAACTATCCAGCGCGAAAAAAATGATTGCCGCACTAGAGCGTTTGCAAGCCGAGCATGAGCCTTCAGTATTGCCCGAACAAATGGCGGCTTCTGGTATTTCTGGCGGTGGCGGTAGCGGTTTTAAAAAGTTATTTACCACACACCCTAGTTTAGATGAGCGCATTGCCGCGCTACGCGCAATACAATAACGCTTAAATAACGGTCAGTCGATGCCCAATCATGGCATCGACTGACCGTTACCATCCGCATTAACTATCAAACAATTTTGGGCATCTCATGGGCGAATTACAATCAATAGGTACTTGGTGGATGTGGGCAGGGTTTGGCGTGTTTGTATTAGCCATGCTAGCGGTGGATATGGTTTTACTAGGGCGTCATGGCGCGCAGAAAGTAAGTTCGCGTGAGGCGCTGATTTGGTCGGCGGTGTGGTTTACCTTGGCGATGCTGTTTGGTGCGGTGTTGTGGGGGTGGCTCGATCACACCGCTGGGCGCGCGGTGGCAGATACCAAGGCCATGGAATTTCTTACAGGGTACTTGTTAGAAAAAACCTTGGCGATGGACAACATTTTTGTCTTTGTGATGATTTTTAGTTATTTTGCGGTGCCGCTGGAATTTCAGAAGCGAATATTGGTGTATGGCGTGCTAGGTGCGATTGTGTTGCGCGCTCTCATGATTCTGGTCGGTGCCTGGTTGATTGCCCAATTTCATTGGGTGCTTTATATCTTCGGTGCTTTTTTACTGATTACGGGCATTAAGATGTTTGTTTTTGCCGATCATGAGCCGAATCTGGCCAACAACCCGCTATTAAAATGGTTGCGTAGCCATATCCGTATTACTGATGGTTATCACGGTGATAAATTCTGGGTCTATGAAAAAGGTGCGCGCTGGTTCACGCCGATGTTTTTAGTGCTGGTACTGATTGAGTTCTCTGACGTGATATTTGCCATGGACAGCATTCCAGCTATTTTTGCCGTGACGAACGACCCGTTTATTGTGTTTACTTCCAACATTTTCGCTATTCTTGGTTTACGCGCACTGTACTTTTTACTTGCGGATATGGCTGACCGCTTTCATTTACTCAAATATGGCTTGGCTGTGGTGTTAATTTTTGTCGGTACTAAAATGCTGATAGTTGAGTGGTTTAAGATACCGGTAGCGGTGTCGCTAGGGGTAGTGATTGCCGTGCTTGGCATTAGCATCTTGTTAAGTTTGAAGGCGACTGCAAAGCAGGTGCTAAAACCCTAGCAGGTTATCAGGCTTGTATTAAATTGCGTTATCGGCATCGGCTTGCCGAACAGATACCCTTGATAACGCTCGCAATTATTGTTGAGCAGTAACAGCCGCTGCTCTTCTGTTTCTACTCCCTCGGCAATGACATCGAGCTCCAAGCTGCGTGACATGGCAATTATCGTGCGCACAATAGCCTGGTCGCTCACGTCAACCGCAATATCGCGCACAAATGATTGATCTATTTTGAGCTGATGCAAAGGTAGGCGCTTGAGATATTGCAAAGAGGAATAACCTGTACCAAAGTCGTCCAGTGAGAATTGCACGCCGATGGTTTTTAGTGCTTGCATGGTCAATATAATTTCATCTACCCGCTCCAACAACATGCTTTCGGTAATTTCTAATTTAAGCTGCATCGGATTGATGCCATTTTTTAGCACCGCAGCGTGAACTAGTGCCACAAAATCTGCTTGATGAAATTGCTTGGTACTCACGTTGACAGATAACGTCAGATGGCGAGTTTGAGGGTTTAGTTGCCAAGCTTGAATTTGTTGACAAGCGGTTTCCAGCACCCATTGCCCAATGGGTAAAATTAAGCCGGTTTCTTCAGCCAAAGGAATAAACTGCGCTGGGGACACTAAACCAAGTTCAGGATGCTGCCAGCGAATCAAGGCTTCAGCACCGGTTGGTTGACCTAAATGATCGACTTGCACCTGATAATGTAGCTGTAGTTGTTGCAGTGCCAGCGCCTTGTTTAAGGCGCGTTCAAGTGAAACACGCTCAGTAATACTGGCCTGCATTTGCGGGTTAAAAAAGCGAATAGTGTTGCGTCCGGCTTTTTTAGCTTGATACATGGAAATATCCGCTTGTTTTAGCAGCTCTTCAATATCAGTGTGGTGGTCGTTAAATAAGGTGACGCCAATACTCGGTGTGCTGTGATGTTCATGCGTTGTTAACAGATACGGTTCATTAAGCACTTGGATAATTTTATTGGCAATAGCTTCGGCCTGCGTCGCAGCGTCCATGTCTTGTTCGTTTAAATTTTCCAGCATCACTACAAATTCATCGCCGCCTAAACGTGCAACCGTGTCGCCCTCACGCACACAGGTTGTTAAGCGCGCGGCCACTTGCTGTAGCAACAAATCGCCAATGTCATGGCCAAGTGAATCGTTTAGCATTTTAAAGTGGTCTAGATCAAGAAACAACAACGCACCTTGTTTACCGCTACGCGAACTTGAGGCCAGCGCGTGGTTAAGCCTGTCAATTAACAGGCGTCGATTGGGCAGGCAGGTGAGTGGGTCAAAAAATGCCAGATTTTGAATTTCTTCAGCAGCAGCTTTGCTCATGGTAATGTCGGTGAGCGTCGCTACATAATTAGTAATCGTCCCGTTTTGATCTTTTACTGCCGTAATGGTGAGGTGCTCTGGATAAACCTCGCCATTTTTACGGCGGTTCCAGATTTCACCTTCCCAAAATCCGTCAGCCTGAATTCTCCCCCACATGGCGGTGTAAAACTCAACAGTATGGTGGCCGGAACTTAGCATGCGCGGCGTGTTGCCGACGGCGTCAATTGCAGAGTAGCCCGTAATTTTAGTAAAAGCGTTATTCACCCGCAAGATTATTGAGTTTGCATCAGTGATCAGCATGCCTTCCTGAGACTCAAATACGGTCGCAGCAATGCGAAACTCATCCTCAGCCAATTTGCGTTCGGTGGCATCAATAAAAATCCACAGCGACTCCCCTCGATCCGGATGCAGCATCATCCCTCTTAGGTCAAGCCAGATATGCCGGCCATCTTTACGCACAAACTCATGTTGAAGGCGCGTGATATCATCATTTTCAATGTTGGCATAGGCGGTACCAATGCGTTGATATGCTTCATCATTAACGTAAAACTGCCGTGATGAAGCGCCAATGACTTCATCTTTACTGTAGCCCATCATGCGTAAAAAAGCCGTGTTAGTCCAAACCACTTGGCGATTTTTGACTGTGACCATACCAACCAGCTTGTTTTCTAAAATAGTGTGCTGCTCACTAAGTAGTTGCTCAATGTGTTGTAAATGTTGATGGCGTTCAGAAACGTCTTGAGCAATGCCGCGCATAGCGATGGGTTTGCCTGCTTGGTCATATTCTGCCTGCCCGGCTGAACGCATCCAGCGATAATCGCCAGTAGCCGTTAATATGCGGTACTCCACATCATATTTTGCGCCGTGTACAATATGTGCGTTAGTTGCATCAATCACATGCTGCTGGTCTTCAGGGTGAATCAGTGCGATAAAATCATTCCAGGTTGGGTTAGAAAGCGCAGGAAACCCAAGCAAGGTGGTGCAGTTTTCAGACCAGGTTTGGGTGTGTTTAATCAAGTCAGCCTCCCAAGTGCCCACGCCGCCGCCAACCTGGCTCAACCGTAGGTGCGCTTCACTGGTTTTTAACGCCTTTTGCGCGGCTTTACGCTCAAGGTTGCGCCGATAAATACTATATTGTGCGATACCAATAAAAAGTAGCAAAATCGGCAATAGATATTTCAATAAGTCGCGTAGCTCCACGGACTTAGGCTCATAAACACCAAACCATTTTTCATAGAGTAAATCATAAGTGCCATTGGCTTTTGTAATAGCTAAGCCTTCGTTGAGTTTAGCCAATAAATCAGACTGCCCTTTATGAACTGCAAAGGCAAATTTTTGTGAGAACCCCGCAGGCTTAGGTAGCGCTTCAATGTTGGATAATCGCAATTTTTGCAATGTTTGTAACCCGGCTAGTTTGCTCAACAGCATGGCGTTATGTTTGCCTGTAGCTAATAAAGCTAAGCCTTCAGCTGCGGTATTGACCAGTGTAAGCTGCTTGCCCCAACCTTTTTCTATCGCGTAATCATGCGCTAAATCAGCCTGCAGTACGATAATGGATTTACCAATAAGGTCACGTTCGGTTTGGATGCTAGTTTCACCTTTACGCACAAAAACTGCGCCGTTCACGACCACATGAGAAGCCGTGAAGTCGGCAAATTGGCGGCGCTCGTCCGATTGTGCCAGGTTAATTAAAACATCAATTTCCCCATTTTTAAATTCTTGCAGAATTTGGTAAAAAGGCCGCACACGAATGGTGTAATCAAGACCGGCTTCAGTGGCTACCGCTTTCCATAAATCAACGGTAAAGCCATCAGCAGTGGCGTCGGTTGTCCCCGTCGCAAAAGGTGGAAAGTCTTGTTCGCTACCGATAATAAGCGTGTTATTTTGAGGGGCATTTAATGTGTTACCGGGCTGATTTTGAGGTGTTGCGGCAGACGCTTGACTAAAACTAACCACGCCCACAAACAGTGAGATAAAAAAACGGGCAGTTACACTTAGAAAGCTATTTACAAAGTGCCGCCGTAACGATGTGGCGTGCGAGATAACCATGTTTTGGGTACGTCATTTAGTTATCATAAAATTGTTGTAACATTTTGGTTACATGTTACTACTAATTTCAATCGCTAGCATTAAATATGACTAAATCATCACGTAAAAAATAATAGCATAATGTAATGCGAACACTTAAGTTGAAAACCTTAACCTGAGCTCATGATTTTACGGACGTTGCATTCATGAACAACAATAGCGTGCAAAATCGTGACTGGTGAATAATTAATTCACACAAACACGACATGTTGTCGGTTTGATAGATTAAAACTCAGGAGAATTATTATGTGGACTAAACCAGCTGCTACAGAAATGTGTTTTGGCTTTGAAGTGACAATGTACGTAATGAATAAATAATCATTTTTTTAGATTATCTAAAGGGGCTTCGGCTCCTTGTTTTATTTTTCCTTATACAAAATAATTGCTTTTAAGTCACTTAATAAACGCGATAAGCTTGTTACGTAACAACGCACTGAATCGCTCCGTTTGAGTTAGCCACTTTCCAGCCTTGCGAAATACTGCCTTTCTAATTTTTCTGCGTCACTGAATTTGGGGGAGTCTGGAATTTTGAACGGTCTCTATCAGGCACTTTAGAAAGCGTCAGACTTACCCTAGACTTTTTATTTTGCGCTACCTATCTGAATAAGCTGTGAGGCAAGCTGGTCCAGCTCTGCGGGCGGCAGGGCACCGCTGACACGCCCTAGCTCCTTGCCCTGCCAGAAGTAAACCAAGGTAGGAATTGATCTGATATTGTATTTTGTACCCAGCAACTGCTCCGCTTCAGTATCAACTTTGGCATAGACGATTTTGTCAGCAAATTTTGCTGCACTTGCTTTAAACGTTGGCGCAAACATCTTACATGGCCCGCACCATGGCGCCCAGAAATCGATCAGCACCGGCAATAGTTTTTGCGCCAGTAGCTCATCAATATTTGCCTGATTAAGCACAACCGGTGCAGAGATCAATCCCCTATGGCAGGCGCCGCATTTTGGGACTGACCCCAGCTTATCCACAGAAAAACGATTTTCTTTATTGCAGTGCGGACATTTAATCTGCATTACTTCTTGAGCTCCTCGGCTTCATTTTTTAAAAACATTCTATAGAAAAACACAAACATGCCTAACATGAACACAATCACCGCGATTGTCAGTAACCCCGTATAAGTACCAAATAATTCATGCAACATTTCGTTCTCCTTAGTTATTAACATTTCAAAAATTGTTAGTGTCTTAAGTGTTAAATTTAAGCTGATATTGAGTGGGATACATTGATCTAGACCCAAACATCTCTTAATAATTTATTTCATTTGATCCAGACGCTTATACTTTACACCGTTTTCTATATTTACATGGCAGCAATCAAGCATGATTGAATCAGCAATCACCCAAAGCACATCCAGCTTGAACTGCAATATTTCAAGCGCCCTTTCCTGCATGGCGCGAGACTGGCTAAAGTAATCTAAAGTTACGGTCAGGCCCTGTTCAACATCTCGCCTTGCCTCGGTCAGTCTTTTCTTAAAATAGATGAGACCCTCTTCTTTGACCTAGGGATACATTTCAGGCCAGGAGCTGATCCTTTGCTGATGAATATGCGGTGCGAACAGCTCTGTTAAAGAAGAGCAAACGGCCTCTTGCCAAGGCCTTTGGCGTGCAAAGTTGATATAAGCATCTACCGCAAACCTAACGCCTGGGCTAACATGCTTGAGTGAAGTGACATCCTCTGCGCTCAACCCGACGGCTTCACCAAGCCTAATCCAAGCCTCGATACCGCCCTGAGTATTATCAACACCATCATGGTCAGTAATTCGTAAAATCCAGCCGCGGCGCACTTCCCGATCTGGGCAGTTTGACATAATCGCGGCATCTTTTTGAGGGATGCCAATCTGATAATAAAACCGGTTGGTCACCCAGGATTGTAATTGCTCGCGGCTTAGTTTGCCCTCATACATCATGACGTTAAAAGTGTGATGGATGTGATACCCTTTTCCTTTTTCACGCAACTTGTTTTCAAATTCTTCACGAGACCACGGTTGAGCAGTTTCACTCATCTTCTTTTCCAATTCATTTACAGAGACAATCCAATCGGGATTGATTAGCTTTTCACTTACGCACACCTTAGGTAAGTGCTTGTCATGTACATAAGTGCTTATGCAATTCGCATACCATGCATGCTAATGATTTTCTGTATATTTAAATTGTCCGATTTAGAAGTGGCCTAGTCATGAAGTTTTCGATACAGGGTACGCTCACTGATACCAAGTAATTTGGCCAGCATGCGACGGTCTCCTTGGTAATTTTCATCTGCCCACTGCAAGTATTGTCGCTCAGCGTCTTCTAATGGAATGATGGTTGGAGGGTAGGCTGGTGCTAGCTGATGTGCGCCATCATCTTCCATCGTTAAATGCTCCGCCATAACGGTATCGCCGTCTGCCATCAAGCTGGCACGTTCCAGTATATTTCTAAGTTCACGAATATTCCCCGGATAGTTGCAACGCTTCAGGGTTGCAATCGCGTCTGGATGTAGCCTTAGGTTTCTTTTGGGGCTGATACGCGCCAGCAAGGTTGTCGCCAATAATGGAATATCTTCACGACGCTCTGCCAATGCAGGTACATGGATGGGAAATATGCTGATTCGATAATATAAGTCTTTACGAAAAGTCTCGTGCTCCACCATCTTTTTTAGGTCGCGATGTGTCGCTGCCACGAGTCTGAAATCAGCCCTCAGTGGCTCTATACCGCCGACTCGGCGGTAAGTTCCAGTTTCAAGCAGTCGCAATAATTTAACTTGCAGGCTAAGCGGAATATCACCGACTTCATCAAGAAACAACGTGCCGCCACTGGCGCTTTCTACGAGCCCTTGCTTGCGCTGTGTAGCCCCGGTAAATGCGCCTTTTTCATAACCAAACAATTCACTTTCGAACAGTGATTCTGTTAGCCCTGAGCAGTCTACGACCACGTAAGCCTTATTAGATCGCTGACTGGCATTATGTATCGCCTGCGATACCAGCTCCTTGCCGGTGCCAGACTCGCCAAGCAGCAGCACGGAGGCTTCAGATGGGGCTACACGCTCGAGCAAACCCAGCATGTTATTAAAAACAGGCGAGCGCCCAACCATGCCTTGTGAGGATGAGGTCGCCCCGGCGTTACGAATCGTTTGCATCATTTCAACGAAATAGACTAACTCGCCATTGACGTCATGAATCGGCGTCAACTCAACATTCACATGCTCTTCACCGCGCGGCGTGTGGTGCAAATGCAATACGCGCTGAGGATGCCCTGTTTTACTGCTGTGTTTGAGTGGGCATGACTCGCCCGCCTCATCACAGGGCCGATCAAAATGATGGGAGACCTCATAGCAATGGCGCCCCGCCAGCGGTTTGGCATCCCCATACTGCGAACGATAAGCCTCATTTTCGCCAATAATAGTGTAATGTTTATCCATTACTATATGAGGTTGTGGTTGGTTATCTAAATAGGATAGCAGTTCGGTGATCTGAGTATTAGACATTTAAAAGTGGTGACTATGCCAAAAATGACAGTTTAATCTTTTTTAAAGTAAAAAACTGCCATATTTGACATGAGTAAATTCATTATTTTGATAACGTCTGCTGTCCTATGGGTGATGAGTGTAGTTATTCAATTAAAACAAGAGGTTGATTGCGTGCATAGATTGTGGCACATTTAATGCATCATTTAATGCATTGGAACAGTTGTACTATAAAAAAAGAAAGTTTGAGACATGATTAAAAAAACAGACGCCAAGCCCGCTGAGCATGCAAACCAACCTAATGAGGCCGTTATTAATCTGTATGCTTCTGCGGAAAAGATTTACCCGCGCAGCACATTCGGGTTCTTCACTAAATGGCGCTGGGTCATGATATGGCTTACCCAGATTGTTTTTTACGGTATTCCTTGGTTGGAGTGGGGTCAACGTCAGGCATTATTGTTTGATCTGGAAGCCAGACGCTTCTATATCTTTAAACTGGTTCTATATCCACAAGATCTGATTTATCTGACAGGGATTTTAATTATCTCTGCGCTATCTCTTTTTTTATTTACTGCAGTCGCGGGGCGTTTATGGTGTGGCTACGCCTGTCCGCAAACGGTTTATACCGAAATATTTCTGTGGATAGAAGCCAAAATTGAAGGTGACCGCGCAACGCGTATGAAGCTTGATGATGCGCCGATGTCAGCCAAGAAACTGCTCAAAAAAGGCGGTAAGCATTTTGCCTGGATTACGTTTGCGTTTTGGACCGGTTTTACTTTTGTTGGTTACTTCTCGCCTATTCGTGATTTAGGTAGTGCTGTAGTTAATCTAGGCTTAGGCCCATGGGAGACTTTCTGGATTCTGTTTTATGGTTTTGCTACTTATGGCAATGCCGGTTTTATGCGCGAGCAGGTGTGTAAATACATGTGTCCATACGCACGCTTTCAAAGTGCGATGTTTGATGATGACACGCTGATCGTGACTTATGATGAAAAACGCGGCGAGCCACGCGGCAAAGCATCACTCAAGACTGATATGGATAAAAGTAAGCAAGGTGCCTGTATCGATTGTAGCCTGTGTGTACAGGTATGCCCGACCGGTATTGATATCCGTAAAGGTCTGCAATACGAATGCATCGGTTGCGGTGCCTGCGCTGACGTCTGTGACACGGTGATGGATAAGATGGGTTATGAGCGCGGCTTGGTTAAATACTCTACTCAGCATGCGATGAATCTGGGCTGGGGTCGCGAGCAGATGTTGCGCCGTATTTTAAGGCCACGTGTGCTTATATACACTGCGATTCTGGCTTTAATTGTGGTTGCCTTGTTTACTAGCCTGATGTTGAGATCATCGTTCAGGGTAGATGTAGTACGTGACCGCGGTGTGATGGCTCGACTGGCTAATGGCGGGATGCTGGAAAATGTTTACCGTCTGCAAATCATGAACGCAACAGAATCCGCACAGCGTTATCAACTGAGTGCCAGCGGTATCGACAATCTAAAGATCGAATCTGATGTTGCAGATGCCGACAAGACCGTAACAGTTAACTCTGCTGAATCGCGCTGGATTCCTGTACGCCTGCAAATACCTGACGGCTCTATCAAATCAGGCTCGCATCACGTGAGGTTTGTTATTAAGTCAATGAATGATAACGAATCTGTAGATGAAAAGGCTGTGTTCTTAGTTCCCAGGTAATTAGGAATGAATAAGACATTGACTGGTTTTATGTTGCGACAACATGACGCATTGCCATAACAATATGTTTGGCATAGACTAAAGCCAGTCAACTAACCTTGATTCAGGAAGTGAAAGTAACCTAATGACATCAAGCTACATCAATCATATTAAGCGGTTAAGAAGCGACAGTAAAAATGGTCGCCTGGCTTTTGAGATCACGGTGATTCTGATCATCAAAGTCATTCTATTGTGGACGATATGGACCTTGTTTTTTTCACACCCAGTCGCCAAAGATAGTCGTCAAGCCGCCGTCACAAAAATAATCCTAAATAAAACTCAATAGTCAGGAGTACCCGCATGTTGCCATCTGCCGAGGTTGTTGATCTTTCAAGGCTACAGTTTGGAGCCACTGCGCTCTACCACTTTTTATTTGTTCCGCTAACATTGGGCTTGTCATGGATTCTGGTCATTATGGAGTCTGCCTATGTCATGACCGGCAAACAGGTTTACAAGGACATGACTAAGTTCTGGGGCAAGTTATTCGGTATCAACTTTGCAATGGGCGTTACTACCGGTATTACCTTGGAGTTTCAGTTTGGCACTAACTGGGCGTATTACTCGCACTATGTCGGCGATATATTTGGGGCGCCGCTCGCCATTGAAGGTCTGATGGCATTCTTTCTGGAGTCAACATTTGTCGGCCTGTTCTTTTTTGGCTGGGATAAACTCTCTAAAGAAAAGCATTTAATGGTCACTTTTTTAGTGGCTGTAGGTTCAAATCTATCTGCGTTATGGATATTGATTGCCAACGGCTGGATGCAAAACCCGGTGGGGGCAGAATTCAATTATGAGACCATGCGCATGGAGATGACCAGTTTTGCTGAACTCATTTTCAATCCGGTGGCACAAGTTAAATTCGTGCATACCGTAGCGGCGGGCTACGTCACAGCCTCTATGTTTGTACTGGGTATTTCATCATGGTACCTGCTAAAAAAGCGCGACATTGGCTTTGCGTTAAGGTCCATTGCGGTCGCTTCTGGATTTGGTCTGGCTTCCATCCTGTCAGTTATCATTCTGGGTGATGAATCTGGTTACGCAACAGGTGAAGTGCAGAAAGTAAAGTTAGCCGCGATTGAAGCTGAATGGCATACCGAGCCGGCGCCTGCTGCATTCACATTGGTTGGGTTTCCTAAGCAGGCAGAACAACGTACGGACTATGCAATAAAAATCCCTTATCTATTAGGGTTAATCGCTACGCGTTCGGTTGATGAAGAAGTCACAGGATTGATTGACCTCAGAAATCAGAATGAAGCGCGCATTCGTAACGGCATGCAATCCTATGCGGACTTGCAGCGACTTAAATCCGGCGACCAGTCAGAAACCGCGGTTTCTGCTTTTGAACAGTCGAAACAAGACTTAGGCTATGGCTTGTTGCTCAAGAAATACACGCCTGATGTTATTAATGCGACAGAGGAGCAGATCAAACAAGCAGCCAAAGATACCATTCCTAATGTATTTACCTTGTTCTGGTCATTCCGCATCATGGTGGCGTTGGGCGTGCTGATGCTTTTTATCTTCGCAGCTTCCTTTTATTACACTGCCAAGCGCACCATTGGAGAGAAAAAATGGTTATTGCGGCTCGCGCTGTTTGCAATACCAGCACCATGGATTGCGGCAGAAATGGGATGGATTGTGGCAGAAATGGGTCGCCAGCCTTGGACTATCTCCGGCATATTACCGACACATCTTTCCACCTCATCGCTATCTGCCGGTGACCTTTACTTCAGCTTAGCGGGGTTCATGGGCTTTTATACCCTGCTACTGATTATAGAAATGTTTCTGATGTTCAAATATGCACGACTTGGGCCATCCAGCCTGCACACGGGGCGTTATTTTTTTGAAAAACAACAAGCAGCTACTCAACAAGCATAGGGAAAACGATCATGGCATTTCTTGATTATGAAACACTCAAGCTCATCTGGTGGCTGTTTATAGGCGTATTGCTAATTGGCTTTGCGATCATGGATGGCTTTGATATGGGGGTTGCCACATGGCTACCATTCTTGGGTAAAACCGATGATGAACGCAGAGTGATTATCAACGCAATCGGCGCTACTTGGGAAGGTAACCAAACCTGGCTCATTACTGCAGGTGGTGCTATTTTTGCGGCATGGCCATTGGTTTATGCCACAGCATTCTCCAGTTTATATATAGCCTTATTGCTGGTTTTGTTCGCATTGTTTTTTCGTCCGGTTGGTTTTGATTATCGTAGCAAGTTACCTAACCCTGCGTGGCGCAACGGCTGGGACTGGGCACTATTCGCAGGTAGCGCAATACCCGCGTTGATATTCGGCGTTGCTTTTGGCAACCTGCTGATTGGCTTACCTTTTTATTATGACGATACCATGCGCTCATTTTTTACCGGTAGCTTTTGGGGATTACTCAATCCCTTTGCCTTACTCTGCGGCGCTGTTAGCCTGACGATGCTTATGATGCATGGCGCCATCTACTTACAGTTGCGTACCGATAGCGCGGTGCAACAACGCGCAAAGAAAGCTGCCTTAATCACCGGTATTATTTGCGCTATCGCCTTTGCACTTGCCGGTATATGGGTTGCATTCGGCATAGATGGCTACCGTATCACGTCGATTCAAAATGTAAACGTCGCGCTTAACCCGTTAGCTAAAACAGTAGAAAAATCAGCCGGCGCATGGCTTACGAACTACCAAAGTCATCCTTGGATGTTATTGGCGCCAACTGCCGGCTTCGCGGGAATTGCATTGGCATTACTCAGTTCTAATGCTAAAAAAGAGAAGACTGCCTTTGTTTTTAGTAGCACCGCGATTGCCGGCATTATCCTGACGGCAGGATTCTCAATGTTCCCATTCATCATGCCATCCAGTACAAATCCAGTGAGTAGCCTCACGATATGGGATGCGGTTTCCAGCCAGAAAACCTTAGGCATCATGTTTGTGGTCACAGTTATTTTCCTGCCACTGATTCTGTTTTACACTTCATGGGTATTCAAGGTTCTGCGCGGAAAAGTGACGGTTCAATCGATTCAAGACAATACACACACGGCGTATTAATAGCCGCAAATCAGGAGGCATAAAAAATGTGGTATTTTGCATGGGTTCTCGGCGTCGGTTTTGCAGTCGCCTTTGGTATCATTAACGTGATGTGGCTGGAAGCTGAGCAACCGGATGATGGCCAATAAGGTGCTTTTTTAAAGTGCTGCATATTAACCACAGCCAATTAATCACATTCAGGAAAAGTTAAGAGTGATGAGCCAGGAGGTTTTTTGGAGCACCCGCTACAAAGATGCAGGTGATGAATACTTGTTTGGAACCGAGCCAAATCATTTTCTGGCAAGTAAGGCACATCTTTTTACAGCCAATCAGAAAGCACTGTCATTAGGAGATGGAGAAGGCAGAAATTCTGTGTGGTTAGCCGAGCAAGGTTTAAATGTGACAGCGGTCGAAATTTCACCTGTCGCTGTGGATAAAGCCAGAAAGCTTGCAGAAAAACATGATGTTAATATCAGCCTGTTACAAACCGATATGTTCCTGCATGATTGGGATGCTGCTGCGCTGAACAACACCTTTGATTGGGTCATCGGTATTTTCATTCAGTTTGTCGGGCCAGAAGGCAGGAAAATACAATTTGACTCGATGAAAGCCCTGACGTGCCATGGCGGCAGAATCCTGCTGCACGGCTACGCACCAAAACAGCTGGAATACAAAACCGGCGGTCCTTCTGCTGTCGAAAACCTGTACACCAGACAGATGCTGCTAGAAGCATTCTCTGATTGGGAGGTTGAAGAAATTATCGAATATGAGGATGTCATTTCTGAAGGCATGGGACACAGCGGGCAATCAGCGCTCATAAGCATGATCGCCCGAAAACCGTGAGAATCAATGCATGACAACAGAATTAAGGAGTGATAATGAACTCAGATCCTAGAGTATTTTTTGCCGCTGAACGCACATTGCTGGCTTGGGTAAGATCTGGTATCACAGTCATGGCGCTTGGTTTTGTAGTAGCAAAGTTCGGGTTATTCTTAACATTGCTCTCCAGCGCTAGCGTTGCTACCAATGCTAGTCACCACAATAATGAGTTATCGAATGTCTTCGGAATCGCGCTAGTCATCATTGGCGTTACAATCACAATAGGTGCTCAGCTTAATCACCAGCGCTATATCAAAACGCTTCCGCCCAATGATGTACCAAAGCTGGCAATAAGCTGGTTGCCTACATTATTAGCAGCTTCTGTCGCTATTGTTGGACTATTGCTGGCGGCTTATCTGCTTATTGCTTAGGACAAGCAATAAGCAGGTTTCCTATTACTCAAACTTCTCTTTGACTGAAATGGCACCTCTGATTTCGCCAACCTTATAACCAACAGCCAAATCGTTTGGATAGAGCTGTTTAAGTAAAGTCTGAACTGTAGGTTTAATATTATCCGCTCCGCCATGGCATTGCAGGCACATGGGTTGCGTCGGAATCGCTTTCATATATCTAAACCAACGGCCATCTTTTTCATCGGTTACCGCATGCGTTTCTATTTCAGCGGCAGATTTTCCTGATGTTGCGGCCATATCGAATTGCTTAAGTTGATTAGCCTCCCACTCATCAGCAACGCCAATAGTATTATTCCGCGGCTTCAATGAAACGCGCTTAACAATACGATTGTCATTTGAGTATTGCGCTGACATCGCCGGTGCAACATCTTTACACACGCTTAATGCGGACTCGGTGCCAGAAGATTCAAGCTGTTGTTTTAAAGTCTTACCGAGCTTTTGTATAAACTCAGCGGATAATTTCTTTGCATCAACCAGCATGTTTTGTTCAGGGCTACTTACTGGCATATCTGCATAAGCGATGGAATAAGATGTTAGAAGGAATAATGAAGCTAATGTGTACTTTTTCATGACATTTCCTCAGTGTTTCAGTGAATATAACGCAATTTTGTATGACAGTCCTTAATAAAAAATGTTGCTATTAGTGACCTTGCTCATACAGCACAAAAAGCTCAGTAAAAATAGTTCGGTAGCATTCTGTAAAGGTTTTATATATAAGGCTTTTCATAAAAATCTCCTGATGAGTTATTGTGGCCGGTACCCTAAAACAAACGATGATGCGTAGTCATTAAAGGTCATTGTATAGCGATACTTTTGATTTTTATAATTGAATGTTCAAAGCTAATTGATATGCTAAACTTATCGATAATTAGTTATTGAGATGCAAAAATTATGACCTTGAGCGAATTACGTTTTGTGGTGGCCATTGCAAAAGAGCGCAATTTTAGACGCGCCTCTGAAAAATGTTTTGTCAGCCAGCCAGCGCTAAGCTTGGCAATTAAAAAACTGGAAGATGAGCTCGGCGTGATGATTTTTGAGCGTAGCCGCACTGACATTAGCCCGACACCAATTGGCGAAAAAATTATAGAGCAGGCGATTAAAGTGTTAGAACAAGCGAATCAGATTCGTGAAATCGCCAAGCAAGGTAACAACCAGCTCAGCGGCGCTTTCCGCTTAGGTTTGATTTACTCGGTTGGGCCTTATTTGTTGCCGGAAATCATCCCGATTTTGCGCGAAAGTGCACCTGAAATGCCGTTGGATGTAGAAGAAAATCTAACCGTGCAGTTAGAGGCACAATTAAAAAGTGGTGTCATCGATGCCGCAGTGGTGGCATTGCCGTTTGATGTGCCCGGCATCAATACGCTACCGTTATATGATGAAAAATATGTGGTAATGGTGCCTATCGATCACCATTGGACCAATCGCAAGTTGATAGAGGCGCATGAGCTGATAGACGAGCATGTGCTGTTATTAAATACCGGTCATTGTTATAGCCATCAGGTGTTGCAAGCATGCCCGGAGCTCTCACGTAAAGGCCAAGTACTACAGGGGAACTCCTTAGAAACCATACGTAATATGGTGGCTTCAAATTTAGGCATAACCGTGTTGCCAGCTAGCGCTGCTACAGAACGGTATGTCAATCCGTTGGTAAAAGTGATCCCGTTTGCAGCGCCGGTGCCAACGCGTAGAATTGCGCTGGCATGGCGTAAAAGCTATGCGCGAGCACAGGCTGTCACTTGTGTGGCAGATGCGATTAGAGCGATAGAGTCCAAAAGTTTGGTCATGATCGAGTAGTCAGTTTTTCATCGACCATATCTGGGTTATAAAAGCAGAAGCGGCCACGTCCAGCACGTTTGGCTTGATACATGGCATTATCCGCAACCCGCATCAGGCTTGTGGCATCTTTGCCGTGGTATAGCCAAAGGTATGGACGAATTCCAGGTTGAGCGTAACCGCATAATTTTCATCATTGTTGATTACAATTGGCACAGGAAAGCATCTTATAATGGCTTTGAGGTGATCATTATCATGTTGCAACTCATTAGTAAGTTGCTGAAAATAAATGATAAAGCCACTCACAATAGAAGCAACCAATATGGATGCCACCATGGTGGAGATCAGGTCACTTTCGGATACTTTCCCGGCTAACAGGAGCTTGATAGTGGCAACAATTGGCAAGGTTAACAATAGCGCCAGCAGGACGGACGTTAACCACAGATGCCATTTGTTTCTAATTTTTAGTAATGAATGCAGGCGTTTTATCAAAATATCCCCTAACTTTCAGTGGCAACATACGGTTCATGCTATGCCTAAAAATTTAGAGTAGTCATGATGTAAGTCAAGTAAGGGCGTAACATTAAATAAAAACGGACACCAAAGTGTCCGTTTTTATTTAATGTTATTGGTTATTAGCTAGATTTAGTATCTAACCAATAATAAAGCGTTTTAGCGATTGCAAACGTACATTGTAACTTCAAAGCCGAAACGCATTTCAGTAGCTGCTGGTTTTGTCCACATGATAAATCTCCTAAAAGTTGTTTAATTAAGTACTACACAATCTATGATTCACATAGTACAGAGGCGTTTTAAAAACCAATACTGTAAAGTGATTAAATAGGGCTCATGAATTTCATGAGATGTAGCAAACGGTGATTTTTAACGCAACAGGGTTTAATAGGTGACAAAAATGCGGTAACCGGCAACGGCCTGACCTGTTGTTGTAATCGCAAGTTTGATTTTAATTGTTTCACCAGCTTTTAGCCCTGACGCTATATCAGTATTGGCTGGCAAGTATTCAGCTGGCTTAAAGACGCGTCTTAGTGTGGGGTTGTCATCAGTATCGGTGAGCGTGAGCTCTAAATTTGGATAAGCTAAATTAAAGTCGGCCTTGTTAATTAAGCGGCTGGATAAGTGCATGACGCCCTCAACATTGATATCTTCCTGCATGTCAGAATCATCAATCACAATTAACTCAATCTGCTTGGGCAAGTTGACGCTACAGCCCAAAGACTGACAAGCTTTCTCTAGCATAGGCTTGGCGTTAGGGTAATAAATTGCAATGTTGTCGCGTAAAAAGTAAATGCTTTGAGCTACGGCGCATATTAGTAATATAAAAGCACCCGCTAACCATAACCAGTGGCGAGATTTTTTGTTGATGTTTTTAGTGGTGAGCTTATCTTTGCTTGCTAAATCATCAAAATAATTAGCACGATTATCTGCAATGATGCTGAGTTTGGTGATGTCATTCAAATTTTTGATTTGCTCGGCATCAAACGAACGTTCTGCGTGATCATCAAGGTCGCCTTCATTATCACCAGTCGTATTGGTGTCGCTAGCATTATTAGCTTCAGCGGCAAAGGCTTGCACGTCTTCAGCTGAGGCTGATAATTCAAGCGCCTCGACAAAAGGCTCCTGGATTTGATTAAAAGGGGCTTGATTGAGCGAGCTTAAGTTTAAAGCGCCAGTATCAGCAGGCGAACTTTCATCGAATACCGCATGGTCTATCGCGGGCCATTCCTCTTCAGTTTTTTGATTTATTTGACTTGAAGCCGAGTGATCCAGCGCTGTGTTCTCAAGGGTGATAGTTTGTGCTGGGTCAGCATCAATACTAGGGGCCGGCTCATTTTCTATTGGTGCGGAGAGTGCTGCTGTTATAGTCGTTGCCTCTATTTCTGAGGCGATTTCAATTGGCGGGTTTTCGGCAACCGTTGCTTCTGTTACTGGTGTGTCTATCTCAACCAGCTGTGTTTTTGCATCAAATACATGCAGGCACTGCCCGCAACGAACTTTACCATCATGCTTGTGGAGCTGTGCTTCAGTTACAAAAAATTGAGTTTCACAGGCTGGGCAGCGAGTTATGGTGCGCATTTTTTAGTGCCTGTGAGCAACACCCATGCATCCATATACTGTGGGGATTCCATATCAAACCATTGTGCGTAAATTGCAGAAACAGCAGACTCTTGCTCGCGTAAAATGCCAGAAAGCGCAATTTTGCCACCTGCTTTACATGATGTTGCGAGCGCGGGGGCTAAAACACTTAATGCACTGGATAAAATATTGGCAACCACAATATCAAATGTTTGTGATTGATATTGGCTGGCGTGGTAAAAGTCGGCCGCAACGGCATTTTGTTCGGCGTTATATAAGCTTGACTGAATCGCTTGCGTGTCAATATCAGTACCGACTACATGCCCCGCGCCCAATTTTTTAGCTGCAATGGCTAAAATGCCAGAACCACAGCCGTAATCCAGCACGCTGGCATCTGCGGTGACCGTTTGCGTTAACCAGGCCAAACATAGGTGCGTGGTTGGGTGGCTACCGGTGCCAAATGCCAAGCCCGGGTCTAAGATAATGTTAATCGCGTCCGGGTTTGGTGAGCTGTGCCAAGTGGGTACAATCCACAGATTATCTGTAATTTTGATCGGGTCAAATTGTGATTGTGTGGCACGCACCCAATCTTGTTCTTGAATAATCTCGGTTGAGTATTGCAGATTAGATAGCTTGGTTTGCTGTTGCAGTTTGGCCATCATGTCGCCAACATCAACGCCTTCATCAAACAGTGCACTGACCAAGTTTTGCTGCCAAATACCAGGCGGTGGATCGCCAGGCTCGCCAAAAATCGGCTGTTCATCAACCGTTTCAGCGTTAGCATCCTCAATAATTGCCGAGAGCGCACCTAGCGCCATCAGCGTATCGCTAATTAAATCAGCGGTATGATCCTGTGCTTCAATTTTTAACGATACCCAAGCCATGCACTACCTACCTATTTATTATAAATACCAAGTTTTTGTTCAAGGTAGTGAATGCTGGTGCCACCTAAATGAAAGGCTGCATCGGCCATTAAATCTGCATGTAGCGCAATGTTAGTGCTAATGCCATCAACCATCATTTCAGATAAAGCAATGCGCATACGTGCAATGGCTTGCTCGCGCGTATCACCATAGGTGATGAGCTTACCTATCATAGAGTCGTAATGCGGTGGTACCGTGTAGCCTGCGTAGGCGTGGGTGTCAATACGCACGCCAGGTCCACCTGGCATGTGGAAGGTTTTAATTTTGCCCGGAGATGGCACAAAAGTGTAAGGGTCTTCAGCATTTAGGCGGCACTCAATGGCATGACCTTTAAGCACAATATCTTTTTGACGGAATTTAAGCTTCTCACCCGCAGCGACAAAAATCTGCTGCTGCACTAAATCAATCCCAGTAATCATTTCTGTCACAGTGTGCTCAACTTGCAAGCGCGTATTCATCTCAATGAAATAAAACTCATTGTTTTCATATAAGAATTCAAAAGTACCTGCGCCACGATATTTAATTTTACGGCAGGCCTCTGCGCAACGTTCGCCAATTTTGTCGCGCAACCTTGTGTTTAAAAGCGCCGCCGGCGCCTCTTCAATAATTTTTTGATGGCGGCGTTGCATTGAGCAATCACGTTCACCTAAATATACGGCATTGCCGTGTTGATCCGCTAATATCTGGATTTCAATATGACGCGGGTTTTCAAGGTATTTTTCCATGTAAACCACGGGGTTGCCAAAAGCGGCTTGCGCCTCGGCTTTGGTCATATTGACTGAAGTCAGCAATGCAGCTTCGGTATGCACCACGCGCATGCCGCGTCCACCACCACCACCAGAGGCTTTAATAATAACCGGGTAGCCAATTTGCTTTGCTGTTTTAATAATCTCAGCAGGGTCATCAGGTAGAGCGCCTTCTGAGCCGGGTACGCAAGGTACGCCAGCTTTACGCATCGCTTCTTTGGCGGATACTTTGTCGCCCATTAAACGGATGGTTTCAGCACGGGGGCCAATAAATACAAAGCCGCTTTGTTCTACGCGCTCTGCAAAATCGGCATTTTCAGATAAAAAGCCGTAACCTGGGTGAATCGCCTGCGCGTCGGTGACCTCAGCCGCGCTAATCACAGCGGGTACATTTAAGTAACTTTGGCTGGAGGGTGCAGGGCCGATACATACAGACTCATCCGCTAATTTTACGTATTTAGCTTCACGGTCAGCCTCGGAGTGTACGGCAACCGTTCTGATGCCAAGCTCGCGACATGCGCGCTGAACGCGTAGGGCGATTTCACCGCGATTTGCGATTAAGATTTTGTCAAACATAGCCATGAAAGTGAAGTCCTAATTTATACAATAACTTTAAACAATAATTGAAGATAAGCGATAGCTCAGCGGGTTAAAACAACTTAGCCGATAATAAACAGTGGCTCACCGTATTCAACGGCTTGACCATTATCGACTAGGATTTTTTTAACGACGCCAGCCTTGTCAGATTCAATCTCATTTAATAGTTTCATAGCTTCAATAATACAAAGGGTGTCACCTATTGCAACCGTATCGCCGACTTCAACAAACGATTTTGCATCAGGCGAGGGTGATCGGTAAAACGTACCAACCATGGGTGAGTTAACTGCATGGCCTTCTTCAACGGCAGGAGCTACCTCTGCAATGGCTACTGCCGCTTGCGGTGCTGCGGCATACTGCTGAGGCGCATAGTTGGCATAATGTTGTGCCGGCGCCTGTGAGGTAAAGTTGCGGCTGATGCGTACTTTTTCACCGTCTTCTGTGAGTTCCAGCTCAGAAATGCCGGATGCTTCGACAAGATCAATTAATTTTTTAAGTTTGCGTAAATCCATAGTAACCCCTAATTAAAACTGACTATTATTATTTTAAGAACGATTGATATGATTGATAGCGTAATCAAGCGCTAATGTGTAGCCATGTGCGCCTAAACCGCTGATAACGCCAACAGCAATATCAGTGAAATAAGAGTGATGGCGAAATGCTTCTCGTGCATAAACGTTAGATAGATGCACTTCGATAAAAGGCACTTTAACTGCGCTAAGTGCGTCACGCATGGCAACTGATGTGTGTGTGAATGCAGCTGGGTTGATAATGACAAAATCAACCTTTTTAAACGCAATTGACTGAATTTTAGTGACAAGTTCAGCTTCTGCGTTGCTTTGAAATGTTTCTAACTCAACCTTAGCTAATTGCGCTTGTGTGACGAGCGCCTGATTGATGCTTTCAAGCGTTGCATTGCCATAGTGCTCCGGCTCACGTAACCCTAATAGATTAAGATTAGGGCCATGTAGCACTAAAATAGATTTAGTTGGCATGGTAAACCGCCTGTTTGAGATACTTGTTGCCTAAATTACAATAATTCATAGTCGCAAGTTTGCCGAAGTTAACGCGTTTTGTCCAGCTACTTTGGCGTAATTAAGCGAAATTATATGGGATACCGCTATCAACATACTGATAGCATTGGACAATTAAAAACAGGCTGTTACTTTGATAATAAGGGCTCGATTGCAGCTTCAATCAGAGATTTGGAGATACGGCCAAAGTAGGTGTTAACTACTTGGCCGTCAGCGTTAATAATGACAGTATAGGGCAACACGCCTTTGTCATTGCCTAGCGGCTCGCTTAAATCCGTTTCTGGGCTATCCGCAACAAAAATCGGGTAGCTAACAGGAGATGCTTGCAAAAATTCCTGCACTAAATTGAGTTCATCCAGGGCAAGACCCAATACCACTACATTTTTGTGCTGATATTCTTGGTGCAATTGAGTCAGCTCAGGCATTTCTTCACGGCATGGTGGGCACCAGGTTGCCCAAAAATTAAGCACAATAATTTTGCCCTGATACTGCTTCAGGTTTTGTGGTTTACCCTCTGTGTTAATGAAGGCGGTGGTAAAAAGCGCGTTAGTGGCAATGTTGGTGTTATTGCCAATAGCATCGGTCGGGTAGAAGGCGCGTATCGCCAAGCCGAAACTTAGCATGACCAGGATGATACCTAAGCTGGCAATAAATTTTCTGAACACGCTCATGTTTAGCATTCTATGGTTTCAGGTAAGCAGCTACCGCGCTGGTTAAGTGTTTGCAAAAAAGCGTCTGCATTTTGGTAGCCGACTACTTTCAGGTTTGATTCGTGTTCTGATTTAGCATTGAAAAAGAGAATGCCTGGTGGCCCGAATAGGCTGAATTTTTTTAATAAAGCTTTATCGTCATCATTGTTTTCGGTTACATCGACTTGTAATAACACGGTATCTTTTAGCGCGGTTTGCACGCGCGAATCATTAAAGGTGAATTGTTCCAGCTCTTTACAAGACACGCACCAGTCCGCATAAAAATCGAGCATCACGGGCTTACCTTTTGCCGCTTGGAGCTGGCTTTCAAGGTCGGCAAGGTTTTTAACGCGGTTAAACTGTAGTGCGCTTTGTTGGTGTGTATTGCTGGTTTTTGTCAGCAAACCACCTAATGGCTCAAGCGGTGATTTAGCGTTCGATAAAGCGCCAATCAGCATCGCTAAGCCCGCCACCAGCAACATGATGGCGATACCTTTCCAGAACTTGAGTGCCGGTTTGGCATCGGTGGGAAGGTTGTCCAAGGCATGCATAAAAATGGCGGGCACGATTAACAGGGCTGCCCATAGCGCCATTTGTACACTTACTGGAATAACGGGTGCAATTAACCACACCGCAACGCCTAACATGAGCACGCCAAATACGTTACGCACGGCGTTCATCCAGTTGCCAACCTTGGGTAATAGCGTGCCAGCGGACGCACCAATAAGCAGGAGCGGTGTGCCCATGCCGAGAGAGAGTGAAAATAAGGCAACGCCACCAAGTACCACGTCATTGGTTGAGCTGATGTAGAGCAAAGCGCCTGCGAGCGGTGCTGCCACACATGGACTAATGATTAACGCGGATAATATTCCCATCAGGAAATCACTAAAAAAGCGCCCGCCTTTGATGCGGTGGCTTAAGTTAAACAGGCTATTTTCTAGGCTACTGGGGAGCTTGAGTTCATAGAAGCCAAACATAGAAAGGGCGAGTAGTGCAAAAATTGATGCGCCAAAGCCCAGCGCCCATGGGGTTTGCAAAGCACTACTTAACATTTGCCCGGAAAGACCAGCGGCTATACCCGCCAAGGTGTAGGTTAAACACATGCCCAAGGTATAGGCAAGTGACAAATTGAAAGCATGCAGACGGGTTACATGTGCATTTTTACCAATGATGATGGAGGACAAAATCGGAATCATCGGGAACACGCAAGGTGTGAATGCGAGTAGCAAGCCTGCACCAAAAAAACCTAAAATAATGAGCCACCATTTGCCGCTTTTGAGTAAATTTGCGGCTTGGCTATCGTTACTTAACGCATTGTTTTTGCTTTGTGTGGAAGCTGCCGCGACACCAGCAGCCGCTGTATTTGTGTTGTCAGAAGCATTATTTGGGGCAACGGTGAAGGTTTTATGTTGGGGTGCATAACATAAACCTTTTTCGCTACAGCCCTGATAAGTGGCTTTAATTGTAATAACTTCATTTTGCACGCTTTTAAGCGTAATTACTCCGGTAAAGTCTTGATGGTAAACTTCCATTTTGCCAAAGTTTGGGTCATTTTTAATATCGCCCGCTGGCAGGCTGGTTTCATGCGCAATTGACGGCGTTAACACAAACTTTATGCGTTCTTTGTATAAATAATAGCCGGGTGCTACGGTGAAATTAGCAAGAATTTGCTGGCTGGATTGCCTAATATCCAGACCAAACGCAACCTCAGGTGATAAAAACTCATCTTCAGTCGCGTTGTTGGTAAATAAGCCTTTAAGGGTGCTACCGGCATTGCCTGCGCTGCTCACAGGCGCAGATAGGGTTATACATGTAAGCAGTAAACAATAAAAAATTCGTTTTAACATTGCGGCCTTCAAGTAGACAATTGTGTGTTTACCCATTGTAAATAGCGAGGTAAGCCACCACTTACATGGATAGAGATTATTTCAGGAAGTTCATACGGGTGCGCTTTTATGATCGCGGCTTCCAGTGCATTATACTGAGTTTGATTGGTTTTAATGAGCAGGGGAACCTCGCTCACGTTTTCTATTTTACCTTGCCATGCATAAATTGATTGGCAAGGGCTTAACAGGTTGATACACGCAGCCAGATTTTGCGCAATGAGTGTTTCAGCCAACTGCTTGGCGCTTGCTTCATTGGGCATATTGGTTAATACCAGTAAAATAGCTTCAGGATTCAAAATTTAAGGTCACACATCAAAGGTTATACATTATGCGATTGTTAATGGTTTTGATTTTACTCGCTTTTCCCATTGCCGAGATATGGCTGCTAATAGAATTAGGACAGCACTACGGTTTATGGTTATTAGTATATTTAGTTGCGATAGCTTTGTTGGGCTTTCGGCTTATTCGGGATGAAAAATCATTGTTTTCAGGCCGCATGGTGCAAATTTTAAGTGCGGGTGGAAGTCCGATAAAAGCCATGTTTGGCAGTGCGCGTAATATAATCGCGGGTGTATTGTTAATTTTGCCAGGTGTAATCACTGATGTTATTGCGGTTATTCTGTTACTAATACCCATTAAAAATAGTCAGCTGCCAGATAACAATCAGCCGTCATCGCCATACCAGGCAAAGAAAGCGGCCAATGATGATGTGATAGAGGGCGAGTTTCGCCGAGAAGATTAAAATTAGAGCAAGTCGCTGTCTACGGAATACACAAAATACACGAACATATTTGAAATGAAACTTGCTGAATTTAAAGTTCATTTTTCGTGAATTTTGTGTGCTTCATGGACAATCACGATTTTTAGTTTCAAAGATACCCAATTAAAAAATAACAGAGAAAATTTAAGTATGACATACCAAATCACCATTCAACCGAGCGGCCATAGCTATACCGCAAAAGCCTATGAAACCGTATTGGAATCTGCCATAGAGGCTGGTTTTAACTTGCCCTATGGTTGCCGCAACGGTGCCTGCGGTAGTTGCAAAGGCGTAGTGCTAAGTGGTGAAGTGGATTATGGTGACTATGCCGCCAGCGCACTGACCGAGGCAGAGAGGGCAGCAGGCAAGGCTTTATTCTGCTGTGCCAGGCCACTTACTGATATCACTATTGAATGCCGCGAAATTAATGCGGGCGTGATTCATCCACGCATTATTCCCACACGGGTTGAGCGTAAGCTGCAGTTATCACACGATGTCATGGCATTGTTTTTAAAGCTACCAAGTAACGAGCATTTACAGTTTTACGCCGGGCAATACATCGAATTTTTGCTTAAAGATGGCAAGCGCCGCGCATTTTCGCTCGCCAATGCGCCGCATGTTGATAATTTACTCGAGTTACATTTGCGTTTAATTCCAGATGGGCAGTTTACGCAGTATGTGTTTAATGAAATGCCAGACAAAGCCATTTTGCGCATAGAAGCACCATTTGGTAGCTTTTATTATCGTGACGATTCGACAAAGCCAATGATTATGGTGGCAGGCGGCACCGGCTTCGCGCCCATCAAGGGCATTGTGGAACACATGCTTCACAACAATATCAAACGCAATGTGACCTTATATTGGGGTGCCAAAACGCTACAAGACCTTTATATGCCTGAGTTGCCAACCGCTTGGGCAGAGGCGCATGCGCATATTCAGTTTATACCCGTGTTATCTGATGCGTTACCTGAAGACCATTGGCAGGGCCGCACCGGCTTGGTGCATCAAGCGGTATTAGATGATGTCGAGAATTTAAGTGGATTTGAAGTGTATTGCTGCGGCGCACCCGCAATGGTAGAAGTTGCGCATGCAGGGTTTTTAAATGCAGGGCTGTCTGAAGATGCGTTTTATTCAGATGCGTTTAACTACGCGAAGCCATCAAAGTAATCTTTTTGTTAAAGGGTGTCTCTAAGCCCCTAGAGTGATGAGATGCTTTAAATCACCCAGCCGTTCATTGTTATGGCTGATTGGTGAGGCATATTTTGCGGTGTGACCAGCACTTACTGAAAATTACGTAACCCAACGACATTAGTAATGGCGATTTCTTTGCCATCGACTTCAATGAGCCCAGCATTTTGTAGCCTCAGCATGACGCGCGAGAGTGTTTCAGGCGTGATATTAAGCATAGAGGCGATGGTCAGTTTGTTTGCCGGGAGTTTTATGCGATCTGGATTTGGTGAATCGGTGCTGATTTGTAGTAAGTAACCAATCAGACGTTGGCTACTGTTTTGTAATGAAATAGACTCAATATCATTAACCAGTTGACGATTGCGTGCTGAAATTCCCGCTAACATACGACGAACAACGGTTACATCGTTATCAAGAATATCAAAAATTGCGTCTCTACTAATTAATAATACTTTGGTATCTAAAGTAGCTTGCGCATAAATTGGAAAAGAGCGCTCTAAGAACAATACCGCTTCTCCAAAGCTTTCACCTGGCTGAATTAGCCCAATAACTTTTTCATCACCTTGTGGCGAGATGATGCCAAGCTTTATCTGACCTTCTAATAGTAAATAAAAACCGTTTGCTTTATCACCACGGTTAAATAGCGTGCTTCCTCGCGCTATTTCTAGCGATCTCGTGCCAGAGGCTAATTGATCAATTTGGTTTGGTTGTAGTTCTGAAAACATATAAAACGCTGATAAGTGCTGGGTGATTAGTGATGTATTCATGAGATCCTCCTTTAGGTTCTGTTTAAGTTTTATTACCTACTAATTTACTCTAGTTTCAAACTTGATTCGGGTCATGAATTTAAATTCATGACTCCGCTATTGTCAAAGTGTTTAATACGCAATGCATGTTGGCACTTATTCTTCGAAATCATTAAACTTGATAAAGATATATATAATTTGCATATTTTAATAGATGTGCGTAATATACATCTTAAGAATATAAAGTTCTTTAATTTTTTTAATTAATCATATTTGTTTGAGGGGAGCAAGGTTATGAGCGCAACTTTTACCAAGTCTATGGCGCGCAATGTTTTTTTCGGTGGGGGAGTTTTTTTCTTCCTGCTATTTCTCGCATTAACCTTCGATACCATGAAGGTTTTACCAACGCGCGACAATAGTCAAAACATTACGCCCGCAGTAGAGCATGGCAAGAAATTATGGGAAACAAACAATTGTATCGGGTGCCACACCTTACTAGGTGAAGGTGCATATTTTGCGCCAGAACTAGGCAATGTTTACAAGCGTCGCGGTCCTGATTTTATCAAAGCATGGATTAAAGGTCAGCCAACAGGCGTGCCTGGACGTCGTCAAATGCCACAATTCAATCTAACTGACAAAGAGTTGGATGATCTGGTGGAGTTCCTCAAATACTCCTCTGAAATCAACACCAATAACTGGCCACCAAACATTGAAGGCTAATCCGTCATTATCTCAGGAGATTATTAAAATGAAATACACGTCTCAGGCAGTGGCGAAGCCTTACTTCATCGCTGCAATTGCCTTGTTCCTTGGCCAGATTCTATTTGGCCTAATCATGGGGTTGCAATATGTGGTTGGGGATTTTCTGTTCCCCGCCATACCTTTTAACGTCGCTCGCATGGTGCATACCAACCTGCTCATTGTGTGGCTTTTATTCGGCTTTATGGGCGCCTCATATTTCTTGATTCCAGAAGAGTCTGAAACCGAGTTATATAGCCCCAAGCTGGCGATTATTACCTTTTGGGTATTTTTAGCGGCCGGAGCGATTACCGTACTTGGTTATTTGCTGGTGCCTTACGCTTCATTAGCCAAATGGACCGGCAATGATCTGCTCAATACCATGGGGCGCGAGTTTTTAGAGCAACCCTTGCCAACAAAAGTAGGTATCGTGTTAGTTGCGTTATCCTGGTTATTTAACATCACCATGACCATGCTTAAAGGGCGTAAAACTGCTATTAGTTTAGTGTTAACGCTTGGCATGCTGGGTTTGGCCGTGTTCTTTCTGTTTGCGTTCTACAACCCGGTTAACTTAGTAAAAGATAAGTTCTACTGGTGGTGGGTAGTGCATCTTTGGGTAGAAGGTGTGTGGGAATTGATTCTAGGTGCAATGCTGGCTTTCGTGTTGATTAAAGTCACAGGGGTTGACCGCGAAGTGATTGAAAAATGGTTGTATGTCATCATTACCATGACGCTGGTAACTGGCATCATCGGCACTGGTCACCACTACTTCTATATCGGCGCACCAGCGTATTGGTTATGGTGGGGTTCAATTTTCTCAGCGTTAGAGCCTATTCCGTTCTTGATGATGACTATCTTTGCATTCAATATGGTGAATAAACGTCGTCGTGACCATCCTAATAAAGCGGCTGTATTGTGGGCATTAGGCACCAGTGTGGTTGCGTTCTTAGGCGCTGGCGTATGGGGTTTCTTACATACACTGGCACCAGTAAACTACTACACACATGGTACGCAACTTACTGCTGCACACGGTCATCTGGCATTTTATGGCGCCTATGCGTTGGTGGTGTTGACCATGATTTCTTATGCGATGCCCATTTTACGCGGACGTGCGGCCAACCCGGAAAGAGGGCAGATTATGGAGATGTGGTCATTCTGGTTAATGACAATTTCTATGTTCTCAATCGCGTTGCTGTTAACGGGTGCAGGGTTTGTGCAAGTCTGGTTACAACGTATCTCTGACGCGCCGATGAGTTTTATGGCGGTGCAGGATTCAATCGCGATATTCTATTGGGCGCGTGAAGCTGCTGGTCTGGTATTTCTGTTAGGCCTGTTGCTTTACATAGGAAGTTTTTTTGTTAAAGGCAAAAGCCATGCCTTTGAGTAATAGGGATTAGTCGTCGCTGGAGAGAGGGGTTCGCTCCTCTCTCTATTGGCATTTCTGTTTTAAGTGTATTTATTAACCATTATTCTTTCGATAGATTCTGTGCAGTAGATTCTATGTATATCAATGCCACTGATTATCTGATTGGCCATCCTTGAACACACTACTATCTAATAATAAAGATGAACTCCCTGGCGATTTTGCCATCTGGATTTTTATCCTCGCTGAGATGCTGGCATTCGGCGTTCTGTTTGTTGCTTATGCCTTTGCACGTGCTAATAATGTTGAATTGTTTAACGCGTCGCAACTCACTTTAAATCAGACTTTTGGTTTTATTAACACACTGGTACTTATTTCGAGTAGCTATTTTGTCGTGCGTGGCGTTGCTGCCATCAGGCGTGGACTGCCTCAACAATGTGCGAATTGGCTGGTTGGTGCGTGTTTACTGGGGGCGGTATTTGTTGGTATCAAAACAATCGAATTCCATGAAAAATTTACTGCAGGCATTACATTAAGCACTAATGCTTTTTACATGTTTTATCTGTCGCTTACTTTTTTTCACTTTATGCATGTGTTGATGGGATTGGTGATACTTGTCAGCATTATCATTAAAGCGCGTCGTGGTGGGTATAGTGCACAAAATTACACTGGTGTAGAAACTGGCGCCTCATTCTGGCACATGGTAGATTTTCTGTGGATTATTCTTTTCCCCTTAATTTATATTATTCGCTAGGTACATCATGCTGAATGCTCAGATACAAACCAATCGATTATCTTCCATTATTTGGTTGCTTCTAGTTGTGTTAACGATAGCTACATTCAACATTGGTGAATCTGGCTTGGCTGGTAAAAGCTCCGTATTTATGTTGCTTGCAATCACTATGATTAAAAGCCAAATGGTGGCGAATTACTTTATGGGGTTAAGTCACGTCAAGTTGTTTTGGCGTGTCATTATGTTCGGCTATTTTTTAATTGTAGGTAGCTTAATTGCAATCGCTTATTTAATCGGGATGAAGTAGGTTTTAATTTAAACATTAAATGGGCATTATTTTAAAGTAATCATTGGAAACACCATGGAAAATTACCCTTTTTATCAACCGCACGGTAGTGAAATTGAGCTTTTTGAACGCGCATGGCGTAATCGTTTGCCATTGCTTATCAAAGGCCCAACCGGATGCGGTAAAACGCGCTTTGTCGCACACATGGCTGCCAAGCTTGGCTTGCCGTTACATACTGTGGCATGTCACGATGACCTTACGGCCGCCGATTTAGTCGGTCGGCATTTGATTGTTGATGGTCAAACTGTGTGGAGTGATGGGCCTTTAACGCGCGCAGTGCGCGAAGGCGGCATTTGTTATCTGGATGAAGTGGTCGAGGCGCGTAAAGATACAACGGTGGTATTGCACCCACTCGCCGACGACCGCCGCATATTGCCGATAGACCGTACTGGTGAACAACTGGCGGCACCGCCGTCTTTCATGCTGGTCGTTTCTTACAACCCGGGTTATCAGAATTTTCTTAAGGGCATGAAGCCATCCACCAGGCAGCGCTTTATCTCGCTGGCCTTTGATTTTCCTCCGGCCACGCAGGAAGAAGCTATTTTAATCGGCGAAACCGGCATTGATGCCATGAACGCAAAACGCCTGGTATCTATCGCCAATGCTTTTCGCGCACTACGCGACCATGATCTGGAAGAGGTCGCCAGTACCCGTTTGCTGGTATATGCCGCTACCTTGATTAAAGATGGTTGTGATCCGACCCTCGCTTGCCGTGCGTCCTTAGTGGAAACCCTGACCGATGACCCGGAAACAGCGGTGGCTCTGCGTGAAGTGATTGATGCTACTTTTGGTAGATAATGAAAAATTCAACCTTAAATAAACGCTAACATGGAAGAATACGTCGGTGAGCTATGGCACAAGCTGGTAACACGCGCTGCTGATAAGCAGCACGCGGATGCGGCTGTGAGTTTGAATGAAATCAGCAAAACTGCGGCTATATATTTTCGTGCATTAGGCGGTGATGCCGGCTTAAATTTATCAGCCGCACCACCTACTCGCCACGGCGCGCGGCGCCGTTGGATGCAACGGCTTGCCACTAGTGGCGAGCGCGTTGAATTATCCTGGCGCGATGGTGAAACACTGCGCCTACCTGAACGTATTGCGCTATTCTCAGAACGTAGTCTTAATCGCGACTTGTATTTGTGGTTAGTCGCGCTCTCGGCAGCCAAAGTGGATGACAACCTACCGTGGATAATACGTAATCAAACAGCCACACTCGTTACGTTAGAACGCTTTCCCGGTTTGCTACCGCGTTACCAGCAGCTTGTTGAGGCGATACTTGCTTTACGCCCCGTACCCGCAGACCTGCCAACACAAGAAGCCGCGCAGGAAAATGCCATCCGCCAAGCCTTGCAACAACCTGGCAGTGTTCAAGTTTTACCACCTTCAAAAATGCCATTCCACCCTGTGCCGCTATGGACCCACCCAACCCCGCCAGTCAGCGCACCAAGCAAAGTTTCTGCAAGTGATGGTGCGCCGGAAAGAGATGAATCGGACAACGCAAACGCCGCAAAAAGCCGTCGTAAACATGCGGCAGAGCGTACCGATATGCCGGATGGCAAAGATGGCTTTCTAATGTTGTTTCGTGCCGAGAGCCTGTTTTCATGGACAGAATATATTAAGGTCAACCGTCCTCAGGACGAGGAAGATGATCTAGAAAATGCGGCACAAGCTGCCGAAGACATGGATAGCATGACGGTGGCGCGCGATAATGAAACCAGCGCAGCCAAATTACGTTTTGATCTTGACCTGCCGCCCGCTGGTGAAGACAATACACCCCTAGGCGAAGGAATTTCACTGCCAGAATGGGATTACAAAAAACAGAGGATGCAGCCCGATTACTGCCGTCTACAAGAGTTTGTGTCACAACAAGCTGAACCCTGTGAGCTACCGCTACAATTGCGCCGCACTGCCAAGTACCTGCGTAGCCAGTTTCAGGCACTGGCGCCCACTAGAACTTGGCTAAAAGGCCAACAGGAGGGTGAGGAGATTGACCTTGATGCATGGGTGCGGCAAGAGGCCGACCTGCTCAGTGGCTCTCACTCTGGCAATCGCGGTGTGTACCGTGCGCAAGTCAATCAGCAACGTGATTTGGCCTGTTTACTATTGGCGGATTTATCGCTCTCTACAGATGCCTATGCCTCTGATCATGCTCGCGTGATTGATGTGATACGCGACAGCTTATTTTTGTTCTCTGAAGCATTATCAGCCACGGGTGACCGCTTTGCCATGTATGGGTTTTCATCCCTTAAGCGTGGAAACGTGCGATTTAATCGCCTGAAAAGTTTTGATGAGCGCTATGACAGCGCAGCACGCGGACGCATTGCAGCCATCAAGCCCGGATACTATACGCGCATGGGTGCTGCTATTCGCCGTGCAACAACATTGCTTGCAGCGCAGCCACAACGCCAGCGCCTGCTGTTACTGCTCACCGACGGTAAACCCAATGACGTAGATCGCTACGAAGGGCGCTATGGCATTGAAGATACTCGAGTGGCGCTGCACGAAGCACGTCAGCAGGGGTTGCGACCATTCTGTGTCACCATTGACATTGAAGCTAACGAATATCTACCACACTTATTTGGGGCGGGCGGCTTTGCCGTGATACGCAAACCGGAAGATTTACCTAAAGAGCTGCCGCTACTGTACGCGCAGATGACACGTTAGCGGCGACGATGTTCGAGCCTGAATTGGTCTACCAATTCAACCTAATCTGGTGACGGGTTCATGCAGACTAAAATAGCAAGCCTCGATGTAACGCAGTGGAATCAAGGATTGTTGTCCGATAGAAATCCTCGACTCCGTATTAACCCAGATTTTCCATTAGTACCTAAAAACTTAACTCAAACCCCGTCATGCTAGCATGACGTTAGGTAGTGTTATCTATCAGTACCCATCATTTAGCTAAAAATCTAGGCTAATTTTCACATCAAAATTATTATGAGCTAATCGAAAATCTCGGATTAACAATACTTGCGTTAAACCTTCACCAACTCACCCGCGTTACCCATCCACCTTGCCAGATGGCTTTCTACTTCTGCCGGATAATTTTTTAACAGTTGATCTGCCAGTGTTTTCGCAGTTTCCAGCAAATCGACATCGCGGGCTAAGTCAGCAATCTTGAGCATAGGCACACCACTCTGGCGTACCCCAAGCAACTCGCCAGGGCCCCGGATTTGCAGGTCAGCCTGGGCGATGGCAAAACCGTCATTACTCTCATAAATTACTTTTAAACGCGCACGGGCGGTTTCAGAAAGTTTGTTTTGATAAAGTAAAATACAGGTACTTTTTGTCGTTCCTCTGCCCACGCGGCCGCGTAGTTGGTGTAGTTGCGACAGCCCCATGCGTTCTGCGTGCTCTATCACCATTAAACTGGCATTCGGCACATCGACGCCGACTTCTATCACCGTGGTGGCGACTAAGAGTTGTGAGGCGCCTGCGCTAAATTCTGCCATCACTGCCTGCTTTTCAGCGGACTTCATGCGGCCATGCACTAAGCTTATTTTCAACTCCGGGAATTCATTTTGCATGAGCGCGTAAGTATCATTGGCAGTGGCTAATTGTAACGCCTCTGATTCCTCTATTAGCGGACATACCCAATAGGCTTGATTGCCCTGTAAACACGCCTCACGCACACGTTGCAAGATTTCGTCACGCCGACTATCAGAAACTAACTTAGTCACGATAGGTGTGCGGCCAGGCGGCAATTCATCAATCACCGAAACATCCAGATCAGCGTAATAACTCATCGACAAAGTACGTGGAATAGGCGTTGCCGACATCATTAATTGGTGAGGCTCAGGCTGCCCTTTTTGACGCAAGGCTAAACGCTGGTGTACGCCAAAGCGGTGTTGTTCATCAATGATGGCTACCCCTAAGTTTTTAAATTGCACCGCCTCTTGAAACAAAGCGTGCGTGCCCACCACTAATTGCGCATCGCCGTTTGCGATAGTCGTCAACGCCGCTTCGCGGTCTTTTTTGTTTTGGCTACCGGTTAACCATGCAATGCGAATGTTTAACGGCGATAACCACCCTAACATTTTACGGTAGTGTTGCTCGGCTAAAATTTCCGTCGGCGCCATCAAAGCGACTTGCCAGCCATTTTCGATACTTTGCAATGCAGCCATACAAGCCACGATAGTTTTACCGCTGCCGACATCTCCCTGCAGCAACCGCTGCATGGGATGCGACTGGGTTAAATCGCGCTCTATTTCCAACGCTACTTTTTGCTGCGCACCCGTTAACGCGAACGGTAAACTTTTTAGCAACGCTGAAACCAATTGTTTTGAAGGTGAAAATTGTGGCGCGCTTACGCTACGGCGGCGTGCATAGTGTTTGCGCATAGAAAGCTGCTGCGCCAACAGCTCGTCAAAAGCCAATCGGCGCCAGTGTGCTGTAGATTTGTTGTCTAAAGCCTGTAAATCGACTTCAGGGCTTGGATGATGTAGCGCTTGCAAACTTGCCGCAAAACTTGGCAGGTGCAGATTTGCATAAACACTGGCGGGTAGTGTTTCTGTCAATACTCCTTGCGTCAGCGCCAAGCTAATCGCTTTGCGTAAATTGGCTTGAGTAAGACCTGCCACGGTTGGGTAAACCGGCGTTAAGGTCTCCGCCACTACCGTTTTTTCACCTACGGCTTTACAGGTAGGGTGAACAATCTCATAGCCAAAAAATCCATTGCGCACTTCACCATACACACGCAACTTTGCCCCTACTTTAAGTGCTGCAATTTGGCTGGGGTAAAAATGCAAAAAACGCAAAGTGAGCTG
This sequence comes from Methylotenera sp., assembly GCA_041675545.1. Classification (GTDB taxonomy): domain Bacteria; phylum Pseudomonadota; class Gammaproteobacteria; order Burkholderiales; family Methylophilaceae; genus Methylotenera. Next base: position 70,094 of record JBAYTS010000011.1, read on the forward strand.
GCCACTGGCGTCTTCTAGTCTAGCGATAAGGGCTTTACGCGGTTTGTAAGTGACCTCTGCGTGAACAATCTCCCCTTCTACTTGCGAAGATTCCCCCGTCCGCAAATCTCGAATCGCGGTGATATGCGTTTCATCGATGTAACGCAGTGGCAAATGTAGCAATAAAGCTTGCAGATTACCAATGCCAAGCTTGGCTAAATTGGCAACTAGCGGCTTGCTGAACGCCTTGATTTCACTTAGTGCAAGCATATTCACGAGTGATTTTTCAACCAATCAATCACTTGCGCTCCATTTTGATTAGGCGGAAAGACCGGATAAAAAACTTTTTTGATGGCACCCTGCTCCGCAATCAAGGTTAGTCTTTTATAAAGCTGTAACGCATCCACCTTAAATACTGGTAACGCCAAAGTGGAATGTAATAAAAACCCACTATCACTGAGTAAGTCAAAGGGTAAATGCAGTCGACGCTTTAGCTCTAATTGATAATCTGTCGTTTGTGAACTTAAACCAAAAACCGCAGCATCCAGCGCCTGGAGTTCTTTATAATGATGACTAAAATCACAGGCTTGCGGCGTGCATCCCCTCGCTCCAGGGATTTCATCCCAACCTTCAGGAAGTGCAACCTCTGGACGCCCGGTTAAGGGGTACACATAAATAACGAGCCTATGTTTATGTTCGGACAAGTTAATAAGCTGACCATTGGTTGCATGAAGCACAGTTTTCGGTAACGGCATACCCTCCAGATGTGCCGCCATTCCGTCATCGACGGGTATCGGCAACCCATCCGGCAAGGTATTGAGCTGACTTCGCACGTGCGCTGAAAGCTAGCCTACAAGACCAGCACACCATCAGCTTCAACCAGTGCGCCACGCGGCAATGAGGCAACGCCCACGGCAGCACGTGCTGGATATGGCTGACTGAAATACTCAGCCATAATGGTGTTTACCAAAGCAAAGTGGGACAAATCCGTTAAAAAAATGTTCAGCTTCACCACGTCGCCTAAACTACTGTTAGCGGCTTCTGCCACGGCTTTTAAGTTGGTAAATACGCGGTGCACTTGCGCTTCTATCCCTTCTACCATTTGCATGGTGGCTGGGTCTAAACCAATTTGACCAGACAAATAGACGGTATTGCCTACCTTAACGGCTTGAGAATAAGTGCCAATTGCCGCTGGTGCACCTTGCGTTTGAATAATTTGCTTTGTGTTCGTTGTCATTTTATGGCGTCATTATTTTGTTAAAAAGTTTTGTTAAAAGTTAGTTGCGCCAACTATTGCGAGCTGGCTTTACTATTAGCGCTTTTTCCATTGCTAGCTACGTTGCCTTTAGTCCGGTTAATGCGCACAACATCAGGTATTTTACGCAAACTACGCATAAGTTCAGCTAAATGTATGCGATTTCTAACCTGTACGGTAAAGTATAAATTAGCATAGGCGCTACCATCAGCCTCTTCTACACTCACATTATCAATGTTGGACCCAGCCTCGGCAATGCCTGATGCGATTTTAGCCAGCATGCCCGGCTGGTTTGCCACAGTTAAATTAAGATTAGTTTTAAATAAACGTGTACTTTCCGGTTCCCACTCCACATCCAGCCATTTATCCGGGTCTAGTTTAAATTTACGCACACTTGGGCAATCATGTGTATGAATTACCAAGCCTTTATCTTTATTGATAAAGCCTAAAATCGGGTCGCCTGGAATCGGTTTACAGCAAGGGGCAAACTGTACCGCCATGCCCTCGGTACCGCGAATGGTAATGGTATCTAAAGACACCCCTGGCAGATTATTATGCTTTTCCAGGTGGTCATCTGTTAATGCAAGCAACTGATGCGCCACCATTACGCTTTGGCGTTTACCTAAGCCGATATCAGTCAAAATTTCTGATTTATTTTTAAGGCCGTAATCACGTATTATCTTTTGCCAATGCGCATCCGATATTTGGTCGGGATCAGCCTGTAAGGCACGTAAAGCTTGGTTTAACATACGCTCACCAAGACTGGCTGATTCTGTTGACTGTTGAGATTTTAAAAAGTGACGAATATGCGCCCGTGCGCGCCCAGTGATGACATAATTAAGCCATGCTGGGTTGGGTTTTGCCAGCGAACCCGTGATGATTTCAACGTGGTCGCCATTATGTAACTCTGAGCGCAACGGTGCCAACTCATGGTTAATGCGCACAGCAACACAACTATTGCCGATGCCAGAATGGACGGCATAAGCAAAATCGACCGCAGTCGCCCGTTTTGGCAAGGCCAGAATCGTCCCTTTAGGGGTAAACACATAAACTTCATCCGGGAACAAATCAATTTTGAGATGCTCCAGAAAG